>NZ_WTVS01000169.1 GCF_012911005.2 Aromatoleum toluolicum | reverse complement strand
CATCAACCGGCGCGCGACCCAGATGAAGGTGTTGTACTGGGACCGCAGCGGGTTTTGCATCTGGGCCAAGCGGCTCGAGTCGGGTCGCTTCGTGTCGGACTGGTCGCGGACGACGAGCCGCGAGATGGACTGGACGGGGCTGAAGCTGCTGCTCGAAGGCATCGAGCCGGCACGCTTCAAAAAGCGCTTCGCGCTGCCCGCAAGTCACCGCAAACCCGCATGAATGCTGGCTTTTTTGGTAAAATGACGCCATGCCTCCGACGCCTTTGACGCAGCTGCCGACCCGTGAAGAAGCCGCCCGGTGGACGGCCGATCAGGTCGTCGAACTGGCGGGCGCGCATCTGGCGCAGCAGCGCCAGTTCGAGGTCATCAAAGGCGAATGCGAGGCGATGCGCCACCAGCTCGACTGGTTCCGGCGCCAGCTCTTCGGGGCGAAGAGCGAGAAGCGCCTCGTGGACGCCAACCCGCATCAGATGAGCCTGGGCGAGTTGCCGGTGCCCGAATCCTCGCCGCCGCCCCCCGGTCAGGACATTGCCGCCCACACCCGCCGGGCCCGCACCAGCGACTGCGCCAAGGGCGACGCATCGGCGCTGTTCTTCGACGAGGCCCGCGTGCCGGTCGAGACCATCGAGGTGCCCAACCCCGAGGCCGAGGGGCTCGCCCCCGACCAGTTCGAGGTGATCGGCGAAAAGGTCAGTCACCGCCTGGCGCAGCGCCCGGGCAGCTACGTGATCCTCAAGTACGTGCGCCCGGTGATCAAGCGCCTCGACACCCAGGCGATTTCCTGCCCGGCGGCACCCGGGGGGGTGATTCGCGGCAGCCGCGCCGATGTGAGCTTCGTCGCCGGGCTCATCACGGACAAGTTCTGCTACCACCAGCCGCTCTACCGCCAGCACCAGCGGCTCGGCGACAATGGCATCAGGGTGTCGCGCCCGTGGCTCACGCAGCTCACCCACGGGGCGCTCGCGCTGCTCGAACCGATCTTTACGGCCCAACTCGACTCGATCCGCGCGAGCCGCATCAAGGCGATGGACGAGACCCCGATCAAGGCCGGCCGGGCCGGCCCCGGCAAGATGAAGGGCGGCTACTTCTGGCCGGTCTATGGCGAACGTGACGAGATCTGTTTCGTCTATCGCGAGAGCCGCAAGGCGCAGCACATCGAGCAGATCCTGGGCACCGACCCGCCGCCCGAGGGGGCGGTGCTGCTCACCGATGGCTATGGCGCCTACGAACGCTATGCCGAGAAGTGCGGGCTCACGCACGCGCAATGCTGGGCGCACTCGAGGAGGAAGTTCTTCGACGCCCAGTCGGTCGAGCCCGAGCGCGCGGGCCGGGCGCTGGAGATGATCGGCAAGCTCTATGCGGTCGAAAAACGCATCCGCGAGGCCACGCTCGTCGGCGAGGCGTGCCGGGCGTACCGGATCGAGCATGCACAGCCCGTGGTCCACGAGTTCTTCGCCTGGGTCGATGCCCAGTTCGACACCCACGGCCTGTTGCCCAGCTCGCCGCTCACCACCGCCATGGCTTATGTGCGGGAGCGCCGGGCCGCCCTCGAGGTGTACCTGCGCGATCCTGAAGTGGCGATCGACACAAACCATCTCGAGCGGGCGCTACGCGTGGTGCCGATGGGTCGTCGCAACTGGCTCTTTTGCTGGACCGAGGTCGGCGCCAAATACGTCGGTATCGCGCAGAGCCTGATCGCCACCTGTCGGCTGCACGACATCGATCCGTACGACTATCTGGTCGATGTGCTGCAGCGTGTCGGCCAACACCCCGCTGCCGACGTCGCGCAACTCACCCCCCGTCTGTGGAAGCAGCACTTCGCGGCCAACCCCCTGCGATCCGATCTCTTCGAAATCTCGAAGTAGTCAAGGACGCTCGTCAGTTACCGCTTAC
>NZ_WTVS01000168.1 GCF_012911005.2 Aromatoleum toluolicum | reverse complement strand
TACCTCAGGCGGGTTCCGGCGACGGTCGTGGCCCTGGCACCAATTACTTGGCGCCCTGCTTCTGCATCAGCGTGTAGCCGAACAGTGCCGCGCCCAGCGCGCCGGCGATCTGGCTGTCGATCTTGGTGTCGACGGCCTTGATGCCCAGCAGCTTCTCGATGCGCTTCACGACGCCCGGGTTCTTCGCGATGCCGCCGGTGATGAAGAAGCCTTCCTCGACACCGATCCGCTCCAGCAGGCTCACGACCCGCTCGGCCATCGCCTGGCAGTAAGCCGCGATCACCTTGTTCTTGGTGTAGCCGGCCTTGAGCAGCGCCAGCGCCTCGGATTTCGCGAACACCACGCAGATCGACGACACCGCTTCCGGCTCCTCGTCGACTTCGAAGGAGCGCGGGCCCAGCTCGGCGATGGGGATCTGCATCAGGTCGGAGATGACTTCCATGCCGCGACCGGTACCGGCTGCGCACTTGTCGTTCATCAGGAAGTTGGTGACCTTGCCCTTTTCGTCGCAGTGGATGGCCTTGCAGTCCTGGCCGCCCATGTCGAGGATGGTGCGGACCTTGTTGCCGCCCATGTAGTTCGCGCCGCGGGCATGGCAGGCGATCTCGGTGATCGCCTTGTGGGCGAAGGGCACGTTCACCCGGCCGTAGCCGGTGCCGACGACATGGTGGATGTCCTCGAGCTTCATGCCGATCTTGTCCATGATGCCCTGCAGGGCGTTCTTGGCCGAGTCCGGCGAGTTGTTGCCGGTGCGCATGCTGTTGTAGCCGTACAGCTCGCCGTCACACACCAGCACCGCCTGCGAGGACACCGAGCCGACGTCGATGCCGCAGGTGATGATCTTGGCGTCCTTCCAGTTCTTGGTCTCGTCGAACCAGGTGTTTTCCTGCCAGCGCCAGAATTCCTTCTTCTCGGGGACGGCGGTGGCCAGCTTTACTGCGTCGATTCCTGCATTCATTTGCTTGCTCCTCAAGTCGTGTCCGGTCGGTTCAGTGCAGGCGCTCGGCCGCGATCAGCGCGCAGCCCAGCGCGCTGGCGTATTCGGGCAACTCGGGCAGCAGCACCTCGTCCACCTCCATCGCGTTCTTCAGCGAAGCGACGAACCCGGGGTTGTGACCCATGCCGCCGATCAGCACGACGTTGCCTTCGATGCCGACGCGACGGACCATCGCGCACACCCGGCTCGCCACCGCATCCAGCACCGCCTTGGCGATGTCTTCCTTCGGCGTCGAGGAGTGGATCAGCGACACCACTTCGGATTCCGCGAACACCGTGCATTGCGCGTTCATCGGGATGCTCTTGTCCGACTTCAGGCTCGCCTCGCCGAACTCCTTGAGCGACAGCTGCAGCGCGCGGCTCATCGCCTCGGCGAAGGAGCCGGCGCCGGCGGCGCACTTCTCGTTGCCGGCGAAGTCGATCGCCTTGCCGTCCGAGTCGGTCTTGATGCCGCGACCTTCCTCAGCACCGACGTCCACGACGGTGCGGGCCTGCGGGTACATGTACACCGCGCCGCGCGCGCCAGCGGTCATCTCGGTGACGCCTTCGTTGGCGAAGGCGACCTGGCTGCGGCCGGCGCCGGTGGCAAACACCGACTTCACCTGATCGCGGGTGACGCCCGCGGCCTGCAACGCTGCGTCGTAGGCCTGTTCGGCGGCCTGATCCGCGTCGAGGTCGCCCGGCAGCATCATGTGCGCCTTCTTCACCACCAGCTGCGGCTTGCCTTCCAGGTCCAGCTCTTCGAGCAGCACGACCTTCACGCTGCGCGAACCCATGTCGATTCCTGCTGTGATCATCTTCCTGTCCTCATCTCGTTGGCATTGCTTGTACGATTCTTCGGGCGCGCTGTCGCGGGGTGAACTCCCTCCCCTTCAAGGGGAGGGCTGGGGTGGGGATGGGTTTACGC
>NZ_WTVS01000167.1 GCF_012911005.2 Aromatoleum toluolicum | reverse complement strand
CGCCCTGCGCGGCGAAGCGCTCGGCCTCGGCGACCCATTTCGCCGCGTCGTCGCCCGTCCGGGTCTTGTAGTACGCCACCATCCGCTCGCCGAGCGCGCGGCCGTCGAGCTGCTTGGTCCAGGTCGCACCGGCGTCGCTCGAGTGCAGCACGACGCCGTCGTGACCCACCGCCCAGCCCTTCTGCGGCGTCGGGAAGCTCACGGCGACGAGGTCCGAGCTCACCGGCACCTTCGCCTGGCGCCAGCTCTGGCCCTGGTCGTCCGAGTACACCACGTGGCCGCGCTGGCCCACGCCGACCACCCGCTGTCCCGCCAACGCCAGGCCGTTGATCAGGCCCCTGGCCGCCAGCTCGCTCGCCATCGCCGGCGCATCGAGCACATCCTGGAAACCGGCCGCGGGGGCGCCAGCCGGAATCAGCAGCGCGAACGCCGCCAGTGCTCCACAGATTCGGTGCACGTTCATCGCTTTTCCTCTGTTGGGGCCGGGTTGCCCGGCGCGATCAAACCTTCGTCGCGCCGGGCCCCGGGGAGGGGAACTCTTCTTGTCCGTCGCGAGCGGGGACGCCGGGCATTCTCCGCCCGCGATCACACCCGCCCGCTGAGCCGATTGCCTTACCGGATACCCGAACCGGCGAGCGAATCGGGCGACCAGTCGCGGTCGGTCAGCGGCTTGGACTGGCGCATGCCACCGGTCTCGGCACTGAAGCCGGTCAGCGAGTAGATGCCCGCGACCAGGTCGTAATGCCCGAACATGTCGGTGTAGGGCGCCGGCAGGTCGTAGCTCGGGGCCATGTAGGCGAAGCCGGCGCGGTAGAGCTGGCCGCGGGCGTCGTACTGGTCGGAGGCGAGCGCCGCCCACGAGTCCTCGTCGAGGTAGAAGGTGCGCTTGCTATACACGTGGCGCTTGCCTTCGCGCAGCGTCGCTTCCACCACCCACACGCGGTGCAGCTCCCAGCGCACGAGGTCCGGGTTGAGGTGGTTGGGCTTCAAGAGATCGTCCTGCTTGGCCTGATACACCGCGCTGTAGGCGTTGTACGGCACGTATATCTCCTTCTTGCCCACGAGCTTGAAGTCGAAGCGGTCCATCGAACCGGTGAAGATGAAGATGTCGTCGAAGGTGTTGCCCCCGGCCGTGCCCGGGTTGGGCGTGTCGTGCGAGAGATCCGGTGCGACCTTCACGCGCCGCTGCCCCGGCAGGTAGGTCCACGCGCGGCGGTCCTTGTTGCCGATGTCGAGCGGATCGACGATCAGCAGCGCCTCGCCCGCCCGGCGCGCCGGGCCGGTGTAGGTGTTCTTGATGCGCCAGTAGGTCTCGGCCGAGGTTTTACTCGCGTCCCAGAACGGGAACTCCTGGACATTCATGCCTTCGGTGGCGAGCGTCGTGCGGCCGCTCGCATCGACGTTGAGGTTGCGGTACTTCACCTCGTAGGCCTGGCCGTTGTAGCGCACCAGGTGGTTCCACATCGCTTCATAGCCGGTCTTGGGGACCGGGAACGGGAAGCCGGCGTGTGCGCCTTCGATCGAGCGCCCGTCGTTGTTGGTCTTGGCCTGCGTCGCGATCTTCGCGGTGTTGTCGGCGACGAACTTGGGGAAGGCGACGCTGCGGTGCGTCGGGTACACGTCGACGCGGAACGTGGGGTACTTCTGCAGCAGCGCCTTGGTCCCTTCGGTGAGCTTGTCGGCGTGCTGCGCGAGGTTCTTGGCGTCGATCACGAGGCGCGGCTTCTCGCTGGCGAAGGGGTTCGGGCGGATGCCGTCGCCCGGTTTGAAGCCCGCCGGGGCGGTGGTGAGCCCGCCGGTGTAGTCGGGGATGGTGCCGTCCTTGTTGCCGGCCTTCTCGGCACCGACCGCGGTGAGCGTGGTGCCGAGCTTCTTCGCCTCTTCGGGCGTGATCGCGGCCACGGCCGCACCGCTCAGGGCGAGCGCGAGCGCCGCCGACAGCAGGGTTTGGGTGAGTTTCATGGGGGTCCTCCTCCTCAGAAGGTCGTCTTCAGTGTCAGGCTCACGAAGCCGCGGTCCTGCAGCAGCGTGGTGAAGCCGTTTTGTGT
>NZ_WTVS01000166.1 GCF_012911005.2 Aromatoleum toluolicum | reverse complement strand
GGGGTGGGGATGGGTCAAGCAGACGTCACGGACCGCCCCGCCGGGAACGAAGCCCTCCCGATCGCCTCCAACGCCCCATGGACACCCTCACCCACGCCCTTTCCGGCGCGATCGTCGGCCGCCTGCTCGCCGCACGGCGTCCCGCCGCCAGCCTCACCGCGGCCGCAACCCCCTCCGCATCGGCGGCGCCCCTGCCCGTCTGGCAGACCGTCGCCGCCGGCGCGGCGGCCGCGGCCTTCCCCGACCTCGACTTCGTCCTCGGCTACGTCTCCGAACTCGCCTACCTGCGCGGCCACCGCGGCGTCACCCACTCGCTCGTCCTGCTGCCGCTGTGGGGCCTGCTGCTCGCCTGGCTGTTCGCCCATCTTGCGCGGCGCAGCCGCCCGGGAACGGACTGGCGCGGCTTCTACACCGTCGCCTGCGCCGGCATCCTGATCCATATCGGCGGCGATCTCATCACCCAGTTCGGCACGATGATCCTCGCCCCCTTCTCCGACCGGCGCTTCGGCTGGGGCACCACCTTCATCATCGACCTCGTGCTCACCGGCGTGCTCGTCGCCGGCCTCGTCGCAAGCGCCCTGTGGCGCACGAGCCGCATCCCCGCAGCCACCGCGCTCGCGCTCGTCGTCGCATGGATAGGCGTCGGCGCGCTCGGCCGCGGCGAGGCGATCGCCGCCGCGCGCAGCTGGGCGGCCGCGAACAAGGTGCCCGTCGTCGAAGTCGACGCGGCGCCCCGCCCCGCCTCGCCCTTCAACTGGACCGCGATCGTATTCGACGGCGAGCACTACCACTACGCCCACCTCAACACGCGCCGCAGCGAGATCCTCGCCGCCGACCCCGACGACAACTTCATCCGCCGCTTCTCCGCCCCCTACCGCCCGGTCGCGCTCGCGCAGTGGGAGACGCGCCCGCGCTTCGGCAACGCCGACCTGCAGGGCTTCGCGCGCGAAGTGTGGGGCAAGGAGGACTTCGCCTTCTACCGCTGGTTCGCAATGTTCCCGGTGCTGGACCACGCGCAGCAGGACGCCTCCGGCAGCCTGTGCGCCGCCTTCCGCGACCTGCGCTTCGAGATCCCCGGCCGCGTCGACCTGCCCTTCATCTACGGCCTGTGCGGCACGCCCGGCGCGGACGGCTGGCGCCTGTACAAGGTCGTCGCCGAGGGGCGACGGTGGGTGATCGGACATTAGCGCAGTGCGTCCCGGATAGCGCGCCCTGTACCCGGATCATTGGGTATCTCTTTGTTTCCCTGCTCAAACCGCCGGCTGACACAGCAATACAATCGCCTATTGCGATTTTTTCGCACCAGACTCAGGGCCGGGGGAACGTATGGACAAATCAATGATGCTGGGCATCGGGCTGGGCGCATTGGGCGTCACGGCAGGGGGTGCCGTTGCAACCTACAACCTGGTTGATCACGGGCCGAAGTACGCCGATGTGGTCGCCGTGCAGCCACTCACGGAACAGATCAAGACGCCGCGCGAAGTATGCAGGGATGTGGTGGTCAATCATCGCGCCCCGGTCAGGGATCAACATCAGATCGCCGGAACGGTGGTCGGCGCCCTGGCAGGCGGCCTGCTCGGCAACCAGATCGGCGCAGGCAGCGGCAAGAAGCTCGCCACCGTCGCTGGCGCCGCCGCAGGCGGTTATGCGGGCAATAAGATCCAGGAGAACATGCAGGCCAACGACACCTACAGCACCACGGAAACCCGGTGCAAGACGGTGAAGGACACCAGCGAGCGGGTGGTTGGCTATGACGTCGACTATCGACTCGGCGAGAAGGCCGGACGCGTGCGCATGGACCACGAACCCGGCGACCGCATTCCGGTGAAGGACGGCCAGCTGGTCCTGACAAGGGCGCCGAGTGCGCCCGGAGAATTGGGCAGCCGTTAAGCCGGCACGCGAGAATACAACCGTTCGCCTTGAGCCCGCACAAGGGCTCAGCTCCAGCGTAACTTGCAAGTACCCTAAATGCGCTCGCCAGCCGCGAGCGCCGCGCGGATACAGGCGACCGCCTGTACCGCGGCTCGTCATGCACCGGATTTCTTCAGGCAAAGCAAATGGCTGAGTGCCCGGTACCGACCCACAGCCGTCTTTGAACCACGGGTAGGCTCAACGGCAGGTTGCCGGGACTACCGGACCTTGAGCCTCCCCTCGAACAGCGGTAGTGTTCAGAAGTGTGTGCAGAAGCGCCTTCGGTTGGAAGGCGCGGGTGGTCATGGCTAAGGTTGATTGTCGGATCGACCTTTAACCCGGTGGAGAGGGCAGCCATGACCACGATCAAGCGTAG
>NZ_WTVS01000165.1 GCF_012911005.2 Aromatoleum toluolicum | reverse complement strand
GGTTTAGCGTTGTTCGACGCCTGCCAATCGGGAAGGGCGTCGATGATCGACCGCGGCTGATGGCAGGCGTTGGACAACGCTCCAGGGAGGAAACCGCGGATTGCGGTCGAGGTGCTCAGGAGGGGCGAGGCGCTATGGGAATTGGAGTCGAGCGCTGGAAGGCGGAGGCGGCCCGGGCGGTCGGCATCAGGGCATTGCGCTCGAGAGTCGGCCCCGACGCGGTGACGACGAGGCTTCGCGTGGGGGGCGGTTCAGCTGATCCGAAGCGGCATTTTGGGGTCATGACGCAGCGATCTCCGCACGGCGCCGGTTGGAGGGTCGCCGCGATCTGCGAGGGGGTCGATTTGGACATATTCATGACGGGGAGACCGTTGGCGGCGCGCGGATTGAAGGAGCTCGCATGAGGATTTCGATGATCGTCATCGCAGCGCCACAGCAGCGGCAGACGAAGACCGGTCGTGGAACGGTGGTGGGCTCGCCGGCGGCCTGTGGCGCGGTTTGCGGAGCGCAGGCGAGCAGCTCGCGTGCACGCCCAAGGTGATGCCGGCGTCCTGCGTTGGCGAGCAGCCCGTAATGACGAATGCGGTGAAAGCCGGTCGGCAGGACATGCAGCAGGAAGCGGCGCATGAACTCTGCGGGTTCCAGCGTCATCGTCTTGTGGCGCGTGCGCCCCTCGGCGCGGTAGTCCTTCCAGCGAAAGCTCACCCCGTGCTCGTCGAGCGAGACGAGCCGGCGATTCGAGATCGCGACCCGATGCGTGTAACGCGACAGATAGGCGAGCACGGCTGCGGGGCCGGCGAACGGGCGCTTGGCATAGACCACCCACTCGTGGTTGCGCAGCGTGGCGAGCCAGCGCTGGAAGTTGGTGGCATCGGCTAAGGCCTGCAACTCGCCGACGCACTTGAGCTGCCCGGCCTGGTGGGCCTTCGCCAGTTCTTCGAGGAAGCGCCGGCGGAACAGCCGCGAGAGCACCCGCACCGGCAGGAAGAAGCCGCGCCGGCAGGCGACCCAGCGTTCGCCGTCGGGCGACAGTCCGCCACCCGGGACGATGCCGTGCACATGCGGGTGATGGGTCATCGCCGAACCCCAGGTGTGCAGTACCAGCGTGGCGCCGATGCGCGCACCGAGATGCTTGGGATCCGCGGCGATGGTGGCGAGCGTCTCGGCAGCCAGCTCGAAGAGCAGATCGTAGAGGCGCGCCTTGTTCGCATAGGCCAGGGCCGCGACCGGCGCCGGCAGCGTGAACACCACATGGTAGTACTCGACCGGCAGCAGATCGGCCTGTCGGGCTTCGAGCCAGCGCTGAGCGGCGCGGGCTTGGCACTTCGGGCAATGGCGATTGCGGCAGGAGTTGTAGCTGATCTCGAGGTGCTGGCAGGCATCACAGCGCAACACGTGTCCCCCCAGCGCCGCACTGCGGCACTGTTCGATCGCTGACATCACCCGCAGTTGCCCGAGGCTCAGGTGCCCACGCAGGGCATCGCGCCAGGCCGGACCGAACCGGCGGAAGACGTCCGCCACCTCCAGCGCGGGGCGCGCGAGCACGCCACTACGGCGCGCGCAATCCGTCGAGTGGACTGATCACCCGGCGCAGCACGTCGTTGGCGACGTGGGTATAGGTCACCGTGGTCTCAAGCTTCTTGTGGCCGAGCAAGGTCTGGATGACGCGGATGTCGACCTTCTGTTCGAGCAGGTGAGTGGCGAAGCAATGACGCAGCGTGTGCATCGACACCCGCTTGTCGATGTCGGCGGCCAGGGCTGCGGCGTGGATCGCACGATTGAGCTGCCGGGTGCTGAGCGATTCGACCGGATTGAGTCCCGGGAAGAGCCAGCCGCCATCGAGCATCTTGCCCTGTGCCCGGGCGACGCGCCACCATACCCGCAGTCGCTCCAGCAGCACCGGCGAGAGCAGCGCGTAACGGTCCTTGCGCCCTTTGCCCTGTTCGACGCGCACCGTCATGCGCTCGCTGTCGATGTCGCCAACCTTGAGGGCCACCACCTCGCTCGCGCGAAGCCCGGTGGCATAGGCAAGCGAGAGTGCCGTCTGGTGTTTGAGATTGCCACAGGCCGCGATGAGGCGGCCCACCTCGGCGGGGCTGAGCACCACCGGCAAGCGCTGCGGCACCCGCACGGGCTGCATCTTCGCCATCAATTCGCCCCGTTCGAGCGTCACGTCGAAGAAGAACTTCAGTCCGCTGATGGCCGCATTGAGCGACATCGGCGAGGTGCCGCAGTCGACCAGATGCAACTGGTAGTTGCGCAGCTCCTCGACGGTCGCGGTGTCCGGCGAACGCCCAAGGAAGCGCGTGAAGTTGCATACGGCGCGGATGTAGGCGGACTGCGTCTTGGGATTGAGGCGGCGCATCCGCATGTCGTCGATCATGCGCTGGCGCAGCGGGCTGACGGGCCGGGAAGTCGTTTCCATGGCGTGCTCCTGTCGAAGACGAGGCCGATTGCCTCATCTCCAACTTGGCAGAGCACTGCCTATAAAACCCGGGACGCCATGACCGTACGGAGCGGTTCAGCATGCCCTACCGCGCGAGCGGTTTAGTCC
>NZ_WTVS01000164.1 GCF_012911005.2 Aromatoleum toluolicum | reverse complement strand
GCCCCGTGCCCGCGGACGGCAATGGAAGCGCCGTCGCCTAAATTCGCCCGCCGGCCAAGCGAACGGCCAGCGCCCGAGAGCCCGCGCGCGGCCTCGCGCAGCGCAAACACGCGCACCGAAGGCACGTCCCCGGCCGCCTCATTGGCCTCCACTCCCGCCCCGCCGCCGACGCTCCCCGCCTACGCGACGCCTCCCGCACGCGTCAGCCAACCCGGCGAGAGCATCGAGCGCGAAGCCGAGCAGCGCGCCAATGCCGTCGCGCCGCCCGCCACGCCCGACCCGACACCGACCGCGACCGTCCCCCCTGCGCCGAGCCCGGCGACCTCCGACGACAGCGACACCGCCACGACATCATCCGGCTCCTCATCGGCGTCCTCATCGGCGTCCTCATCGGCGTCCTCATCTGCCTCATCACCCACCGCAGCGACGCCCACGACAAGCGCGACACCCGCGTCCGCATCGGCCGCCGCCACCCTCCCCGCCTACGCCGCCGGCCGCGTCGCCGAGCGCCGCGGGCGCGGCGAACCGCTGCCGCCCGACGCCCGCGCCCCCCTCGAAGGCCACCTCGGCCGCGACTTCGCCGATGTGCGCATCCACACCGACGCCGAAGCCGCCCGCCTCGCCGCCGCGCTCGGCGCACGCGCCTTCACCTCCGGACGCGACATCTACGTCGCGCCCGACGCCTTCGCCCCCGACACCGAGGAAGGCCGCCACCTCCTCGCGCACGAACTCGCCCACGTCGTGCAGCAGGACGGACAGGCCTCCGCCGTGCTGGCACGTGCGATCGATCCGGCGCTGAACGCCCGCTACCACGAGACCGACCGCACCGCCGCCGCGCTCGCCGCGCTCGAACGCCTCGAGATCCCGGCGGTGAAGTCGCGCCACCTGCCGCTCTACAGCGGGCTGGCCGGTGCCGGCAACCTCAAGCGCGTGCGCGGCTACGGCCGCGAGGGCGCCGACCAGCGCTCGGTGTGGAACAGCCAGGCGCAGGTCAAGGCCGACTCCGTGCGCGCGCGCCTCGGCGAACGCAACATCCCGGTGCCCGCCGACGCAAACGGCCGCATCCGCCTCAAGCCGCACCGCGGCGCACGGCTCACGTCGAAGCGCCTGTCGGAACTGCAGACGATGCTGCGCATCCCCGGCTGGGACCGCAGCGGCCGGAAGGTCGCGCAGTTCCAGGTCGACCACATCGTCGAGCTGCAGGTCTCGGGCCAGATGGGCTCGGGCGTCGGCAACAGCCCGGAGAACATGGAACTGCTCGACCAGCCGTCGAACAGCAGCTCCGGCGGCACGATCCGCGCCGGCATCTATCGCAAGGTCGACGCCTTCCTCGACACCTTCGACCCCAAGCCCGACCGCGGCAGCTTCCTGCGCCAGCACGACGTCGTGTTCACCAGCGTCGCCGCAACCGGCGGGGGCTCCGCCGCGGGCGCCTCCGCATGGTGGACCAAGACCGAGATCGAGGAAGCCGAACCGCTCAGCACCGCGAGCCCGCCCAACGCGGCCGAGGACGGCGACACCGCAGGCACCGCCGGGGAATTTATCCTCAGCTCCGGCCCCGGCGGCATCACCGTCGGCCGTTTCCGCCACAGCCCCGGCGCCGCGCCGGCGATCAGCACGACGCAGGCACGCGCGCTCGCCGGCCTGCGCATCACCGCGCTCAACCTCACCGACAACACCGGCAACCCCGAAGGCCCGGTGGGGTCGCTCGCGGCCGAATGGGATCTCCCCGCCGACTGGCAACCGGAAACCCCGGCGGTCACGGTTTCGCTCACCGGCGACGGCGAATACCGCGGCTACCCCTCGGCGCTGCCCGCGCTCAACCTCGAATACGCCAAGCTCAGCCCGGTCAGCTTCACCACCATCACGACTGAAGACGGCGAGCTTTCGGCCGACGGCGAGCTGACACCCTCGATCCCGCTGCTCAACGCGCCGATCACCGTGCGCCTGCGCGGCAAGGACATCACCTTCTCGCTCGACTATGGCCCCGACCAGATCAGCCTGCCGATCCCGCGCACGACCATCGACGACGCCTACGTCAGCGTCTTCTACTCCACCGCGCGCGGCCTGGGCCTGGGCGGCCAGGTCATCTACTCGATCGAAGGGGTCGGCAGCGGCGAACTCGCGGCCTCGGTGTCCACCACCGGCGGCGTCGCCTTCGAAGGCGGCTTCACCTTCGAACGCTCGCTCTTCGACCGCGCCCGCGTCAGCGCGTGGTGGCGCAACGGCCAGTTCGGCGCCGAAGGCACGATCGGCATCGACACCCCGGACAAGATCAAGGGCATCAAGAGCGCCACCGCCACGGTCAGCGTCAATGAAGGCAACTGGGCCTTCAACGGCAGCGCCGAACTCTCGGTGCCCGGCGTCAGCGCGGCGTCGATCGCCATCACGCAGGGCGAAAACGGCCTCAACATCGCCGGCGACGTCGCCCTCACCGCCAACCCCGCGATCCGCTCCGGCTCGATCCACGTCGAATGCGCGCAGACCGAAGGCGACTGGAAAGTCTCCGCCACCGGCACCGCCGAACCCGCGATCCCCGGCTTCGACTCCCAGCTCACCGTCACCTACGACGACGGCGCCTTCGACGCCCAGTTCAGCGGCGCCTTCGCGCGCGGCATGCTCTCCGGCCAGATCACCGTCGGCGCCACCAACCGCAGCATCGGCGAAGACG
>NZ_WTVS01000163.1 GCF_012911005.2 Aromatoleum toluolicum | reverse complement strand
CGCCAGTTGCGGAAGGTGATGAAGCACAGCACGATCACCGCCCCATACACGTAGAACAGCATCGTGCGGTTGGCTTCCTTCACGACGATGTTGGTCGCCGCCTCGATGCCGGCGCTGCCCGCGGCGAGCAGGAACTGGCGCTCGGGCGAGCTGTGCGCTTCGGCAAAGCGCGCCGCGGTCGCCACCACGCGGTCGAGCGTCTCGGCGCGATGGTCGGTGAGGTAGGCGATCACCGGCATCACCGAGCAGTCGTTGTTGAAGAGGTCCGGGTTGTTCACCGAGGCCTGCTGCGCGCCGTAGTTGAGCACGTCCTGGTTGCGCGCGAGCGTCACCCACTTCGGGTTGCCCTCGTACGAGCCGGCAGTGATCTGGCGCACCGCGTCACCGAGGAACACCGTCGTCTGCACCCCCGGCACCTGCTGCAGCTGCCAGGCGAGGCGGTCGGCCTCGACCAGCGTCTCGTACTTCAGGCAACCTTCGGCCGCGGTCTTGACGATCACCGCGAACTGGTCGGACGAGAGCGAGTAGTTGGCGGTGATGTAGGCGTTGTCGCGGTTGTAGCGCGAGTCGGCGCGCAGCTCCGGCGCGCCGGGCTCGAGGTCGCCGATCTTGAGCTGCAGGCTGACGACGAAGCCTGCCACCGTCAGCACCGCGGAGATCGCGATCGCGCCGATCGCCCAGCGCCGTTCGGTGAAACGCTCGAGCCAGCGCCACAGCGCTGCACCCGTGCCGTCGGCCGCACCCGATTCGGCCACCAGGCTGCGCTCGGCCGCCCGGGCGCTCACGCCGGTGTAGGACAGCAGCACCGGCAGCAGGATCAGGTTGGTGAAGATCAGCACCGCCACGCCGATGCTCGCCGAGAGCGCCAGCGACTGGATCACCGGGATGTCGATCACCATCAGCACGGCGAAGCCCACCGCGTCGGCGACCAGCGCCGTCATCCCGGCGAGAAAGAGGCGCCGGAAGGTGAAGCGCGCCGCCACCAGCCGGTGCGTGCCGCGGCCGATGTCCTGCACGATGCCGTTCATCTTCTGCGCGCCGTGCGACACGCCGATGGCGAAGATCAGGAAGGGCACGAGGATCGAGAACGGATCGAGCGCGAAGCCCAGGGCGGCAATCAACCCCAACTGCCACACCACGGCGACCACCGAACAGGCCACCACCAGCGCGGTGCTCCTGAGGCAGCGGGTGTAGAAGAAGATCACGACGATCGCGATGAAGGCCGCGACCGCGAAGTAGGTCATCACCTCGCTCACGCCGTCGATCAGGTCGCCCACCAGCTTGGCGAAGCCGATGATGTGGATGTTCACCGGCGCCCCGCCCTGCTCAACGCTTTGCTCGAACTTCGCCCGGATGTTGTCCTCGAGCGTGCGCGACAGCGCCCGGTAGTCGATCGGCGCGCCCGTGGCGGGATCCTTGTCGAGCAGCGGCACGAACACCATGCTCGACTTGAAGTCGTTGCCGACGAAGCGCCCGACGATGCCCGAGCGCGCGATGTTGAGCTTCAGCTGCTCGGTCGCCCGCGGCGAGCCGTCGTAGGCATCGGGCATCACCGGCCCGCCCTGGAAGCCCTCCTCGGTGACCTCGGTCCAGCGCACCGAGGGCGTCCACAGCGACTTCACCCACGCGCGGTCGACGCCCGGGGTGAGAATCAACTCGTCGTTGATCTTCTTCAGCGTCTCCTGGTAGGCCGGATCGAAGATGTCACCGTCGGGGGTGGCAACCACCACGCGCAGCACGTTGCCCAGGCCACGCAGCTCATTGCGATTGTCCAGATAGTTCTGGATGTAGGGCTGGCTCTGCGGCAGCATGCTTTCGAAACTGGCATTCAGATGCAGTTTCACGGCGGCCACCAGCGCCAGCGCCACGGTGACGAGCGCGCACATCACCATCACCGCGAGGCGGTGGTTGAAGATCAGGCGCTCGAGTTTGTTGCCCGAATTCTGATCGAAATCAGAAAGGGAACGCACCACCGGCGCCCGGTCATGCGAATCGAATGCGACGGCCATCGCGTCGGTCTCCTAAGCTTTTTCTGTTCTAGCGAAGCGTCTGGACGCGCACGCCGCGGGCACCCGCGACGACCACCGCATCCGTGCCGAGGGGCTGCACCGCCGCGGCGGGCGTGGCCCGCTCGAGCTTGAGCGGCGCGAAATGCTCGCCGCCGTCGGTGCTGACAAGCAGCCGCCCTGCCTGGCTGGCGAGCAGCACGCCGCCGGCGCCCAGCGGCACGCCGGCCGTGAGGCCTTCCTGCACGCCGGTGTCGATCTTGTGCCAGGTGGCCCCGCCGTCGGCGCTGCGGAAGGCGTTGCCGCGCAGGCCGAAGACGATGACGGCGTTGCGCGTTCCCGTAACCCCAAAATAGCTCCCCCGGTACGGCGTCTCCAGCGCGATGAAGCGCCCGGCCCTCGCATCGAGGCGCAGCACGAGACCCTGCTCGCCGGTGACGTACACGTCGCCGCCGGCCGGGCGGATTGCATACAGATGCAGCGCCTGCGGGTTCTCGGTGCGGTCGAGCCACGGCTCCCAGTTCTTGCCGCCGTCGGTGGTGCGCAGGATGAGGTTGAAGGCGCCCACGACGAAGCCGGTCTGCTCGTCGGCGAACCACACGTCGAGGAAGGGATTCTCCGCGCCCTGCGCGGCGAAGCGCTCGGCCTCGGCGACCCATTTCGCCGCGTCGTCGCCCGTCCGGGTCTTGTAGTACGCCACCATCCGCTCGCCGAGCGCGCGGCCGTCGAGCTGCTTGGTCCAGGTCGC
>NZ_WTVS01000162.1 GCF_012911005.2 Aromatoleum toluolicum | reverse complement strand
CACCCCGCTGCCGACGTCGCGCAACTCACCCCCCGTCTGTGGAAGCAGCACTTCGCGGCCAACCCCCTGCGATCCGATCTCTTCGAAATCTCGAAGTAGTCAAGGACGCTCGTCAGTTACCGCTTACTCCGGATCGAGGCCGTTGAGCTTGGCCGAACCGATCAGGCTGTAGAGGGCCGCCGCGCGCTCGCCCCCGGCATCCGAGCCGCCGAAGAGGAAATTCTTCCGTCCTAATGCCACCGCGCGCAGGGCGCGTTCGGCGGCATTGTTGTCGATCTCGATGCGTCCGTCCTCGACGTAGCGGATCAACGCCCCCCAATGATTCAGGGCGTACTGGATCGCCTCTGCGATGCCGGACTTGCGCGACACGCGCCGGCTCTGGGTTTCCAGCCAGGCGTGCAAAGCCTCCAGTTGCGGGCGCGCCCGGCTGTGCCGCACCTCCCGCCGAATTGGGGGCGGCTCGCCGCGGATAGCCGCTTCGATGGCGTACAGCTGGCCGATCTGCGCGAGTGCCTGGGCGGCGATGGGGGAAGCCTGTGCCCGATGCACGTCGAAGAACTTGCGTCGCACGTGCGCCCAGCAGGCGGCCTCTTGCACGCGACCGGTGGCATACAAGGGGTCGAAGCCGGCGTACGCGTCCGCTTGCAGGATGCCGTTGAAGGTGCGCAGATGACGCTGCGGATGCTCGCCCTTGCGGTTGGGCGAGTATGCGAACCACACCGCCGGTGGATCGTCGCTGCCGGCCGGGCGGTCGTCGCGCACATAGGTCCACAACCGCGCGGTCTTGGTTCTGCCTTCGCCGGGCGCGAGCACCGGCAGCGGGGTGTCGTCGGCATGGACCTTGTCGGCAGCGAGCACGTAGCGGCGCAGCGCCTCGACCAGGGGATCGAGCAACTGTGCCGATTGCCCGACCCAGTCCGCGAGCGTCGAGCGGTCCAGTTCGATGCCCGAGCGCGCGTAGATGGCGCTTTGCCGGTACAGCGGGAGGTGGTCGCAGAACTTGCCCACCAGCACATGCGCGAGCAAGGCCGGCCCGGACAATCCGCGGGAGATGGGTCGCGAGGGCGCTGCGGCCTGCACGATGCGCTCACAGTGTGAGCAGGCGAGCTTCGGGCGCACGTGCCGGATGACCTTGAAGTGGGCCGGCACGTACTCGAGCATCTCCGAGACGTCCTCGCCGAGCTTCACGAACGTGCTGCCGCAGTCGGGGCAGCAGACTTCGATCGGTGCATGCTCGACCGTCTCGCGCGGCAGATGATCAGGCAAGGGTTTGCGGGCGGGGCGTTTCGGTGACGGGGCTACGCCGGACGCCGTGTCTGGCGAGACGTCTGCGGCCGCTTCGCGTCGAACCGTCTCGATGCCTTCGAGCGCGAGTTCGAGTTGGGTGAGCGTCGCGTCGAGTTGTTCGGAGCGGCGGCCGAACTGCATCCGCCGCAGCTTGGCGATGATGAGGTTCAGGCGGGCGATCTCGGCCTGCTGCGCCGTCACGAGGGCCTTGAGCACGGCCTGGTCGTCGGGAAGAGGCGTCGTCGCATCCATGACGAGAGTCTACGCGATGCTGGGGGGCGTGAACAGCCCCTCCCGGGCGCGCCGTGCCTCGATGCTTCAGGCCGCGCAGTCGGGCTGCCAGGTCCGCTCGGGCCGTCGCCAGTCGATGCCTTCGAGCAGCATCGACAACTGCGCCGCGGTGAGATGCACCGCCCCCTCGGTCGCCTGCGGCCAGATGAAGCGGCCGCGCTCCAGGCGTTTGGCGAACAGGCACAGCCCATCGCCGCTCCACCACAGCAGCTTCATGAGATCGCCCCGTCGACCGCGGAAGATGAAGACGTGACCGGAGAACGGATTCTCGGCGAGCGCCCCTTGCACGAGCGCCGCCAAGCCATCCATGCCGCGTCGCATGTCGGTCACCCCGGCTACCAACCAGATACGCGTGCCGGCGGGTAGACCGATCATGCCCGCTCGGCCAAGCAGTCAAGGACCGTGCGCAGCACTTTGCGACTGACCTCGCCGATCACCCGCACGACGGCGCCGCCCACGACGATCTCGAGCGCAGGCGACTGCTTCACGCCCTCCGCGTCTTGCCTGGCCGTCGACGACAAGGTCACTACCGGCAGCAGCTTCGGCGCCATGATTCCGCCCCGCGGCGCAGCCGCTACATGTTCCGGCTGTGGGCTGCCGAACAGGCCGGCACGATAGTGGCGGCGCCACTTGAACAGCAGATTGGCGTTGAGGCCATGCTCGAGTGCGAGCTTCGCCACCGAAATCCCCGGCTCGCATGCGAGGGCCGCCAGCTGGCGTTTGAAATCGACCGGGTAGTTTGGGCTCCCCTTGCGGGTTACCCGGGCGTTGCCATTCGTGGCCAAAGTGGTCCCCACCAGATATTTGGTGGGGACCACTCTGGGCGATCTCTGTCAGTCCCGAAAGACGGTGCTGGGCGGACGCTTACGTCTGACTCGGAAGGCTGTGCAGATCTACTGTGGTATCGCTACCGACCGCGCCTATCCACCACGTACCGGCCCGTACAGCCATATCGATCTGACGCACGCCTTGGCTGTTATTGAACGGGTCAAACATACCTGGTTCGGAACGGCTTGGGCGCGAGGCTGCGAGCAAATCCCATTGGGTTCCCGTCTAGCAGCCTGTCGGACTTCAAGCTCGCGGGCACCGCGGCCGAGGGATTGATTTCACATTGTGAGAGACGATGGGCATTTCAGGCTCCAATCGGCGGTTTTTGTTCGAAATCACAATGCCCCTGTCC
>NZ_WTVS01000161.1 GCF_012911005.2 Aromatoleum toluolicum | reverse complement strand
GCGCGGGGGGAGGTCGTCATTGTTGTAGTGGGTTGCGTGCTGCGGGGGAGCGCGCAAGGATAACCGGAAACGACTCCGGCGCCCGAAGGCGCCGGAGCGGGCGGCCCGGTGTGGCAGGGGCCGCCGTGCGGGGAGTGCCCCGCGGATGATCAGGCCGACGATCAGGCCGACTTCTTGGCCTTGGTCGGGGCCGGCGTGCTCACCGCATCGACGGCAGCGCGGGTGGTCGCCGCAACGTTGGCTTCGGTGAACTGGATGACCTTGCGCGTCGCCTTGTTCACGGTGTCGTAGGCCGAGTTGGCGGCGGCGATCGCCGACTGTACCGCGGCAACGGCCGTTTCGGAGCCGACCGGGGCGGACTTGGCGGCCTTTTCGAGCGCGACGCCGATGGCCTTGTTCACTTCCGCATACTGGGTTTCGTAGGGCGCGGCGGCCTCTTCGACGCCCTGGGCGAGGATCTCGTAGCTGCTGCGGAACCAGGTCATCGTCTTCTCGGCCGTCGGGCGGACCAGCGCTACGGACACGCTCACCAGTTCGTTCGGGGTCTTCACGGACAGCAGCGCATGCACGGTCGCGATGCCGTCTTCGAGGGCGCTGCGGCTGGCGTTGATGTTCAGTGCAGCGAGGCGCTCGAAGGTGGCAAAGCTGCTGCGGGTGGAGGCTTCAACGGTGGCGAAGGCGTTCTTCGAGGCGCTGGCGAAAGTTTCGGTCGTGGCGTTCATGGTGTTTCTCCTGTTGGGGCGGGGGTCGTTGTCTGCTGGCCCACTGCTGCCGGCAGGTTTTGCTGCATTGCACAATTTCATTGTAGCGAGTAGGAAGCTCCCGTCAAGAACTATTTTGTGCAGCGCAGCAAAAGTCCGCGAACGAAGGTCGGCCGGGTGCCCGGATCAGGGCTGGATGCCCTGCCTGGCGCGGCCTTCCGCCTCGTCGTGGGTGAACGTACCGGTGTGCAGGAAGGCTGCGACCTGATCCGCGCAGCGTGCGGACAGGAGCATCTCCATGTGGCTCACGTGCAGCGTGATGGCGTCACGTGCGCCGGCGACGCGGGTCTCATCGACCATCACGATGCCGTCGTGGGGCCGCGGCAGCCCGACCAGGGCGCCGGCGAGCCCGAGCGGGCGGCTGCCCGAGATGACGCCGATCTCGACGCCGGGCAGTTGCGGCCGCGCGGCGGGGAGCCAGTCGCGCATCGAGCGGCCGATGAGGGCGGAAATGCCGGGAACGCGCTGCAGCCCGGTCGCGCTGCGCGATGCGGCCCAGGGCGGGCCCATGAGGACGAAGCGGCGCACGCGTGCGTCGGGATGGCGGCCGAGCGCGTTGGCGATGACGATGCCGCCCAGGCTGTGGCCGACGAGGTGGATGGGGTCGGCGTGCAGGCCGGCGAGGAAGCGCGACAAGGCGTCCGCGTTGGCAGCGAGGCCCTGTCGCACCGAGGGGTAGGACCACGCGTGCGTGAGGAAGCCGCTGCGTTCGAGGCGGCGACGCAGGAGGCCGAACACGAGCCCGTGCATCCACAGGCCGTGTACGAGCACGACGGTTTCGGTGGCAGGGTGCATGCCGGAGGACTGTAGCCGATATTGCCCCCGGCACGAAGGGCGGGGGAGGGCGGTCAAACCTGCGTGGAGGTCACGGAGCGAGTCGATGGCGGAGCGGGAGGAACGGATTACCGTCTATTACGATGGCGCGTGCCCGCGCTGCGTGCGAGACCGTGCGCAGTACGAGCGCCTGGCGGGCGAGGCGGGCGAGGACACTTGCTGGGTGGATATCACCGGGCGCGATGCGGAGTTGCACGCGCTGGGCATAGACCCCGATACGGCGTTGCGCGAGTTGCACGTGCGCGATGGCGAGGGGCGCGTGCGGCGCGAGCTGGATGCCTACATCGTGCTGATGGCACGCGTGCCGCGGCTGCGTCCGCTGGCTTGGCTGATCGGCCTGCCGGGGCTGCGGACGCTGCTGTCGCGCTGGTATCGCGCGAGCGTGCTGCGGCGGCTGCGTGCCGAGCGCCGGCTGTGAGCACCACATCCGGCCGATAGGCGGCGCGCAACAGGAACTCGACCTTCACGGCTTAAAACGGAAAGGCGATCTGGCTGTCTTCGGTGCGGTCGAGCATGCCAGCGTTGAGCAGTGCGGTTACGTCACCGTGAACAGCCTTCACTTTAGCGAAACAGTGGTCTGCGCCGAACAAAAAAAATAGACGCACCGGAAACATATCCCGGCGCGTCTGGGTAACGATTGTCGGACTGCCGGCAGGGGTTGAACTCCCCGCCCGCTCCGGACGAACTCAGCTGACGAGGAAGTCCGACGCCGACAGCGACGGGGTTCCCGACAGCGTAGCGAACTGCACCGCCTCGCCGGCGCCGTTGGCGTCCTGATCGTAGTACAGCGCGCCGGTCGTGCTGTTGTAGATCAGGTAATCGTTGGCGTCGGCTGCGGCAGTGATGCCGGCGCCACTGATGAACCAACCTGCATTCAGCGCACCCGTCGTGGTCAGCGACGTGAAGATCGCATTCTCCAGCTGGATGTCATCTACTCCAGCCGCGAAGTCGGTAATGGTGTCGAGGTTCGTGTTGGCATTGAGCGCGGTATCGAACCGGAAGATGTCATTACCGGCGCCGCCCGTCAGCACGTTGTTGCCGGCATTACCGGCCAGCGTGTTCGCCAACGTGTTGCCGATGCCGTCGACGTTGCCCGTTCCGACCAGCGTCAGGTTCTCGACGTTTGCGGCCAGCGTATGGTCGACGGTACTGATCACGCTGTCGGTGCCCTGGCCGGCGCTCTCGATCACCGTGTCGCCCGCGTTGTCCACGTGGTAG
>NZ_WTVS01000160.1 GCF_012911005.2 Aromatoleum toluolicum | reverse complement strand
CCTCGCCGTTGCCGCCGGCGTGCCGGTCGTGCCCGCCACCGGCGCGCTGCCGCAGGACCTCGACGAGATCAAGCGCCTCGCGCGCGAAGTCGGCTACCCGCTGATGCTCAAGGCGAGCTGGGGCGGGGGCGGGCGCGGCATGCGCGCGATCGAGAACGAGGAAGAGCTGCCGGGGCTCCTCGACGTCGCCCGCCGCGAGGCGCTCGCCGCCTTCGGCAACGACGAGGTCTACCTGGAAAAACTCGTGCGCCGCGCCCGCCACGTCGAAGTGCAGGTGCTCGGCGACACCCACGGCAACCTCGTGCATCTCTTCGAGCGCGACTGCTCGGTGCAGCGGCGCAACCAGAAGGTCGTCGAGCGTGCGCCGGCGCCCTACCTCGAAGAGGCCCGCCGCACCGAGCTGTGCGACGCCGCCCTGAAGCTC
Organism: Aromatoleum toluolicum; assembly: GCF_012911005.2. Taxonomy (GTDB): domain Bacteria; phylum Pseudomonadota; class Gammaproteobacteria; order Burkholderiales; family Rhodocyclaceae; genus Aromatoleum; species Aromatoleum toluolicum. Next base: position 2,393 of record NZ_WTVS01000160.1, on the reverse strand, counting down.
TGCCGCGCCGCGCACTACACCCACGCCGGCACGGTCGAGTTCCTCATGGACGCCGACACCGACGCCTTCTACTTCATCGAAGTGAATCCCCGGATTCAGGTCGAGCATACCGTCACCGAGCAGGTCACCGGCGTCGACATCGTCAAGGCGCAGATCCGCGTCACCGAAGGCGCGCGCATCGGCGCGGCGGATGCCTACCTGCCGGCGCAATCCGACATCCGCCTCAACGGCCATGCCCTGCAGTGCCGCGTCACCACCGAAGACCCCGAGAACGCCTTCACCCCCGACTACGGCCGCATCACCGCCTACCGCAGCGCCGCGGGCTTCGGCCTGCGTCTCGATGGCGGCACCGCCTACTCGGGCGCCGTGATCACCCCGTTCTACGACTCCCTGCTGGTGAAGGTCACCGCCTGGGGCCATAGCCCGGACGAAGCCATCGCGCGCATGGACCGGGGCCTGCGCGAATTCCGCATCCGCGGCGTGTCGTCGAACCTGCAGTTCCTCGAGAACGTCATCGCGCACCCGCTGTTCAAGTCCGGCGAATGCACGACGCGCTTCATCGACACCACGCCCGAACTCTTCCGCTTCCAGAAGCGCCAGGACCGCGCCACCAAGCTGCTGAAGTTCCTCGGCGAAGTGAGCGTCAACGGCAACCCCGAGATGACCGGCCGCGAAGCGCCCAAGGGCCCCCTCGCCAAACCCGTGAAGCCCCAGGTCGATCTCTCGCTGCTGCCCGCGGCAGGTACGCGCGATCGCCTCAAGGAACTCGGCCCGCAGCGCTTCGCCGAGTGGATGAAGGCCGAGCAGCGCGTGCTGCTCACCGACACCACGATGCGCGATGCCCACCAGTCGCTCTTCGCCACGCGCATGCGCACGCGCGACATGCTCGAGATCGCGCCGCACTACGCGCGCCTCGTGCCGCAGCTCTTCTCGCTCGAATGCTGGGGCGGCGCGACCTTCGACGTGGCGCTGCGCTTCCTCAAGGAAGACCCGTGGGAGCGCCTCGCGCGCCTGCGCACGGCCGTGCCCAACGTGCTGTTCCAGATGCTGCTCAGAGCGTCGAATGCCGTCGGCTACACCAACTACTCCGACAACGTCGTGCGCTACTTCGTGCAGCAGGCGGCGAAGGAGGGCATCGACGTCTTCCGCGTGTTCGATTCGCTCAACTGGGTGGACAACATGCGCGTCGCGATGGACGCCGTCAATGAAGCGGGCGCGCTGTGCGAAGGCACGATCTGCTACACCGGCGATCTCTTCGACGCGAGCCGCCCCAAGTACAAGCTCCAGTACTACGTCGATCTCGCCAAGCAGCTCGAGAAGGCCGGCGCCCACATCCTCGGCATCAAGGACATGGCCGGCGTGTGCAAGCCGCGCGCCGCTGCCGCGCTCGTGAAGGCGCTCAAGGAAGAAGTCGGCCTCCCGATCCACTTCCACACCCACGACACCTCGGGCATCGCTGCGGCGAGCGTGCTCGCCGCGATCGAAGCGGGCGTCGATGCCGTCGATGGCGCGCTCGACGCGATGAGCGGGCTCACCTCGCAGCCCAACCTCGGCTCCATCGCCGCGGCGCTCGCCGGCTCCGAGCGCGACACCGGCCTCGACCTCGACGCGATGCAGTCGCTGTCGCACTACTGGGAGGGCGTGCGCCGCGCCTACGCCCCCTTCGAGGCCGACATCCGCTGCGGCACCTCCGACGTGTACAAGCACGAGATGCCCGGCGGGCAATACACCAACCTGCGCGAGCAGGCCCGCGCGATGGGCCTCGAGCACCGCTGGCCGGAAGTCTCGCAGGCCTACGCCGACGTGAACCAGCTCTTCGGCGACATCGTCAAGGTCACCCCGACCTCGAAAGTCGTCGGCGACATGGCGCTCTTCATGGTCGCCAACGACCTCACGCCCGAAGAAGTGATGGACCCCGCCAAGGAGATCGCCTTCCCCGAGTCGGTCGTCTCGCTCTTCCGCGGCGAACTCGGCTTCCCGCCGGATGGCTTCCCCAAGGATCTCGAACGCAAGGTGCTCAAGGGCGCCGAACCGATCAAAGGCCGCGCCGGCGACTTCCTTCCCGAAGTGGACCTCGACGCCGCGCGCGCCGAAGCCGAGGCCGCGATCGGCCGCCAGATCTCCGACACCGATCTCGCCTCGTGGCTGATGTATCCCAAGGTCTTCAAGGACTACGCCGCGCACCACGCGCGCTTCGGCGACGTGTCGCTCTTGCCCACGCCGGTGTTCTTCTACGGCCTGAAGGACCGCGAGGAGATCAGCGTCGACATCGAGCGCGGCAAGAGCCTCATCGTGCGCCAGACCGGCAGCAGCGACACGCCGGACGAGGAGGGCCGGGTCAAGGTCTTCTTCGAACTCAACGGCCAGCCGCGCCTGCAGCGCATCCCCAAGGC
>NZ_WTVS01000015.1 GCF_012911005.2 Aromatoleum toluolicum | reverse complement strand
CCCGTGCACCGAGCGGCAATCTGCCGAAGGTCGACTGGAGCGCGGAACGGACGCGGATTACGCGTTCCTTGAGCGGCGCCAGCGATCTCTCGGTGATCACGCGCAGCGACGGCAGCCTGCAGCTGTTGATTCCGGGCGCCGAGGCCTTCGCCCGCGACGGCGTCGAACCTCGCCCCAGCCTCAAGGCGACGCTCGACCGCATCTCGACGGCGTTGAACGAGGCCTCAGGAACCGAGATCCTGGTCATCGGCCACACCGACGCCGCCGGTAGCGAACTGCACAACATGCAGCTGTCGATCCGCCGCGCCGAGGCGGTGGTCGAATACCTGCGCGTGAGCGGCATCGCCCTGACACGCCTGCAGGCCGACGGCCGCGGCGAGACCGAGCCGTTCGCCGACAACGGCACCGAAGCCGGACGCGCCAAGAACCGCCGCGTGGAAATGATCGTCCGCCCCTTTGCCAGATAGCCCCCCGGTCGCGCCCTGACCGAGCAATATGGCGGGGCGCGTTTGTTACACTTCCGTTTTCGATTCCTGACTCCGCACATGTCCCGCAAGATCCTCGTCACGAACGCCCTGCCCTACGCCAACGGCGACATCCACCTCGGCCATCTGGTCGGATACATCCAGGGCGACATCTGGGTGCGCTATCAGCGCATGCGGGGAAGCACCGTGCATTACGTGTGCGCGGACGACACGCACGGCACGCCGATCATGTTGCGCGCGGAGAAGGAGGGGATCACCCCCGAAATGCTGATCGGGCGCGTGCATGGCGAACACCTGCGCGATTTCACCGAGTTCGGGGTTGCGTTCGACAACTACCACAGCACGCACAGCCCGGAGAACCGCGCGTACGCCGAGGACGTGTACAAGCGGCTCACGGCAGCAAAGCTGATCGAGACGCGCTCGATCGAACAGTTCTACGACCCGGTGAAGGAGATGTTCCTGCCGGACCGCTTCATCAAGGGCGAATGCCCGAAGTGCGGCGCGGCCGACCAGTATGGGGACAACTGCGAGGTGTGCGGCGCGGCGTATGCGCCGACCGAACTGAAGAATCCGTACTCGGCCGTGTCCGGCGCGAAGCCGGTGCTCAAGACTTCGGAACACTACTTCTTCCGCCTGTCGGATCCGCGCGCGGTCGCCTTCCTGCGCGAATGGACGCGCGGGACCAACGCCGCCGGCACCCGCCGCCTGCAGGCGGAGGCCGCGAACAAGATGAAGGAATGGCTCGGCGAGGAGGGTCAGGAGGGCGAGAACACCCTGTCCGACTGGGACATCTCGCGTGACGCCCCCTACTTCGGCTTCGAGATCCCGGGGGCGCCGGGCAAGTATTTCTACGTCTGGCTGGACGCGCCGATCGGCTACCTGGCGAGCTTCCGGAACCTCGCGGACAAGCGCGGCGACATCGTCGTCGATGACTTCGTCGACGCCGCGCGTGCGGACGCAGCGGGCACCGAGATGGTGCACTTCATCGGCAAGGACATCCTCTACTTCCACGCGCTGTTCTGGCCGGCGATGTTGCAGTTCGCGGGCCTGCGCACGCCCTCGCAACTGTGCGTGAACGGTTTCCTGACCGTCGACGGCGCGAAGATGAGCAAGAGCCGCGGCACCTTCATCACCGCGCACTCCTACGTGACCCAGGGCCTGAACCCGGAATGGCTGCGCTATTACTTCGCGACGAAGTCGAACGGGACGATGGAAGACGTCGACCTGAACCTCGACGACCTGATCGCGAAGGTCAATTCGGACCTCGTCGGCAAGTACGTGAACATCGCCAGCCGCTGCGCGGGTTTCATCACGAAACGCTTCGAGGGCAAGCTCGCGGCGACCGACGCTGCAGCGACGGCTGCGTTCAAGGAGGCCTACGCGGCCGGCACGATTGCACAGGCCTACGAGGAACGTGACTACGGCCGCGCGTTGCGCGAGATCATGCATCTCGCGGACCTCGCGAACCAGTACGTGAATGACCGGAAGCCGTGGGAACTTGCGAAGCAGGAAGGCCGCGAAGGTGAGTTGCATGTCGTGTGCAGCACAGCGCTGACGCTGTTCCGCGACCTCACCCTGTACCTGAAGCCGGTATTGCCGGCATTGGCAGCCAAGGTCGAGATCTTCCTGGCGATCGCCCCGCTAGGGTGGCAGGGCGAATGGCAGCCCCTGCCGGCGGGACACGTTGTTAACGTGTACGCCCACCTGATGACCCGCGTCGAACGCAAGCAGATCGATGCCCTGCTCGAAGCCAATCGCGACTCGCTCGCCCCGGCAGCACCCGCTGCGGCCCCCGATACGAAGGCGGCATCGTCTCAGCAGCGCCACGCGGAGAAGCAGCAGCACGCGGCCCAGACCGCTGAAACGGCCTCGCCACATATTTCGATCGACGACTTCACGAAAGTCGACCTGCGCATCGCGAAGATCGTCGCCGCCGAGCATGTCGAAGGTGCCGACAAGCTGATCCGCCTGCAACTCGACATCGGCGAGGACAAGCCGCGCCAGGTGTTCGCCGGCATCAAGTCGGCCTACGATCCGGCATCGCTGGTCGGTCGGATGACGGTGATGGTCGCCAACCTCGCGCCGCGCAAGATGAAGTTCGGCATGAGCGAGGGCATGGTGCTCGCCGCGTCCGATCCGGATGGCAAGACCGGCGGGCTTTACATCCTTTCGCCGGATGCCGGCGCCACTGCGGGGATGCGCGTCAAGTAAGCGACAGGGCCGCAGCCCGATGCCCCTCACTCCCTCGAAACGCTGGATCGTGTGGCAACGCACGGCACCCGGATGCTGGTACTGCACCAGCATCACGGGTCAGCAACGGCATACAGAGGAATCGAGGAGGTATCGTGATCAGTTTTCGCCCCAAACTGTTTGACACCCTGCCCGGCTACGGGCGGGGTCATTTCGGCCAGGATCTTTCCGCCGGCATCACCGTCGGTGTGCTCGCCCTCCCGCTGGCGATGGCCTTCGCAATCGCCAGCGGGATGAGTCCCACGGCCGGCATCTGGACCGCCATCGTGGCCGGCTTCCTGATTTCGGCGCTCGGCGGCTCGAAAGTCCAGATCGGCGGTCCGACCGGGGCCTTCATCCCGATCATCTACGCCATCGTCGTCGATTACGGCGTACAGAACCTGCTCATCGCCACGATGATGTCGGGCGTCATGCTGTTCGCCATGGGCGCGTTCCGCCTCGGCAATATGATCCGCTTCATCCCGGTGTCGGTCGTGATCGGCTTCACCAACGGCATCGCGGTCGTCATCTTCATCTCGCAGATCAAGGACTTCCTCGGGCTGTCGATCGAGAAGATGCCCGGCGAATTCTTCGGCAAGATGGAGGCGCTGCTCGGCGCCGCCCACACCATCCAGCTGCCGACGCTCGCCGTGTCCGTGGTCTCGCTCACGGTGCTGTTGACCTGGAACCGCGCGGCGACTCGTGTGGCGTGGATGCGGCGGCTGCCGGGGCCGCTCGCGGTTCTGCTGATCGCCACCGCGATCAATGCAATCATCCAGCTTCCCGTCGATACCATCGGCAGCCGCTTCGGCGGCATCCCGCAGCAGGTGCCCGATTTCGGCCTGCCGGCGCTGTCACTGGGCACGCTCGGAAAGCTCATCGCACCGGCCCTGACGATCGCCCTGCTCGGTGCGATCGAGTCGCTGTTGTCGGCCCGCGTCGCGGACAACCAGATCGACGACCGGCACGACCCGAACCAGGAACTGATGGCGCAGGGCATCGCAAACGTAGCCGCCCCGCTCGTCGGCGGTTTTGCCGCTACCGGTGCGATCGCGCGTACGGCGACGAATATCCGGTCCGGCGGACACACTCCGGTCGCCGGCATTATCCACGCGCTCGTGCTGCTCGCCGTGGTGCTGGCGCTCGCCCCGCTCGCGAGCCATATTCCGCTGGCGACGCTTTCCGCGATCGTGGTTGTCGTGTCGGTGAACATGGGCGAATGGCACGCGTTCGCATGGAAAGACCTCACGCGCTACTCGCGGCAGTACCGCGTCATCCTGCTCGGCACCTTTTTCGTGACGGTCGTATTCGACCTCACGCTGGCAGTGGAGCTCGGGATGGTGCTGGCGAGCCTGTTCTTCATCTACCGCATGTCGGACCTCACGCGTGTCGAGCGCATCGCGCTGGAGGACTATTACGGCGTCGAGGCCCTTTCGCGACCCGACGGCACCCCCCGCATCCTCGCCTACCGGGTGTTCGGCAGCCTGTTCTTCGGCGCGGCGAACAAGCTCGAGAATCTGATGCTGCTGCAGGACGGACATCCTGACGCGTTGATCCTCGACATGGAGAAGGTCATCAACATCGACACCACCGGCCTGGACATGCTGCAGGCGTTGCACCGTGCGCTGGACAAGCGCGGCACGCAACTGATCCTGTGCGACCTGAACGCGCAGCCGGCCTCGATCGTCCAACGATCGGGGTTCGGCGAAACAATCGGAAGCGAAAATCTCGCCGGCAACATCACCGACGCGCTGCTGCGCGCGCAGCGCTGCGGGAGCCGGAACGCGGAGGTGTCCTATGCATGAAACCGATTATGTCGTGCGTCACCTGATGATTCAGGGGCTCGTTCAGGGCGTTGCCTTCCGCGCAAGCGCCCGCGCGGAGGCCGAACGTCTGGGCCTGTGCGGCTGGGTGAGGAATCGCGCAGACGGCCGCGTCGAGGCGGTGGTGGCGGGCTCTGCCGTTGCGGTCGAGCACTTTGTACGATGGGCTCACCGCGGCCCGTCCCAGGCCCGGGTGGAAAGCATCGCCGTGGGTCCGGCGGAGCGACCGGAGCAGACCGGATTCCTGATGCTGCCGACCCTGTAAGGGGCCGTTAAAAAAAGGAAAGCCCACCCGATCTTGCGACCGGATGGGCTCCGCACTCAGTCAGGTGCGCTTAACGCCACTTGTAACGCATCGTCACACCCACGAAGGTCGTTTCCTGCGTCTCGTCCTGCGACAGTGTCGTACCGTCGCTGGGTGCCGCCGACGTATAGATGAAGTTCGCCCATTGCCAGTCGTTCGTGCTCCACTGGTCATGCACCGCGTCGAAGCGCAGCGACAGATCCTTACGCATTTCGTACTCGGCAAACAGCTTGAGCGTCGTAACCGTGAACTTCACGTCGTCGATGGCCATTGCCGGCGTGATGCTGGCGCCCTGCAGCCCATACTTGTTCAGGTTGTGCGAGTAGGAGACGTCCCCACCGAGCTTCCAGCGGGTTCCGACCTTGCCTTGCACTCCGACACCAAACGCCTCGGTCTGGACCTGCAGATTGGCTAGCCAATCGGCGTTGCCGGCGCCACGAGTCTGATTGACCTGACGCGAGTATTCGCGCGATGCCCAGCCGTGCACATCCCAATCCGTGGCGAAGACCCAAGTTCCGTCAACCGACCAGAAACTTCCCCGCCCCTTGTCGATCCCGTAACCACCGTCCTTGTAGTCATCCTCGAACGCGTCGGCCGTAAGCTGGAACGACAAGACCTCAGCCGGCATCCAGTCGAGACGCAGCCGAACCTTCTCGCGATCACGATCCGCAAGGTGATATGGCACGGCGTAGTACGAGGTTGCCGTGGAGGTTTCCTGAAGAATCTGCGATCCCGAACGTTCGCTCTGGATCACGCTGACGGATCCGTTCACGGTAGCGGACAGGGAGCGCGATACTTCGACGCGATAGCCGAGTTCCTCGGTGCGCTTGCGGGCCGAGGCGAGGCGCACGTCATAGACATCGCGCGTCTTCTCATCGTAGTCGATACCGCCGGTCAGCTTGAAACCGGCCGGCAACATGTACCGAGCCTCGAGCTTGCCGGTGTTGACCTCGTAATCGCGCGTTTCGTTGAACCCGTTGAAGGTTCTCGAGGCAGCCGGGTCGAAATAGCGCCGTTGCGTCGTTCGGTCGTCGCGTTTTTCGTAACGCCAGTCCGCGACGAGCGAGAGCTTCTGCAGCGGACGTGCGCTGAGGCCAAACTGGACCAGCGTGGTCTCGAGTTTTCCATCGAGGCTATTCACGCGCGGCTGCCGCACCGAACGTTCGACGAACGAATCGTCCTGATACGCGAACGACTTCGCGATCTTGAAGTTCGCACGCGTGGTCGGCGTGAAGGTGTAACCACCGTCCAGATAGAACTGGTGCGCGTAGTTGTCTGGCGCCAGGGCGAGCCGGTCGAAACGCGCGGTGCCGAGGTTCGTGATCTGCGTACCTGCTGGATTCGTCGCCAGGCGCAGGGCCGAGTCGCCGTTCTCGAAGAAGGAACCGTAGTAGCCGGCCGAAAGCTGAAGGCGTGGGTCGGCGTAACCAAGCACGAGATCAATCTGGCGCATCGTATGGTCGATCGGCTCGGCCAGGAAGATATGCTTCTGGTTCACCGGGTAACCGCCATACAGGCGATCGCCGTGCTTCGTATCCTGCTTGAGCTTCAGTCGCACATCCCAGCCGGTGCCCAACGCATACTGGCCACCGAAGCTGATCGCCTCGCGGTCGGTGTGCAGGCGCTTCTCGCGCATCGGAACGCCATTCACCCTCTGGAAATCGTGACCGATTCCCTGCAGGCCGGTCCTGACCTCGTACTGCGAATAGCGCGGCGTCTGGTCGTAGTCGAGGAAATACCTCCACGCTCCCTGCACGGAATGCTCGAAGCGCAGGCTGCGATTGTCGAGGCCAAGATTGCGTCCGTCGAAGCGCAGCCAGCGCCCGGTCGCATCATCGCGGTTGATCAAGTGGACGTCGGCGATGGCGTAGGCGCCGGTATCGCGCAGACCGGAGTATTGACCAAAACGGGCAGCATCCTCGGTCAGATAGCCGAGCCCGACGCTTACCGAGCTTTCCGGCCGAATCAGGCGCTGGACGACGTCGTTCTCCGCATGTGCGGAGCCAAAGGCCGCCGTGAGCGATGCGGCGATGACGCTCAGGCTGATGGCACGAACTTTATTGATGTTTCGCATGTTCATTCCCTCCCCATCAGCGCTGCAAGGCACGGCCATTGCTGGTGTCGTCGAGCGGATTGTTCGAGCCGTGGATGTTGGTGTGGCAATTCAGGCAACCACGACCCAGCGTGTAGCGGTTATCCGCTGCGACCCGGCCGGTATTCGCGATCTTGCCCTGGTGGCTCACGCCGCTCGGCTCATGACACTGCTGACACAGGAATGGCGCACGCTGCTTGAGCAGGTTGTCATTCACGCTGCCATGCGGCGTGTGGCAGATCGTGCAGTCTTCCGTCACCGGCTGGTGGCTGCGCACGAAGGGACCGCGCTTTTCCATGTGGCACGTGTAGCAGGTGGCGACGACGCTGTCGCGCTGCATCAGCTTCGGACCGGCCGAACCGTGCGGGTTGTGACAATCGACGCACACGACCTTGCGCTCGGGGATCGGATGGTGGTTCGGGCGCATCACCTGCGCGCGCTGCTCCTTGTGGCAACTGAAGCAGACATCGGGCTGGGTCTGGCGATCGCGGACCGGATCCTCCTGCGAGTGGATCTTGTGGCAGGACGTGCACTCCATGTTCGCAGCTGCATGCGCACCGGTCTGCCAATGCGTGCGCTGGCCGCCCTGGTGGCAGTTCAGACAGACCTGATTGCGCTCCTCGATCGGCGTCGAGGACTTCGGCCCGAAATTGACGGTGGGTTTCGGGCGCTCCGTCACGTCGGACGGCTTGCTCACGTGCGTCGGGCTCTCGCCGTGGCACGCGGTACAGGTTCCGGCACTCTTGTCCGCCATGGTGCCGTGGCGGGTCTGTCCGATCGACAGGACCGGCTTGGCCTCCCCTTCGTCGTGACAGCGCGTACACACCGCGTCGCCAACCTGGACAATGTCCTTTGCGGCATATGCATGACCGATCAATGCTGCACCGGCCAGCAACGCCAGCATCCACTTGCGGATGCCTCCTGCTTGCTTGCTCATCAACTTCTCCCCTTTGGTACTGCATGCACCGAGGCGACGACACCCTGTCCTCGCCCCAGCATCAAACGGCGCAAAGCGAACCGCGGCCGCGGGTACCGCTTTCCGGGCCTGCCAGTGAGCAGCGCCGGAAAAAGTCCCGCCTCCTGTTGTAATCAGCCGGGAGCCGCTTCGCGCCGGATTCGTTTCAAAGCGAAAGGATCCATTCGACGACGTTCTTGACCGCCGCCGGATCCTCGGTCTTCAGCGTCTCGTGGTCTTCTTCCTTGCCCTCGACCTTGACCTTGCTCGGCACCGTGACGTGCTTGGTGAGCTTCTCCATCGCCTCGGGCTTGCCCTTGTACTTGCCGGCAGTTTCCTTGAACGAGGGGCCGTCCTTCTTCTTATCGACGGCGTGACAGGTCAGGCACTTGCTCTTGCGAACCAGCGCATCGGCGGCGGCGGCATCGAGCGCGGCAGCCGGCAGGCTCGCTGCACTCGCCGCGAGGGCCATGGCGACAACAAAAAGACGCTTCATTTCAACTCCTTGGCGAGGCTCCGGATTTGGCTCGCCTCATTTGTAGCAGAATGTTTCTTATACCTTTCGGACTATGTACCGGCAACCACCCGTGTGGCGCGGAAACTACAAGCGAGACGGGCTAAATGCGGAACCGGCGGATCTCGTCGCGCAACTGCGCCGACAACGCTTCCAGGCTGACCGTCGCGCACGCGACGCCATCGAGCGAAGAGCTCGTCTGCTGTGCGAGCCCGGCAATCATCTCGACGCTGCTGGCCGCCAGCGTGCTCGCCTTCATCTGTTCGTCGGTCGCCGTGGCGATGCTGTTCATTCCGTCGGCGACACCGCCGGCCGACTCCATGTTGCTGCGCAACGCCTCGGACACCCGCAACATCGATTCGCGGATCAGCACCAGCGCGTTCGCACCCTGCGTGATCGCTTCACGTACGCCGACCGAACCGCTGTTGAGCTTGTGCGTAACGTCGTCGATATCGCTTGCCGAGCGGGTCGACTTCTCCGCCAGTTTGCGCACTTCGTCAGCGACGACTGCAAAACCTCGGCCGTGTTCGCCGGCGCGGGCGGCTTCGATGGCGGCGTTGAGCGCCAGCAGGTTGGTCTGGTCGGCAATCTCCTTCACTTGCGCGGTCAGGCTCGAGATCGCACCGGTGTTATGGATGAAATCGCCGACGGTCTGGGTCATCTTGCTCACTGCGCTTTCGACATCGGACAGCCTGCCCGTGAGTTCGAGCACGTCGGCATTGCCGGCCTCGGCGCGCGACAGGCTGTCGCGCGCGACCTTGAGCACCTCACCGCTCGCCTGGGCAACCGACATGATGCTCGCTGCCATCTGCTCGACGGCGGACGCCGCCGAAGCGGATTTTTCGGACTGTTCGCCGGCCCCGGCGCGGATCTGGATCGTCCCGCGCTGGAGATCCGAGGCGGCGCTCGACACTTGATCGGCCGATGAGGAAATGTTGCGGATGACGCCCTGCAGTTTCTCCATCATCTTGTTGAAATAAGCCGCAGCCTTGCCCACTTCGTCAGCGGCACGCACCGGCAGACGCTGCGTGAGATCGCCCTCGCCTTCCGAAATGTCGCGCAGCCGGCTGGAGAGCTCGGCCAGCGGACGCGCGACCACCGCCTGCAGGAACACGAAGATGAGGACCATCATCAGGCCCAGTGCCGCGAGCGAACCACCGATCAGCTTGGAACGTGCCGCCGAGACCGCCGCATCCATGCGGTTGAGCGACACCTCCATCGTCACTGCTCCCAGCACGGTTCCTTCGGGGTACTCGTCATGACACTCGGTGCAGTCCTTGCCGAGATAGTCGGTGCGGTTGATAGCCGGGAATACCGCCTTCAGGATCTTCCCTTTCTCCGGGTCGGTGCGCAGCTCGAAGAAGGGCTTCGCGCTGTCGATCGCCGCCTTTTCGTCGGGCCCGACGTTCATTTCGTCTTCGTCGCCGTCGCCGAACTGATGGATGACCGGCTCCGCCCGAACGACCCGCATGTCCGTAAGTCCTGACGATTTCTTCACCTGGTCGAGATAGATCGCACGCTTCTTGATCGTCTTGGTGCTCTTCATGAACACCAGCGTCGCCATCGTCATCTGATTGATGGTTTCGGCGAAGTCGTGGGACTGGCTGATCGCCATGCTCTCCTGCTCCGCCGACACCCATACAACCAAGGTCGTACCGACGGCGATCAGGAGGATTCCGATCGCCATCATCAGGCGGACCCAGATCGGCGAGTTCTTCAGTCGTTGCATCATGGCTGCGTTGTCCTGGTTCTGCTTCCTGCACGTGCACGGGGTCATCCGCGGACGCGCGTCTCACTTATACGTAGGTATTACGGTAAAGCAGAAACAAAGTTTAACAATGATCGAAATCAGGGAAAAAACGCCGCCAATTCCTCGAAAGCTGCCGATAGAAAACTTCTATCGCTCGACCCTGCAAAAGGCAATTGGAACTTTCCAAATCGTGGCAACATAATCCTTGGTCATTCACCCACTCAGGAGACGACTAACATGGCAGTCCTCGTCGGCAAGAAGGCCCCGGATTTCACCGCCAGCGCGGTGCTCGGCAACAACGAAATCACGAACATCACGTTCTCGCAGGTCACGAAGGGCAAGTATGCCGTCGTGTTTTTCTACCCCCTGGACTTCACCTTCGTGTGCCCGTCGGAGCTGATCGCCTTCGATCACCGTCTGGACGAGTTCAAGAAGCGCGGCGTCGAGGTGCTGGGCGTGTCGATCGACAGCCAGTTCACCCACCTCGCGTGGAAGAACACCCCGGTCAACAACGGCGGCATCGGTCAGGTGCAATACACGCTCGTCGCCGACGTGAAGCACGAGATCTGCCGCGCCTATGACGTCGAAGCCGAAGGCGGCGTTGCCTTCCGCGGCTCCTTCCTGATCGACAAGAACGGCGTCGTGCGCCACCAGGTCGTGAACGACCTGCCGCTGGGTCGCAACATCGACGAGATGATCCGCATGGTCGATGCGCTGCAGTTCACCGAAGAGCACGGCGAAGTCTGCCCGGCCGGCTGGAACAAGGGCAAGGCCGGCATGAAGGCCAGCACCTCCGGTGTCGCCGAGTACCTGGCCGAGCACGCCAAGGAACTCTGACCGGTCTCTGCCGGATCAGCCGAAAGGCCGCGCCCTCACGGGCCGCGGCCTTTTTTCATCCTGCCTCAGTTCGGATACAGGATCTCGACCGATTCGGGTGGCAGCCACTCGCGCAGGCTGTCGAGCAGCGCGTCGTCGAGACGCACGCGCCACGCCGCACCGAGCGGGAGCTCCGCCTCGGCCTGGGCATTGCGATAGCGCAACGATATCGGACAGACCCCGTCGCGGAACGGCGCGAGCAACGTTTCGAGTTTGTCCGCCGCTGCGGCGGCCCCGCCCGCGCTCTTCACTTCGCCATTCACGCTGATCTGTAGCGCCCGGGCAAAGCGCGAACGCGCTTCGCCGAGCGACAGCAGCTTGTCTGCGACGATACGCAGCCCGCCCGTGAAGTCGTCGTTGCTGACCTTGCCTTCGACCACCAGCACTTCGTCGGTGACGATCTTGGTGCGATTCGCGTCGAAGACTTCGGAGAAGACCGACACCTCGCGCACCTGAGAGCCGTCGTCGAGCACGACAAAGGCCATCTTGCCGCGGTTCGTCATCTTCGTGCGCACGTCCATCACCACCCCCGCCAGCATCGCGAGATCGCGCGACGGCTCGAGCTGCGACAGCGGGCGCCGGATGAAGCGTCGCACCTCCTCGCGGAAGCTGTTGAAGGGATGACCCGAAAGGAAGAAGCCGATCGCGGTCTTCTCTTCCTTCAGCCGCTCGCGTTCCGTCCATGCGCGCACATTCGCGTATTGCGGTGCCGCGCCTGCCGCTTCCGGCACAAGATCGAACAGGCCGCCCTGCATCGCGTTCGCCGCAGCCTGCTCGGCGGCCTCCATCGCCAATCCGACGGTGGCGAGCAGGCGGGCGCGGTCTGCGGTGCCGCCGGGCGCGACGGTATCGAATGCGCCCGAACGGATCAGCGCCTCGATCACGCGCCGGTTGACCATGCGCCGATCTACACGCGCGCAGAAATCGAACAGATCCTTGTACGGTCCATCTTTCTTGCGCGCGTCGAGGATGGAGCGCACGGCCGGCTCGCCGACACCCTTCACCGCACCGAGACCATAGCGGATCGTCTTGCGGTCGGTCGGAACGAAACGGTAGTCCGACTGGTTCACATCGGGAGGCAGGATCGTCAGGCCGTTGGCGAGCGAGTCCTCGAAGAAGATCTTGATCGTGTCCGTGTTGTCGAGGTCCGCCGACATCGTCGCAGCCATGAAGGCCGCGCAGTGATGCGCCTTGAGCCACGCCGTGTGGTAGGTGACGACCGCGTAGGCAGCGGTGTGCGACTTGTTGAAGCCGTACTCCGCAAACTTCGTCATCAGGTCGAAAAGCTGCTCGGCAAGGGCCGGATCGTAGCCCTTCTGCTTGGCGCCGGCCGCGATGGTCTCGCGGTGCTTGGCCATCTCGTCGGCCTTCTTCTTGCCCATCGCGCGGCGCAGCATGTCGGCACCACCGAGCGTGTAGCCGCCGATGATCTGCGAGATCTGCATCACCTGTTCCTGATACACGATCACGCCGTAGGTCGGCTCGAGGCAGGGCTTGAGGTCGGGATGGAAGTAGTCGATCTCCTGCTGCCCCTTCTTGCGCAGGATGAAGTCGTCCACCATGCCCGAGCCGAGCGGGCCCGGACGGTAGAGCGCAAGCACCGCGATGATGTCCTCGAAGCGGTCGGGCGCGAGCTTCTTGAGGAGCTTCTTCATCCCGTCGGATTCGACCTGGAAGATCGCGGTGGTGTTCGCGTCTTTCAGGATCTGGTAGGCGGCGGGGTCGGTGAAGGGCAGCGCGGCCAGGTCGGGCTTGGTGCCTGTGAGGCGCTCGACGTACTCGACCGCGAGTTCGATGATGGTGAGGTTGCGCAGGCCGAGGAAGTCGAATTTCACGAGGCCGACGGCCTCCACGTCGTCCTTGTCGAATTGTGACACCGGCGTCGCATCGTCGCCGTCGGCGATGTAGAGCGGGCAGAAGTCGGTGAGCTTGCCCGGCGCGATCAGCACGCCGCCGGCATGCATGCCGACGTTTCGGCTCAAGCCTTCAAGCGGCTCGGCGAGGCTCCACAACTCCTGCACCGACTCGCCGTCGTTGCCGTCCTTCATCATCTCGCCGATCTGCGACTCCATCTCGTAGGCCTTCGCCAGCGAGACGGGCTTCGCGCCTTCGATCGGGATCAATTTCGAGAGTCGGTCGCACAGGCCGTATGGCAGGTCCAGCACGCGGCCGACGTCGCGCACGACGGCCTTCGAAGCCATCGTGCCGAAGGTTGCGATCTGGCTGACCGCATCCTTGCCGTAGCGCTCGCGCACGTATTCAATGACGCGGTAGCGGTTGTCCTGGCAGAAGTCGATGTCGAAGTCGGGCATCGACACCCGCTCGGGGTTCAGGAAGCGCTCGAACAGCAGCGCGTAGGCGAGCGGGTCGAGGTCGGTGACGCGCAGGCTGTACGCGACCAGCGAACCCGCGCCCGAGCCCCGCCCCGGGCCGACCGGCACGCCGTTCTGCTTGCCCCAGTTGATGAAGTCCGCAACGATCAGGAAGTAGCCGGGAAAACCCATCTGGATGATGGTGTCGGTCTCGAACTTGAGCCGCGCCTCGTAGGTCGGACGCTGGCGCTCGCGCTCGGCCTCGTCCGGATACAGCTCCTGCAGGCGCACTTCGAGGCCGGCCTTGGCCTCGGCGACGAGGAAGTCGTCAAGCGTCATCCCCTCGGGCGTCGGGAACTGCGGCAGGAAGTTCTTGCCCAGCTGCACCGTCAGCGAGCAGCGGCGCGCGATCTCGACGGAGTTCTCGAGTGCCTCCGGGATGTCGGCGAACAACTCGCACATCTCGTCCTGGCTCTTGAGGTACTGCTCCTCGGTGTAATCGCGCGGGCGACGCTTGTCGGCCAGCACATAACCTTGCGCGATGCATACGCGCGCCTCGTGGGCCTTGAAATCCTCGCGCTTGAGGAATTGCACGGGGTGGGTCGCCACCACCGGCAACCCCAGCCTGCCGGCCAGTTGCACGGCCTGACGCACGTACCCCTCCGCGCCAGCATGCCCTGCGCGCTGCAGCTCGATGTAGAAGGCATCCGGAAATAATGCGGCCCATTCGGCGGCGACCCGATCGGCAATTTCGACATTGCCGTTCGCCAGTGCCTGTCCCACTTCCCCCTCGCGTGCACCGGACAGGCACAGCAGGTCGGAAGCGGCGCCGTCGGCGAACCAGTCGCGGCGAATTTCGGCACGCCCGCGGTACTTGTTGTCGAGGAAGGCGCGGGTCAGCAGCTCGCACATCTGCCCGTAGCCCTTGCGGTTCTTGCAGATCAGCAGCGCGCGGAAGGGCTTGTCGCGATCGGTGTCGTTGGTGATCCAGGCATCTACGCCGATGATGGGCTTCATGCCCTTCCCGCGTGCGCCCTTGTAGAACTTGACCATGCCAAACAGGTTGGCGAGATCGGAAATCCCCAGTGCCGGCATGCTGTCGGCGGCCGCGCGGGCGATCGCCTGGTCGATCTGGACGATGCCGTCGGAGATCGAATACTCGGTATGCAGGCGGAGGTGGATGAAGCGGGGTTCGTGAGAGGCAGTCATCGGCGAATTTTACCCGATCGCCCACCTCCCCCAAGCGCCAATTCGGCCGCCGCTGCCGTCGGTCCGACAGGCAGCCGCACGCATTCAGCGCCCGCCTGCCGCCTCGCGCGCCTTCATCAGGGAGAGCTTGCGCGACTGGTCCGCTTCGAGGATCTCAGCCCGCTGCTCGGGCGTAAGCGGCGCGCCCAAATCGAGCTCCAGGGCCGAGATCAGGCGCGATGCAGCGGACGTGATGCGCCGCTCGTCAGGCATCGCCCGACGCACGCGGGCCGGCGTCGTACCCGTGATGCGCGCGACCTCGGCAACGAAGTGATCTTCGATGCGGCGACTTGCCGCCGACAGCGATGCCGTGCGCGCAGGATCCATCGCGGAGGTCGGCCCGGACTGTGCCATGACCGAGGGCGCGAGCGGCAGTGCCAGCAGGATCGAGATCGCGACGCATGCCCGCCGCAGTGAACCGGATTTGTGCGTCATGGGTCTCCCACCGCTCAGGGCAACAGGATCGTCGAACCGGTGGTGCGACGCGCCTCGAGGTCGCGGTGCGCCTGGGCGGCATCCTTCAGGGCGTAACGCTGATTGATCTCGATCCTCACCGCGCCCGAGTCGACCACGTCGAAGAGCTCGTTTGCCATCGCCACGAGATCCTCGCGCTTCGCGGTGTACGCCGCGATGCCGGGACGTGTGACGTAGAGCGAGCCCAGCGTGTTGAGCAGATTGAGATCGAACGGCGGCACCGGCCCGGACGCCGCACCGAACAGCACCATCATGCCCAGCGGGCGCAGGCAGCGCAGCGAGTCCATGAAGGTGTCCTTGCCGATCGAGTCATACACGACGGGCACGCCCGCGCCACCGGTGATCTCGCGCACGCGTTCGGTGAAGTTCTCACGCGTGTATACGATCGGATGGTCGCACCCGTGGGCGCGCGCCAGCTCGGCCTTTGCGTCGGATCCGACCGTGCCGATCACGGTCGCACCCAGCGCCTTCGCCCACTGGCACGCGATCAGGCCGACACCGCCCGCTGCGGCATGAATCAGCACCGTATCGCCCGGCTGGACCCGGTAGGTGCGGCGCAGCAGGTATTGCGCCGTGAGTCCCTGCAGCATCATCGCCGCGCCCTGCTCGAACGAAATCGCTGCGGGCAGCTTCACCACGCGATGCGCGGGCAGCTTGCGCGACTCGGCATACGCTCCGAGCGGGCCGCCCGCGTAGGCCACCCGATCCCCCGGCACGACCTCGGTGACGCCCTCGCCCACCGCCTCGACCACGCCCGCGCCTTCCAGCCCCAGGCCGGAGGGCAGCGGCACCGGATACAGGCCGCTGCGATGATAGGTATCGATATAGTTCAGACCGATGGCGTGATGACGGACGGTCACCTCGCCCGCGGCGGGCGCGCCGACATCGACAGCTTCCCACCGGAGCACTTCGGGACCACCGGTCTGATGGAAGCGAATCGCGTGAGTCATGTCAAAGTCCCTTCTTCCCGAAATGTTACGTGGATTGTAAACCCTGTTAACGCCTGAACAGCCAGATAAGCAGACTCAGGACGACCGAGACGAGCAGACCCGTCGTGATCGGGAAGAAGAAATCGAAACCGTCGCGCTGGATGTGGATGTCGCCCGGCAGACGACCGAACGGAATCCTGGCGAGCCAGGGCCAGAACAGCCCGGCGGCGGGAACGAAAAGGCCGAGGATGATCAGCAGTCTTTGCATGATCGAGTCCCCGGCCTCCCCGGAAAGTATGCGCGGTCGGGATCCGAATCCCGACTGCGCAGTTCTTGACGTCTACACCGCTGCGCCCGACTGCACGCGCTGCTCGTAGGCGTCGACCACCGACACGGCGGTAATGTTCACCAGACGACGTACTGTCGCCGAAGGCGTCAGGATGTGCACCGGCAGGCGCGCGCCCAGCAGCATCGGGCCGATCGAAACGCCGTCGCTGTTGGCCATCTTCATCATGTTGAAGGAGATGTTGGCAGCGTCGATGTTCGGCATCACGACCAGGTTGGCCTCGCCGACCAGCGTCGATTCGGCGTTGGCCTTGGCGCGGATCTCCGGCGACAGCGCCGAATCACCATGCATCTCGCCGTCGCACTCGAGGCCGGGGGCCGCTTCGCGCAGGATCGCCGCCGCTTGGCGCATCTTGCGTGCAGAGGCGGAGTTCGAACTGCCGAAGTTGGAGTGCGACACCAGCGCGACGCGCGGCTCGATGCCGAAGCGGCGCAGCTCCTCGGCGGCCATGCGCGCGATCTCGGCAACCTCCTCTGCATTCGGATTCTCGTTCACGTATGGGTCGGTGATCGCCAGCGTGCGCTTGGGCAGCAGCAGCAGGCTCATCGCCGCGAAGAGCTTCGCACCCGGCTTGAGGCCGATCACGTCCTCGACCTGCTTGAAGTGGTAGTCGTAGGAGCCGAAGGTGCCGCACACCAGCGCGTCCGCGTCGCCACGGCGCAGGACCATGCAGCCGATGAGCGTCGTGTCGCGGCGCATCTTGGCCTTCGCCAGCTCCGGCGTGACGCCATTGCGACACATCATGCGGTGGTATTCCTGCCACAGCTCCTTGTAGCGCGGGTCCGATTCCGGATTGATGATGTCGAAGTCACGGCCCGGAACGAGGTTGAGGCCGATCTTCTGGATGCGCATCTCGATGACGCTCGGGCGGCCGATGAGGATCGGACGGGCGAGGTTTTCCTCGATGACGACGCGCGCAGCGTGCAGGACACGCTCGTCCTCGCCCTCAGAGTACAGCACGCGCTTGAACTCGGCCGGCACGCGCTTCGCTGCGGCGAACACGGGTTTCATGACGATGCCGGACTGATACACGAAGTCCGACAGGCTCGCGGCGTAGGCGGCCAGGTCGTCGATCGGCTTGGTCGCGACACCCGAGTCCATCGCGGCCTTCGCAACGGCCGGCGCGATCTTGACGATCAGGCGCGGGTCGAAGGGCTTCGGGATGATGTACTCGGGGCCGAAGCGCAGGTCGGCGCCGCCATAGGCGGAGGCCACGATGTCGCTCTGCTCGGCTTGGGCAAGTTCCGCGATCGCACGCACGCAGGCGAGCTTCATCTCCTCGTTGATCGTCGTCGCGCCGACGTCGAGCGCACCGCGGAAGATGAACGGGAAGCACAGGACGTTGTTCACCTGGTTCGGGTAATCCGAACGGCCGGTGGCGATGATGCAGTCCGGACGCGCCTTCTTCGCATCTTCCGGCAGGATTTCGGGGTTCGGGTTCGCCAGCGCGAAAATCAGCGGCTTGTCGGCCATCGAAGCGACCATTTCCGGCTTCAGCACACCAGCCGTGGACAGCCCGAGGAACACGTCCGCACCGACCATGACATCGGCGAGCGTGCGCGCATCGGTCTGTTGAGCGTAGCGGGCCTTGTTGGCCTCCATGTTCTCTTCACGCCCGACGTAGATCACGCCCTTCGAGTCGCAGACGTAGACGTTCTCGCGCTTGAGACCGAGCGCAACCATCAGGTCCAGGCACGCAATCGCGGCGGCGCCGGCGCCGGAACACACGAGCTTGACCTTCGCGATGTCCTTGCCGATGACCTTCAGGCCGTTAATGAGGCCGGCCGTGGAGATGATCGCGGTACCGTGCTGGTCATCGTGGAAGACCGGAATCTTCATGCGCTCACGCAGCTTCTTCTCGATATAGAAGCACTCGGGCGCCTTGATGTCTTCGAGGTTGATGCCGCCGAGCGTGGGCTCGAGTGCGGCGATGATCTCGATCAGCTTGTCGGGGTCGTTCTCGGCCAGTTCGATGTCGAACACGTCGATGCCGGCGAATTTCTTGAACAGGCAGCCCTTGCCTTCCATGACCGGCTTCGAGGCGAGCGGACCGATGTTGCCCAGACCGAGCACCGCCGTACCGTTGGTGACGACCGCCACGAGGTTGCCGCGCGAGGTGTATTCGCGCGCGTTCGCCGGGTCCTCGACGATCGCGTCGCACGCCGCAGCGACGCCGGGCGAATAGGCCAGCGCCAGATCGCGCTGATTCGTAAGGCTCTTGGTCGGAACGACCGAAATCTTGCCGCGCGTCGGCGCACGATGATATTCGAGTGCCGCTGCGATGAAATCCTGATCCATTGTTCTCCCTCTCCGGGTCGGTGAGATGTGTTATTCCTGTGGTGTTCTTCCTGCGCGGCGATAAACCTACGCCCGTTCGGGCGTCTCGCCAATTGCGATCATCCGCAACTGCCCGGCATCTTCCGTCCGGGGCTCCCGGAGCCGGGAGCAATCGCACAGATCGGACAGCGGAGCTCTCGCGCGGGTGCGGCATCGACGCCGCACCGGCACCACGCTCGGCGAGGCGCAAGTGTAGCGCAGGTCCATGGGCTTGGGCAGTGGCCCTGTACGGGTAAACCCGATGATCGCCGAAACGCGGACAATTGGCCTGCAACGCCCCCGGAAACCGTATCCCGACCGACATTTTTTGGCACAATCTCACCCGACTCGATAAGGGAATCCAAGATGCGACGCGTGGTGTTCAATCAGAAGGGCGGTGTCGGCAAGTCGACCATTACCTGCAACCTCGCAGCGATCAGTGCCCATCAGGGCAAACGCACGCTGGTGGTGGACCTCGACCCGCAGGGGAACTCGACCCAGTACGTGCTCGGCATTTCCGGGGAAAACCTCGAGACCACGCTCGCTGACTTCTTCGACCAGACGCTCAATTTCAAGCTCAACCCGAAGAAGATCGAGGAGTTCATCGTCGCGAGCCCCTTCCCCAACCTCGACGTGATGCCATCGCACCCGGGCCTCGAAGACCTCCAGAGCAAGCTCGAGTCGCGCTACAAGATCTACAAGCTGCGCGACGCGCTCGCCGAGCTTGCCGATGACTACGACGTCATCTACATCGACACCCCGCCCGCGCTGAACTTCTACACCCGTTCGGCGCTGATTGCCGCGGACAGCTGCCTGATCCCCTTCGACTGCGACGAGTTCTCGCGGCGCGCGCTGTACGCCCTCCTCGAGAATGTCCAGGAGATCCGTGCCGATCACAACCGCGACCTGTCGGTCGAAGGTATCGTCGTGAACCAGTTCCAGGCCCGCGCCGGTCTGCCGCAGAAGGTCGTGCAGGAGCTGATCGACGAGGGCTTGCCGGTGCTGGCCCCCTATCTCTCGGCATCGGTGAAGATCAAGGAATCGCACGAACAGTCGCGCCCGATGATCCATCTCGACCCGAAGCACAAGCTCGCGCTGGAATACGTCGCCCTTCACGACCGGCTCGCGCGCGCCTACGGGGCCTGAGTCCGGCACGATCCGCGCCCCGCGTCGAGGCGGGGGGCGCGCACATCACGTCATGCGGGACTGAGCTTCGCCACCGCCAGCATCAGCCACTTGATGCCGGCCGAGCCGAAATTGATCTGCACCCGCGCATCGGCGCCACTGCCCTCGGCCGCGACGATCACCCCCTGGCCGAACTTCGCATGGCTCACCAGCTGGCCGACCCGCAGGCCGCCAAGATCCTGGCTTCGCGGAGACGCCTGCACCGACTTGGACACGAATCCCGAGCGCGCGGGCTCGACGCGCATCCCCGCACCGCTGCGCGCGCCCATGCTGCGCGGGCTGGGCGGCGAAAGCCATTTCACCAGACCTTCCGGAATTTCCTCGAGGAAGCGCGAGCGCAGGTTGTAGCGCGTCTGGCCGTGCAGCATGCGGCTCTGCGCAAAACTCAGATACAGCCGCTCGCGCGCCCGCGTCACCGCGACATACATCAGACGCCGCTCCTCCTCCAGGCCCTCGTTCTCGAGCACGCTGTTCTCGTGGGGAAATAGACCTTCTTCAAGCCCCGAGAGGAAGACCACGTCGAACTCCAGCCCCTTCGACGAATGCACCGTCATCAGCTGCACCGCGTCGCTGCCGGCGTCGGCCTGATGGTCACCCGCCTCGAGCGACGCGTGGGCGAGAAAATCGGCCAGCAGCGCATGCGGCTGCGCGAGCGCCTCGGCATCCGCGCCTGACTCGCCGAGAAAGTTCGCCGCCGCGTTGATGAGTTCGTCGAGGTTCTCCAGCCGCTCCTGCCCTTCCTTCTCGCTGCGATAGAAGTCACGCAGGCCGCTCGCGTCGAGCACGTGGTCCACGAGCTCGGGAAGCGGCAGGCGGGACGTGTCGCGGCGCAGGTCCTCGACGAGGCGCACGAACTGCGCCAGCACCGTCCCCGGCTTGCCCGAAAGGTGCGGAACCGTCGAGTACAGGCTCGCGTTCCAGGTGCGCGCCGCATCCTGCAGCGCTTCGAGGGAACGCGCACCGATGCCGCGCGTCGGAAAATTCACGACGCGGCTGAATGCCGTGTCGTCGTCCGGATTGGCGATCAGGCGCAGGTAGGCCAGCGCGTGCTTGATCTCCTGACGCTCGAAGAAGCGCAGCCCGCCATAGACGCGATAGGGAATTCCCGCCGAAAACAACTGATGCTCGAGCACGCGCGATTGCGCATTCGAACGATAGAGCAACGCGACGTCCGACCGGCTCATGCCGTCGCGCACCAGCGACTGGATCTCCTCGACGATCCAGCGCGCCTCGTCCATGTCCGCATAAGCCTCGAACACGCGAATCGGTTCGCCCGCACCGCGCTCGGTCCACAGGTTCTTGCCCAGCCGGGCGGTGTTGTGGCGGATGATCGCGTTCGCCGCGTCGAGGATGTTGCCGTGCGAGCGGTAGTTCTGTTCCAGCCGGATCACGTTGGCGACCCGGAATTCGCGCTCGAAGTCGCGCATGTTGCCGACTTCCGCGCCGCGAAAGCGGTAGATCGACTGGTCGTCGTCGCCCACGCAGAACAGGCAGGCCCCGCCTTCACGCCCGTCATCGGCGAGCAGCTTCAGCCAGCGGTACTGCAGGCGGTTCGTGTCCTGGAACTCGTCCACCAGGATGTGACGGAATCGACGCTGATAGTGACGTCGGATCGGTTCGTTGCGCTCCAGCAACTCATAGGTGCGCAGCAGCAACTCCGCAAAATCCACAACAGACTCGCGCTGGCATTGCGCCTCATACTCCGCGAAAAGCTCCACCCGGCGTCGGGTGTAGTCGTCCCAGGCTTCGACGGCATGCGGACGCAGACCGGCTTCTTTCTGGGCATTGATGAAATGTTGCAGTTCGCGCGGTGGAAACTTCTCGTCATCGACGTTGAGCGCCTTCAGCAGGCGCTTGATCGCGGCGAGCTGATCGCCGGAATCAAGGATCTGGAACAGCTGCGGCAAACCGGCGTCACGGTGGTGCGCGCGCAGCAGGCGGTTGCACAGCCCGTGAAAGGTGCCGATCCACATTCCGCGTGCGGAATGGCCGAAGGACAACGGCAGCAGCGCCGACAGGCGGGCCAGCAGCTCCTTCGCCGCCTTGTTCGTGAAGGTCACCGCGAGGACGCCCTGCGGATCGACCTGGCCGGTTTGCACCAGCCACGCGATGCGGGTTGTGAGGACGCGGGTCTTGCCCGAGCCGGCACCCGCAAGAATCAGCGCATGCTGAGGCGGGAGGGTGACGGCCTGGAGTTGTTCGGGATTGAGATTGGCGAGCAGATCGGACATGCGGGCTTCCTGGTCAGGCCGCGATTCTACCCGGGAGCGGCATCTTGTTTCGTCCCGGATCGTCGCCCGCGGACCGACCGGGACGCAGCCTGAAGTCAATCCAGTTGAACACGCAAACCGTTGCGGCAATGCAACATACAGTTGAAACCATATAGCGATCGGCGTACTTTTGAATGGTGCAGAGCAGCAATTCATTGAGAAATATCAAGGAATCGCCGCTCCGAACCGAAGAAAATTGCAACCAATTTCGATGCTGCATCGCACTAACCGCGCCCTACACGGCCGGCTCAAGAGGCCGATCCGCGCGACGCAAGAACCGGCCAACGATGGCCACCAGGAGAACCCGACCATGAAAACCCCGAAACTACTGCCCTGGTATGCCCGCAAGGCCGGCGTGACCATCGAGCGGGCCACAGTGCTCTGGCACCAGGCCGTGCGCGAGGCGACCGCGGCAACCGGGTGGGTGGGCAATTCGGAATACTGGGGCGAAGCGATGAGCGCCTTCCAGCGCCTGCTCGAAGGCGAGCGCGCCACCTTCTGCGCGCCGCGCGTGACGCCGATCGTGCGCAGCCAGAACCGCCTCTGGCGCCTGCCGCTGACAGCGATGGAAGACATGGTCTCCGTCTTCTCCGCCAACTGGCAGCGTCAGTCCGCCGCGCCGCGCAAGGCCGCCTGACCGCCCGAACCTCCGCGGCCGACGCCGCGACACCGTCTTCCTCCCTCTCCTCTGCAAAGGAGATTAAGCATCCGGCTCCCTCCGGATGCTTTTTTTTGCCCGCGCGCAGCCCATCTCGACGTGGCAGTCAGAGACGCCGCACGAGGCTCGTCGGCTTCGCGGTATACTCGCGCGTTTTCCACGTCTCCACTGCCGCCCGCAAATGCAGGACAAATACACCCCCGCCACGGTCGAATCCGCCGCCCAGCAGCACTGGGAATCCGCCCAAGCCTTCCGCGTGAACGAAGACGCAGGCAAGCCCAAGTACTACTGCCTGAGCATGTTCCCCTATCCGTCGGGCAAGCTGCACATGGGCCACGTGCGTAACTACACGATTGGCGACGTGCTCGCACGCTACCACCGCATGCGCGGCTGCAACGTCCTGCAGCCGATGGGCTGGGACGCCTTCGGCATGCCGGCCGAGAACGCCGCGATCCAAAACAACGTGCCGCCGGCGAAGTGGACCTACGCGAACATCGACTACATGAAGGCGCAGCTCAAGCGCCTCGGTTTCGCGATCGACTGGTCGCGCGAACTCGCCACCTGCAAGCCCGATTACTATCGCTGGGAACAGTGGCTGTTCACGCGCCTGTACAAGAAAGGCCTGATCTACAAGAAGCTCGGCACCGTGAACTGGGATCCGGTCGACGAAACCGTGCTCGCCAACGAGCAGGTCATCGACGGCAAGGGCTGGCGCAGCGGCGCGGTCGTCGAGAAGCGCGAAATCCCGATGTACTACATGAAGATCACCGCCTACGCGGACGAACTTCTCGACGCGCTCGACGCCCTGCCCGGCTGGCCCGAGCAGGTCAAGCTGATGCAGAAGAACTGGATCGGCCGCTCGGAAGGCGTCGAAGTGCATTTCCCCTACGACCTGTCGACGATCGGCAAGTCCGGCGTGCTGAAGGTGTTCACGACCCGTGCCGACACGCTGATGGGCGCGACCTACGTCGCCGTCGCGGCCGAGCATCCGCTCGCGCTGCAGGCGGCGGCGAACAACCCGGAACTCGCCGCATTCATCGACGAGTGCCGCCACGGCGGCGTCGCCGAGGCCGACCTCGCGACGATGGAGAAGAAGGGCATGCCCACCGGCCTGCGCGTCGTCCATCCGATCTCGGGCGAGTTCATGGACGTGTGGGTCGCGAACTACGTGCTGATGGGCTATGGCGAAGGCGCGGTCATGGCCGTCCCTGCGCACGACGAGCGTGACTTCGCGTTCGCGACGAAATACCGCCTGCCGATCCGGATGGTCGTGAGCTCGACGCGCGACGCGTATGCCGACACCATCGCGCCGTGGCAGGACGCCTACTCCGAACACGGTCGTCTCTTGAACTCCGGCAACTACGACGGCCTGCACTTCCAGGATGCCGTCGACGCCATCGCCGCCGATCTTGCGGAAAAGGGCCTCGGCGCCAAGCGCACGCAGTATCGCCTGCGCGACTGGGGCATCTCGCGCCAGCGCTACTGGGGATGCCCGATCCCGATGATCAACTGCGACGACTGTGGCAATGTGCCGGTGCCGGACGAGCAACTGCCGGTGGTGCTGCCTGAAAATGTCGAAGTGACCGGCCGCGGCTCGCCGCTCGCGAAGATGCCTGAGTTCTACCAGTGCAGCTGCCCGCAGTGCGGCAAGCCTGCGCGCCGCGAAACCGACACGATGGACACCTTCGTCGAGTCGTCGTGGTACTTCCTGCGCTATGCCTCGTCCGACAACGACACGGCGATGGTCGACGCACGCGTGAACTACTGGGCACCGGTAGACCAGTACATCGGCGGCATCGAGCACGCGATCCTGCACCTGCTCTATTCGCGCTTCTTCACCCGCGCGATGCGCGACGAAGGACTCGTAAATGTCTCGGAGCCATTTACGAACCTGCTCACCCAGGGCATGGTCGTCGCCGAGACCTACTACCGCGACGCCGACGGCGGCAAGAAGCAGTGGATCAACCCCGCCGACGTCCAGATCGAACGCGATGACAAGGGCCGCATCACCGCGGCGAAGCTCGTCGCCGACGGCCAGCCGGTCGTCATCGGCGGCACCGAGAAGATGTCGAAGTCGAAGAACAACGGCGTCGATCCGCAAGCCTTGGTCGACCAGTACGGCGCCGACACCGCGCGTCTGTTCATTATCTTCGCCGCACCGCCGGACCAGCAGCTCGAATGGTCCGATTCGGGCGTCGAGGGCGCCTACCGCTTCCTGCGGCGCGTATGGACCTTCGGCCACAGCTTCGCCAACGAATTCCGCGCTCAGCTCCCGGCCACGCGCACGCTGGCAACGGTCCAGCTGCCCGACCCCCTCGCATCCGTGCGCCGCGAGATTCACACCTGCCTCAAGCAGGCGAACTACGACTTCGGCAAGCACCAGTTCAACACCGTCGTCTCGGCGGCGATGAAGACCCTCAACGCACTCGAGAAGGCGCCGCGCGACCACGCTGCCGCCCACGCCGAGGTCGTCGAGGAAGGTCTGTCGATCCTGCTGCGCCTGCTCGCCCCGATCACGCCGCATGTCACCCACGCGCTGTGGCTGGACTGCGGCTTCGCCGGAGACATCCTCGACGCGAGCTGGCCGCAGCCGTCCGACGCCGCGCTGAAGCAGGACGAGCTCGACCTCGTGCTGCAGGTCAATGGCAAGCTGCGCGGCAACATCAAGGTCGCAGCGGACGCGAGCTCGGCACAGATCGAGGCGATCGCCCTGGCCTCCGAGGCGGCGCAGAAGTTCATGGAAGGCAAGCCGCCGCGCAAGGTCGTGGTCGTGCCGGGCCGTCTCGTCAACATCGTGGTCTGAGGACGCCAGCGGATGACTCCTTCCCGCTCCCGCCGCAGCCTGCTGCTGGCACTCGGCGCCCTCGCCGTGGCGCCGCTGGCCGGCTGCGGATTCCAGTTGCGCGGACCGCGTCCGCTCGCGTTCTCGACCATCCACGTCGGCGTCAGCGGGCAGGGCGAGTTCGGCGCGGCGCTGCGCCGGCGCATCCGCACCAGCGGCACGACGGAGATCGTCGACGACCCGGCCAAGGCCGAGGTGAATCTCGAGATCCTGCGCAATCAGCCCGAGCGCGAAATCCTGACCCTGACGGGCGCAGGCAAGGTGCGCGAATACGAGCTGCGCCATGTCCTCACCTTCCGCCTGATCGACCGCGCGGGCAACGAACGCATCCGGCCGACGACAATTTCGGCCAAGCGCGAATACACCTACGACGATTCGCAGGTGCTCGCGAAGGAACAGGAAGAAGCCCTGCTCTACCGTGACATGCAGGGCGACCTCGTCGACCAGCTCATGCGCCGACTCGCCGCCGTCAAACCGTGATCCTGCGTCCGGACCAGCTACCCGCCCTCCTCGACAAGCCGCTCGCCCCGCTATACCTGCTGCACGGCAACGAACCGCTGCTCGTGCTCGAAGCGGCCGACCTGATCCGCGCGGCGGCACGCCGCCAGGGCTTCGAGGAAAGGGAGACGCTGGTCGTCGGCCAAGGATTCCGCTGGGACAGCCTGAATGCGGCGGCCGGCAATTTCTCGCTGTTCGGCGGGTCCAAGCTCATCGACCTGCGCATCCCCAACGGTAAGCCTGGCCGCGAGGGCGGCGAGGCTCTGCAGCGGCATGCGCGCAACCCCGGCAGCGGCGTAGTTACCCTGATCACCCTGCCCGAACTCGACTGGGCTGCGCGCAAGGCCACATGGTTTACCGCCCTGTGCGATGCTGGCATCGCGGTCGAGCTCAACGCCCCCGAACGCGAGCGATTGCCCGAATGGATCGCCGGCCGCCTCGCGCGCCAGAACCAGTCGGCACCGTCCGAGGCGCTCGCCTTCATCGCCGAGCACGTCGAAGGCAACCTCCTCGCAGCGCACCAGGAAATCCTCAAGCTCGGGCTGCTCCACGGCGAAGGACGCCTGACACTGGAAGACGTGCAGGATGCGGTCCTCAACGTCGCCCGCTACGACATCGACAAGCTGCGCCAGGCAATCCTGGAAGGCGACCCCGTGCGCTGCACGCGCCTGCTCGAAGGCCTGCAGGGGGAGGGATCGGCCCCGCCTCTCGTGCTGTGGGCCCTCGCGAACGAAATCCGCACGCTCGCGAACCTCAGCTCCGGCGTCGCGTCGGGCCAGCAGTTACCGGCCCTGCTCAAGGCCGAGCGCGTCTTCGACGAACGGCGCCGCCAGGCGATCCAGCGCGCCCTGCCGCGCCTCAAGCCCGCAACGCTGCGCGCCGCGCTGCTGCACGCCGCACGCATCGACCGCATCATCAAGGGCCTCGCCCCGGGCGACGTGTGGGACGAGTTCCTCCAGCTCGCGCTCCGGCTCGTCCGCCGCTAGCTGTTTCAGGCATGCCGTTTCCGGCACTGGCCGCGCGGCACCGTTCGGTGCTTTAATGCTCTTTTGCACGGCAACACCGGAATTTCCATGAATATTCAGGATTACATGCAGACGCTGGGCCGCCAGGCCCGCGCCGCCTCGCGCCAGCTCGCCAGCGCGTCGACCGCCGACAAGAACGCGGCGCTGTGCGCTATGGCCGCCGCGATCCGCGACCGCCGCGAGGAGCTCCTCGCCGCCAATGCGCGCGACCTCGAAGAGGCTCGCGCGGCCGGACTCGAGCCGGCGATGATCGACCGCCTCACCCTCAACGCAAAGGGCATCGAGGCGATGGCCCAGGGCCTGGAACAGGTCGCGGCGCTGGCCGACCCGGTTGGCGAGATCACCGACGTCAAGCGTCGCCCCTCCGGCATCCAGGTCGGCAAGATGCGCGTTCCCCTCGGCGTCATCGGCATCATCTACGAGGCGCGCCCCAACGTCACCGCCGATGCGGCGGCCCTGTGCCTGAAGTCCGGCAACGCCGCGATCCTGCGCGGCGGCAAGGAAGCCCTGCACTGCAACCAGGCGATCGCCGCCTGCGTCCGCGCAGGCCTCGCCGCCGCCGGCCTGCCGGAAACGGCCGTCCAGGTCGTGGACACCACCGACCGGGCCGCCGTGGGCCACCTCATCACGATGCCCGAATTCGTCGACGTCATCGTTCCGCGCGGCGGCAAAGGGCTGATCGAGAGGATCTCGCGCGAAGCGCGCGTACCGGTGATCAAGCATCTCGACGGCAACTGTCACGTCTATGTCGAAACCGAGGCCGATCCGGCCAAGGTCGTGCCCATCGTCGAAAACGCCAAGACGCAGCGCTACGGCACCTGCAATACGGCCGAGTCGCTGCTCATCGACCGCACCGTGGCAGCCCGCTTCCTGCCGGAGATTGCCCGCATGCTCGCCGCCAAGGAAGTCGAAATGCGCGGCTGCAGCGAATCGCTCGCCATCGTGCGCGACGCTGCCATCCCCGGCGCCCGCCTCGTCGCTGCCACCGAGCAGGACTGGAGCGAGGAATACCTGGCGCCGATCATCGCGATCAAGGTGGTTTCGGACATCGATGAGGCGATTGCGCACATCAATACCTTCAGCTCCGGGCACACCGAGGCGATCATCACCGAGAACTACACCCGCGCGATGCGTTTCCTGCGCGAAGTCGATTCGTCCTCGGTGATGGTCAACGCCTCGACGCGCTTTGCCGACGGCTTCGAATACGGGCTGGGCGCAGAAATCGGCATCTCCACCGACAAGATCCACGCACGGGGCCCGGTCGGCCTCGAAGGCCTCACGAGCCAGAAGTGGATCGTGTTCGGCAACGGAGAAACGCGCCGCTGAGAACGGCTCGACGCAAGCCGCCCGCGCCCCGCATGCACCGGAACGCCCGTCCCCGTACGGGCGTTTTCATGCGGCGAGAGAAGATGAACCGGAAGACCGAGGAGACGCTGTGATGAACCACCGCCCCCTGCTTGCCGCCCTCGCCTTCACGGCCGCGACGGCGCATGTTTCCTTCGCCGCGGCTGCGACAAATGTCGCCGGCGTTCCCTTCGATGATGCCGCCAACGTCGCCGGCCAGACACTCGTTCTGAACGGCGCGGGCGTACGCACACGCCTGCTGTTCAAGGTCTATGCGATGGGCCTGTATGTACCGCAACGCGCCAACGATGCGGGCACGCTGCAGAGCCAGTCCGGCAGCAAGCGCATCCGCATCGTCACGCTGCGCGACCTGAGCGCCGAGCAGTTCGTCGAAGCGCTCGTCGAGGGGCTAAAGAAGAATCACACCGCCGAGGCACTCGCCGCACTCAAACCCGCGATGGGTGCGTTCCGCAAGGCCATGCTCGAGGTCAAGGACGCGCCCACGAATACCGAAGTCCTGATCGAATCGTGGAATGGCATCACGCGCCTGACCGTGGCGGGGAAGCGGCGTGGCGAAGACATCGCCGACGAGCGTTTCTTCCCCGCGCTGCTGCGCATCTGGATCGGCGACGTTCCCGCTGACACCGAGCTAAAGCAGAACCTGCTCGGCAAACCGTCGTAATACGGCCGGCCGTTCGTCACGACATTCACCGGCAAGTTCGCGCTGCACATCGATCCAATGACTTCCGACCGCAACGCCTCCGCGGGAACCACCTTCTCGGCCGTCCTGACGCTGCCCTTCGGCGGACTGGGAGTGCGCTCCGACCAAAGTTGCATCCGCGAACTGGTCTTCCTCCCGCCAGGGACACTCGCCCGCGCACCCGACAGCCCGCTTGCCGAACGGGCTGCGATGCAGCTCCTCGCCTGGCTCGACGACCCCGACCAGCCCTTCGACCTACCGCTCGCGGAGCGCGGCACGCCCTTCCAGCGGCGCGTATGGTCGGCCATTGCCGCCATCCCGCGCGGAAGCCACCGCACCTACGGTGAAATTGCCGCGGGAATGAACAGCGCCGCGCGCGCGGTCGGCCAAGCCTGCGGAGCCAACCCCTTTCCCATCGTCGTCCCCTGTCATCGCGTGGTGGCCGCGGGAGGGGGCCTCGGCGGCTTTGCCAATTCCACCGGCGGCTACCTGCTCGACACCAAGCGCTGGCTGCTGCAGTTCGAGGCCGGCCGGTGAGCATCGAGCACCACCTCGACACCGGCACCCGGGCCGAACTCGACAGCTTCAACGACGCGATGTGGCTCGAACACGGACTGTCGCGCAACACCCTCGCCGGCTATCGCAGCGACCTCGCCCTCTTCGCATTCTGGCTCCAGGAGCGCGGCGCACGCCTCCCTGATGCCGGACCGCCGGACCTATCTGGCTACCTGACAGAATTCAGCCGCCGGTCCAAACCTGCCAGTCAGCGGCGCCTGCTCGCCGCCTGGCGCCGCTACTACCGGCACCTGCTCATGCAGGGACGCATTGCTGCCGACCCCACCACGCTGCTCGATCCGCCAATGCGCACCGAGCGCTTCCCCAAGACCCTTACCGAAAGCCAGGTCGACTTGCTGCTCGCGGCCCCCGATGTCGACAACCACTACGGCCTGCGCGATCGCAGCATGCTGGAAGTGCTCTATGCCACCGGATTGCGGGTTTCGGAACTCGTCGGACTCAAGATATTCTCTACGAGCCTTTCCGACGGCGTCGTCCGGGTAATGGGCAAAGGCGGTAAGGAACGCCTGGTTCCGCTCGGCGAAGAAGCGATCGACTGGCTTGGTCGCTATCTCCGGGACGCCCGCCCCGCCCTGCTCGCGGGAAAAAGCAGCGACGATGTCTTCGTCAGCCGGCGCGGCAGCGGCATGACGCGTCAGATGTTCTGGCGCATCATTAAACAGTATGCGACGACCTCCGGCATTCCCGCCGAAAGCATCTCCCCTCACACATTGCGCCACGCCTTTGCGACCCACCTGCTCAACCACGGCGCCGACTTGCGCGTCGTGCAGATGCTCCTGGGCCACGCCGATATATCGACCACCCAGGTCTACACGCATGTCGCGCGCGAACGCCTGAAAGCACTGCATGCGCGACATCACCCGCGCGGATGAACCATTTTCCAGTATTCCCTTTCAACGTCGATACGAAATCCGGAGCACCATCATGAGCAAACAGGATGCGCACGCCCCCGAAACGCCGGCCACGCGTTTCCTCAAGCAGCACTCCGTCGCCTTCTCCACACATCTTTATGATTACGAGGCACACGGCGGAACGAAAGTATCCTCGCGCGAACTCAATGTTCCCGAACATGCAGTAGTCAAAACATTGGTCATGGAAGATGAAAATGCCGCTCCGCTGATCGTGCTGATGCATGGCGACCGCAAGGTATCGACCAAGGAGCTCGCGCGCCAGACGGGCAGAAAGCGCGTCGAACCGTGCGCCCCGGAAACCGCAAACCGGCACTCCGGCTATCTCGTCGGCGGCACCTCGCCCTTCGGCTTGCGCAAACGCATGCCCATATACATGGAAAGGACGATTCTGGACCTCCCCCTCGTCTACATCAATGGAGGCCGGCGCGGCTTTCTGGTCGGAGTCAGCCCCCACGAGATAATGCGCGTATTGCAGCCGGAGCTGGTCAGCACATCCATTTGAACGCGGTTACCCGACGCCAATTACCATTTCAATCCATTTCCTGATTCTAATTCCCCGGAATAGCTGGCAGAATATGCGCAGCCAATCATCCGAACGCTCCGTAACCCGCAACGCGGACGAGGACGGTTGTCCAGATCAGAAATCAGATCAATAACAATTGAAACCGGAGAAAACATGGAACTGGCCAAGATGTCGCTGACCGAATTGCGCCGCCTGCAATCCAAGGTCGAAACGGAGATCCGTCGACGCAGCGATTCCGCCCGTCGCGACCTCCTCAAGAAAATGCAGAAGATGGCTGCCGAAGAAGGTCTCTCGCTGAGCGACCTGCTGCCCAACGCTGCCGCGGAAGAAAAGAGCGCACCCGCCAAGCGCAAGGCAAAAGCCGCCGTCAAGAAGACCGCCCCTGTCGCCGTGAAATACCGTAACCCGGCAAATCCGGGAATCGGCTGGAGCGGCCGCGGCCGCAAGCCGCAGTGGGTGATCGACTGGCTTGCCCAGAACAAGCCGCTCGCCGAACTCGAGGCAGTCGCGGCAAAATAAGCCGTTTCGGGGCACTCGATGCCCCGGTCAAGGCGTCCTCTTTCAGCTCGTGGCCGGGGGAAGGGAAATCCCCTCCCGGCCGCGCTGGATATACACTCCGACTCGCCGCACCCCTTTCATGACTCCCAGCTTGGCGATGCGGATCTTCACCCAGGGGGCGCCGAATTCGTCGAGCAGAAGTTTCACGACGAATTCTCCGAGGGTTTCTATCAGGTTGAAGTGGCGCTCGCCGAGCTCCTTGCGGATTCGCTCGATCACTTCCGCATAGTCGATCGTATCGGCGATGTCGTCCTGCTCCGCCGCCGAATCCGGGACCCCGAAGGTGAGGTTGAGCTCCAGCGTCTGCGGCGCGGCCTTTTCGCGCGAATAGATACCGACCCAGGCCTGAACCCTCAATTCCTCGATGAAAATGAAATCCATGTCGCTTCCCGATTAGAATCGCGGCAATTCTAGGTGAAAAAATGACCCTGCTGCCTTTGCTGCTGGCCGCCTACCTGCTCGGCTCCATTCCCTTCGCCATCGTTTCCAGCCGCATCTTCGGCCTCGCCGACCCGCGCAAGTACGGCTCCGGCAACCCAGGCGCGACCAACGTCCTGCGCAGCGGCAACAAGGCCGCCGCGCTGGTGACCCTCTTGGGCGATTGCGCCAAGGGATGGCTCGCCGTCTGGGGCGCAGCGCGGCTCGGCTTCGACGCCACCGACACCGCCCTGGCCGGACTCGCGGCATTCCTCGGACATGTATTCAGCGTGTTCCTGCGCTTCAACGGCGGCAAGGGCGTGGCAACGGCGCTCGGCGTGCTGTTCGGCATCAACGGATGGGTCGCATTGTCCGCGCTGGCGACCTGGCTCGCGATCGCATTCACGACGCGCTACTCGTCTGCCGCCGCACTGTGCGCCGCACTGGCCACCCCCCTCGCCGGCTATGTCCTGCTCGGTCCGACACCGGTAGTCGGCATTCTCGCACTCGTCGCCGCAATCCTGATCTGGCGGCACAGCTCCAACATCCGCAAACTGCTCAACGGCACCGAGGGCCGCATTGGCGGCCGCAAGGCCTGAAATCCGCTTGATCCGCGTCAGACCGCCCCTGGCGCGCGCAGCGCCGCCAGGGGCCAGCGCGGATGAACCCTGACCGCGCAAGCCGCACCGGGCACCTCGCCGGCCGCCAGCCGGCGCGCGCCGGCAAATGCGATCATCGCTCCGTTGTCCGTACACAATTCCGGTTCCGGGTAGTACACCCGCCAACCCTTGCGCCGCGTCGCCGCATCGAGGCGCAGGCGCAATTGCCGGTTCGCGCCTACCCCTCCGGCCACCACCAGTCGCGACAGACCGACCAACTCCAGCGCCTTGAGCGCCTTTACGCACAGCACCTCGACCACCGCATCCTGAAAGTCGGCCGCCAGATCCGCGGCATCCTCCGGCTTCCACTCCGGGCCGGAAACGACGTTCAGCACCGCGGTTTTCAGGCCGCTGAAGCTGAAATCGAGATCCCCCGACTTCAGCATCGGTCGCGGAAGACGGAACCGTCCAGGGCGTCCGCGTTCCGCTAGCGCGGCCAGCTGCGGGCCACCGGGGTATCCGAGACCGATCAGCTTGGCCGTCTTGTCGAACGCTTCGCCCGCCGCATCGTCGAGCGACTCGCCCAGCAGCACGTACTGCCCTACGCCCGTCACCTGCATGAGCTGGGTATGTCCGCCCGAAACCAGCAGCGCCACGAATGGAAACTCCGGCGGATCTGCGGACAGCAGCGGCGACAGCAGATGCCCCTCGAGGTGGTGCACCGGCAGCACCGGTACGCCCATCGACATCCCGAGCGCCTCTGCATAGCTCGCCCCGACCAGCAGCGCTCCTGCAAGCCCCGGCCCGGCCGTGTACGCGATCGCGTCGATCTGCGCGAGACCGCAGCCGGACTCGACCAGCGCCTGCCGCACAAGGACCGGAAGTCGGCGGATATGGTCACGCGAGGCGAGTTCCGGAACGACGCCGCCATATGTCGCATGCAGATCGATCTGCGAATGCACGCAATGCCCGAGCAGTCCTGCCTCGACGTCGTACACCGCCACGCCCGTTTCATCGCAGGAGCTTTCGATTCCCAGGACTCTCATGATTTGCAGCCAGCAGCCTCGCCGATCGGACAGATCGCCATTCTAACGGGCCGGCAATAGGAAAGCTAAGTTTGTACTTGGCTTGTCCGAATCGAACGGATATAATCCGCGCTTTCCGCCTACCAGACACACAAGGAAGTTCGCAATGCCGGGTATCCGCGTCAAGGAGAACGAGCCGTTTGAAGTCGCAATTCGCCGCTTCAAGCGCACCATCGAAAAAACCGGTTTGCTGACTGAGCTGCGCGCCCGCGAGTTCTACGAAAAGCCCACCGCGGAGCGTAAGCGCAAGTCGGCCGCCGCCGTCAAGCGCAATCACAAGCGCCTGCGCAGCCAGACCCTGCCGCCGAAGCTGTACTGATCCGCCTCAGGATCCGCAGCCGGTCATCCACGCCGGGCGCAAGTCATTCGACTTGCGCCCGGCGTGGTTTTTGTATTGCCATTCGGAGCATTGCCCATGTCTCTCATGCAACGCATCCAGGACGACATGAAGGCCGCCCTGCGCGCCAAGGATAGCGCGCGCCTCTCCGCCGTGCGCCTGCTCATCGCCGCAATCAAGCAGCGCGAGATCGACAACCGGATCGAACTCGACGACGCCGGCATCCAGGGGACGGTCGAGAAGCTGGTCAAACAGCGTCGCGACTCCGCGAGCCAGTACGACGCCGCAAACCGCCCCGACCTCGCCGCCAACGAGCGTTTCGAGATCGAAGTGCTGTCGGCCTATTTGCCCGCCCAGTTGTCGGACACCGAACTCGACGCCGAGATCGCCGCAGCGATCGCCGATGCCGGAGCCACGGGCATTGCCGACCTGGGTCGCGTGATGCCGCAACTCAAGACTCGGCTTGCCGGACGTGCCGACATGGCAGAAGTCTCGCGCAGGGTGCGCGCCCGACTCTCGGCCTGAGCACCTACCGCCCGCCCGAACGCGGGCGGCGGCAACCATGATCCCGCAGTCGTTCATCCAGGACCTGCTCGCGCGCGTCGACATCATCGACGTCATCGAGCGCCACCTCACCCTCAAGAAGAGTGGCGCGAACTACTTCGCCTGCTGCCCCTTCCACGGGGAAAAGTCCGCGTCGTTCTCCGTGAGCCCGAGCAAGCAGTTCTATCACTGCTTCGGCTGCGGCGCGCACGGCAGCGCCGTCGGCTTCCTGATGGAATACAGCGGCCTCTCGTTCGTGGAGGCGGTCAAGGAACTCGCATCCTACGCAGGACTGCAGGTTCCGCAGGAAAACCGCCCCGGCTTCCGCCCCGAAGCAGCGTCAGCTCATGACGGGCTGATCGAAGCGATGACCGCCGCCGCCCGCTTCTATCGCGAACAACTCAAGACCGCGCCTGCCGCGATCGACTACCTCAAACGGCGCGGCGTGTCTGGCGAGATTGCCGCGCGCTTCGGCATCGGCTTCGCACCCGACGACTGGCAAGCCCTGCGGGATACTTTTCCGAACTACGATGCCAAAGCCCTCCTCGACGCCGGTCTGGTGATCGAGAACGATGCCGGACGACGCTACGACCGCTTCCGCAACCGCATCATGTTCCCGATCCAGGACCGCCGCGGGCGCATCATCGCGTTCGGCGGAAGAGTCCTCGACACCGGCGAACCGAAGTACCTCAACTCCCCCGAAACCCCGCTGTTCGAGAAGGGACGCGAACTGTACGGCCTTCCGCAGGCCCAGAAAGCGATCCGCGACGCCGGCTACTCGATTGTCGTCGAGGGCTACATGGACGTCGTGGCGCTGGCGCAATTCGGCGTTGCCAATGCCGTCGCCACCCTCGGCACGGCGACCACCCCGCATCACATCAACACCTTGCTGCGCCAGTCGCAGCGCATCGTCTTCTGCTTCGACGGCGACAACGCGGGGCGCAAGGCGGCGCGACGCGCGCTGGAGTCCGCACTCGAGGCGCTGCGCGACGACGTCACCCTGGCCTTCCTGTTCCTGCCCGAACAGCATGACCCGGACTC
Organism: Aromatoleum toluolicum; assembly: GCF_012911005.2. Lineage (GTDB taxonomy): Bacteria > Pseudomonadota > Gammaproteobacteria > Burkholderiales > Rhodocyclaceae > Aromatoleum > Aromatoleum toluolicum. The sequence continues at coordinate 60,808 of NZ_WTVS01000015.1, read as the reverse complement.
GTTCGTGCGCGCGCACGGAGCCGCAGCGTTCAACCTGGCGGCAAACGACGCGACCCCGCTGACGACCTTCCTGCTCAACGAATTGCGTGCCGAATGCCCGCTCGACACCGCCGAAGGGCGCGCGAGGCTCGTGCATGACGCAAAGCCCCTGGTCACCCGCATCGCGGCGCCGATGCTGCGTCTGCAGATCATCAAAGCAATCGCAGACGCCTCCGGATTCAGCCAGAACGAAGTGGAAACGGCCTTCGGCCTCAAGGCACAAAACACCTCGCGCCAGTCGCGCGAGGATGGATTCGACAACTGGCGTGACCGCAGGCCTCCCGGCGCCCCCACTCAGCCCCCGAACCGCCAGCGCCGACGCCCTCCCTCGGAAGCGAACACCCTCCTGCGCCTCGTCCTGCAACATCCGGCGTGGGCCGCACGGTTGCCGGTTGACCTCATCCCCGTCCATACCGCCGAGGGCCAAGCCTTGGTCGCGATCATCGACCTGTCGAGCACCGGCGACCTGGCGATGAACGCGGGACTGGGCGCGCTGGTCGAACAGTTCCGCGACACCCCTCACGCCGACACACTGGCGCGCGTGGCTGCGGAATTGGTCGACGCGGAATTTGACGAGGACGTCGTCGAGATCCTCTTCGAAGACACCCTGAACAAGCTCCACGCCAATGCAATCACCCGCGAGATCGTTGCCCTGACCGCGCAGGAGCGCGAATCGGGACTTTCGCCGATGGACAGGCATCGCCTCGCGGAACTGCTGCTCGAAAAAATGAACCTTGTCAACGTCCGCAAAACGCCGGACGTTTAGTATAATTGCAGGTTACCCAATTCATCTTTCGCCCGATTCAAGGAGTGCCATGGCCCGCGAAAAAACCAAGGATTCGCGCAAGGATAGCCCCAAAGGACGTGCCTCCAAGGCCAAGGACAAGGCCGTTCTGATCGCCGAAGGGCCGGAACTCGGGCCCATCGACGCCGAAATCCGCAGGACCCGCCTCAAGACCCTGATCACGCTCGGCAAGGAGCGCGGCTACCTCACCTACGCCGAGATCAGCGACCACCTTCCCGACGACGTTGCCGACGCCGAGCAGATCGAAGGCATCATCGCGACCTTCAACAATATGGGCATCCGGGTCTTCGATGCGGCCCCGGCTGCTGAAGATCTGCTGATGTCCGACGCCGTGCCGAGCACGGTGGACGAGGACGTCGCGGAAGAGGAAGCCGAACAGGCGCTGTCATCGGTCGACTCGGAATTCGGGCGCACCACCGACCCCGTGCGCATGTACATGCGCGAAATGGGCACCGTCGAACTGCTCACCCGTGAAGGCGAAATCGAGATCGCCAAGCGTATCGAAGACGGTCTGCGCCACATGGTCCAGGCGATCTCCGCGTGCCCGACCACCATCGTCGAGATGCTGGGGCTCACCGACAAGGTCGCGCAGGACGAGATGCGCATCGACGAACTCGTCGACGGCCTGATCGATCCGAACGCTGCTTCCGCGGAAGAGGAAGCGGCCATGTCCGAAGCCGAAGAGGGCGACGAAGACGCCGAGGACGAGGAGAGCGCCGCCGACGACGACGACGACGACGAAAGCTCCGAAGAAAAGGAAGCCGCCGCCAACGCCGCGACGCTCCTGCAGCTGAAGAACGAAGCTCTCGCACGCTTCGCGATCATCCGCGAACTGAACGAGCGCAAGATGGCCGCCCTCGCCGAACGTGGCTCGCAGGACGCGGATTACCTTTCGCTGCAGCAGCAGATTTCGGACGAGCTCCTCAACATCCGCTTCACCGCCAAGTCGATCGAACGCCTGTGCGATTCCGTGCGCCACATGGTCGAGCAGGTGCGCGGCCATGAACGCCAGATCCTGCAACTGTGCGTGGACCGTGCCGGCATGCCGCGCCAGCACTTCATCAAGGTCTTCCCCGGCAAGGAAGTCGACCTCGACTGGCTCAAGGACGAGATCGGCGTCGGCAAGAACTACGCCGAGGGCCTGATGCGCGTGCATCCCGCAGTGCTCGAGGAGCAGCAGAAGCTCATCGACCTGCAGACCCGCATCGGTATCCCGCTCAAGGAACTCAAGGACATCAACCGCCAGATGTCGACCGGCGAGGCCAAGATGCGCCGCGCCAAGCGTGAGATGACCGAGGCGAACCTGCGTCTCGTCATTTCCATCGCGAAGAAGTACACGAACCGCGGCCTGCAGTTCCTCGACCTGATCCAGGAAGGCAACATCGGCCTGATGAAGGCGGTGGACAAGTTCGAATACCGCCGCGGCTACAAGTTCTCGACCTACGCGACGTGGTGGATCCGCCAGGCCATCACCCGCTCGATCGCGGACCAGGCACGCACCATCCGCATCCCGGTTCACATGATCGAGACGATCAACAAGATGAACCGCATCAGCCGGCAGATCCTTCAGGAAACCGGTCAAGAGCCGGATCCCGCGACGCTGGCCGAGAAAATGGAGATGCCCGAGGAGAAGATCCGCAAGATCATGAAGATCTCCAAGGAGCCGATCTCGATGGAAACGCCGATCGGCGACGACGACGACTCCCATCTGGGCGACTTCATCGAGGACCAGGCGACGCTGGCCCCGGCCGACGCGGCGATGTACTCCAGCCTGCGCGACGCCACCAGCGAAGTGCTCGATTCGCTCACGGCACGCGAAGCGAAGGTGCTGCGCATGCGCTTCGGCATCGAAATGAATACCGACCACACCCTCGAGGAAGTCGGCAAGCAGTTCGATGTCACCCGCGAGCGCATCCGCCAGATCGAAGCCAAGGCCCTGCGCAAGCTGCGTCACCCGAGCCGCTCGGAGCGCCTGCGCAGCTTCCTCGACAGCGACGCCTGATGTCTCGGCGCCCGCTCCGGCGGGCGCCCGCCTTCCGAACCTGCGGTTCAGTCGGCCAGCGCGGGTAAGCACCCGAATTAGCTGTCAGTTCAAGGGCCTCTAGCTCATGCCTGGTTAGAGCAGCGGACTCATAATCCGTTGGTGCTGGGTTCGACTCCCAGGGGGCCCACCAAAAAGAAGGGGTTACACCATATCGGTGTAACCCCTTTGTCTTTGCCGATGGCGCGCAGCCATCGCGCCGTTCGACCTTAATCTGGGTTGTTGGCTAGCGGACCGCGTAGCGGAACGCCCCGCGCTTGTCGGCACTCACTTTGATCACGTTGATCGCGGCCCCTTCGGCCATGCGGACGAGCGCGGTCTCCGCGATGTCCGGCAGCAGACTGCCGTTGAGGATGTGGTCGACGTTGCGCGCGCCCGAATCGGTCTCGGTACAGCGCTGCACCACCGCGCCGACGATCCTCTCGTCCCACTCGAAGCTCGCCTGGTGGTTGGCCGCCACCCGCTCGCCGATCCGTCGCAACTTCAGGCGGATGATCTCGGCGAGCATCTCGTCGGAAATGGGGTAATAGGGAATCACCTTCATGCGCCCCAGAAAGGCCGGCTTGAAATTCTGGTACAGCACCGGACGCAGGAAATCGCCGAGTTCGTTCGCCGAGGGCATGTCCTTCTTCGCCTTGTTCAGGCAGGCATGCATGATCTGACTCGAGCCGACGTTGCTGGTGAGGATGATGAGGGTATTGCGGAAGTCGACCTCCCTGCCCTCCGCGTCGTCGAGCACGCCCTTGTCGAACACCTGGAAGAACAGTTCCAGAACGTCCGGATGCGCCTTCTCGACCTCGTCCAGCAACACCACGCAATAGGGGTTCCGGCGCACAGCCTCGGTCAGCACGCCGCCTTCGCCGTAGCCCACATAGCCCGGGGGCGAGCCCTTCAGGCCGGACACCGAGTGCGCCTCCTGATACTCGCTCATGTTCAGCGTCACGAGCTTGCGCTCCCCGCCATACAGGATGTCCGCGAGCGCGCAGGCGGTCTCGGTCTTTCCGACCCCCGAGGGACCGACGAACAGGAACACTCCCTTGGGCTTATCGGGATCCTCCAGGTTCGCGCGCGCGGTGCGAACGCGCTGCGCGATCGCCTCCAGGGCATGGGACTGGCCGATCACGCGCTCCTCCAGCAGAGGCTTGAGCTGAAGCACCGTCGCGATCTCGTCCTTCACCATCCGGCCAAGCGGAATGCCGGTCCACGCCGAGATGATTCCCGCCACGACGTTTCCGTCGACCTGCAGCGGCACCATCGGATCTTCACCCTGCAGGGCGTGCAGTTCGTCGGACAGGGATTGCAGCGACCGCTCCGGGACATCCGCCCCGGATTCGCCACGATGACGGCCGCGCAAGGCGCCGATCTGTCCGACCAGCGCCTTCTCGCGCTCATGACGAGCTCGCAGGCCCAGCCGTTCCGTATCCACAGCCGCAAGCTGCTGCCCGATTTCGGTCAGACGCTTGCCGTGCCCGGCGCCGTCCTGCACCTCGCGCTCCAGCGAGGCGGCCTCCGCTCGCAGACGCGCGAGCAGTTTCTCGGCATCGTCGATACGGGCCGGCACGGTACTGTGCGACAGGGCCACCCGCGCGCAGGCGGTGTCGAGCACGCTGATCGCCTTATCCGGAAGCTGCCGACCTGTGACGTAACGGTGCGACAGGCGCACGGCCTCGGTCACCGCTTCGTCGAGCACGCGCACACCGAAGTGACGTTCCATCAGGGGCACGATACCCCGCAGCATCGCCGACGCGACGTCTTCGGACGGCTCCTCGACTTTCACGACCTGAAAGCGGCGCGCCAGCGCCGCATCCTTTTCGAAGTACTTCTTGAACTCCGCCCAGGTCGTCGCCGCTACGGTTCGCAACTCGCCGCGCGCAAGGGCCGGCTTGAGGAGGTTCGCCGCATCGTTCTGCCCCGCCTGCCCGCCGGCTCCGATAATGGTGTGGGCCTCGTCGATGAAAAGCACGATCGGCATCGGGCTCGACCGCACTTCGTCGATGACGCTGCGCAGCCGGTTTTCGAACTCGCCCTTCACACTCGCACCGGCCTGCAGCAGCCCCATGTCGAGCGCATGCAGTTCGACGCCCTGCAGCGCCTCCGGGACTTCGCCGTCGGCCATGCGCTGCGCCAGCCCCTCGACGACGGCGGTCTTGCCGACACCGGCCTCGCCAGTCAGGATGGGATTGTTCTGGCGGCGTCGCATGAGGATGTCGATGACCTGCCGGATCTCGGGATCGCGTCCGATCACCGGATCGAGCCTGCCTTCGCGCGCGCTTCGGGTGAGATTGGTCGTGTAGCGTTCCAGCGCGGGGTTCGTGCCCTGCCCGTCAACGGCCGTTGGTTCGCTGCCGTCCGCCGCACCCATGTCTGACCCCGCACCCCGCCCGCCGAACTCGCGCGACTCCGCCGACTCTGCGGTGACGTCGTCGAAATTGTGCTTCAGGTCATCCGCGCGCACGCGACCGAACAGCGCCGAAGCGCGCAGGGCGAGCTGCGACAGCCCGGGTTCCGTCAACATCCCGAGCAACAGATGTCCCGAGCGGATGCGCGGCATGCGCGCATCGAGCGATGCGATCAGCCAAGCCTGCTCCAACAGGATCTGCAGCCGCGGGGAAAACACCGGGGTCCGGTCGTTGCCGCTGCGAAACTGTCCGACCTCGCGCTCCAGATCGCGCTGGACGGCCGGGATCCCGATTCCGCTGCGCGCCAGGACGGCCGCAAAGTCGCTCGCCGGCTGTTCGCACAGGGCAAGGAACACGTGTTCGAGATCCACTTCGTAATGGCCGCGTGCCATGCAGAGGCTGGCGGCACGTTCAACGGCACCACGACAAATCGTGTTGAGCTTGCAGATCAGAGTTTTGAGAGATGTGCTCATGGCAGTGCGGGGACGAGGTAAGGAATCGTTGCTCAATGGAGGGCGCCGGGCGAGTACACGGCATCGTCCCGGTCGCACGCGGACAGGCGCGAGGCGAGGAAGACGTCGCGTCCGAGGCGCGGCGGCGAGTCGGCCCCGAGCACCGCGGGCCTGACATCGACGGCACGCAGACTGGGCCGGATTTCGTATTCGAACTGGTGCCCGGTCGCCAGCAACAACAGTTTCGCAAGAGCGGCCGCCGAGTCGCCCCCGGGAAGGAATGTGTGGTAATCGGCAGCAGCGAGCGGCCCGACGTGGATCCGCACCTTCAGATTGCGCTGCCAGACCCGTTCGCCCGACAGCGCGGTGCGCCCCAGCAGGGCGTTGCGGCCGCCGAGCGTTGTGCGCTGTTCGACGGGCAAGGCATACCACGCGCCGACGAATTGCTCGACGCGCACAGGTACGCGGAAATGTCCGGCGAGGACGCGTTCGAGCGCCTTCGCCGACAGCGGCCGCTGCGAGAGGAGCGTCGCCACGCGGGCAATCGCCTCGTCCTCGATGCACCCCGAGCCGTCCCGCATCCGCTCCCGCAGGGCGTCGAATCCCAGTCCCGCCACCGACAGCACCAGCGGCAGGAAGCGATTGCGGCGATCGCTTTCGTACTGCAGCGGCAGGCGGTACTTCTTCCACGCGAGGTAGAACTGGGCGACCGCCCGGTTGGCAAAGATGTCGAGCAAGGCACGCGCGGCTCGATCGCGGTGAATGCGCTCTCGTTCCGAGATGCGCTCGGTGTAGTGGGCGGGCAAGGCGCCATGCACGCCGAGGAGCCCGATCGCGTACGGAGTGATCTCGACCCTGCTCAAGCCGCGCGCTCCGTCATCGCCCCCGTCCTCATGCCGCCACGCCTCCAGCGCTTCAATCTCGGCAGGAGCGAAGCCCTGGTGCAGCGTGTTGCGGAAACGGATGCGAGCCGACAGGACATCGGCGCCATGCCGGCGCGCGGGTTCCTCGTCGCGGAACAGGCCGTCAAGGAGACGCACGGCCTGAAAGAACTCAAACCGGTACGGCTCCTCGACGAGCTGTTCGATCAGGCCAGGATCGAATCGCCCGAGCGCGGCTCGCATCGAACGAGCTCCTCCCCTGTCCTGACCGAAACGAGCACGAGTTGCACGAAACTGTTCAACTGCACGTACAGACCGAGGAAACGGTCGATGACCCGCGCAAAGGCGTCGAGACCGGCGCCGACGAAACTGTCTTCGTCGACCGTCAGGCGCACCTCGACACCCCGAACGAAACTTGCGAAGGGACGCCCTGCCATCCAGGATGTTTTCGCTCGCTGCTCGATGCCGCGGATTCCGTCGATCTGGCGTCGCGACACGGCCGTCCGCCGCACATCATAAAGACCGAGCATTTCCTTGAAGGCGGCGAGACCGTTCCCGGTAAGGGAAAGGTGATTGAGCGACAGGTGCGAGATCAGGCGCCACAGACCGTCACGTTCATGGCTGAAGCGGCACGACATCGTCGGCACGCGCAACAGCCGGATCGCACGTGCCGCGCCGCCTTCGGCGTGGAGGTCGCCCCCCTCGAGGCCGATCGCGAGGCGCGCGGGAAGGTCGCGGTTCGTGCACGTCAGCGACACGCTCAGGATGTCGTTGCCGGACTTGAGCGGATCGAAGCCGGTATCGACGATCGTGAGCGCTGTCTCGTAACCGGGGCTGCGCTCCGCCACGTGTGCATCGCGTTGTGCATGCCAGTAATGACCGTCCCGCTCAGGCGTTTCCCCGTGGCGCAGGGAAAAGAACGGGCGATATTCTGTCTGCGCCTCGCCATCCGGCTGGCGGCTCACGCGGCGCACCGCGTCGATCGAATAGACCTCGTAAGCGTGCGCCTGGCGTCCGTCGGCGACCACCGGATACGTGGATGTGCGCCCCGTGAGGCGGATCGGGTCGCCGGGCCGCTGGAACAGATTGACGACGGGCACGCAGCCGAGCTTGAGCGAATCGCCGCTCAGTCCACCGAGCAACCGCGCGATCTCGCCGTCCGGTCGCACGTCCTTGAACGCGAAATGAACGCGGATCTGCCCCTCCCGACGCGCGGATGCCGGCAGTCGGGCAAGCAGCACGTCGAAGAAGTTGTACTTCTCCGGAAAGGCGAAGTACTCGGTCAGGTGACGGTAGGCATCGTGGGCGCTGTCGGGAAAATCGACCAGCGCTTCATCGGCCGCCAGACCGACCTCCCCGATCAGCGCACTTTCGACGGGATGCCAGGCACCACCCCCGGTTTCCACCCACGTCTGCAACACGCGCAGGAACAGCGCGTCGCGCAGTGCGGCTGCGACGGACGGTTCCGCATCGATGTACAGGCGCACCCGCTCGACGCCACCCAGCCCTCCGGCACCCTGAACGGCGAGCCGCATCGAGAGCATGCCCGAAACGCCGAGCGGCGCGCGCACCGCCGCGGGAATACTCGCTACCGCCTGAAAACGGAATTCCTCGATGCGCAGCGGCAACAGCTCGACCCGCCATGCGGTGCGGAAGCGACAGGAGACGCCATTCACCGGCCGCGACCGCAACTCCGCTCCCCGCTCGAACACGACCGGACGCGAGAGTTGCGATTCCCCGCCCTCGCTGTCGAAATGCGCAATCGAACATGCCGGGAACGGACGGAGATAATGCGGATACAGGACCTGCAGCAGACCCTCGGTGAATAGCGGATACGAGTCTTCGAGCTTCTTCGATATGCGGGCCGACAGTAGCGCGAAGGATTCGATCATGCGCTCGACGTGCGGGTCGTCGCATCCCTCGCCGTTCAGCAGCAGCCGCGCGGCAATCTTCGGATAGCGTTCGGCGAATTCGCGGGAATGACCGCGCAGAAATGCAAGCTCGCGCTCGTAATAGGGAAGGAGGTCTTCCATTTCAATTCTGACCGCTTCGCGGAGCCTGCCGATTGACCGAATAGAGCAGGGTTGTCGGCTGCAGCAACGCGTCGAAATTCACCGGCTCGCGGGCGGGACGAACAACCAGCAGGGCCTTGATCGAAAAATACAGCGCATTGACCGAGCGTCGATCCAGCTCGAGGCGGACTTCGACATTGCGCAGCCGCGGCTCGTGACGGGCAATTGCCGTCTCGATCGAGCGGCAGATCGCCGCGCGATCGTGCGGATTGTTCAGGCTCATCGCCGCAAAATCCCTCAGCCCGTAAGTGAGTGGCGATTGCGCCGCTTCCGGGTGGTACAGCGCCAGCGACTCATCCACCGTTGTGCGTGCATTGAGAAGGGCCTCAAGATCACGGGCAACCGTGTCCTTCAGCTGTTCGAGCGAAAGAACGGGTCGGGCCGGGCCGGCCGGGCTGTCGTCGAACAGCTTGTCGAAGAAGGTCGGCTCGAACCCTTTCATGATGACGACGCAGCCCGGGCAGCATCTGTGCCGCCCGTAAGCACCGGACGTATCAGCTCAGGCTCGGCGCGTTCTTCGCAAGGTTCCAGGCGCCCTGGATGTTCACCTTGCCCGACTTGCTGCCGTCGATATTGAGCTCGTCATAGGTCCACTTCACCGCCGAATACTTCAGCGCGAAGGTTTCGCTCGGAATGCCTTCGCTCGACACGGACGGCGACACCGAAGAAATCAGTACGTTCTTGAGCTCGATCTTCAGGTATTGGTGCCGGTTCTGCGTGCCGCTCGGATTGCCGGTGGTGTTCTTGCCGCCAAACGCACGATAGAAATACACGATCGCGTCGTTGATGATGAGTCCCGAGGAGCAGGCCTGATAGAGCTTGGGACTGGCGCCGTCGATATCCTTCACGAAGATCATCTCGCCGTGTTCGCAGCGCTCGGCCGAGTGCCCGCCGGCACTCGAGGCCGTCGCCGATTTCGGCTGGCGGATGTTGTGCGCCCACGAATACACCTCGACCTGGTCCTTGTGCTTGGTGTCGCGCGAATCGCCCTTGAGGTCGCTGCCCTTGAATTCGATGTAGATATCCTTCATTGCCTTCAGATCCTTGAATTAGTCGAACAATCAGGCCTTGCCGGACTGCGGCAGCTCGGCAACCAGCCGCAGCGAAACCGAAAGCTCGTCGAGCTGAAAATGGGGACGGATGAATGAAACGGCGCGGTAGACGCCGGGGCGTCCGGGAACTTCGTCCACCTCGATGGAGGCTTCACGCAGGGGAAACTGCGCCTTGGTTTCCTGCGATGCCGTGTCGTCAGCGGTGACGTACTGGTCGATCCACCGCTGCAGGTACATCTCGACATTGGCGGCACTGGCAAAGCTGCCGATCTTGTCGCGCATCATCGCCTTCATGTAATGCGCGATGCGGCACACGGCGAAGATGTATTGCAGCTGTGCCGAGAGCGACGCGTTGGCATTGGCCGCATCCGTGTCGTAACGCCGTGCCTTCTGCGTCGACTGCGCACCGAAGAACGCCGCGTAGTCGGTGTTCTTGCAGTGGACGAGCGGGATGAAACCGAGGTCGCTGAGCTCCTTTTCGCGCCGGTCGGTGATTGCGACTTCGGTCGGGCACTTCAGTGCCACCTCGCCTTCACCGGTGCGGAAGGTGTGCGCCGGCAGGTCCTCGACCAGCCCTCCTCCCTCCACGCCACGGATTGCCGCGCACCACCCGTGGTTCTCGAAAGCGGTGGTGAGGCGCGCCCCGAAAGCGAAGGCCGCGTTGCACCACAGGTACTTCGAGTGATCCGCACCGTCGACGTCCTCGATGAAATTGAACCCCTCGGTGGTGGTTCCGTCGATCGGGTTGTACGGCAGGCGCCCGAGGAAACGCGGCAGCGTGAGACCGACGTAACGCGCATCCTCCGAGTCGCGATAGGACTTCCACTTCGCGTACTCGACGGTGTCGAACACCTTGGACAGGTCCCGCGGCCTGCTCAGCTCGACGTAGGATTCGAGGCCAAAGAGTTCGGGCGAGGCAGCGGTGATGAACGGTGCATGCGCCGCCGCAGCAACGTGTGACATCTGTTCGAGCAGGTAGAGATCTTCCGGCTGGCGCGTCATGTCGTACTGGCCGAGCAGGACGCCGAAGGGCGAGCCGCCGAAGGTGCCGAACTCCTCCTCGTACACCTTGCGGAAGAGTGCACTCTGATCGAACTCGATCGCGGTCTTGAAGTCCTTGACGAGATCGCGCTTGGTCGCGTTCATCATCTTGATCTTCAGCTGGGGACCCGTCGATGTCTGGTGGCAAAGATAATGCAACCCGGTCCAGGCACTCTCCAGCGCCTGGAACTGCGCTGCATGCATCACCTCGCTGAGCTGCGCCGAGATGAGCCGGTCGAGATCGGCCAGGCGTGCATCGAGCGAGGCGGAGAGGTTCTCGGACAAGACGACCTCGCCGTCGAGGACCTGTCTGGCCAATTCGCCGATGATGTCCCGCGCATGGCTGCGTTCCGATTCCGAGCGGGCGACTCGGCTCTCCTCGATGATGCGATCCAGCAGGGGAGTTTCGGCCGCGCCGCCGAGCGGATCGACGGATGCTTGCGCCATCGTGCTCATTGCTCGTCCCTCGCGTCGCCGGTGGGGACACTGGCACCGATGGAGCGCAACTTCTCGGTGTTGCCGAGGACGTCGCTCAGAAGGTCGTCGAGTTTCTCGTTGCCCGCCAGCTTGTTGCGAAGTTCCGCGAGCCGGGCGCGCGCTTCCAGCAATTTGCGCAGCGGCTCGACCTGACGTGCGACCGACTCGGGGCGAAAGTCCTCGAACCTGCGGAACGTGAGATCGACAGCCAGTTCGCCGCCCTCGTCGGACAGCCGGTTCGTGACCCGGAATGCCGCTCGCGGCGCGAGGGCGTCCATCACGTCGTCGAAATTATCGACGTCGATCGCAACGAACTTCCGGTCGCGCAGCTTTGCCTCGCCAGCTTCGCTTTGGCCCGCGAAATCGCCGAGCACGCCTGCCACAAACGGCAACTCCTTCTGTTCGACGGCGTCACCCTTTTCCACGTCATAGGTAAGCTGCACACGCGGCGGCCTGACCTTCTGCAGACGCTTCTGAATACTTTCCTTCCTGGACACAATAGCCTCCTGGCAAGTCACCGGCGCGCCCTGCGCCGCCCCCGTCGGTGTCGCTTACTTGAGCGCGCCGAACGGACCCGAACCGCTCGCGGCAGTCGCTGCGGGCGGCTGCCCTGCGCTCGCGGCAGGCATGGTCTTCTTCACGCGAGCTTTCGGCTTGACCTTCGGCTTCAGATTCTTCTGGCGCTCTTCCTCCAGTCGGCGCGTCTCAAGCTCTTCCGGCGAGGGCGGAGGAATGAGTACCGACTCGCCCAGGGACTCGCGCATCACTTTGGCCAGCGCAACGGCATCGCCGCGCGCCGACCCCGTCATTTCCGTGTCGTTGCGCAGATCCGCCAGGGATTCCGTGGCCACGCGCAGTCCGCTCACCGCTCGCACGCTCTTGGCGACGCGGTCTGTGGGGTCGCGTTGCAGCACCTCTCCTGACGCCACGATCGCTTCGCCGTATTTGCCGCCGTCGAACTGGATCCGCGCGATGCGCACCCACGGCTCCTTCGACTCGGGACCAAGTTCCGCTGCCTTCGACAGCAGGCCTACAGCCTCATCCCGCTTGCTCTCGGCAAGCAGCTGATCGACCTGCACGGTTGTGGTCTTCAGGTACTGCGAATAATCGTCCTGAGACATCTTCTGCGGCGTCGATGCACACCCCGTAACGAGCAGAGCCATCGCCAGAGCAGCCACTTTTCCCGGATTTCCGATCGTCATTACAAACCCCGAAACATTGTTTTGTCATAACGGCATTGCGCCGCAAAGCTCGGCATAGTACATTTGCATCGATACAAAACGCAATCTCTTGGCATTCTTTTTTATGCTATGTGCGTCAATGAAAAATTCCTGTGCAGGATCGACGAGGCGCCTGCCCGCCCCCCTGCTTGCCGCGCTGACTGCCATCCTGACTCCGCTGGCGGCCGGCTGCTCGACCGTGTCGGCACTGCAGATCGCCGGAACCGTGGCGGGCGTGGCGCTGGAAGCGACCGGGCTGAAGAAGGCCGACCAAAGGCCCGCCACCGAGGCCGTGCATCCGGTCGCAATGACCCTTTCGACAGGCCCCGCGACCAATGCCACGCGGAACGGCGAAGCGCTCGCCCTCGTCGTGCGCATCTATCAGCTGCGCAGCAACACGGCCTTTGCCCGTCTCACCGACGCACAGGCCAGCACGCCCGAATCCGAACGCGGTGCGCTGCAGGATGATCTGGTGTCAGTGCGCGAGCTGACCCTGTTGCCCGGCAGGACCTACCGCTTCGAGGAACAGGTGCCCGACCAGGTGAAGGTGATAGGCGTCGCGGCACAGTTTCATCGCCCTGCCGCACACCGCTGGAAACTCGCCTTCGATCGCGAGGCATCGCAGAAGACCGGCATCGCGGTCGCATTCCACGCCTGCGCGATGACTACCGGGACGGGCGAACTCGCCCAACCCGCAACAACAGCCTCCGTCCGCTCGCTGTCGGGCGTCCGCTGTACCTGACCTAGGAAGCACCGAACACCGTGACACCCCACAAGATCCTTTGGGGCGAAGGACTCTTCCTTCGCCCGCAACATTTCCAGCAGCAGGATGCGCGTCATGAGACCGGCATCCGCAGGGCCATGCTGACGGCCGAACCCTTCGCCTGGGGCGTACGCGCGCTGGAGCTCGATCGCGATGCGCTCGCGAGCGGGTCATTGCGCATTGACCGTCTCGACGTGGTGCTGCCCGATGGCGAAATCTATCTCGCGCCGGGGGAGGACCGTCTCCCGCCACCTCTCGCGCTCGATCAGCTCGACTGGGATGCCGGCCACGTCGATCTGTACCTGGCGCTCCACCACCTGCGCGACTTCGGCAACAACTACGACTCAGGCGACGGCAACGCCACCGGTTGCCGTTACGTGCTCGACACCTGCCAGGTATCGGACCTGTACACGGACGCGGTCCAGGCCGAAGTCGGCGTGTTGCGCAAGCAGGCACGCCTGATCGCCGGCACACAGGCGCCGGATCAGTACCTGACGCTTCCCCTCGTACGCATCCGCAGGACCACGACCAACGGCTACGAGATCGACCCGGGCTTCATCGCGCCGAGCCTGCGCGTGGACGGTGCTCCGGCCCTGCACCTGATGCTGCGGCGCCTGCTCGATTCGCTGCAGGCGAAGGTCGACGCCCTATATGGCTTCCACCGCGAACCGTCGAAGAATGTGATCGAATTCCGCTCCGGCGACATCGCATCCTTCTGGCTGCTGCATACGGCAAGCAGCGCCTTTGCGGCCCTCGCTCACATCCACAGGAATCCTTCGCTCCACCCCGAGCGCCTGTATCAGGAACTGCTGCGCCTGGCGGGCGGGTTGATGACGTTCTCGAAGACGCACACGCTCGCCGACCTGCCCGCCTACGAGCACGGACGACCTTCGTCGTGCTTCGCGAAGATCGACGGGATACTGCGCAATCTGCTCGAAACCGTGATCTCGACGCGCTATTTCGCGATCAGCCTGGACGAGCAGAAACCGTCGTTCCATCTGGGCCGCGTCGATTCGGACAAGATCACGCAAGACACCCGGTTCTTCCTCGCGGTGTCGGCAACGCTGCCGCTGTCGGAGATCATCGAGTCGGTGCCCGCGCGCTTCAAGACCGGCGCGCCCGACGACGTCGACAAGCTCGTGCTCTCGGCGATGGGCGGCGTCTCGCTCACGCACTGCGCCCAGGTACCGCCCGCCATCCCGGTGCGCCCGGGAGCCTGCTACTTCAGCCTGGATCCGCACGGCCCCCTCTACGAACGCATGCTCAAGGCGCGCAGCATCACGATCTACGCGCCGGCCGGCTACCCCGAACTCAAGCTCGAGCTCATCGCCGTCCTTTCATGAACGCCAATCCGTCGATCTTCGCCGAAACTGCCCCTGCCCGCGCGACGCACACATCTTCCGCCGCCGGGAGCACCCTTGCGGACCTGCTTTACGAGGGGTTCTACATGGTGTTCCTGCTGAAGAACAACAAGACGCCGCGCGACGCGCGTGAGTTTTCCGAGAGCGTCACGGGCTTCCTCACCGATTTCGAACGACAGGCAAAGAAACAGGATTTCGCGCCCGAGGACATCTTCGACGCCAAATATGCCTTCTGCGCAACCGTCGACGAGGCGATCCTGTCCTCGCGCCTCTCGATCCGCGACGACTGGGAGCGGCGTCCGCTGCAGCTGAGTCTGTTCGGCGACCAGCTCGCCGGGGAATACTTCTTCGACAAGCTCGGTGCGGCCCGCGACGCCGGCGCGCGGCGAATACAGGCACTGGAAGTGTTTCACATGTGCCTGCTCCTCGGCTTTCGCGGCAAGTACCTGCTCGAAGGCCCCGAGAAGCTGGCTTACCTGACGGCCCGCCTCGGGGAGGAGATCGCCCACATCAAGGGCCGCAAGGCGAGTTTCGCCCCCCACGGCGCCCGCCCGGACAGCATTGCGCACGAACTGCGGCGCAGCCTGCCCGCATGGGTCACCGTGGCGGTGGTGGCACTCAGCGCGCTGGTCGCGTACACGGGAATCCGCACCCACCTTGCGCACGAAACGCAGGCAACCCTCGCCGAGTACCGCGACATCATCAAGGTTGCCGCGAAGCGACCCCACATCACCATCACCCTGCCCTGAACGCGATGCAAGGCACCGCTTTCGAGGCATTGCTGTCCCAGCATTCGCGGCTGATCGAGATCCGCTCGGCGGTACCGGCGCCACTGCTCGTCGAAAGCATGTCGGGATACGAAGCCGTCAATGCGTTGTTCCGCTTCGATGTCGACTGCATCGCAACGGATGCCTACCTCCCCCTGTCCGAACTGCTCGGCACGCAATTCGCCCTGCGCTTGCGGCTCGCGGACGGCAGCCTGCGTACCTGGCACGGGTACTGTACCCACTCGGCGCCACTCGGGAGTGACGGCGGGCTCGCGCGCTACCGCCTCACGCTCGAACCCTGGCTCGCGCTGTTCGCCCAGGGACGGCGCAGCCGCGTGTATCAGGATCTCGACCTGCGCGGCCTGTGCGACACCTTGTTCGCGGTCTATCGGATGCACGCGAACTGGCGTTTCGATGTCACCCGGACGTTGCGCCGGCGCAGTCTCTGCATCCAGCACCGCGAGAGCGATCTCGACTTTCTCCTGCGACTGCTCGCGGAAGAAGGCATCTCATTCCGCTTCGAGCACGAACAGACTCAGCAAGACGACACCGCCGCCGAACGCGCACGACACTGCCTCGTTCTCTTCGACCACCATGCCGGACCTGCGCCGCGGCCTCAGGACCGCATCCGCTTCCATCGCGCGGACGCAACCGAAATCGACGACACCATCCAGACGCTGGCGGACGAGCATCGGGTCGGCACCAACGCCGTCAACCGCAGCTCCTGGGATTACCGCACACTGGTTGCAACGGCCGCGCAGGCCCGCAGCGGCATCGACGGCGAGCACCTGCCCCCTCTCGAGGAGCATGACGGCAGCGGAGCGTACCGCTACGAGTCGGAAGCTGCAGCCGTCGAGCACGCCGATCTCGCCCTTGCCGGGCATGAGGCGCGCTATCGGCGTCTCAGAGGTGATGGCAGCGTGCGCGACCTGGCCGCCGGCACGCATTTCAAACTGGAAGGCCACGCCCAATTCATCGGCGAGAACGCAAACTTCGCCGTCCTCAGCGTCGAGCACCGGGCCGCGAACAACCTCGGCAGCGGCGCTGCGGCACTCCTGCCGGTCCGAGGCATCGAGCGCGGAAGCTACCGCAACGAATTCGTCCTGCAGCCCTCCGCAGCTCCAATGCTGCCGATGCCGCGCAGGAAACCGGCCGCACAGCCAGAGACCGCCCTCGTGGTTGGCGAGGCCGGCGCCGCGCTGACTACGGATCGCGATCATCGCATCAGGATCCAGTTCCACTGGCAGCGTGGCGAACACCCCAACCCGGGCGGCCTTGCGACGGCGGACCTGGCGAACGGCGACGAAAACGCGCCCGGCGACGAGCGCAGCGGCACCTGGGTGCGCGTCGCCGAATGGCTGTCGGGCCCCGACTGGGGCAGCCACTTCCTGCCGCGAACCGGCACCGAAGTGCTGATCGACTTCATCGATGGCGACATCGATCGCCCGCTCGTCGTCGGACAACTCTACGGCGGCACCGACCTGCCTCCTTTCAGCGCAGGCGAAGCGAGCAGCGCCAACCACCCCGGTGTCATCTCGGGCTGGAACAGCGACACGCACTCAAGCGACGGACAGGGCTTCAACCAATGGCTCGCCGACGATACGCCGGGACAGCTTCGTACACGGCTCGCCAGCAGTCACGCGGCATCCCAGTTGTCACTCGGCCATCTCGTCGAACAGGCGCCACGCAGTGCCACACGCGGCCCGTGGCGCGGCGCCGGCCTGGAGCTGCGCACCGACGGCTGGCTGGCCCTGCGCGCCGGCGAGGGCTTGCTGATCTCGTCCACGGCACGCCCGCAGGGCGCTTCGACCCAGATGGACGTTGCCGAGGCAGTCGGCCAGTTGCGGGGGGCCGAACACACCGCGCGGGCCCTGTCCGACGCCGCGGCGGCGCAGTCGGCCCGCCCGCTTACCGCCAACAGGAACCAGAGCGCCTTTATCGACGCCCTCGACGCGACACGCGAGGGACACTTCACCGGCAGTGCCGGTGGCCAGGATGTCAGGAAGGCCCGACCCGGGAGCCGCGATCCGGACGCCCCTGCGGAACGTTTCCCGCGGCCGTTCATCGTCACCGAAGGACCGGACGACATCGGCCTGTCCACCCCTGCCAGCGCCCTGCACTTCGCTGGCGGAAACCTGCATGCGACGACACAGAAGGACTTTCACGCCGCGGCCGCCCGCAGCTTCAGCGCCACGGTCGGCGCTGGCGCGAGCTGGTTCAGTCATTCCGGCGGAATCAGGAGCATCGCCGCGGCCGGCAGGCAGACGATCCAGGCACACACCGACGCGATGGAGATCCTCGCGGACCAGTCGGTAAGCATCACCAGCTCGAACGACGAGATCCATGTCCTCGCCAAGGACCGCATCGTGCTGCAAGCCGGGCAGTCATCGGTGACGCTGCAGGGCGGGGATATTACCTTCGCCTGCCCGGGGACGTTTTCGGTGAAGGGGGCGGGGCACGCGTTCGAGGGACCGGCGCGGGGGCATGCCAGCCTAGCCCCACTCCCTTCCAGTCAGACCGAAATGCGCGAGTGGATCGAGATCAGCCACTTCGACGCCGAGGGCGAGGCGTTCGTCGGCCAGGGTTACACGATCCACTTCGAGGGCAATCAGGTCATCGACGGAAAACTCGACGGCAATGGATTTGCCCGTCATGAGGGCGTCCCGCGAAACGCTCTGCGCGTCGAATACGAACAACGCACGCCGCTCGCGGAGAAGCCTTGGAGCACACTCCACGATCTGGTCGCGGCGGCTCGAAGCAGGATGGGTTGAGACGGCATGTGGGAAGAACTTGAAAACGCGCTTGCATGGTATGCCGCCGCCGCTGAAAGTGTGGGAGGGCGAAACCGCATCGCAAGTGCTCAGGGACCGCGCGAATAATCCCGTGAAGGCGGATGACAAGGGAAACTATTTCTGGACGGCGGGGGGCGGCCGGCAGATTGTGCTCGACCCTGCCGACCTTGACACGGCCCATCTCGGTAGACGTCAGCCCACCAATTGGGGCTATAGCAATTTCGGCGAACATGTAAATTTGGTCGGTATACCGACGCTCACGAACAACTGGGACAAGTAAAAATGCCCTCTCCCCTGATCCCGCAGGAAATCTACCTGATTGAACGCTACACCAGCGCGGAGTACTTCAAGAAGCTACGCGACGCCTTCGCCGACACGGTGCAAGCGGCCGAGGAAGGCCTGGCCGAATTCGTGCGCACGCTGCCGCCGGACTACCGCCAGCACCCGCGCTGGCAACAGCCTGACATCACCTGGGGTGGCGTGGTGCTACCCAATTTCCGCGACACGCTCCAAGGATTGGAGGAGGCCTATCGTGACCTGCAGCGCGGCGACTCGTCTGCGATTGCCACTGCAGGCGGCGTCAATTCCGCCTTCGCCGGCCAGCGGCGAGACTTTACCTATGACTGGATGCCCGAACACTGCGCATTTCGATTTTGTGAATCCGGAAGAATCGCTTGTCGTTACGCCGGCAACATCGCTTTTAGCGCATTCAAAGGCTGGATCAAGGGTAGCCTCTCCTCCCGCTACAACTCAGACAGTCGCGGCCCGCTGGATGCCCCGCCGTCCTGGCCGATCTACCGGCTCAATCCTGCAGTCCGCGTCGCCACCGACGAAGAGGTCAAGGGCACCGGCGTCTATCTGCCAGACGCCGACGACAGTTGCGCCCAGTTCTTCTGCGCTGGCCACCATGCAACGTCAGCCTCGGTCGGTTACGATCCCGAGACAGGCCAGAACATCGACGAGGTCGACACCGTATGGACACTGGTCGAGCGTGTGGCGGACAGCGGCGACGGCGTGCCCGGTAACGAGGCGTCGAGCGGCGCGGGCGAGCGCCGCCGCCCCAACGTCCCCGCCGGTCAGCCCTGCCCCGAAGCCGGCTGGTGGTTTTCGCCCGCTCAAGTGAACAGCCGGCGGTATTTCAAAGGAGGGGAACTCATGCCGGCGCTCGGGGGCGATTACGGCAACACCTACTGGCAGTGGTCGCCGGATCAGGCGGCGCCGCGACTCTGATCGGTAGTGAATTTGACCCCGTCGCCCTCGGGCATGACCGTAACCCCGACCTTCAACGTGTGCTCGCCGCCGCCCTGGATGACGCCGCGAAGAGGGGATACGTCGCCGAAGTCGCGGCCCCAGGCGAGGACGATGTGGCGTTCGTCGGCGAGGCAGTCGTTGGTGGGGTCGAATTCGATCCAGCCGGCTTCGGGCACGAACACAGCGACCCAGGCGTGGGAGGCGTCGCTGCCTGTCATCCGTGCCTGCCCCGGCAAAGGGTCGGTGCGCAGGTAGCCGGAAACGTAGCGTGCGGCAAGCCCGCGCGAGCGCAGGCAGCCGATCATGAGGTGAGCGAAGTCCTGGCAGACGCCGTGCTTGTTTTCCAGCACCTCGACGACGGAGGTGCCGACTTCGGTGGCGTCCGGGTCGTAACGGAACTCGGCGTGGATACGGCGCATGAGGTCGCGAGCGGCGTCGATCACCGGGCGGCCGGCACCGAACGAGGGAGCGGCGTACTCTTCGAGTTCGCGCTTGACGCGCACGCCGGGCGACTCGAAACGCATGCGCTGGGCGTCGGCCTCGGCTTCGCCGAGCAGGGCGGCGTGGTAATCCAAGGCATCGCGCACCCGCTCCCAAGCGGGGCCGTCGCTCGCCGTGGCGAGCCAGGGGCGGTCGCCGACGGCGACGATCAGTTCGCTCTCGACACGCAGGTGGTCGTGCGGAGCGGCGAATTCGACGCGGTCGACCGGGTTGCCGAACGGGTCTGCACTGCGCATGTGCGTCGTCGGTTCGGGTTCGATGCGCAAGGACTGCCGTTCGAGCGCCTGCCAAGGCAGCGGCTGCGGGACGAGGTGCAGCAGGTGACGGGCGGTCTGCACCGGCTGCTCGTACTGGTATTCGGTGGCGTGCAGGACGTGGTAGCGCATACTCAGGCCGAGAGCACCCGCGCGGCGGGCAGGACGTGGGTGAAGAAGCGTTCGGCGATGCGGTTGGACAGCGTCGCCGAGGCGTCGTGCACGACGCGCAGCAGGCGCGCGAGATCGTTGCAGCCGGCGCAGTTGGCGCAGCGCTGCAGCATGGCGCCGCCGCCCGGGCGACCAGTTTCGAGGTCGTGCAGCGAAAAGGCGTTCAGCGCGGCCACCGCGTCGCGGAACGCGCGGATGCCGTTGCCGCCCGCCGGGGATGCGGCGAATTCGCGCTGCAGCGAGTCGAGGTAGCGCAGCAGCATGTCGGTCTGGAACGCCACCGAATGGGGGTTGTCGGCGTCGAACACAACGAGGTCCAGTGTCGGCAGGATGTCGGGCGTGCGCAGGTAGCGCTGGCGATAGGCTTCGGCGCAGTCGGCCAGCTCCAGCAAGGCATCGACGCCGGCCGGCTGGCCGCCGCAGGCCTCGAGGAAATGCGCGACGATGCGGCTGCGGCATTGCAGGCGCTCGATGCGGCGACCGAGGATCAGGAAGCGCCAGCCGCTGTCGCGCATCATCTCGTCCATCGCGAAACCCGACAGCGAGATGCACGCGAGCAGCACGCGGTCGAGCGTCGAGGGCAGCGTCGCGATGTCTGTCGGGGCGCTGGCCTCGGGGCGCTGCCGGCGCAGGATGTCGTGCAGGCGGTTGAGGGAGTGCCAGTGGTCGAGGGACAGACGGTCGCGCACCTGGGTGGCGGCCCACACAGCGCGGCGCAGGTTGGTGGCGAGGCTGGCGGGGCCGTTGTCGTCGAGCGCGCCGTCGACGAGGCGGCGCGCTACGGAACTGTCTTCCGCGGGCGGGAGCAGGCCGAAGAGCTCACAGTAGCCGACGGCGGTGGCGAGGACGCCCGGCTCGCCGAGGAAATCGTCCCCTGCCCCGCCGAGCGCCGCTTCCCCGGGCTCCGCGGCGCCCGGGGCCGCCTCGCCCTCCTCGTTCAAGCGGTCGCAGGCGAAGCGCAGCAGGCGGGCACTGTTTTCGACACGCTCGGCGTAACGGCCGAGCCAGAAGAGGTTTTCGGCGGTGCGGCTGGCGATCTCGGGGCCGGCACGCACGATGTCGCCGGCCCCGAGTTCGCCCTTGAGCAGGCTGAACTGGCTCACCGGCACCTCGGACAGGACCCAGGTGTCCTTCGACGAGCCACCACGCTGCATGGACAGGATGTCGACATCGCTGCTGCCCGAGACGCGCGTGAGGCCGCCGGGCATTACGCGCCAGCCTTCGGGCGTGGCGACCGCATAGACGCGCACGCCGATCGCGCGCGCGACGAGGCGGCGGTCGAGGGGCGAGCTGCCGGAATCGGGCATCACCGGCGCCTGCGACAGCTCCACCAGTTCCTGGCCGACGTAGGCATGCGGGCGATGGCGCAGGCGTTCGGCCCAGTGCGCGCGCCCGCGGGCGTCCAGATCGCGCCCGAACACCGGCTGCAGGCGTTGCGAGGGATAGGCGGGCTTGATGACGAGTTCGGCGAGATGCTCGACGACGTAGTCGAGCGCAGGGGCCTCGCCGCACCACCAGCTGGCGACGGCGGGCATCGCGAGCGGTTCGTCGAGGAGGTGTTCGGCGAGCTTGGGCAGGAAGGCGAGCAGGCCCGCGGATTCCAGGACGCCGCTGCCCAAGGCATTGGCCAAGAGCACGCGGCCGGCACGCGCCGCCTCGACGAGGCCGGGCACGCCGAGCGTGGATTCGCCGCGTAGTTCGAGCGGGTCGGCGTAGTCGTCGTCGAGCCGGCGCAGGATCACGTGGACGCGCTTGAGTCCGGCGAGCGTCTTCAGATAGACGGAGTCGCCGCGCACCGTGAGGTCCTGGCCTTCGACGAGCGGGAAGCCGAGGTAGCGCGCGAGGTAGGACTGCTCGAAATAGGTCTCGTTGTAGGGCCCGGGGGTGAGCAGGACGACGAAGGGCGTTTCGCCGCGATCGACGGGAGCCCAGCGCGCGAGGCTGTCCTGCAGGTGGCGGAAGAAGTCGGCGAGGTGATGCACGCGCAGGTCGCGGAACAGCTCCGGGAACAGGCGCGAGACGATGAGGCGGTTTTCGAGCGCATAGCCGGCGCCCGAGGGGACCTGCGTACGGTCGGCGATCACCCACCAGCGCCCGTCGGGCGAGCGCGCGAGGTCGGCGGCGTACACGTGCAGGAAGTGGCCCGAGGGCGGGCGCGTGCCCTGGCACGGCCACAGGAAACCGTTGTGGCCGTAGACCAGCGCGGCAGGCAGCGCGCCGCTGCGGATCAGGTTCTGCGGACCGTAGAGGTCGGCCAGCACCTGATCCAGCAGGTCCGCGCGCTGCGCGACGGCGGCGTCGATCTGCGCCCATTCGTCGGCGGGCAGGATGAAGGGCAGCGGATCGAGGGTCCACGGCCGGTCGGTACCCTGCGCATCGGCATAGACGTTGTAGGTGGTGCCGTTCTCGCGGATGCGCTCCGTGACGAAGGCCTGGCGCGCGCGCATCTGCTCGGGCGTCGAGGCGTCGAGCGCCTCGAACAGCGGCTGCCAGTGCGGCCGCAAACGCTCCGCGTCCGCCAGCATTTCATCGTAGCGGCCGGACTGGCGGGCGTAGAGCGAGAGCAGCTGGTGGTGCGGCATCGTCGGTGTCAGGGCGTGGCCTTGGGGACTCCACGCAAGTCTAGCGTGAAGGGGAACTCCGCGTTGCGTCGCACCGGTTCGATATCCACGGTACGGCTGCCCGGCGTGTGGCCCATGCGGAAGAAACGGGCGAGGCGCCGCGATTCGGCTTCGAAGGCATTGACCGGGAAGCTGTCGTAATTGCGCCCCCCGGGGTGGGCGACGTGGTATTGCGCGCCACCGACCGATCGCTTCATCCACGTGTCGATCAGGTCGAACACCAGCGGCGCATCGACACCGATCGTTGGATGCAGGCACGACGCCGGCTGCCACGCGCGATAGCGCACGCCGGCGACCGCCTCGCCGACGGTGCCGGTGGTCTGCAGCGGCAGCGCCGCGCCGTTCACCGCCAGCACGTAGCGGTCCGGCGGCAATCCACTTACCTTCACCTGCAGGCGTTCCAGCGACGAGTCGACGTAGCGCACCGTGCTGCCCGCGCCGCCCTCCTCGCCCATTACGTGCCAGGGTTCGAGCGCGTGGCGCAGCTGGACTTCGATGCCGCGCACGGAAAAATCACCGACCTTGGGGAAGCGGAATTCGAAATGCGGCGCGAACCAGTCGGCCTGGATCGGCAGACCGAACTCGTTGAGCTCGGCGATCACGTCGCCGAAGTCCTGTTCGACGAAGTGCGGCAGCATGAAGCGGTCGTGCAGTTCGGTGCCCCAGCGGACCAGCCGCTGCGGTACGTAAGGCTGCTGCCAGAAGCGCGCGACCAGGCCGCGCAGCAGCAGTTGCTGGGTGAGCGACATGCGCGCGTGCGGCGGCATCTCGAAGGCGCGCAGTTCGAGCAAACCGAGGCGGCCGGTGGGGCCGTCGGGCGAGTACAGCTTGTCGATGCAGAATTCGGCGCGGTGCGTGTTGCCGCTGACGTCGATGAGGAGGTTGCGCAGCAGGCGGTCGACCAGCCACGGCGGGCACTGGCCAGGGCCATGGCTGCCGATCTGGCGCTCCATTTCGCGGAAGGCGAGCTCGATTTCATACACGGAATCGTTGCGGGCCTCGTCGATGCGCGGCGCCTGCGAGGTCGGGCCGATGAAGAGGCCGGAGAACAGGTAGGACAGCGACGGGTGGTTGTGCCAATAGGCGATCAGGCTGCGCAGCAGGTCGGGCCGGCGCAGGAAGGGCGAATCGACCGGGGTCGCCCCGCCGAGCACGAAGTGGTTGCCGCCGCCGGTGCCGCTGTGACGACCGTCGAGCATGAACTTCTCGGTCAACAGGCGCGACTCGCGCGCGGCCTCGTACAGGTGTGTGGTGCGGTCGACGAGTTCGTCCCAGCTGTGCGCGGGATGAATGTTGACCTCGATGACGCCGGGGTCGGGGGTGATGCGGAAATGTTCGAGGCGCGGGTCGGATGGCGGCTCGTAGCCTTCGAGGATCACCGGCTGGCCGAGCGCTGCGGCGGTGGACTCGACCGCGGCGACGATCGCGAGGTAGTCGTCGAGCGCAACGGTCGGCGGCATGAAGATGTAGAGCGTGCCTTCGCGGGCCTGTGCGCACATCGCGGTACGCGTGATCGCGGCGGCCGACTCGCCCCGCTGTGGCGCGCTCGCTGCCAGCGCGGCGTCGCTCGCGAAGCGGTCTGCAGCGGTCGCCCCCCCCTCGGGCTCCCCGCGCAACTGGCGGCGCAGTTCGGCGTGCTGCGGCAGCGGCGGAAACGCCTGGCAGGGGTCGGGCTGGTGCACGTAGGGATAGTCGCCCTTGCTGACCCACGGCTGCGCGTCGAGCGGCAGCCGGTAGCCGAGCGGCGAGTCGCCCGGGATCAGGTAGCAGCGATCCCCGCGCAGGAACCACGACCCGGACGTCCAGCGCCCGGCGGCATCACGGGCGACCGGCAGCACGGCCCCTACGGCGTTCGGCAGGCCGTGCGAGAACACGCGCAGCAGCCGTTCGCGCTCGAGCGAGTCGTCGAGCCGCGCGTCGAAGGGATCGACGTTGACGGGCAGGCGGCGTTCGCGCCACAGGTAGTAGAAGACATCCTCGAACGCATCGAAGACGTGCTTGGAGTCGAGCCCGAGCCGCTCGGCGACGCCGCACAGGAAGCGGTTCGCGACACGCTCGTCGGCACTGCCGGGATGGCCCTCGTCGGCATACAGCGCCGCGTCGCGCCACATCGGCTCGCCGTCGCGCCGCCAGAACGCGTTGAGCGACCAGCGCGGAAGCTGCTCGCCGGGGTACCACTTGCCCTGGCCGAAGTGCATCAGGCCCTGCGCGCCGTATTTCTCGCGCAGCCTGTGGTAGAGGTCGCTGGCGAGCAGGCGCTTGGTCGGGCCCAACGCGGTCGTGTTCCATTCGTCGCCGTCGGGGTCGTCGATCGACACGAAAGTCGGCTCGCCCCCCATCGTCAGGCGCACATCGTGGGCGTCGAGTTGCTTGTCGATCGCATGGCCCAGCGCCTCGATCGCGGCCCACTGCTCTTCCGTATAGGGCTTGGTGACGCGCGGCGCCTCCCAGATGCGCTCGACCTTCATCGCATGCGAAAAGTCGCACGCACAGTCCTCGACCAGTCCGCTGATCGGCGCGGCCGAAGACGGTTCCGGACTGCACGCGAGCGGGATGTGGCCTTCGCCCGCGAAGAGCCCCGAGGTCGGGTCGAGTCCGATCCAGCCGGCGCCCGGCAGATAGACCTCGCACCATGCGTGCAGGTCGGTGAAGTCGGCCTCCGGGCCGCTGGGGCCGTCGAGCGACTTGACGTCGGCGGTGAGCTGGATGAGGTAGCCGGAGACGAAGCGCGCCGCCAGCCCGAGGTGCCGCAGGAGCTGCACCAGCAGCCAGGCCGAGTCGCGGCACGACCCGCTGCGGTTTTCGAGCGTTTCCTCCGGGGTCTGCACGCCCGGCTCGAGCCGGATCAGGTAGCCGATGTCCTGCTGCAGCCTGGCGTTGAGATCGACGAGGAAGTCGATCGTGCGCCGCTTCTCGCGCGAGATCCCAGCGAGGTAGGCAGCGAAGTGCTCGCCCAGCCCCTGGCCGACGCTCATCCTGTGCAGATACGGGGCCAGTTCGATGCGCTGTTCGGCGTTATAGGCGAGCGGGTAATTCTCCGCGTCGGGTTCGAGGAAGAAGTCGAAGGGATTGTGGACCGCCATCTCGGCGACAAGGTCGACCTCGACGCGGAATTCCTGCGTCTTGTCGGGAAAGACGAGGCGCGCGAGGTAGTTGCTCTGCGGATCCTGCTGCCAGTTGATGAAGTGCGCGGCAGGCAGCACCTTCAACGAATACGACAGGATGCGCGTGCGGCTGTGCGGACAGGGTCGCAGGCGCACGACCTGCGGCCCGAGGCTGACCGGACGGTCGTACTTGTAGTGGGTGACGTGATTGAGCGCGACGTGGATCGACAAGATTCTTCTCCGCAATCAGTGGGGGCGCCGGGGCCACAGGCCCGTGGCGACGCTGGGGATGTTTTTCACTGCTTGTTCGGTGCGGCGCGACGACGTCAGATCCAGTCGGGACTCGGCAGCTCGGCGAAGGCCTCGCGCAGCCGCTCGCCCCACTGGCTGCGAACCTGCGCGTAGTAGGCGTTGTCCTGATTGATCGAGATGTGCGACTTGATCGCCAGCGCGTCGCGCTCGATGACGCACAGGTCAAGTGGCAGGCCGACCGAGAGGTTCGAGCGGATCGTCGAATCCATCGACACCAGCGCGCACTTGGCGGCATCGGACAGCGACGACCCGTAGCGCACGATGCGGTCGATGATCGGCTTGCCGTACTTCGATTCGCCGATCTGGATGTAGGGCGTGTCCTCGGTCGTCTCGATGAAATTGCCCGCCGAATAGATATTGAACAGGCGCGGCGCCTCGCCGAAGATCTGGCCGCCGACGATGAGCGAGGCGTTGAATTCCACACCGAATTCGTTCATCGCCTCCGCGTCGCGGCGGTGCACCTCGCGCACGACTTCGCCGACATGGCGTGCGACCTCGAACATGTTGGGTGCATTGAAGAGGTTCGGCGCGTCGGGGATGGTCAGCCGTTCATTCAGGATATTGACCACCGATTGGCTGACCGACAGATTGCCGGCGGTGAGCATCACGATGACGCGCTCGCCCTGCCGCTGCCAGATGCGCATCTTGCGGAAGGTATTGATATGATCGACGCCCGCATTGGTGCGCGAGTCCGACAGGAATACGAGCCCCGTTTCGAGGCGCATGGCGACGCAGTAGGTCATGGCGATTGCTCGGAAGGTCCCGCGGTTATCGGGCGACGGCCGCGGCGGTTCGCACGGGTCATGTGTTCTCCGCCTCACGCGCCGACAAGAAAGTCCTCGCTGATTCGCGCACCCAGGTCACCAATCGAATTGATGAAGTCTTCGAGCCAGGCATGCAGACCGCGCGCAAAGATGTCGTCCATGCGCCCGTAACGCAGCGTCGCGAACAGTTGCCCGGCACGCCGCACAGTCTCGTCGGAGCGGCTGTTGCGCACCTTCTCGAGGATCCTGACGATCCCCTCCATGCACGAATGCAGCGCACGCGGCAGGTCTTCGCGCAGGATCAGCAGCTCGGCGACGCGCTCGGGCGTGATCACGTCGCGATAGACCTTGCGATACACCTCGAAGGCCGACACCGAGCGTAGCAGCGCGCCCCAGTGGTAGAAATCGTTGGCATCGACGAGGTCGTCCCCCTGACTCTGCTGCGCGCCCGCGAGGCTGTGGTACTTCACGTCGAGGATGCGTGCGGTATTGTCGGCGCGCTCGAGCAGGGCCCCCAGGCGGATGAACTGGAAGGCCTCGTCGCGCAGCATCGTGCCGAACATTGCCCCGCGCAGCAGCGAGGCGCGCTGCTTCACCCAATCGAAAAAGGCCGCGACTCCGCCCGCGTAGATCTCGTCGAAGCTCTGGTCGCGCAGCTGCAACCAGGTCTCGTTGATCGTCTCCCACATCTCCGCGGTCAGCGTGCCGCGCACCGCGTGGGCATTTTCGCGCGCCGCACGCAGGCAACTGTAAATCGATGACGGATGCGTCTCGTCGCGCACCATGAAGTGCAGCACCTGCGATGCGGTGACCTCGTCGTGGCGCTTCGAGTACGCCAATTCGAGACTGTTCAGCGCGATGATCGCATTCCAGCTGTTGCGCTCGGTCTCCGGGTCGTGCGGGACCAGCGACATCTGGTAGGTCACGTCCAGCAGGCGCGCAAGGTTCTCGGCGCGTTCGGAATAACGCGCCATCCAGTAGAGATGATCGGCGGTGCGGCTCAGCATGATTCGGGCTCCGATGCGGCGGCGGTGATCTTCATGCGCGGGCGGACGGGTTCAGCGGTGCGGCTCGGCATGGCCGTTCTCCAGCACCCAGGTATCCTTCGTCCCCCCGCCTTGCGAGGAATTGACCACCAGCGAGCCCTCGCGCAGCGCGACCCGCGTCAGCCCCCCCGGCACCAGCGAAACCTCCTTGCCAGACAGCACGAAGGGCCGCAGATCGATGTGCCGCGGCGCGATGCCGCTTTCCACGTAGGTCGGGCAGGTCGACAGCGCCAGCGTCGGCTGCGCGATGTACTTGTCCGGATGGGCGACCAGCACCGCACGGAATTGCTCGATCTCGGCCTTGGACGCGCCCGGCCCGACCAGCATCCCGTAGCCGCCCGCGCCATGCACCTCCTTGACAACCAGTTCGGGCAGATGGTCAAGCACGTAGCGCAGGTCATCCTTGTCACGGCAACGCCAGGTCGGCACGTTGTTGAGAATCGGCTCCTCGCCCAGATAGAAGCGCACCATCTCACCCACGTAGGGGTAGATCGACTTGTCGTCGGCCACCCCCGTGCCGATCGCATTGCACAGCGTCACGCGCCCCGCGCGGTAGGCCTTCAGCAAGCCCGGCACGCCCAGCATCGAATCGGCACGGAAGACCTGCGGATCGAGGAAATCGTCGTCGATGCGGCGGTAGATCACGTCGACGCGCTTCGGTCCACGCGTCGTGCGCATATAGACCGCGTCGTGATCGATGAAGAGGTCGCGTCCCTCGACCAGCTCGACGCCCATCTGCTGCGCCAGGAAGGAGTGCTCGAAATAGGCCGAATTGAATGCGCCCGGCGTCATCACGACCACGGTCGGGTCATCGACCCCGGCCGGCGCCACCGCACGCAGCGTTTCCAGCAACAGGTCGGGGTAATGCTCGACCGGCGCGATCTTCTGGTGCGCGAACAGTTCGGGGAACAGGCGCATCATCATCTTGCGATTCTCGAGCATGTAGGACACGCCCGAAGGTACGCGCAGGTTGTCCTCCAGCACGTAGAACTCCCCAGCCCCCGCGCGCACGACGTCCACACCCGCGATGTGCGCATAGATGCCGTTGGGCACCTTGAAGCCCCTCATCTCCGGACGGAACTGCGCGTTGTCGAGCACCTCCTCGGCCGGAATCCTCCCGGCGCGCAGGATGTCCTGGCCGTTGTAGATGTCGTCGAGGAACATGTTCAGCGCCTTCACGCGCTGCTTGAGTCCCGCGCGCAGCGTCTTCCACTCCGCGTTCGGGATGATGCGCGGGATGGTGTCGAAGGGAATCAACCGCTCGGTGCCGGCTTCTTCGCCGTATACCGCGAAGGTGATGCCCAGTCGGCGAAACGCGAGATCCGCCTCGGCCCGCTTGCGCACCATCACGTCCGGCGACAACCCGCGCGCCCAGGTTTCGAACGGACCATAGTGCGGGCGCGTCTTCGCGTCCGCGTCGTGCATTTCGTCGAAAAACAGCGTCGTCATGATGATTCGATCCGGAAGCGATTCATCGGACATCAGCGAAGACCATGCCAGGGTGAAATTCCCCACAAGAAACGCACCATTCCATGCGGATCTCGCGAATTCCGCACGAAATCGCACCGCATCGGTGCGACGGCCGCCCAATCAATGTGCATCGGCGTGCAATGCACCACTATGCGGCCCGCCGCAGCCCGGACCGCTCCCCCACGGGTGGGTAGACTTTATCGTAGAAAAGAAATGCCCGCCCTGCGCCCCACATTTGAGCGACGGCACGCCGGCCGGCCCGAAATCGCTTCAACCGTCGCCCGCGCCGGCATGTTCTGCGGGGTCGTAGGGCACGACATTCTCCTGTTCCGCAGGATCGTTGCGCGCGACGATCGCCCGCGCAGGATCGGTGTCGCTGAGATTGAAGGCCTGGTGCGGGACGTCGGGCGGGATGAACAGGAATTCCCCTGCGCTGCTCACGACCCGTTCGCGCAACCCGGGCCCGAAGCGCGTCTCGACGCGACCTTCGAGCACATAGATCGCGGTCTCATAACCGCGATGCCGATGCGGCGCCGCAACCCCGCCCGGCGGAATGACCACCAAGTGCATGGACAGCCCCCGGCTGCCGACCGTCTCGCCAGAAATCCCGACGAAATACGGCAGGCGCTGCCGCGTGAGGATTTCGCGGTCGGGCCGCAGGGCGACCACCGTGGGTGAAGGATCGGAGGCTGGTGTCGGCATGCTGCATCTCCACCTCAAACGGCACGGCGACGACACGACCGCACCCGACTCAGCCTAGACCGCCGATCCGCCGCTGTCGAGACGGCTCATCCTGCCCGCCGAACCTCCGTCGGCCGCACGGACTCAGGGCCGGGCTCACTCGCCGGCGAGCTCCGGATATTCCTGCCGCAGCGTGTCGCCGTCGCGTTGCCACACGCGGCACCCGCCGACGAAGGCCAACGCGCGCGAATCCGGCCAGCGCCGCGGGTCCGGGTCGATGGCGACCTGGCGCGCCACGCGGTCGGGCCACGAGGCCTGCGTGTAAGTGTTGCCGACCTGCGTGATGAGGTCGGTGAGATGCGCGCAGCCGTGTTCGCTGCCGATGCGCTCGCGAATCTGCCGCCCGAAGCCCGGCCCGATCTGCAGCCCGATCAGGCGGCGGTAGGCATCCACCGCTTCGCCACACCCGGTCCACGGCGTCGCCTGCATCGCGGCCCGTACGTCGAGAATCGTGAAATTGTCGTCGATCAGGAAATCGATGCCCATGTGATGCATGAATTCACCGGCGCGCACCGGCGCGCGCGAACGGAACCGGACGTCCTCGCCCTTCTCGTCGACCACCGTCGCCTCGATTTCCCACAGGCCATCCTTGCGCCGGAAGGCGCGGCACGTGATCTGGCGCGTATGCGTGAGCTCGCGCTCGCTGTCTCCAAACATCTGGTTCCCCTTCCGAATCGGTGATCATCGTCGCCCGGTGATGACGAACGACCCAATGGTAACGTCTGTCGGGTCGGGGGAACCTCAGACGCTGGGCAGACCCGTCGCTCGACCGACCGCTCCGCGCGAAACGCGGCCCGATGACTCAGGCGCACCATCAGATACTGGCAACCAAGGGACCTGCGATGGGGGCAAATACTCTCTGCCAGGGCGTCCGTTCCATGCGGTGCACCAGCATTTGTGCGCGACTGGCGTCGCCGCGCACAGACACCGGTCACGTTTGGAAAAGCATCATCAGAAGAATCGATACGTGTAATCGAGATACACGCGATGGTCGGTATTGTCCTGCAGGACGCCATCCAATCGACCGGTCTTGTCGGAATTGTATTCGAGGTACCGATAACGGAGACTCAAACCCTTAAGCAGCGGGATCTGGTAGCGCAGATCAACTTCCAGTTCGCTCTCGTCGGCCTCGCCACGCCAGGACACGTGACTGTTCGTGGCCCCGGTACCCTGCTTGTACTTCACGGTTGTCTTGAGTCCCTTGATGTAGTCCTTCCAGTCGTATCCAGCGCGAACCATCCAGACGGTCTCGTTGTTGTTCGTCATGTCGGCGAGCACGCCCCCTGTAGGGAAGGGATGTGTCCCGTGGTCACCAGTAAAATTGTCCTCGATCCACGCGCCGTCGAATTTTGCGACTGCCGCGCCAAGGGATACATTACCGAATGTCCAGTCGGCATCGAGATACATGCCCTTGCCGTCATTGTCGCTACGCGTGACGCCGGCGATGGAGCCGGGCACGTCCTCATCATCGAGTTCCGCGCCTTCCGCTCCAGTAACGAACAGCTTGCCGGCATCTCGTGAGGTATGAACGCCAGCGGTGATCTTGACCTTATTCGCCTTGGCCAAGTCGAACGTGTAAGAACCAACTAACCCCAATTTGGACAAGAAATCCTTCGAATTGAGGTACTCCAGCTGAACATTCACTGGACCCTGCGTGTAATTCAGACCCAACACCCCGACAAAATCGATATCGCCTTCATCGGAACGATCGGTCGCGAATTTTTCGAAACCGTCATCGGCGCGGCGCGACCACTCGTCATAGTATGCCCCATAGATCGCCAGTCCCTTTACAGGCCTGAATTCGCCGCTTGCTCCCGAGTAGGTATTTGGCACGGCGCGGCTGGTTGAACTGCCCAGCAGCAGGCTGTCATGCAGTTGGCGACCGACCTTCATGTCCCCAAAATCGCCGAATTTGAGCTTAACGAAGGCTTGCGCGATCTTGCCGAACGACTCGTGAAAGCTCCCGTCGTTGTCGGCCTTCAGAACGTCGGAACGCACGTCTCCGCTTGCATCGAGCTTCGTCACGCTGTAGCCGGACAGACCGATCCCGATCATGTCGGAAAATAGCGGCGATTCGTAGTTGAGCTGCAGGCCGAGTGCCGACTGCGAGCGGTCATTGGCCGAGTTCTCGAACTCGCGGTCGAAATAGATTCCGCGTGCCTTCAACTCGAGCTTGTGCCCCTGCCCGATGTCCGCCGCCGACACGCAGGGCACGAAGGCGGCGGCGATCAGGCCAGCCAGCACGCCTGTAGTTAGTTTCCTCTCCATCAATTTCTCCTTGGTTGATTCGCTGTCGCACCAGACGCGAAATGCAGATTGACGTCGCGACGAGACCCCTCTTCTTGGGGGTGAATCTCTGTGGTCGCCGAACGCAGGCCAAGTATGGGAGCCCTGTTTAATTGCGTGAAATGCAAAACTAAGTTCGATAGTTGCTGCTTACGCATAACTACGAGCAAGCTCCTCCGCCTCCGTATATGCGCCGCTGAGCTAGCTGATCCTTTACGCGGCGCGCCCGGGATCGCTTAGCGGCACGTGAACGGCCCCCCTGAACAAGGGACGAGCGGTGCGAATCAGACCTGCGGAAATGATGTCGGGGATCGCACCACCCAAGTCCGCGGAGAGTTGCAGACGTATTTCAAGCGTCCCGGCGGGCTGTTCAATGCAAACCAGCAAAGGATCCTCGGCCTTTGGGCGGGCCAACTTATGCACTACGGTGCCCGGAATGATGGTCGCGGCTGCAAGGCACAGGGCTCCCGTCACGGCATACGCGGAATGGCAGTTCCAAGGAGTGAAGTAGCGGGATGCGATTACCCCCCGACCCTGCGGCGACGCTACCAAGGCGATCTTGGGCAGGACCTTGCCGCGCACGTCGCCCAACCCCGCCTGCAGTGCGATCTGGAGTCGAACCGACTCCAGGCGACTCTTCAACTTGCTGTCGGCATCGAGTTCGGCCTTCGTCTCATGACCGGTCTTTCCCATCGCTTGCGCAGGTACGAAGACGAGCGGAGTTGAAAAATCGATGCAGGACACCTCGATCCCATCGATGACATCGACGAGCCTTCCAGTGGGCAGGAGCCTGCCCGTTTTAGCGCCAGCCGCGTCGCGGAAGTTGAGCTGAATTGGCGCTCCACTGCCTGGGACGCCGTCGATCCGCGCGAGGCCGTCATAGGTCACCGACCCGCCGGGCGTCTGGATAACCGCCTCGACGACCTTGCCGGTATTCACGTTGAAGATATTCAGGGTCGTGACGGGGTCTGTCGCAGCAACCAGTCCGTTCTCTATTGCGAACGGCCCGACGCCAGCAAGCATGTTGCCGCAGTTGGGTGTCGTATCGACGGTCTCCGTCTCCACCGACACTTGGGCGAAAAGGTACTCGATGTCGATTCCGGGGCGGCTTGACGGGCTGACGATCACCACCTTGCTTGTCAGCGTGTCGCCGCCACCGATGCCGTCAATCTGCCGCGCATGGGGCGAACCCATTGCCGCAAGCAGTACCCGGTTACGCTCGGCCGGATCGGAAGGAAGATCCGTGGCATGGAAATATGGCCCCTTCGACGTACCTCCGCGCATGAGCGTGCAGGGAATACTCAACAGCATGGCGATGCTCCTCCGTCTCAACGATGAGGTCATTGTGAGGTTGGGAGGATGATCCGTGAAATGCAATAATCGCTTTTAATATTGCTGTTTACGCATTACTAAAACAGATCAGCCGGTGGCTCCGGACCCTGACTGTAAGCTTTCGGCAAACCGCCGTACGTGAGCGAACGCTTCTCCGAAGTAGGCCTCATATGTTTCCTGTTCGACGAAGCCGAGATGCGGCGTGCAAAGGATGGCCGGGTGATTAAGGTAGGGCGCGGCGCCGTCTGGTTCCTCTTCGAAGACGTCAAGCGCCGCCATGCCCGGGCGCCCCCGTGCAAGCGCTGCGAGCAGTGCCCCCGGAGCCAGAAGCTCGGCACGGCTCGTGTTTACGAGCAAGGCATCAGGCCGCATCGTCACCAAATCCTCGACGCCGATCAGGTGTCTCGTTTCCGCGCTGAACCTGAGATGCAGGGTCAGCACGTCGAGCTGAGCGAGGAATTGACGGCGCTCAGCGATGAACTCGTAGCCCGCATTAACCGCCGCCTCGCGCGACTGATCTCGGCCATGCACGACCACGCGCATCCCGAAAGCGTGGCCGATTGCGGCAACGCGGCTGCCTATCTTGCCGAGGGACCAAACGCCCAGCGTTCGGCCATGCAAGGTCCTTCCGAGTCCTTCGTCCGTAAGGTGCGATCGGGTCCGCTGCCAGATTCCGAGGGAAAGACGCTCGGCGTAAGGCACCAAGCGGCGCGACGCTCCGAGGATCAGGGCCCATGTAAGTTCGGTGGGTGCGATGGGATTTCCTGTGCCATCCTGCACTTCGATGCCCCTCTTCCGGCAGGCATCGAGATCGATGCAACCGGAAAGGCGCCCCGTCTGGACGACCAGTTTCAGCCGCGGCAGAGCCTCGACGATGCGCGCCGTGATCTGCGTTCGTTCGCGGATCAGCACCAAGCAATCGGTATCCCGCAGGACCTCGATCAGGGCGTCTTCGTCCGCAATCCGTTCCGTAAGCGTGTGCAGGGTCACCGAAACGCCAGCGAGTTCCTTCGTCGCCTTAAGGCGCGGGACTACGTCTTGGTAATCGTCGAGCACGGTCGCCCTCATGGTGGTTCTCCTGTAAATGGTGCGACGACCAATTGCGGAGCCTGCGCGAGAAACGCGTCACCGTCGGCATCCCGGCCCAGCCCCTCCAGACTCATTCGCTGCCGACACCCACCGGGTTCGGCATCCGCTTCTCGATCGCCCACTTCAGCAGCGCGGCGGTGCGATAGATGCCATGGGCGAACTTGCCATAGGGCATCGTCAGGAACAGTGCCATCACCGCGCCAAGATGCACAGCAAGGAGCAGTGCCATCGCCGAGGTATCGCGTCCCGCAAGAAGTGCCAAGCCTGTCGCACTGGTCAACAGCAGCAGCGCGATGAAACCGCGGTCCATCGGTTTCTGCGCGGCGTCCCCGTGCTGCGCATTGCGCCGCACATTCAGCCACAGCAATCCCGTTGGGCCGATGAGCAAGCCGATACCGCCCAGGGTGCCGAGCAAAACCGGCAGGCTCGTCAATGCGTACGGCGCCTCCCACCCGAATGCGTAGTGGTAAATCGTCGCCACACCCGTCGCCGCAAAGCACAGCATGAAACCGTAGAACGTCAGGTGGTGGAAGCGTCGCCGCGCAAGTGTGTTTGCATCGTCCTCGTTCGGGCAACCCTGACCATGCCCACCGTCGAGATACTTGAGCTTGAGCACGTCCTGCGCCGTCTCTGCGATCGCCACTGCACTGGGCTCGCCTGCTGAAATCCCGCGCCAGAACTTCGCCACGCCCAGACCCAGCGCGACCGCAACAAACAGGAACACCGGTCCAAACATCGACACCAGCAGGTTGTGCGGGAAGATCGCGTAGAAATCACCGGCAAGTGGTGCATGGAACAAGGTGCCATTTTTCGCCAGCGCCATCGCGAGAAAGAGCGCGAGTCCGACGGCGAGTGCCAGCGCAACCGTCAGGCCGTTATTGCGGTACAGCGTACCGAGTGCGCTCGGCCATGCGAAATCCGAGTAAGTCTGCCCGCGGACCTTGGCCATCGCCTGCGGGATGTTCACCGCGAACTCGTGCGGCGGTGCGTACTGGCACGCGTGCAGACAGGCACCGCAGTTGTGACAGAGATTCGCGAGGTAATGGACGTCGGCCTGATTGAATTCGAGTCGGCGCGTCATCGCCGGGAAAACCGCGCAGAAACCTTCGCAGTAACGGCAGGCGTTGCAGATCTTCATCACGCGTTCGACTTCGATTTCGGCTGAGCTGGGCACGACGATGCCCTCGGCGAGATCGCTCGCTTCGCGGAGCAGGGTTTCAAGCTGCTGCATGTTCGACTCCTTCATTCTTGGCCGCCGCGGCCGCCGAAGTGCCCGCGATACGCCCGAATACCGTGCCGATCGTCATGCCGACGCCCGCGGTGTAACCCTGCCCGAGTACGTTGCCGGCCATCATTTCGCCTGCGACAAAAAGATTGCCGCTCGGCTCGTCCGCGAAATACGCCGCCGCCCGCTCATCGACCTTGAGACCGAGGTAGGTAAAGGTGATACCGGGCTTGAGCGCGTAGCCATAGTAGGGAGGGGTATCGAGCGGCAACGCCCAGTGCGTCTTCGCTGGCGTCACGCCGTCCGTATGGCAGTCATCAAGCACCGTGTGATCGAAGGTGCCGACGCGGCATGCGGCGTTGTACTCGCGCACCGTGCGCACGAAGGCGAGCGCGTCGAGACCGAGCTGGTGTGCGAGCCCTTCGAGCGTGTCGGCTTTCGCGCCGGGGAACACCGGCGGCATGAAACGCCCGATCGCCTTCGCGTCGATCACCGAGTACCCGACCTGACCGGCTTGCTGGGCGACGAGGCGGCCCCAGATCGCGTAGCGCTTGGGCCAGAAGTCCTCGCCCTCGTCGTAGAAACGCTGCGCATGCTTGTTCACGACGATGCCGAGGGACACGCAATCGATCCGCGTGCAGATCCCGCCGTCGTACAGCGGAGCACGCGCATCGACCGCGACGCAATGCGATTGCGACGGGTCGCCGATGGTGTCCGCTCCCGCCTCCATCATCGCCTTCAGCAGCACGCCGCGATTGAAGCGCGTGCCGCGGATCGCGAAGTTGTCGGCCGGCCACTCGCCGTCGGCGTTCTGGCCCCAGGCTTCGCGCAGCCATTCCCGGTTGGATTCGAAGCCCCCGGACGCGAGCACGCAGGAACGCGCCGCGATGCGTTCCTGTCCGATCCAGGCGGCACGGAACTCGCCGTCGACCACTTCCAATCGATCCACCGGCGCCTCGTAGCGGATGCGCACCCCGAGCGCTTCGGCACTGCGGTAATAGGCATTGACCAGCGCCTTGCCCCCGCCCATGAAGAAGGCGTTGGTGCGCGACAGGTGCAGCGTGCCGGACAGCGAGGGCTGAAAATGCACGCCGTGCTTGCGCATCCAGTCGCGACAGCGCGAGGACTCGCGGATCGCGAGGCGCGCAAGCCGCTCGTTGGTCCGGCCGCCGGTGACCTTCTTCAGGTCCTGCCAGAATTCTTCCTCGGGGTAGGCATCGGTGAGCACATCCTGCGGCGCGTCGTGCATACAGCGCAGATTCCGCGTATGGCTGGAATTGCCGCCACGCCACTCCCGTGGGGCAGCTTCCAGCAGCAGCACCGAAGCGCCTGCCTCGCGTGCCGTCAGCGCTGCGCACAAGGCCGCATTGCCGCCGCCGATGACGAGCACGTCGGGCGTGCCCAAGCTTGTTTGTTTCATGTCCTGAACTCCTATTGGCGCAGTTTTTTCTTCGCGCTTGGCCACCGGGACCGGGTCTCGCCACGCGTCGACGCTTCCACTATCGCGTCCGGCGCACCTGGCGCCCTAAGCCGGTCCGATATCGCCTCATCTCGATTCGAGATGGCTGCTCGTGACCCCGCGCCAACGCCCTTCCTCGATGAGCTGCCGCACCACCCTCGTCACCGTGCTGCGGGTCGCCAGCGCGGCAGGCGACAATTCGTCGTCCGAAAGACTGCACAGCAGATTGCGGCGCGACGTTCCTTCGTCGGCGATTTCGCTCCAGCACAGGCGCGACTCGGTCTGGCGT
The DNA here is from genome assembly GCF_012911005.2 of Aromatoleum toluolicum. Lineage (GTDB taxonomy): Bacteria > Pseudomonadota > Gammaproteobacteria > Burkholderiales > Rhodocyclaceae > Aromatoleum > Aromatoleum toluolicum. The sequence goes on along the minus strand of NZ_WTVS01000015.1, from coordinate 22,731 downwards.
GCGAGGGCAGACCACGGCTGGAGCGTCGCCGCCATGCCGCGCGCAACCATGTCCATCAGCACATAAAGGGAATCGACCTCGGCGATGACCGAAGGCCGGACATCGAGCGCCGCAAACGCGGTGTCGATGACCCGCCGCAAACCATGGCGCGGAGTCGGCACGACAAGCGGCACGTTGACGATCTCGGCCAGCCGCGTCGGCAGGACCGCGGGCCGGGCGTCGCTGCCGCAGATGAAGAACAGCCGCTCCTCCAGCAGCGGCTGGACGCTGCAACGGCGGGCATGCCCGTTATCGAACAGCACTGCAAGATCGAGCTCGCGCCCGTTCAGCATCTGCCCGAGATGCCCGGACATACCCTCGACGAGATGGATGCGGATATCCGGATACTGCTCGCGCATCGCCTCGATCAGCGGGAAGCCGAGCACCCCGGACGTCGACGGCGCAAGCCCGATGCTGACGACGCCCGACAACCGCGATTGCTGGGCGGCCGATGCGGCCTCGTCGGCGTGGCGCAAGGCGAGTTGCGCATGCGACAGGAACGCGATGCCGGCATCGGTCGGCACCACACCTGTCGCCGTGCGTTGCAGCAGGCGCGTGGCAAGTTCACCTTCGAGACGCTGGATCTGCAAACTGACCGCCGACTGTGCGATCCCGAGGTCGAGGGCCGCCTGACTGATGCTGCCGAGTTCGATCGTGCGCACCAGGTAGCGCAGCTGTCTCAATTCCATGTCGTGCCCCTCCCGTTCGGGTCGCTCGGCCGCCCCGACGAGAAAGTCGTCGGGGACTGGCTCAGTTGGTGCTCAACACTGCGACATCGGCGAGCTCGTCGGATTCATCACCCCGGCGACTCGACAGCTCCTTCACCGGCGTCGCAGGCGCCGCGATCGGCGCTCGCGGCAGATCGGGCGTTCTCAATTGCGCGGCGCTCATTGCCCTGCTCCCGCCGCACGCTGCAGCACCTTGTCCACCATCACACCGGCCTGGCCGAGGTAGTTCGCCGGATCGCACAGGCGCGCGAGCGCCGCACGGTCGAGATGGACGTTGATTTCGGGATGCTCGGCGAGAATGTCGAGCAGCGGCCGATTCGTGCGGATCGCTTCGCGGCACAGGTCATAGACCAGATCGTGCGCGTACTCGCGCCCGATGTAGGGACCGAGTCCCATCATCACTGCCTCGGACATCACGAGTCCGTTCGTGAGGTCGATGTTGGCGCGCATCTTCACCGCATCGACCTCAAGGCCCTCGAGCACGAAGCGCGTCTGCTTGAGCGCCCCGGCGAGCAGGCAGAAGGCTTCTGGCAGCGCGATCCACTCGATCTCCCACGGGCCGGTGGAGCGCTCGTGATCGGCGATCATCGCGTCCATCAGGGCCGCCGCGTGCTGGCGCACGACCGACACCGCAGCGTGGATGTAGCAGCTCGAGATCGGATTGCGCTTCTGCGGCATCGTGCTGCTGGAGCCGCGGCCCGGGTGGAAGGGTTCGTACACCTCGGCGACCTCGTGCTGCATCATCAGCTTGACGTCCATCGCGATCTTGCCGAGCGATCCGCCGACGAGGCCGAGAAATGCCCCCACTTCGGCGATCGTGTCGCGCACCGTGTGCCAGGCGATATCCGGCTGCGCGAGCCCCAGTTCTTCCATGAGACCGGCCTGCGTCTCCATCGCGCCCGTTTCGATCGATGCGAGCGTGCCGCAGGCGCCGCCGAACTCACCCATCAGCACGCGCGGCTTGAGTTGTGCGAGCCGCTCGCGATGGCGTTCGATACCGGCGAGGATCGCCGCGGTCTTGAAGCCGAAGGTGACCGGAATCGCCTGCTGCAGGTTGCTGCGGCCGATCACCGGCGTGTCGCGATAGCGGCGCGACAGCTCCGCCAGTGCCTCCGAAATCGCCTTCAGTTCGCCGTCGATGATCTCCAGGCCTTCGCGCATCTGCAGCACGGTCGCCGTATCGGTGATGTCCTGCGTCGTCGCGCCCCAGTGGCAGTACTCGCCGAGCTTGTCGCGGCACAGCGCGTTGAGCTGCGAGACGACGCCGAGCACGGGATAGCCGATGCGCTCGGTCTGCTCCCGCAGCTTGTCCATGTCGATCTTGTCGATGTCGCAGTTCTTGACGATCTCGTCGGCGGCTTCCTGCGGGATGATGCCCAGCCGGCCCTGCACGACGGCGAGCGCGCGCTCGATGTCGAGATACTTTTCGGTGCGATTCCGATCGGACCACACCTGACGCATCGCGTCGGTGCTGAATATGTTGCCGAAGATGCTTGAGTCGATGATGCTCGCGCCCATGGCGGATTCTCCTGGAGTTGTGAAAGCGGTAATTCGTTTGAATGTCTGCTAGTTCGCGGTTAACCGCCGTGGGTGCAGCGCGCGAGGATGGCCTGTGCCTTGAGCACCACCGGGCGGTCGATCATCTTGCCGTCGAGCTGCACCGCACCGTCGGACGAAGCTGCGGCAGCGAGCACGCGCTCGGCCCAGTCCTTCTCGGCGGCCGACGGACGGCAGGCGGCGTGGATTACCGCGACCTGTTTGGGATGGATGCACAACTTGGCGCCGAAGCCGAACGCGCGCGCGAAGGCGAAGTCGGCTGCGATGCGGGCCTCGTCGTCGATGCCCGGCGTGACCCCGGCGACCGGCGCGGCGAGCTCCGCGCAGCGCGACGCGATCGCGATGCGGGCGGACGGGTAGATCAGGCCGGTCTCGTCGCCCGACAGGTCGAGGTCGGCGGCGTAATCGAGCGTGCCGAAGACCAGTCGCTGCACCCCCTCGGCGGCGGCGATCTCATCCACGTTGCGCACCCCGCGCGCGGTTTCGATCAGCGGCAGCACCCGCGGCGGCGAGGCCATCGCACCGATGACGCGCGCAATCTGTGCCGGCCATTCGGTCTTCGGCAGCATCACCTGGGTGACACCAAGTTCCTTCAGCAACGCGAGGTCGTCACCAAACCAGGTGGACTGGGTGTCGTTGATGCGTACCACGACCCGTTCCGCGTGTTCGGCATGTGACGGAAACCAGTCGGCGATCGCATCGCGCGCACGCGCCTTGTCGGCGGGCGCAACCGCATCCTCGAGATCGAGGACGATCGCCCCGGCGCCGGCCGCGAAGGCCTTGTCGAAACGTTCGGGCCGGTTGCCCGGCACGAAGAGATAGGTGATCGGCAGCTGCATGAAGGTCCTCCCCGTGCGTCGTTCAGATCACGCCGGCGCTGCGCAGCGCGGCGATGCGATCGGACGTGTAACCGAGCCCGGCAAGGATGGCGTCGCTGTGCTCGCCCAGCGCCGGCACCGGATCCATGCGCGGCTCGCCCTCCTCCCACGAGCCTGGCGGCAACAATGCGGGGACGGTCCCGACCGAAGTACCGACTTCGCGCCAGCGCTTGCGCGCTTGGAGCTGCGGGTGCGCCCACACCGCATGCATGTCATTGACGTGCGCATTGGCGATCTGGGCGTCCTCGAGGCGCGCGATCACCTGCTCGGCCGTGAGGCCCGAAAATGCCTCGACGATGATCCGGCGCAGTGCGTCACGGGCGGCGCTGCGCTTCGAATTGCTGGAGAAGCGCTCCTCGCTGGCCAGCCCCGGCTGCAGCAGCACCTTGCTGCAGAACGCCGCCCATTCGCGCTCGTTCTGCAGGCCGAGCATGACGACCTTGCCGTCGCCCGCCGGGAAGGGACCGTAGGGGTAGATCGTGGCGTGGCTCGCCCCGGTGCGGCGCGGTGGCGCGGCGCCGTCGAAGGCGTAGTACAGCGGATAGGTCGTCCACTCGACCAGACTCTCGAGCATCGAGATGTCCAGATGCTGGCCGCGGCCGGTCTTCTGGCGCTGCAGCAGCGCCGCCAGGATGTTGCTGTACGCATACATGCCGGCAGAGATGTCGGCGATCGACGGTCCCGCCTTCGACGGCTCCTCCTCGGTGCCGGTCACCGACAGGAAGCCGGATTCACTCTGGATCAGCAGATCGTAGGCCTTCTTGTCGCGATAGGGACCGTCGCTGCCGTAGCCGGAGATGTCGCAGACGATGATGTCCGGCTTCAAGGCCGAGAGCTCCGCGTACGACAGACCCAGCCGTGCGGCCGCGCCCGGTGCGAGGTTCTGCACGACGATGTCGGCCTCCTCGACGATCAGGCGCTTGAGGATTGTCTGCGCCTCCGGATCCTTGACGTCCAGCGTCAGGCTTTCCTTCGAGCGGTTGGTCCACACGAAGTGCGACGCCAGGCCGCGCACCCGCTCGTCGTAGCCGCGCGCAAAATCGCCGACGCCGGGGCGTTCGACCTTGATGACGCGCGCGCCCAGATCCGCGAGCTGGCGCGTCGCGAACGGTGCGGCGATCGCGTGTTCGAGGGTGATGACGGTAATGCCTTCCAGGGGTCTCATTGCATGCTCCTCACTTGATCACCGCGGTGGCTTCCATCGTCAGCCAGCCTTCGTGGTCCTTCGCCCACAGGCGGATCGTCTTGCCGTCCGCCTGCGGCTCGCCGCAGACGAAGAAATGGTTGATGTCGAACACCGGCCGCACCGCGCGGAACTCGTAGCGCACCACCTCGGCCTCCGGAATCTGGTGGCGCAGCAGGTCGAGCAGCAGCGTGGCAATCATCGGCCCGTGCACGATCAGGCCGGGATAGCCCTCGACCTCGGTCACGTACTTGCGGTCGTAGTGGATGCGGTGGCCGTTGAAGGTCAGCGCCGAATAGCGGAACAGCAGCACATCGTCCGGCACCCACTTCTTTTCCCACGGCGACGTCGCCGGCGCGGCCTTGGGCGGCGGGGCGACGTCGTCGGGCTTCGCCGCCTCGCGATAGACGATGTCGTGGAACTCCGTCAGCGCGACGTCCGTCTCGCCGGCGCGGCGGATCTCGTGGCGCACCTTGACGAACACCAGCGGGCCGGTGCGTCCGGTCTTCTCGCTGACGTCGTGGATGGTCGAGGTCCGCGTCATCGCGTCGCCGATGCGCAGCGGCTTGTGGAACTCGAACTGGCTGCCGGCCCACATGCGACGCGGCAGTGGCACGGGCGGCAGGAAACCGCCGCGCTTGGCGTGGCCGTCGGGGCCGATTTCGGACTGGCGATGCAGCGGCAGGAAGTACAGCCAGTGCCACAGCGCGGGCAGCGGGGTGCCGACCGCCGGACGTTCGGCGGGACGGTCGAAGGTCGCCGACAACGCGGCGTACGGGGTAGCCGTCGCGAAGTCAGAAACCTCCTCCGCGCGACCGATCCAGTCTTTGAGATTCATGCTTTGTTCTCCGTGGGGTACGATGAGACCTGACTGCGGCCCGGCAGCCCGATCGGGGCGCCGGGCGGCTTGTCACATCATTCCGAGCGTTCTGGGCAGCCAGGTGGAAAGCCCTGGCCAGTAGGTGACGACGACGAGGAATCCGAGCATCGACAACAACCACGGCCAGACGGCGACGGTCAGCTCGGTGATACCCATCTTGGTGATGCCGGAAGCCACGTAGAGGTTGAGCCCCACCGGCGGGTGGCACATGCCGACTTCCATGTTCACCACCATGATGATGCCGAAGTGCACCGGGTCGATCCCGAGCTTGACCGCCACCGGGAACAGGATCGGTGCAAAGATCAGCACGATCGACGACGGCTCCATGAAGTTGCCGGCCAGCAGCAGGATCACGTTAACCGCGAGCAGGAAGGCCACCATGCCCAGGCCGTGGCCCAGCATCCATTCCGAGAGCGCCTGCGGGATGTTCTCGCTCGTCATGATGAAGGAGAACAGCACGGCGTTCGTGATGATGTACAGCAGCATCGCCGACATGTTGGCCGAATTGAGCAGCACCTTCGGCACGTCCTTCAGCGACATGTCCTTGTACACAAAGACGGCAACAATGAATGCATAGACCGCGCTCATCGCCGCGGCTTCGGTCGGGGTGAAGATGCCCGTGTAGATGCCGCCCATGATCAGTACGATCAGGAACAGACCCCAAACCGACTCCCGGAATGAACGGATGCGCTCGCCGAACGTGGCCTTGGGCTGGCGCGGATAATTGTTCTTCTTGGCGCGCCACCACGTTACCCCGCCTAGCACACCCGCCAGGGCAATCCCGGGGATCACGCCCGCCATGAACAGCGCGCCGACTGACGTATTGGTCGCGACCGAATACATGACCATGCAGATCGAGGGCGGAATCAGGATGCCGAGCGCGCCCGACGTGGTGATGACGCCCGCGCCGAACTTGTTCGGGAAGCCCGCCTTGACCATTGCCGGCAGCAGGATCGCACCGATCGCGACGACGGTCGCCGGGGATGAACCCGACACTGCTGCGAAGAGTGCGCACGCCAACACTCCCGCTAGGCCGAGCCCTCCGTGCCAGTGACCGACCATTGCCGACGCGAAGTTGATCATGCGGCGCGCAACGCCCCCGTGCGTCAGGAAGTTGCCGGCCACGATGAAGAACGGGATGGCCATGATCTCGAACTTCTCGATACCGGTGAACAGCTTCAGCGCGACCGACTCCAGCGGCACCTGCGTCATCGTGAACAGGAAGGACAGAACGGTCAGGCCGAGCGAGATCGAGATCGGCATGCCGGTCAGCATGAGGGCCAGCAAGAGCCCGAAAATTACTGCAGCATTCATTTCGTCTTACCTCCGCCCTCGCCGCGCACGCTCTTCTGCGCCTCGCCGGCATCCTTCAAATCGTGCGGATGCAGGTTGTCTTCGAGCGCAAAACCGTCGAATTCCACACCGGGTCCCGCGTCCTCCAGGCCCTCGACATGTCCGTGGTCGTGATGCGGCAACTCACCCGTGCGCCAGAAGCTGTAAGCCACCTGCAGGAAGCGGAAGCACATCAGGCTCGAGCCCAGCGGAATGGCGCTATAGACCATCCAGGTCGGCCACTCGAGATCGGGCGTGGTCGGTCCTTCCACCACGTCGTCGAGCGACAGGCCGGCGAGCTCAAAGAAGGCGTAATGGGCACCGTTTTCCCACACGAACCCGCCACCGAGGGTGGCGACGATGCCGGTAAACAGGGCCCCGGCAAACAGACCGAAAAGGACGAACTTTCCGCGCAGCTGCGGCTGCAGCCTGTTGATCAGCACGTCCACGCCGACATGGATGCCGGTGCGCACGCCATAGGCCGCGCCGAACTTTGCCATCCACACGAACAGGATGATGGTCAGTTCCTGCGCCCAGCTCATGTTGATCGAAAGCAGCCAATCCTGGAGCCCAGGAATGGAAAAGCCCGAGGCATAGCGATGCATCACGGCGGCGAAGGTCACGAGCGTCGCCGTGCCGATCAACAACGTGATGAGCCATTCCTCGAGGTAGTCTAGGAATTTCATCGGAATCTCCCGAAGGTAGTGGGCGGGCAGGCGTAAGCCGCAGGCACAGCCTGCAAGGCCCTGCCCGCCCGAGATCTGTGCTGCGCCCTTACTTGCTCGCGACTGCTGCGGTTTCCTTGCGCACCGCGTCGATGACGTCCTTGCCGATACGGCTTGCCATCTCATCCTGCACAGGCGCCATCGCCTTGATCCAGGCGGCCCTTTCCTCCGGCGTCGGCGTGTGCACCTCCGTCTTGCCGGTCGCACGGATGCCCGCGAGGGCCTTTGCGTCGTCCTCGGCGGCAACTTTGGCGTTGTACGCTGTGGCGTCCTTCATCGCCCCCTCGAGCTCTTGCCGGATATCCACGGGGAGCTTCTCCCAGAAGGACTTGTTCACGACCACGACGTAGCCGCTGTAGGTGTGATACGTCAGCGTCACGTGTTTCTGCACCTCGTGCTGCTTCTGGGTGTAGAGGTTCGACAGGTTGCCGTCCGCGCCATCGACGACGCCGGTCTGCAGCGCCTGATAGACCTCGGAAAACGCCATCGTCTGAGGGATGGCGCCGATCGATTTCATGATCGCCTGATTGACCTTCGACGAATTGATCCGGATCTTCTGTCCCTTGCTCTGGTCCGGCGTGCGGATCGGCTTATTGGAACTCAGGACCCGGAATCCCGCGTCCCAGTACGACAGACCAACGAACCCGCGGGACTCCAGCTTCTTCAGCAACGATGTGCCGACGGGTCCCTGCGTCACCCGGTGCAGGGCCGCCTCGTTCGGGAAGATGTAGGGCAGGTCAAACACCTCGAACTCCTTGATGCCCGCCGGACCGAACTTGCCCGCGACCGGGGCGAGCATGTGGACCGAGCCCATCTGCAGCGCCTCGAGTTCCTCCTTGTCCTTGTAGAGCGTGCTGTTGGCATAGACCTCGATTTTTACCCTGCCCTTCGTACGCTCTTCGGCGGCCTTCTTGAAGAATTCGGCCGCCTGACCCTTCGGCGTGTCGGCTGCCGCGACATGCGAGAACTTGATGACAATCGGGGACTGAGCGCTGGCCAGGCCCGAAAAAGCAATGCCGACAGCCGCGGTGATGGCGAAGAGGGTTTTCATGTTTCGTCTCCTTGGTGTGTTGAATCTGTTTCGGTTCCAGTCCTACGGACTGTCTGGCCAGAACGTTTTGCTATATGCGATGCGCGTTCACGACGGCGAGCGCACGAACACCTCGCCGCTCAACAGGGGTCTCGCCGAAGTCACGAGGGATGCCGCGCTGATGACCGGTACTGCGTCGTGGGGATGGGCCGCAAGGTGAAGTTCGCAGGCCATCTGCCCGCTCGGGTGTTCGATGACGATGCGATTGGGCGAGTGCTCGTCAAGCTCGGCCAGCTCTTCGGCCACCGTGTCGGGCGTGTGGCAGGCAGCAGCCAGCGCTAGTGCGCCGGTGGCGGCGTGCACCGGATGGCAGCTAGACGGCACGAAATAGCGCGATGCGATGCTGCCACCTTGGCGTGGCGCCGCGATCATCGCGATCTTCGGCACCCCCCGATCAGGCGACACGACAAGCCCCATGAGCTTCGCCGCGGCAACGCGAATCTCCTCGAGCCGCTCAAGGAAGGCCGCGTCGCCATCGAGTTCCTGCTTGCTTTCGTGGCCACTCTTGCCAAGCGAAGCGGCTTTGACGAAGACGATCGGAATCGCGAAATCGATGCAGGTGACGGGCAAGCCCGCGATCAGATCCTGCGCGTTACCCGTCGGCAGCAGCCGCCCGGTTTTCGTCCCGGCCGGATCGAGGAAATTGAGTGTGATCGGTGCGCTCGTGCCCGGAACACCATCGAGGTGAAAGCTCCCGCTGTAGGTGACTTTCCCGCCCGGCGTCTGAACAAGCGCCTCGACATGCTTGCCGCTGTTGATGTTGAGGATGCGTACCTTCGTGACCGGACTCGACGCCCTGACGAGCCCGCGCTCGATCGCAAAGGGCCCCACCGCCGCCAGCATGTTGCCGCTGTTGGGCAGCACATCGACCAGATCGCGGGCCACGGAAACCTGCGCGAAGAGATACTCCACATCGGCGTCCGGCCTGCGCGACGGAGCCACAATCACGACCTTGCTGCTCAGGTCATTGCCGCCGCCCATGCCGTCGATCTGCCTCAGGTCGGGTGAGCCCATCGCCGCAAGCAACAGGCAATCGCGAGCCGAACGGTCTTCGGGCAGGTTCTCCGCCAGGAAGAACAATCCCTTCGAAGATCCGCCACGCATCAGCACGCAGGGAATGTGATCCACTTGCCTGTCTCCTTATTGCACGTTCTGCTGTTATGTGAGGCAATATTAGACATGCGTGCCTAGTTGAAGAAATGCAATAAATTCTGTTTTTATTGCGACTTCCGCATAGCCGAAGCCAACTACCCCCACCGTAAGTGCGCGGAGAGCAGATGAAGATCGATTTCGACGGCATACAGGCGTTCGTGGTAATCGCCGAACTGGGCGGATTCAGCAAGGCCGCCGAGCACCTCCATGTCACGCAAACAGCGCTCACTCGCCGGGTGCAGAAGCTCGAGGCTTACCTAGGATTGCGGCTCCTCGACCGCACCACGCGCTATGTCGAACTGACGGCCGTCGGGCGCGAATTCCTGCCCCAAGCCAAAGCCATCGTGGGGGAGATGACGCTGGCGGTGGGCCGACTGAAGGACATGTCGAAAAATGCCCGCGGGAGTTTCACCCTCGCGTGCGTGCCGACGATGGCCTCACACGTCCTGCCAGCGGCGATCCGGCGCTACATGCAATCCCATCCCGGCAATCGGGTGCGCTTGATCGACACGACCGCTTTCGAGGTTCGCGACGCCGTACTCCACGGCCAAGCCGAAATCGGCATCGGAATTCCAACGGAGCGCCATCCGGAGATTCTCGAAACTCTCCTCTTGGAAGAGCCCCTAATGTTTTTCTGCCGCGAGGAACACCCCCTCAGCAAGCGAGAATCCGTTACCTGGTCCGACATGCGCGAAACCGAACTGGTCGTCGTCAGTAGCATGACCGCAACGCGGGTGTTCATGGACTACCAACTGGCGAAGCGCGGAATAAGCCTCAGTGGCGCCTACGAAGTTCAACACCACGCCACGGCCATCAGTCTCGTCGCAGCGGGCGTCGGCACCGCCATTCTTCCTGCATCAACGCTCGAAGAGGGTGCGCGACCGGGCGTGTGCCGCATTCCATTGGTCAGCCCGGTGGTAAAAAGAAAGATAACTCTGCTTCGCCGCAAGAACAGCACCCTATCGCCTGCGGCAAACGCATTCTTCGAGCTGCTTAAGAACGGAGCCCAGTGAGCGTGGGTTTGCGACCTTCACTCGGCCCCCCTGTCGTCTGACCGGAGTGTCCGATGGGCGCCTCGCGGTAGTGAGCGAGGGGCAGCAGTACCCTGACGGCCGAACGACCGCTGGGGAGCCAAAGCTTTACAGTGGGGGATCATCACTGGGCCACAACACGCCACAGTTCTTGCGCTCGATGAACTTTGTCCGCTGCAACCAAGACTCGGGCATACCGCTGCAGCGAGAGGGGAATGTACCCTTGGCGTAACCCCAAAACGCAACAAGGGCCTGCATCGCTGCAGGCCCTTGTTTTGGTTTGGTGCCGTTGAAGTGAATCGAACACTCGACCTACTGATTACGAATCAGTTGCTCTACCAACTGAGCTACAACGGCGAAGAGCCGGGAATATACCGCAGGGTTTCGGATCGTACAAGTACCCGCCACGATCGAACAGCACAGGGTAAATACAGGGTCGACGACAGGGGTATAACAAAAGATATACTGCGCTCGTAACTTTCTGTTACTTGTCATCTGGATCGAATGCAATGGCGAAGACTCCGCAAATCGGCACCTGCCTGCTGTTTCCCGCAATCCTCGCGGTTGTACTAAGCTCCGCTGCCGCGGCGAGCCTGCACTTCATTCCGGCGCTCGCTCCATACGCCGCGGTCATCGTCCTGGTGCTTGGTCTCACATACGGCGCGATTTTCGTTGCCGCCCGGGCGCTCGCGCTGCGCCGGCTCGGAGGCGATCTGCCGGACGTCGTAGGCCTGCTTACCGGGATATCGGGCGGCCGGCTCGCGGCAAGCACGAATAACGGCGCAAGCGCCGACAGCGTCTCAGGTCACGCGGCGTCCGCCCAACGCACCCTGCGGGGCGTGGTCGACGACGTTGCGCGTGACGCACAGGAGCTCGCCGCCGACGTGCGGCGCATGTCCGGACAGACGACGGAAATGTCGCTCACGCTGCAAATGCAGGCCAGCACCAACCACGAGGTCGCGACGGCGATCCACGAGATCGACCGCAACATCACCCTCGTATCCCGACTCGCGGCCGACACCGAAGCCGACTCGCGCGACGTCGCCGAGTTGTCGCTCAGCGGCGAACAGTTCGTCGGCCGTGCCTCCGAGAAAATGTCCCGGATCGTGCAATCGGTGACGACCTCGGCCACGCAGATCGAATCCCTGGTCGCGAGCGTGCGCGAGATCGGAGGCATCGCCAACATCATCGCCGAGATCGCGGACCAGACCAATCTGCTCGCACTCAATGCCGCCATCGAGGCCGCACGCGCGGGCGAACAGGGCCGCGGCTTCGCCGTGGTCGCCGACGAGGTGCGCAAGCTTGCCGAGCGCACGGCGACCGCGACCGCCGAGATCACGCGCATGATCGGGACGATCCAGTCCGACACGAGCGCCGCGGTAACCCAGATGGCGGAGATCTCGCCCGAGCTGCAGAGCGGTGTCGCGGAGGCGCAGCACGCAGCGGACATGCTCCGCCGGATCAAGGATCAATCGCACGACGCACTGAAGAAGATTACCGAACTCGCCGCTGCAACCGCGAAGGAGAGCGCCGAGGCGAAAGAGATCGTCCAGGGCGTGGCGAACATGATTGCGGCGGCGGAGAAGACCGAAGCGATCATCCGCGAGACCGCAGGTACCGCCGCCAAGCTCGAGACGCATTCGACCAGCCTGCTGCAACGGCTGGCTTTCTTCACGCACCTCGGCGGCACGCTCGAACCCGCGAAGAACACCAGTCGCGCGGCGATCGCACCGGTCATCACATGGAACGGCGCTCTGGCAACCGGCCACGCGGACATCGACGCGCAGCACCGCAAGCTGATCGAGCTCGCCAACGCCGTGAACGCCGCGATGCAGCGCGGCGAGGAGCGCAGCGCGATCGGTGCGGTCCTCGACGACCTGGTCCGCTACACGGCGTTCCACTTCGGCTTCGAGGAAGACATGATGAAGAAGGCGAATTACCCCGACTTCTTCCGTCACCAGCAGCAGCACAAGCAGCTCGTCGCCGACGTGCTTGCACACAAGACCCGGTTCGACGCCGGGCAGGCGTTGTCGTCCGAACTGCTCAGTTTCCTGCGCGACTGGCTGGTGAACCACATCATGAAGACCGACAAGGCGCTTGCACGCGAACTCAGGCAGGCAGCCTGACGGCCGCTCAGGTCGCGCCCCCGGCGATCGACGGTTTGGCGATCGACGGCGGCGAGGACACCCAGTAGTCCGGGCGGCCGTAATGGTTCTTCAGGTGGTCGATGAACAGACGCACCCGTAGCGCAAGGCGTTTGCGCTGCGGAAACACCGCATAGATCCCCATCGTCGGCGCGGCGAACTCGTCGAGCACCGTCACCAGGCGCCCCGCCCGCAGATCGGCGTCGACTTCCCAGCGCGAACGCCACGCCAGCCCGTCGCCAGCCAGCGCGCACTGGTGCAGCACCGCACCATCGTTGCATTCGAGCCGCCCGCTCACCTTCACCGCGATCGTCTCGCCCTTCTCGCCGCAGAACAGCCAGCCGCGCTGCTGGCCGAGCGAGAGGCAATTGTGCCCGGCCAGATCCTGCGGCGCCGCCGGCGATCCGTGACGCGCCAGATAGGCCGGGCTGGCGACCACCACGCGCCGGTTCTCCGCGAGCCGGATCGACACGAGGCTGGAGTCCGGCAGCTCACCGATGCGGATCGCGCAGTCGATGCTTTCATTCACCAGATCCACGACGCGGTCGGTGAGGTCGAGCGTGCAGGACACGTCCGCGTTCATCTCCAGAAACTCGCGCAGCAGCGGTGCGACGTGCAGTCGCCCGAAGCCGGCCGGCGCCGACACGCGGACATGGCCGCTCGCCTTCACGCCCCCTAGGCTCACCGACGCCTCCGCATTGGCGAGGTCGTTGAGGATGCGCTGGCAATCCTCGAGGAAGGCCGCGCCCTCGAAAGTCAGCGAGATGCTGCGCGTCGTGCGCGTCACGAGCTTGACGCCCAGGCGCTGCTCCAGCGCGTCGAGGCGGCGACCGATCACCGCGGGGGTAACACCCTCCGCCCGCGCCGCCGCCGAGAGGCTGCCCTTGATCGCGACACTGACGAAGGTTTCAACCTGTTTGAACGCATCCATTTTTTACTTTTAGTAAAAGATCAATTGACCTGACAGGGTATTCAGTCTTATACAAGAGTTCAATACACTTCATCCTCAACGAAGGGCGGAGGAGACGCTGCCCGAACGACAGACGCCACCGTGGCCGGCAGCGATGCCGGCCACGCAAGGCGCGACCGACAACACCAGGACCCCCGCATGAAGCCCTCCGAGCGCATCCGCGCAGTCGCCTTCGACGCCTACGGCACGCTGTTCGACGTGTATTCCGTGGGCGCGCTCGCGGAACAGCTGTTCCCGGGCAAGGGCGAAGCGCTGACCGCGCTGTGGCGCCTGAAGCAGATCGAATACTCCTTCCTGCGCACCCTGTCCGGACGCTACAAGCCCTTCCTCGAGATCACCGAGGACGGCCTCGTGTATTCGGCGAAGAAGCTCGGCCTGACGATGAACGACTCGCAGCGCCGCCAGCTGATGAACCAGTATGCCTGCCTGTCGCCTTTTCCGGAGAACCTCGGCGCACTGAAGGCTTTGCGCGCGTTGGGCCTGCCGATGGCGGTGCTGTCGAACGGCACGCCGCAGATGCTCGACGTGGCGATCAAGAGCGCCGGCATGAGCGGGCTGTTCGACCATGTGCTGTCGGTCGACGCCGTGCGCCAGTACAAGACCGCCGACGCCGCCTACCAGCTCGGCCCCGACGCCTTCGGCGTGCCGGCGAAGGAAATCCTCTTCGTGTCGTCGAATGGCTGGGATGCCGCCGGCGCGACCTGGTTCGGCTACACGACCTTCTGGATCAACCGCGCCCAGCTGCCGATGGAGGAACTCGGCGTGACGCCCACTGCGGTCGGCCAGCGCCTGACCGACATCGTCGAATTCGTGCAGGCGCGTTGCGCGCCGGCTGCCCGCTGATGTCCGCGAGCGAGATTCTCATCATCGGACTGGCCGCCGCGATGGCGGGCGCAATGAATTCGGTGGCCGGCGGCGGCACCTTCTTCTCCTTCCCCGCCCTGCTCGCCGTCGGCGTGCCGCCGGTGGTCGCGAACGCCAGCAATGCGGTCGCGCTGTGGCCCGCCAGTCTGTCGAGCGCCTGGGCCTACCGCAAGGAACTCGCGCGCTTTCGCAAGGGCCTCGCCGCGCTGTCGTTCGTCGCGCTGGTGGGCGGCATCGCCGGCGGGCTGCTGCTGCTATCCACCCGGGACGACACCTTCTCGAAGCTGATCCCGTGGCTGTTGCTCGTCGCGACCGTGATGTTCGCCGGCAGCGGGCAGATTTCCGCGCTGCTCGCGCGGCTCCGCCAGCGCAGCGACGAGAGCCCCTCGCACGGCACCGTCGGTGGCCTGCTGTTCCAGCTCGGCGTGTCGATTTACGGTGGCTTTTTCGGCGCCGGCATGGGCATCGTGATGATCGCCGCACTCGCGATCCAGGGGCACCGCGACATCCACGACATCAACGCACTGAAGAACTGGCTGTCGGCCATCATCTACAGCGTCGCGGTGGTCACCTTCGTCGTCGCCGGCGCCGTGAGCTGGCCGCACACGCTGGTCATGATCATCACCGCCGCCATAGGCGGTTACTGGGGGGCAGTCGGTGCCCGCAAGGTGCCGGCCGTGTGGTTGAGGCGTTTCATCATCGGGGTGGGCAGCGTCCTCACCGTCTACTATTTCTACAAAACCTATCTCATCTGAAGAGCGAGGAACCATGAGCACGAGAATCCAATGCCATCAGCTGCAGGTCGACGCCGAACTGCACCGCTTCATCGAAACCGAAGCCCTGCCCGGCACCGGCATTGACGCCGGCGCGTTCTGGAAGGGCTTCAGCGAGCTCGCCAACGAACTCGCACCGAAGAACCGCGCCCTGCTCGCCGAACGCGACCGCCTGCAGACCGAGCTCGACAACTGGCACCGCGCCCACCCCGGCCCGATCGAGGACATGCCGGCCTTCCGCGCCTTCCTCGAGAAGATCGGCTACCTGCAGCCGGTGCCCGCGCCGTTCAAGGTCACAACCGCCAACGTCGATATCGAGATCCGCGAGCAATGCGGCCCGCAGCTCGTCGTGCCGATCATGAACGCCCGCTACGCGCTGAACGCCGCGAACGCGCGCTGGGGCAGCCTGTACGACGCCCTCTATGGCACCGACGCGATCCCCTCGGACGGCGGCGCGGAAGCCGGCTCGTCCTACAACCCGGTGCGCGGCGCGCGCGTCATCGCCTTCGCGCGTGACGTGCTGAACCAGGCCGCCCCGCTCGCCCAGGGCGACCACACCAAGGCCGCCGGCTACGCCGTGGAAAGCGGCAAGCTGGTCGTCACGCTGCAGGACGGCACCAAGACCGGCCTCGCCGACGCGTCGAAGTTCGCCGGCTTCCAGGGCGACGCCGCCGCGCCGAAGGCCGTGCTGGTGAAGAACAACGGCCTGCACCTCGAGATCCAGTTCGACCGCAACCACCCGATCGGCAAAACCGACGCCGCCGGCATCAAGGACGTGCTCGTCGAAGCCGCGATCTCGACCATCATGGACTGCGAGGACTCGGTCGCCGCGGTCGACGCCGAGGACAAGGTCCTCGCCTACCGCAACTGGCTGGGCCTCATCACCGGCACCCTCGTCGAGGCTTTCGACAAGGGCGGCAAGACGGTCGAGCGCCGGATGAACGCGGACCGCGAATACACCGCGCCCAACGGCGGCACGCTGCGCCTGCATGGCCGCTCGCTGCTCTTCATCCGCAACGTCGGCCACCTGATGACCAACCCGGCCATCCTGCTTGCCGACGGCGCGGAAATCCCCGAAGGCATCATGGACGGCGTCGTCACGGCGCTGATCTCGCTGCGCGACCTGAAGCTGAAGAGCAACTCGCGCACTGGCAGCATGTACATCGTGAAGCCGAAGATGCACGGCCCGGCCGAAGTCGCCTTCACCAACGAGCTGTTCGGGCGCGTCGAACAGATGCTGGGCCTGCCCGCCAACACCATGAAGGTCGGCATCATGGACGAGGAGCGCCGCACCTCGGTGAACCTCGCTGCCTGCATCAACTCCGCCGAGTCGCGCGTCGCCTTCATCAACACCGGCTTCCTCGACCGCACCGGCGACGAAATGCACACCGCGATGGAAGCGGGCCCGATGATCCGCAAGGGCGACATGAAGAGCTCCGCATGGATCCAGGCCTACGAGCGACAGAACGTGCTGGTCGGCCTCGACTGCGGCCTGCGCGGCAAGGCGCAGATCGGCAAGGGCATGTGGGCGATGCCGGACCTGATGGCCGAGATGCTGAAGCAGAAGATCGGCCATCCGAAGGCCGGCGCCACGACCGCATGGGTGCCGTCGCCGACCGGCGCGACGCTGCACGCGTTGCACTACCACCAGGTCGACGTCCAGGCCGTGCAGCAGGAGATGGAGAAGATCAGCCTCGCCGCCGAGCGCGACACGCTGCTCAACAACCTGCTGACCGTGCCGGTTGCAGCCACCGCGAACTGGAGCGCCACCGAGATCCAGCAGGAACTCGACAACAACGCCCAGGGCATCCTCGGCTACGTCGTGCGCTGGGTCGACCAGGGCGTGGGCTGCTCCAAGGTGCCG
This sequence comes from Aromatoleum toluolicum, assembly GCF_012911005.2. Taxonomy (GTDB): domain Bacteria; phylum Pseudomonadota; class Gammaproteobacteria; order Burkholderiales; family Rhodocyclaceae; genus Aromatoleum; species Aromatoleum toluolicum. Next base: position 5,521 of record NZ_WTVS01000015.1, on the reverse strand, counting down.
GACATCAACAACATCGGCCTGATGGAAGACCGCGCGACGCTGCGCATCTCCAGCCAGCACATCGCCAACTGGCTGCGCCACGGCGTCACCAACGAAGCGCAGGTCATGGAAACGCTCAAGCGCATGGCGGCCATCGTCGACCAGCAGAACGCCGGCGACCCGCTGTACCAGCCGATGGCTGCGGATTTCGACAAGTCCGTCGCCTTCCAGGCCGCCAAGGATCTGATCTTCAAGGGCTGCGCACAACCCAGCGGCTACACCGAGCCGCTGCTGCACAAGTGGCGCCAGGTGAAGAAGGCGCAGGGCTGATTCGCCTCCTGGGCCGGGCCTCGCGTCCGGCCGGCAAGCTCACGGACGGCACCGCGCATGCGGTGCCGTCTTTTTTCTTGTGCCGCCCGGTGTCAGCTTTCGGCCGGCAGCATCAGCCCTTCCGCACGCAGCGCGACGTCGGCGGGAAATGGCTGCGAACGGCGCGTCTCCGGGTTCAGGCACACAGCGGTGAATTCGCACATCGCCGCCAGCTCGCCGCTCTCGCTGCTCAGCAGCTCGTGGCGAAAACGGATGACCTTCTCGCGCATCTCCACCACGCCCGTACGCACGAAGACGGTATCGCCCGGATACAGCTCCTTCATGTAGCTGATGTTCTGCTGCACCGCGGCCAGCTTCAATTCCCCGCTGCGCAGCCGCGACGGACTCAGCCCGAGCATCCCGTAAAACTGCCAGCAGGCCGCATCGAAGAACTCCACGTAGGCGCGCACATTGATGTGCCCCATGTGATCCCGCTGCCATTCGTTCACCGTGCCGCGTGCCGTCTCCACCATCGCCATGCCTGCCTCCTCGTTCTTTCAAATTATTTGAGATCGAACGATAGATCGTGGCACGGTGCAGGGGCAATACCCGCATCCCGCCCCCCACCGCTCGGGTATCATTCGCCGCTCCGCACAATCCACCTCATTTGCATGGACATCATCACCGACATCATCCTGCGCGCCGGGCGCTCCGCGGTCGAACTTGCCCTGTTCGTGCTCCTGCCGGTGATGGTCGTCATGTTGTCGCTGATGCGCCTGCTCGAGGCCAAGGGCGTCCTCGACCGCCTCGTGCACGTGCTCGCCCCCGCGCTGCGTCCGGCCGGACTGACGGGACTGGGCATCTTCGCCGCGCTGCAGATCAATTTCGTCAGCTTCGCCGCGCCGATCGCAACGCTGACGATGATGGAGAGCCGCGGCGCCTCCGACCGCCACCTCGCCGCGACGCTGGCGATGGTGATGGCGATGGCGCAGGCCAACGCCGCCTTTCCGATGATCGCCATGGGGCTCGACTTCGGCCTGACCCTCGCGCTGTCCGTCGCCGGTGGCCTCGTCGCCGCCGCCGCCACCTACCACGGCTTCGCCCGCGGACTGTCGGCCGTTGAAGGGCAGCTCGACGAGACCCTGCACCATCGCGTCGCCGAAGACGCGAAGGGCGTGCTCGACGTCATCAACCGCGCAGGAGCGGAAGCCTTCAAGATCGCGGTGGGCGCGATCCCCATGCTCGTGCTCGCCCTCGTCGCGGTGATGGCCCTGCGCTCGAGCGGCGCCGTGGATCTGCTCACGCGCCTCCTCACCCCGGCAATGACCGCGGTGTCGATCGACCCTGCGCTGATCCTGCCGACCCTGACCAAGTACATCGGCGGCGGCACGGCCATGATGGGCGTGATGGACGAAATGCTGCGGGATGGGACCGCCAGCGTCGGGATGCTCAACCGCAGCGCGGGATTCCTCATCCACCCGCTGGATGTTCCCGGCGTTGCGGTGCTCATCTCCGCCGGCAGGCGCGTCGCCGGAGTGTGGAAACCGGCCGCGCTCGGCGCCGCGGTGGGGATCCTCGCGCGCACCGTCGGTCACGCGCTGCTGGCCTGACCGCGGCTTGCGCGCCGCTCAGAATTCCAGCGCGATACTAGCCCAGACGCGGGGATCGATGTACTGCGCGGGCACCTGCCCGGTCCCGTCGGCGTCACGCTCCTTGAACTCCGCCCGACGACCGTCCACCCCCTGCCCCGTCAATGCGACTTCACCGCGCGTCGGGCCGATCCGGAACGGATACGCCACCCGCACGTCCGTCCGGTGGAATGCCTTGACTGCCGTGTTGGGCGTCCACTGGAAGCGCCCGTAGCGGTAATGCGCGACGGAGAACTCCGCTCCGGCCGGAAGTTGCTGCACCCAGCGCAGCGTCGTCGCGCGCCGCGGCGCCGAATTCTCCATGTGGCGCTCCGCCTTCGCCGCATCCCTCCGCCCGAGCGCCGCAAACTCCGCGTTCGCCTTGGAGTCGATGACGATGAACGACTGGTTGAGCGTGAACTCCGTGCCCCCCAGGGGCGACCAGCGCAGCTGATACTCGGCCCCGCGAATGTCGAGGTCCTGCGCATTCATGTAATCGATGTAGCTGCCGCATTCCGGCGGACGCCGACGCAAACGGCTCAATCCGCGCACCTCGCAATCGGGCGGGGAAAGCGTCAAGGATGCGGGCATGATGCGATCCTTGACCTTCTCCTCGAACAGGCGGACGTCCACAAACACGCCCTGTTCGCGGAAATCGCCGAGATAGCCGATTTCCGTGACGTCGATGACCTCCTTGTCGAGACGCCCGCTCGCGTCGCGCTGTATTTCCAGCGGGATCACGCCGAAGGGAAGCCGGAACGGGGTCGTGTCGAGCGCGCCATAGTGCTCGCGCGACTTGGCCTCGGTCAGCGATGGAATGCGGTGTGCGCGCGAAAGCCCGACGCGGAGGGTCTGCCGCTGCGACAGGTGATGGTTCACCGCAAGCCGCGGCGCCAGCGACGTGTTCGACAGCGAATCGTTTTCCCAGGTCATGCCGAGGTTGGTCGTCCACGCATCCGACGGCCGCCATTCGAAGTTGCCGAACAGCCGGTGCACGGCTTGTCGCACGGCGTCACCGTCGCGGCCGTAGAACTGCCGCCCCTCGACCGCATCGTAGCGCGCGCCCGCCCCCCAGACGAGACGCGTGTTCGCGCTCGGGATCAGGGTGTGCTGGAAGTCGAGTTCGTCGCGGACCGTATCGATGCGTTGATCGATCTCGAGCCGGAAGGGGGTCGGCAATCCGACCGAACCGAGGAGGTTGTCGAGATCGGGGTCGGACACGGTGTAGTCGTCGCGATAACGCTCGGCCGTATGCGTGAAGCGCAAGGAAATCGCGCCGCCGTCGCTGATGGCATGCTGCCACGCCAGCGATCCGAAGGTCTTCGCCGCTTCGATCCCGCGCGCCGGATTCAAGGTCTCGCCCGCCACGCCCATGCGCAGACGCAAGTCGACGGCCCCCGCCTCCACCTGCAACTCGTCGGCCGCACTCAAGGGCATGTCGGCGCGCAGGTTGATGCGCCGATGCTCGCGCCTGTCGTCGAAGTGCTTGATGTTGTTGTCGCTCACGCTCTCCGCGGAGAGCCGGACCGATCCGTCTCCGATCCGCATTCCGACCCGCGCATACCGGTCCGCAATCCCGTCGTTACCCTGACCCGCACGCACACGGACACCCTGGGTCTCGACCGCGGAGCGCGTGACGACATTCACGACGCCGAGAAACGCATTCGAACCATAGGCTGCCGAATTCGAACCGCGGATCACCTCGATGCGTTCGATCTCGTCGAGTGACACGTCGATCAGGTTCCACGCGACGCCGCCGAAGAACAGCGGGCTGTACTGCGAGCGGCCGTCGATGAGGATCTGCAGCCCGCGCGGATTCTCGTCGGTCATGCCGTGGTAGACGGCATTCGGCGCGCCGTTGAACGAGTGCGCGACAAGAAAACCCGGCACCAGGCGCAGGAGGTCCGCGAGATCGCGCGCACCCGAGGTACGTATCGCGTCAGCATCGATCACGGTCACCGAGCCCGGCGCGTCGCGCAAGGGCTGCGCCAGACGCGACACCGACAGCACGACCGGCAGTTCGTCGAAGAAGGGGTCCTCGACCACGCGGGCAAGCGGTCCGATTTCATCTGCCCCCACGGCCGGCCCGGCAAGCGCAGCCATCAGGACCACTGAAGCGTTCCTTACCCCCATCTCCACCCCATTCGATTCCCGCACTGCAATCCTGCGTCGCGTTCGTCTGCCGCAGTGCGCAATAATGGTGACGCCCATTGGCGACCAGCCCGAAGTCCCCGCCACACGGCGCGTTCCGTCAGCCGCGCTGCGCGAAACACCCTATTCGTCATTGAACCAGAAAATTCACACGCGGCAACGCAACATTTCGGCTGAGCGGCGTCGAGTCTCCCCAAAATGGGACCAGTTGGCCTGCGATCGCCCGCGACGTCACGCCCGCGGTCCGCCTCGTCGAACGAAACGCTCGCCCTTACGCCGGGATCGCCCCAGACACTAGAATGAGGGCCACTTCGCGCGACAGGAACCACGCAATACGATGATCGGCGCACTCACCCTCCTGCTTGTCTTCCAGCTCATCGGCGAAGCGCTCGCCCGCGGGCTCGACCTCCCCATTCCCGGCCCGGTCATCGGCATGGGACTCATGTTTGCCGCCCTGGTCCTGCGCAAGGGACCGAGCGCGGAACTGCGCGGCACCGCGACGGGCATCCTGCAGCATCTCTCGCTGCTGTTCATTCCCGCCGGCACCGGCGTCATGCTCCACTTCCAGCGCCTTGCCGACGAATGGCTGCCGCTGACGGTAGCGCTGATCGCGAGCACCCTGCTGTCGATCGCGGTCTCGGCGCTGCTCCTCCACGCGCTTTCCCGGCACACGCCGCACGGCGAGGACCGGTCATGAAGCCCGCGCTCGGCGAGATCTGGGTCTACCTCTCGACCACGCCGCTGCTCGGCCTGACCCTCACGCTGCTCGCCTACCAGGGCGCGTTGTGGCTCTACCGCCGGGCGAACCACCACCCGTTGCTCAATCCGGTGATGGTCGCGGTGACCGTCCTCGTGCTCGTCCTGTCGCTCACCGGCACGCCCTACCAGACCTACTTCGACGGCGCGCAGTTCGTGCACTTCCTGCTCGGCCCGGCGACGGTCGCCCTGGCGATCCCGCTCTATGCACAGTGGGAACGCTTGAAGGGGATGCTGCTCCCGCTCCTCGTCACGCTCGTTGCCGGTTCGCTGACGGCCGCCTTGTCGGCCGTCAGCATCGCCGCGCTGCTCGGCGCGAGCCGCGAGTCGGTGATGTCGCTGGCGCCCAAGAGCGTGACGATGCCGATCGCGATGGGCGTCGCCGAGCGCCTCGGCGGCCTCCCCTCGCTGACCGCGGTGCTGGTGATGAGCACCGGCATCCTCGGCGCCGTCGGCGCCCGCTACGTCTATCGCCTGCTGCGCATCGATGACCACGCCGTACGCGGCTTCGCGATCGGCATCGCGTCGCACGGCATCGGCACCGCGCGCGCATTCCAGGTCAGCGAACAGGCCGGCGCCTTCGCCGCGCTGGCGATGGGGCTCAACGGCCTGCTCACCGCCGTAATGCTGCCTTGGATCCTGCCCTGGCTCGAGTCGCTGCTGTACTAAGCGCCGCCCCCCACTGAGCGCCGCCCCCC
>NZ_WTVS01000159.1 GCF_012911005.2 Aromatoleum toluolicum | reverse complement strand
GGGTGGGGGCCTGTCGGGTCGTGCCGAGGGCGGAGCGCCCGACGGGGAAACAAGGCGATGCATGTCTGAGCCCGCAGGGCGAGTTTGCATCGCCGCCCCGGCGGGTGATCCGACCGAGGGAAGGCGCAGGCCACGACCTTCAGGTCCGCACCCCGCCCCCTGCTCCGGCCGGATTACAACCCACGCAGTCTCGCGGCATACTACGAGGATCAGGATCCAACGCCGCGACGCGGCAGACATAATCGCAAGGAAGGAAGTTCATGGCCAACACCGTACTGCTCGACGTCGAAAACCGCGTAGCGACCCTCACGCTGAACCGTCCGGCGCAGCTCAACGCCTTGTCCATCGAGATGATGGAAGACCTGCTGGGCGCCGTACGCAGGTTGCGTGACCTGAAGGATATCGATGTCGTGGTGGTCACCGGGGCCGGCGATCACTTCATGGCCGGTGGCGATCTCAAGGACTTCGCCACCCAGTTCCATCTGGGCCCGCAGGCGCGCATGGTGGCCTTCCGCGCGATCATCGAGAAGCACATCAACCCGGCGGTCGAGATCCTGCAGAACCTGCAGCAACCGGTGATCGCCAAGGTGCGCGGCGCCTGCGCGGGCTTCGGCCTGTCGCTGATGCTGGGCTGCGACCTCGCGCTGTGCGCGGACAGCGCGAAGTTCACGACCGCCTATTCGTCGATCGGCCTGTCCGCCGACGGCGGCATGTCGTGGTTCCTGCCGCGCATCGTGGGACGGCGCAAGGCCGCCGAGCTGCTGTTGCTGGGCGACCGTTTCGATGCCGCCGAGGCCTTGCGCCTGAGCCTCGTCAATCGCGTCGTCGCTGCCGCGGAACTCGACGCCGAAACCGCGGCGCTGGTCGGCCGCCTGCAGAACGGGGCGCGCCACGCCTACGGTGAAATCAAGCGCCTGCTGGCATCGTCGGCGGACGCGAAGATCGAGACCCAGCTGCAGAGCGAGGCCGAGGCCTTCGCGCGCTGCAGTGCGACCGAGGATTTCGTCGAAGGCATCAACGCCTTCCTCGAGAAGCGCAAGCCGGGGTTCCGCGGCGCCTGACAAGCGGGCGCAGCATGCCCCGCTGTGCCCGGCGCGGGGCTCGATGCGTTCAGAGCAGCTTGCAGGCCTCTTCGAAATCGAGCCGCGGGCTGCGCGGGAAGAGCTTCGCCGGGTCACCGTAACCGAGGTTGCACAGGAAATTGGTCTTCACGTGGCTGTCCGGGAAGTATTCCTGGCTGAATTCGCGGTCCGTACCGCCTGAGGCGGGGAAGAATTCATGGTCGACCTTGGCCTGGTCGAAGCCCGACATCGGGCCGCAATCCAGTCCGACGGCGCGCGCGGCCAGGATGAAGTAGGCGCCTTGCAGCGAGCTGTTGCGCCGCGCGGTCACCTCGGCGAGCTCGGGAGTATCGACGAACCACGCGCGGGCGTCGACGTGTGGGAAGAGCTTCGGCAGCATGTCGTAGAAACGGCCGTCGTAGCCGATGATGGCGGTGACCGGTGCGCTGCGCGTCTTCTCGACGTTGCCGGGCGCAAGAGCCGGCAGCAGCCTGGCCTTCGCTTCCGGCGTGCGCAGGAACAGGATACGCGCGGGGCAGCAATTGACGCTCGTCGGGCCCCACTTCATCAGATCGTACAACTCGCGCAGCGTGTCGTCGCTGACCGGTTTGTCCAGCCATTCGTTGTGCGTGCGTGCTTCGCGGAACAGCAGCTTGCGTCCTTCCTCGTTCAGGGTCGAGCTCATCGGTCACTCCCGGTGGTTGGTGGTGCGTGTCAGGGCAGCGGTATGCGTTCCGTTTCGCCGGGCACCGGCGCGAAGCGCTCGGCGCGCCAGTCTTCCTTCGCCAGTTCGATGCGTTCGCGCGTGCTGGCGACGAAGTTCCACCACACGAAGCGCGGACCGTCGAGCGGCTCGCCGCCGAGCAGCATCAGGCGCGTCGGCCCCAGCGCGGCGAGCGTCACGTCGGCGCCGCGGCCGAACACCAGCAGCTGGCCGGGCGGATAGGCCTGGCCGTCGATGCGCACGGCGCCTTGGACGATGTAGGCCGCGCGTTCCTCGTGCTCGGCCGGGATGTGCAGCCGCTGCTGCTCGACGAGGGTGACGTCGGCGTAGAACAGCGGCGAGCGCGTCTCGGCGGGCGAGCGCACGCCGAAGATCTCGCCGGCGATCACGCGGATGCGCATGCCCGGTTCGGTGATGACGGGCAGCTCGGCGGCACCGTGGTGCACGAACGCGGGCGCCGTTTCCTCGTCGCGTGTTGGCAGTCCGACCCACGCCTGCAGGCCGGAAAGCCGCGGTCCGGCGGGGCGCAGCGCGGGCGGCGTGCGCTCGGAATGAACGATGCCGCGGCCGGCGGTCATCCAGTTGAGTTCGCCGGGGCGGATCGGCTGCACGCTGCCTAGGCTGTCGCGGTGCAGGATCTCGCCGTCGAAGAGATAGGTGACGGTCGCCAGCCCGATATGCGGGTGCGGGCGCACGTCGAGGCCGGTGCCGGCGTCGAGCTGCACGGGGCCCATTTGGTCGAGGAACACGAAGGGGCCGACCATGCGCCGCTGCGCCGAGGGCAGCACGCGCAGGACCGTGAAGCCGCCACCGAGGTCGCTCGCACGGGGCACAACGATCGTTTCGACGAGGGGCGGCGTTGCGGTCGTGCGGTCTGTCGTCATGGGGTGAGCCTCGCTGCGATGGGGCCGATGGGGAAAGCGTTCGGGGCGGTGTTCGGGAATCCGTCCGCACGTCAGCGGAAGCGGATGCTTGAAGAGTAGGCGCCGAAGTCGTGGCTCGCCACGCCGTTGCGTTGGGAGCCGACGTACAGCGCAAGCCCCGGCCGGTACTCGACCGTGAGCGTGCCGCCGCGCCGCGGGATCGTGCCGGCATGCACGGCGGCCCGGCACAGGTCGGAGTCCGCCGTATAGGTATCGGTTCCCCAGACGGCACCGTTGTGCGCGTCCTGTTCGCTGCAGGTGCACGTGAATGGTGTCGGCAGCTCGAGATTCACGACCAGCGACTGGGGGCAGGGGCCGGGGT
>NZ_WTVS01000158.1 GCF_012911005.2 Aromatoleum toluolicum | reverse complement strand
ACCTCCTTCATCGTCTCGGCGTGGTCGCGCTTGCCCGAGCGGTAGCGCTGGAAGGCGCCCAGCAGCAGGTTGTCCTCGACGCTCATCTCGGCGAAGAGCTCGCGTTTCTCCGGCACGAGGTTCATGCCGCGCGCGACCATGCGCTCCACCCGCGGCACGTACTCGGCCTCGCCGTCGAAGGTGACCTGCCCGCGCGACTCCAGGAGGCCCATGATCGCCGACAGCATGGTCGTCTTGCCCGCGCCGTTGGGGCCGATCACGGTGACGATCTGGCCTTCGCCGACGCGGATGTTGGCGTTCGACAAGGCTTCCACCTTGCCGTAGGCGACGCACAGGTCGCGCACCTCGAGCACCGTGCGCGGGGGGTTGAGGACGTTGGGGGCGGTGTCGACCGTCTGCTCGATCACGTTGATCTCCACGCTCATGCCGTTCATTCCACACCTCCGAGATAGGCTTCGAGCACCGCCGGGTTCTGCTGCACTTCCTCGGGCAGGCCCTCGGCGATCTTCTGGCCGAACTCCATCACGACGACGCGATCGACCAGCCCCATGACGAAGTCCATGTCGTGCTCGACCAGCAGGATGCCCATGCCTTCGCCCCTGAGCTTCCGGAGAAGTTCGGCGAGCGCCTGCTTCTCCTTGAAGCGCAGGCCCGCGGCCGGCTCGTCGAGGAGCAGCAGGCACGGGTCGGCGGCGAGCGCACGGGCGATCTCGAGGATGCGCTGCTGGCCCAGCGCGAGGCTGCCGGCGGCGTCGAACATGTGCTCGGCGAGGCCCACGCGCTCGATCTGGCGCGCCGCTTCGTTCAAGAGCCGCGCCTCCTCGGCGCGGTCGAGGCGCCACGCGGCGGGGAACACGCCCTTGTCGCCGCGCATGTGCGCGCCGATGGCGACGTTCTCGAGCACGCTCATGGTCGGCAGCAGTTTCACGTGCTGGAAGGTGCGGCTCATGCCCATGCGCGCGATCGCGCGCGAGCCACGGCCGGCGACCGGTCGCCCGAGGAACAGCACCTCGCCCGAGGTCGGGGTGTCGACGCCCGAGATCTGGTTGAACATGGTGCTCTTGCCGGCGCCGTTGGGGCCGATCAGCGCGAGGATCTCGCCCGCTTTCACGGTGAGGCTCATGGCGTTGTTGGCGACGAGACCGCCGAACTTGCGCGTGACCTCCTTCGCCTCGAGGATCACGTCCCCGCGCGCGGGCAGCGGCTTCCTCGGCAGCGGCGCGGCGGCGGCGTCGAGGGTGCGTTTCGTGGCCTTCACCGGCACGAGGCGGGCGAACAGCGGCCACAGGCCTTCGCGCGCGCGCTGCAGGATGATGATCATCATCAGGCCGAAGAAGATCACCTCGAAGTTGCCGCTCTGGCCGAAGATGCGCGGCAGGATGTCCTGCAGCCACTGCTTGGCGATGGTGATGACGCCCGCGCCGAGGAGCGCGCCCCACACCTGGCCGGCGCCGCCGACGACCGCCATGAAGAGGTACTCGATGCCGATGTGCAGCCCGAAGGGCGTGGGGTTCACAAAGCGCTGCAGGTGGGCATAGAGCCAGCCCGAGGCGCAGGCGTGCAGCGCCGCGATGACGAAGATCACCATGCGCGAGCGCGCGGTATCCACGCCCATCGCCTCGGCCATCACCATGCCACCCTTCAAGGCGCGGATCGCGCGCCCTTCGCGCGAGTCGAGGAGGTTCTGGGTGGTGAACACCGCCAGGAGCAGGAAGGCCCAGATGAGGTAGAAGATCTGGCTGCCGTCGCTGAGTTCGAAGCCGAAGATCGCGATCGGCGGGATGCCGGTGAGTCCGGTGTGCCCGCCCAGGGTCTCGAGGGTGCCGAACAGGAAGTACAGGCTGATGCCCCACGCGATGGTCCCGAGCGGCAGGTAGTGGCCCGACAGGCGCAGCGTGAGCGAGCCGAGGACGAAGGCAACGGTGGCGGTGAACGCGAGGCCGACGACGAGCGCGAGCCACGGCGAGCCGCCCGCCCACGCGAGCCACGCGGGGAGCTCCGTGGCGGTGGTGAGCACCGCGGTGGTGTAGGCGCCGAGGCCGACGAAGGCGGCCTGGCCGAAGCTCGTGAGGCCGCCCACGCCGGTGAGCAGCACCAGCCCCAATGCGACCAGCGCGTACAGGCCGATGTAGTTGAGCAGCGTGACGTAGAAGGGCGGCATCACCAGCGGCGCCACGAGCAGCAGCGCCAGGAAGATGCCCAGGACGGAACGGACGGACAGGACGGGTTTCATTCCTCTTCCTCCACGTGGTGGCTGGTGAAGGAGCGCCACAGCAGCACCGGGATGATGAGCGTGAACACGATGACTTCCTTGTAGGCGCTGGCCCAGAAGGAGCTGAAGGCTTCGAGCAGGCCGACGAGCACGGCGCCGGCGGCGGCGATCGGGTAGCTGGCGAGCCCGCCGACGATGGCGGCCACAAATCCTTTGAGCCCGATGAGGAAGCCGGTGTCGTAGTAGATGGTGGTGATCGGGGCGATCAGCACGCCCGAGAGCGCGCCGATCAGCGCCGCAAGGAGGAAGGTGAGGCGCCCGGCGAGCGCCGGCGAGATGCCCATCAGGCGCGCGCCGTTGCGGTTCATCGCGGTCGCGCGCAGCGCCTTGCCGTAGATGCTGCGGCCGAAGAACTGGTACAGGGCGACGATGAGCACGATGGAGGCGGCGATCACCCAGATCGTCTGACCGGTGACCATCATCGGGCCGAGCTCGAAGCGCGCGTCCGAGAAGGCCGGGGTGCGCGAACCCTCGGCGCCGAAGAACAGCAGCCCGAGGCCGACCATGCCCACGTGCACGGCGACCGACACGATCAGGAGGATCAGCACCGGCGCGGCGGCGATCGGCTGGTAGATCAGGCGGTACATCAGCGGCCCCATCGGCACCACCACGAGGAGCGCCAGCAGCACCTGCAGCGGCAGCGCGAGGGTGGTGAGCGGCAGCAGGTAGAGCAGCGCCGCGAGCACCACCGGGTAGCCGACGTTCCACGCCAGCACGCCCGCGAGGCGCCCCTTCTGGCCGCTGGCGAGTGCGCCGCGCGCATCGACCGCCGCGGCGAGCACGCCCGCGCCGAGCAACAGCCACAGCGTCGCCGGCACCGTGCCGGCCTGGATCATGACGAGAGTCAGCGCGCCATAGGCGACGAACTCCCCCTGCGGAATGAAGATCACCCGCGTCACGGCAAACACCAGCACCAGCGCGAGCGCGAGCAGCGCGTAGATCGCACCGTTGGTGATGCCGTCCTGTGCGAGCAACAGCGCTATCTG
>NZ_WTVS01000157.1 GCF_012911005.2 Aromatoleum toluolicum | reverse complement strand
CGGCTGCGCCGGCGCCATTTGCGCTTGAGCACCCCTGCCATGAACGATCCCTCCATTGTTGACCCTGGAGGCAATTGTCCACGTCGATCACGTGCCCTGGAATAACGCCGGTCAGTTACCGCTTACGCATCGGCTGCAACTGCGCATTGAGCTCGCCTGGGTCAAACCCGCCATCTGGCGCCGGGTGGTCGTGCCGGAAACCATCACGTTGCCGAAGCTGCACCAGGTCATCCAGGCGGTGATGGGCTGGCTCGACTGCCACCTGCACGAGTTCGAGATCGCCGGCGAGCGCTACGGCGTCCCCGATCCCGACTATGACTTCGAACCCGTGCGTACCGAGCAGCGCGTGCGGCTGGCGACCGCGCTCGGCGGCGCCAAGTCGTTCCGCTACGTCTATGACTTCGGCGACGACTGGGAGCATCGCATCAAGGTCGAACGCCGTCTGCCGCCCGACCCGCTCTTCGATACGGCACTCTGCATTGCCGGCGCCAACGCGAGTCCGCCCGAGGACGTCGGCGGCGAACCCGGGTATGCCGACTTCGTCGCGGCGATGGCCGATCCAAATCATCCCGAACACCACGACATGCGGGCATGGCACGGGGAGCCGTTCGACCCGACCGCTTTCGACGTCACAGCGGTCGATCTTCGCCTGCACAGAATCAAGATCTGATCGTCAAGACGGTCTGGGGCGGACGCTTACAGTCAGACGGGACGCGGGGCTGAAGAGCGCAAAGGAAGGCGACTTTCCTTCGCAACTAAAACAGCCCTTTCATTGGACGCGACCACGACCATGCAGGCGATACACGATGAGGCTATGTGAGTCTTGTATAAGAAGGACTTGGTTCCACAACCAGCGGTAACGCCTTCATGAGACCATCAACTCGATTTCTCCTTCCAATCAATTCGGACGCATTACCCAATTATCTGGAAGAAGAAATTTCGCCGGATGCGCAGAACGCTCAATCAATGCGGCTTGCTAAGAAAGTCTACAACCAATCTACAAAAGTCATTGGCGGCTTCAATTTGCACCCAGTGCCCACAGCGAGCAAAAGAATGCAACTGGACGTTCTCCAATAGTTGAAAAAGACGAAGACTGCTTGACAGTGGTACCACCTGGTCATCACGGCCGTGAATCAAGAGCACCTCATTCGCGAGGTTGCGAATTTGCTCATCCGAGCTCGCCAGTGCGTCAACCCAGCGCTGCCGAGGAGCGGGGAACATACTGCCGAATGACTCTTGAAAGCCTGGCCGAATGCTTGCCTCATAACGCAGTTTTGCAAGTTCATCATTCACAAGCGAACGATCAAAGGCAAATATATCCAGCAGGTTGCGCATTTTTTCAATTGACGGCGTATAACCCCAAACTGCATCCAGCCCAGGGGTAAGTTCGAAATGTGTTCCAGCTGCGCCCATCAAGACCAAACGGCCAATGCGGTCGGGGTGCTTAACGGCGGTTGCGATTGCAAGGGCACCACCGAAAGAATTCCCAATAAAATCTGCACGCTCGATTTTCAATGCGTCAAGCATACCTATGATGTGCTCAACCCAATTATCCTTTGAGTAGATGTAATTCTTCGGGCGCTCTGTAAAACCGAACCCTGCCATATCCGGTGCTATGACGCGAAATAATTGCCCCAGTGTTGGCAACACCAAGCGCCAATTTGCATAAGCGCTGACACCTGGACCCGATCCGTGAATAAGAAATACAGGCTCTCCAGTTCCGAGCTCGTGATAATTGGTCTTAATTCCAGCAGCGACGATTTCCTTTCCAATTTCTACGTTGGTCATTTCAATTTCCTAGTTAATTCACCATAAAATATTAAAGCAGGTAGAATCTTGTAATTTTAAGATTTGCACAACCATGACAATTCCAACTTAATATCAAACCTAAAAACGATAAGTGAAGGCAATAGTGGCACTATCTTGGGCGTGATTTATTTCGATAGGAGCAGACGTGTTTGGCAATGAAGAGTTTTGCATCGTCTTTTTAAATGAATGAGTCCAAGCAAAATCAAAACTACTCATAGGTGTAAGTTGGTAACCAAAGCCAAGAGTCCCGAATCTATTTGGAATAGCAGGGATTACAGCCAATACCGTGTCCGATCTCAAAGTCTGTGTAGTAACACGAGCACCTCCGCGCAATGTCCATTTTCCGGAAGTGTAGGCGACACCCAACGACAATGCAGTCTGGTCCTTATAGTTTTGAGGCAGATCAATATCGATATTTTGACCAGCGTTTGAAACAAAGGAGACATGAATATCTTTTACTGCATGTTTCCAGAATACCCTGGAGATATCCGCCACGACCATCCACTGATCGTCAAAACGATGGCTTATTCCGAAATTCAATTGTGCAGGCGATTGGAAGTCCTTAATACGAATCTTTCCATCTAGCTTGACTTGGCCTGCCAAGCCATTAATTGCGGTAAGGGTAGCACTCCCAGTCATGTCATCAAGATGTGATTCAAGAACGTACGAAGCACCCAGGATCGTATCCTTGCTGACCTTGTACGTCAGGCCGATTTTCCCTCCCCAGCCCCAGGCGTCGGCGCCACTCGCAATTGGTTCATTCTTGGTGAAGCTCAAATGCGCACCACGCATATCCGGCAACCCTCCAAGTACAGGGATCAAACTTCCCCGCGCACGCCCGGCGCCAATTAAGGAACCCACTTGATCGGCCCCGAGGAGCATATCTAAATTCAGTCCCTGCCACACTGCATCCACGCTTGCGCCAACGGCAAGACTATCAGTCATCTGAAAGCTTGCGGCCATGGGTATATTTAGTGTCAATAAGCGACTTGAATTTTCCAAACCCGTATTCAATCCACCTGTTGCACGTGAAAGAAAGCTATCCTTTCCGTACTCTGTGCCTACTCCGCCACGTGCAAAGGCTCCAATACCGAATGCAAATCGTTCGGCACGATAAGTATATACCATTTGCGGAGCCGCATAGGGTCCTCGGTTGTTGGAATGCTCATTGGATTTTGCGGATTCGCCCGTCGCGGTGTTCTTGACTGATAGATCTGCAAAAATGACGTCCATTCCAAGATGCATTTCCTCGCCAGGCTTGCCAAGGGATAAGGTAGCGGGATTTGTCATCATGCCGGCCGCACCGACGTCAAAGGCTGTAGCGGCCCCACCCAATGCCCCTGAAACTGGACCATGACCGACAAGCCGATAAACATCGCTTGTTGTCGCCAAGGCAGTATAGGATACCCCTGCTAGGTAAGCGGTAACTGACCGGCGTTATTCCAGGGCACGTGATCGACGTGGACAATTGCCTCCAGGGTCAACAATGGAGGGATCGTTCATGGCAGGGGTGCTCAAGCGCAAATGGCGCCGGCGCAGCCGA
>NZ_WTVS01000156.1 GCF_012911005.2 Aromatoleum toluolicum | reverse complement strand
ATGTGGCGATCGGCGAGCTTCACGAGGCGCTCGACGTACTTGTCCACGACCAGCGTCGTCTGGCCGGCGTCCTTCAGGCGCGCGAGGCAGCGCCAGATCTCCTCGCGGATCACCGGCGCGAGGCCTTCGGTCGCTTCGTCGAGGATCAGCAGGCGCGGGTTCGTCGATAGCGCCCTCGCGATCGCGAGCATCTGCTGCTCGCCGCCGGAGAGCTGGTTGCCGAGGTGGCCGGCGCGCTCCTTCAGCCGCGGGAAGAGCGCGTACAGCCGTTCCAGCGTCCACGGCTCGGCCGCGCCGCTGCGGTTGTCCGCGAAGGCGACGAGATGCTCGCGCACGCTCAGGTTCGGGAAGCACTGCCGTCCTTCCGGCACGATCGCCACGCCCAGACGCGCGATCGCATCCGCGGACAGACCGTGGATCGCCTGCCCGTCGAAGCGGATCTCGCCGCGCCGCGCGCGCAGGCCGCCGATCACCGTCTTGATCGTCGTGCTCTTGCCCATGCCGTTGCGCCCGAGGAGCGTCACGACTTCGGCGGCACGGATGTCGAAGTCGAGCCCGAACAGCACCTGGCTCGCGCCGTAGCCGGCTTCCAGGCCCACGCAGCTCAGCAGCACCGCGCGGCTCATCGCACCTCCTCCACGCCCAGATACACCGCCTGCACCTCGGGGTGCTCGCGGATGTAGGTCGTGTCGCCGGACGCGAGCACCTTGCCGTAGTCCAGCACCGAGATGCGGTCGGCAAGCTGGAACACCGCGTCCATGTCGTGCTCGATCAGCAGGATCGCGGCCTCGGAACGCAGGCGCGCGATCAGCTCGACCATCTGCTGCGAATCCTCCGGCCCCATGCCCGCCATCGGCTCATCCAGCAGCAGCAGCTTCGGCCGCGCCGCGAGCGCCAGCGCGACGTCGAGCTTGCGCTGCACGCCGTGGGGAAGCGTTCCGGCGACCCGATCCAGCCTGTCCTCCAGGCCGACCTTGTGCGCAAGCTCCTGCGCCCGCTCGCGCAAGCCCCCCTCGGCGGAACGCCGTCCGAGACAGCGGAAACTCGACCCGGAATGCGCCTGCACCGCCAGCAGCAAGTTGTCGAGCACGGAGTCGCCTCGGAACACGCTGGTGATCTGGAAGCAGCGCGACAGGCCGTGCCGCACCCGATCATGGGCGCTCATGGTCGTGAGCTCGACGCCGTCCAGCATGATGGAACCCCCGTCGGCCGGCAGCAGCCCGGAGATCAGGTTCACGAGCGTCGACTTGCCCGCCCCGTTCGGCCCGATCAGCGCATGCACTTCGCCCGGCCCGACGGAGAGGCTGACCTGGTCGGTCGCGACCAGCCCGCCGAAGCGCTTCACGAGATCCTGCGCGACGAACAGGCTCACTGGACTGCCCTCCTGCCGTCGAACAACCCCGCGAGCCCGCGCGGCGCGACGAACACGACCGCGATCAGCATCAGCCCCAGCGGCCAATGCCAGTATTCCGTGTACAGCTTCAACACTTCCGACAGCGCGAGCCACACCGCGACGCCCAGCACCGCGCCCCAGCGCCGCCCCAGTCCGCCGAGGACCACCATCACGAGCAGCGTCGCGGATTCCGTCCAGTGCATCGTCGACGGGCTGACGAAGTTGTTGTGGCTCGCGAGCAAGGCGCCGGCGAGCCCCGCGAGTGCGCCCGCGCCGGTAAAGGCGGCAAGCTTCAGGCGATACACCGGATAGCCGAGCGCCTCCATGCGCGTCTCGTTGTCGCGGATGCCGGTGAGCGCGTGGCCGAAGCGCGACACCGCAGCGCGGCTCGCGAACGCGAACACCAGCGCGGCGAGGCCAAGCACGATCCAGAAGAACAGCGCAGCATCGCCCGTCGTGCGGCCGAAGCCCAGCTCCAGCGGCGAATACAGGCCGTAGCCGTCGTCGCCGCCGTAGGCCGACAGCGACACCGCGAGGTAGTACAGCATCTGCGCGAAGGCGAGCGTGATCATCAGGAAATACACGCCGCGCGTGCGCAGCGACACCGCGCCGATCAGCGCGGCGAATGCGCCCGAGACCAGCACCGCTGCACCCCACGCCCCCCACGCCGAACTCACCTCCGCATCGACGAGCGCGACCACCGTGTAGGCCCCCACGCCGATGAAACCCGCGTGACCCAGCGCCGCCATGCCGCCGTAGCCGAGGATGAAGTTGAGGCTGGTGGCCGCGATCATCACGATCAGCATGCGGCGCACGAAGCCGACGTAGTAGTCGAGACCGAGCTGCGCGCCGACAACCGGCAGGAGCGCCAGCGCGACCAACAGCGCCCAAGGCAGCCAGCGCGCAACGCCGTCCGACGACGGGATCGCAGCGGAATGAAGCTTGTCACTCATCGCTGCCCCTCACGCCCGCGCCGGGAACAGGCCCGCCGGCTTCAGGATCAGCACGGCCGCCATCAGCACGTACATCGCGATCCCCGCGAATGCGGGGCCGAGGTCCGCCGCCAGCGCGGGCGGCAGCACCGAGCGCAGCAACGGCGGCAGGAAGGCGCGGCCGGCCGTGTCGACCAGCCCCACCAGCAGCGCCGCGACGAAAGCGCCGCGCACCGAGCCGATGCCGCCGATGACGATGACGACCAGCGCGGGGATCAGGATCGCCTCGCCCATGCCGATCTGCACCGCGCTGATCGGCCCCATCAGCGCACCGGCGAGCGCCGCGAGCGCCGCGCCGAGCGCGAACACGAAGGAGAACACGCGCCCGACGCGCACGCCCATGAACTCCGCCATCTTGCGGTTCGACGCGCCCGCACGCACCAGCATGCCGACGCGGGTGTGATTCACCAGCACGTACAACCCGATCGCGACCAGCAACCCCACCGCCAGCAGCACCAGCCGGTAGGCCGGGTACGGCAGCTCGGGCAGCAATTGCACCGGCCCCGCGAGCGCCGCCGGTGTCGTCGCCATCACCGGCGACGGCCCCCAGATGGCCTTCACCGCGTCGTCGGCGATCAGGATCACGCCGAAGGTCGCGATCACCTGCGCGAGGTGGTCGCGCGCGTAGAGCCGCTTCACGATCAGCGCTTCGAGCACGAACGCCACCAGCACCGTCGCCGCGACCGCGACCAGCACCGCGCCGACGAAGCTGCCGCTCGCCTCATGCACGCGCGCGGCGACGTAGGCGCCGGCCATGTAGAGGGAACCGTGCGCGAGATTCATCGTGTCCATGATGCCGAACACGAGCGTGAGGCCGGCCGCGAGCAGGAACAGCATCAGGCCGAAGCCGAGGCCGTTGAGGAGCTGCTCGAAAACGAAGATCGAATCCATAGGGGAAACTGGCGATAATCCAAGGAGCGATCGCGGTTCCTCCCCCTTCAAGGGGGGCGGAACAGGGGTTTCGGCGAGCACTGCTCGCCGCCTGTGGAGCGGCGAGGCGCAGCCGAGACTACCGGATAGGAGGGGGATGGGTTTCCGGGGGAAGTGCTAGACCCATCCCAACCC
>NZ_WTVS01000155.1 GCF_012911005.2 Aromatoleum toluolicum | reverse complement strand
CACCCCAACCCTCCCCTTGAAGGGGAGGGAGTGGCAGCGCGGGTAAATGAATGCAGCGCCATGTATGTCGGATTTGACGGTCCTTACCTAAATTGCGGAATGATTTCCTGGTCGTACCACTCGATCCAGTCGAGGCACTGCTCGAAGGTTTGGAGCTTCGGCGGCATGACCTGCACCGAGGTGGCGCCGGCCTTCTGCAGCGCCTCGATTTCGCGCAGCACGCTGTCGCGGTCGCCAGAAACCTCGGTCTCGCCCTTCTCGGCGTGCGAGTAGTCCTCGACCTTGTAAGCCGTGGTCGTGACGAGGATCTCGAAGCGGTCGGCCTTCTCGTCGTAGGCGGGCAGACTCTTCATGTAGGCGATGCAGCCGGGGAGGTCTTCGGCGGTGACGAGCCAGGGGATCCAGCCGTCGCCGTGCACGGCAGCGCGGCGCATCGCTGCGGGCGAGTTGCCGCCGATGAAGATTGGGGGATGGGGTTTCTGCACCGGCTTGGGTTCAACAAGGATGTTGTCGAACTTGACGAAGTCGCCGTGGAACTTCGGATGTTCCGAGGTCCACACTTCCTTCAGGGCCTTGAGGTATTCGTCGGTCATCGGCCCGCGCTGCTCGAAGGGGATGCCCAGCGTCTCAAACTCCCGTTCCAGATGGCCGACCGCGGTGCCGAGCGTGAAGCGCCCCCCGGCGAGGAATTCCATCGTGCCGATCTGCTTGCCGAGCACCAGCGGATGGCGGTAGGGCAGCGCCAGGATGTAGGTGAGCATGTGGATGCGCTCGGTGGCGCCCATCAGCACCGCGGAGGCGGCGATGCCCTCGGCGAAGCGCGAACCCATCACCTCCTTCATGTCCGTGGGCATCACGATGTGCTCGGGGATCGTGAGCCAGTCCCAGCTCAGGGAGTCGGCCTTGCGCGCATAGCGCAGAATTTCCGGGCCGCCGGCACGCGGCTCCCACGGGGCCATCGCGGCCGGGTAGTTGTTCAGCGCAGGCGTTGCGAGGGCGAACTTCATGGCGTGTCTCCGATATATGGGCCGGGCGGCGGGGTGCCTGCGGGCCGGTGCTTGTCAGTAGATGATCCGGTCGCGTTTCAGGCGCTCGTATTCCGCTTCCGGGATGCCGAGGAGCGTCCTGAATACCCGCTCGTTGTCCTGTCCGATGGTCGGGCCGGGGCGGATGTCGGGGCGGCTGCGGCTGGTCTTCACGTAGGCGCCGTAGATCGTTTCGCGGAAGCCCAGCGGGTGGGTGACCTCGATGAAGGTGTCGCGGGCGCGGTATTGCGGGTCGTGCAGCAGGTCGCCGACATTCAGCACCGGGGAGGCGGCGACGCCATGCTCCTGCAGGCGTGCGGCGAGCTCGCGGTCGTCGAATTCGCGCGTCCATCGGGCGATGTGTTCGTGCAGGCGGTCGATCGCAGCCACGCGCCCTGGCAGCGTCGCGAAGGCGGGCGTCGCGGCCCAGTCCGGATGGCCCATCGCGGCGACGAGGCCTTGCCACTCCTCGTCGCGGCAGACGGCGATGCTGATCCAGCGGTCGTCGCCGTGGCAGGGGAAGACGCCGTGCGGCGCTGCGGCCGCAGTGGGGTGTTCGTTGCTTTTCGGCCCGCCGCTACGCCCGTTCAACGCATAGTCCATCCACGCCGGCGCGACCATCTGCATCACCGCCTCCTGCTGGGAGAAGTCGACGTGCTGGCCCGTACCCGTGTTGCGGCGGTGGTTGAGGGCGGCGAGCACGGCAAAGGCACCGAAGATGCCCGCGAAGGGGTCGGAGAAGGCGTTCTCCACCGGCACCGGGTCGCCGCCCTTGTAGCCGACGAGGCTGTCGAGGCCCGTCAGCGAGGTCAGGCTCAGGCCGTAGGTGCGCACATGCTCGAGCGGACCGTAGAGGCCCGCGGCGGGCATCGAGAACAGGATGATGTCGTCCTTCGCCTGGCGCAGGCGCTGGTAACCCAGGCCGAGGCGCTCCATGACGCCGGGGCCGAAGTTCTCGACGACGACGTCGGCGGTCGCGATCAGCCGCAGCGCGAGCTCCAGCGCTTCGGGTTCCTTGAGGTTGAGGGAAACCGATCCGTTGCCCGCCCAGCAGGCGTGGTTCGACAGGCTGCGGTCGGGGCCGGGGATGCCGTCGGCGAAGGGCGGCAGGTTGCGGGTCATGTCGACGCGCGCGGCCGATTCGATCTTGAGCACCTCGGCGCCGAGAAAGCCGAGCGTCTGCCCGACGACCGGCCCCGCCCACACCCACCCGAAATTGATGACGCGGACACCCTTCAGCGGCAGTTGGTTGGTCATGCGGATTCCTCCCCCGGTCAGATCACATTGCGTTGCGCGAGTCCGCGCACGTCCATGGCCGTGAGGCCCAGCAGCTCGCGGTAGACCTCCGCGTTGTGCTGGCCGAGCAGCGGCGCGGGGCGTTCCGGTCCGCCCGGGCAGGCCGGGAGCTTGAAGGGGGCGCCGAGGTTCTTCAGCCGGCCCAGTTGCGGGTGCTCCATGTCGACGAAGTAGTCGCGCGCCTGCAGATGGGGCTGCGCGGCGGCTTCGGCGATGGTGAACACCGCCGTCACCGGGCAGCCCGCCGCCTGGCACTTCTCCATGATTTCCATCTTGCCGTGCTGCAGTGTCCACTCGCGGATGAACTCGTAGATGACGTCTGCGTTCTGGGCGCGCGAGTACATGTCCTGGAACATCTCCAGGCTCGCCCATTCCGGGTCGCCCATGACCTTGCGCAGCCCGTTCCACTGGCCCGGTTCCAGCGCCAGCATCCACACGTGGCCGTCGCGGCAGGGCAGGATCGTCGCGGGTGCGCCGAGCGGCATGCCGACGCCGGTGCGCTTGTCGAAGCGGCCTTCCTGCGCGTAGCAGCCGATGTTCTGTCCGCCGACGAAGGCCGCGGCGATCGCCTCGGCGCAGGATACGTCGACCTGCTGCCCGCCCCCTGCCAGCTCGCGGCCATAGACGGCGGCGAGTCCCCATGCGGCCGCGGTGACGGCGCCGAAGTAGTCCGCGGCGAAGGTGCCGTGCTCGAGCGGCATTTCCCCCGGGCGGCCGCAGTAGCGCGAGCTCGCGCCGGAGAGGTGGAACGCGTTCAGGTCGTAGCCGTTCCACCCGCTGTAGGGGCCGCTCTGCCCGAAGGGGGTGATGGAGATCACCACGAGATCCGGGTTCGTCTCGGCGAGCGTCGGATAATCGAGCCCCCACGCGCGCATGCGCTGCGGCAGGTTGTTCTCGATCAGCACGTCGCTATGTTCCAGCAGGCGGAGGAAGAGGCGCCGGCCTTCGGGGTGGGCGACATCGCAGGTGATGCCGCGCTTGTTGGTGTTGTGGAAGAAGTACAGCCCGCTCTTCTCGGGGTGCGGGTCATCGCCCGGGAACGGGCCGGCGGAGCGCGCGGTGTCGCCCTCGGGCAGCTCGACCTTGATCACATCGGCCCCGTAATCGCTGAAGAGCTTCGCGCAGTAGGGGGCGGAGACCATCTGGCCGAAGTCGATGACACGGATGCCGGCCAGGGCGCCGCGGGGCGCGGCAGGGGGGTAGGGGG
>NZ_WTVS01000154.1 GCF_012911005.2 Aromatoleum toluolicum | reverse complement strand
CCCCAACCCTCCCCTTGAAGGGGAGGGAGTCATCCGTGCAGCTCAACCGGACGTCGCCAAACCAACAAGACTTACATGCGACACCCGCGCGCCGGATCGGCCAGCGCCTTCTCGGCGACGCCGACGAGCTTGTTGTCGCGGCCTTCGACCTTGCGCAGGTAGATGTCCTGCACCGGGTTGTGCGCCTTCGACAGCGTGAACGCGCCGCGCGGGCTGTCGATCTTGGCCGTCTCCATCGCCTTGGCGACGGCGTCCTTGTCGAACTTGGCGCCCTTCAGCGCATCGAGGCCGGTCTTCAGCATCTGCGCCGCGTCATAGCCCTGCACCGCATACACGTCGGGCTGCGCCTTGTAACTGAGCGCGTAGGCCTTGCGGAACGCCTGGTCCTTCGGATTGGTCAGGTTGTCGGCGTAGTGCAGCGTCGTCATCACGCCTTCGCCCGAGCCGCCCATCGCGTCGATCGTGCCGTCGGTGAGGAAGCCCGAGCCATAGAGCGGGATGGACTTCTTCAGGCCCGCCGCGTCGTAGTCCTTGACGAACTTGACCGCGCCGCCGCCGGCGAAGAACACGAACACGGCGTCCGGCTTCAGCGACGCGATCTCGGTCAGGAAGGGCTGGAACTCGACGTTCGGGAAGGGCAGATACAGCTCCTTCGCGACCTTGCCGCCGGCCTTCTCGAAGGCTTCCTTGAAGCCCGCAACGGATTGTTCGCCGAAGGAGTACTTCCAGCTCACCGTGACGACGTTCTTGTGGCCGCGCTCGGCGACGATCTTGCCCATCGCGTAGGCCGGCTGCCAGGCCGAGAAGGAGCTGCGGAACACGTTCGGCGCACACAGCGGGCCGGTCAATTCGTCGGCGCCGGCGTTGGGGATGATCAGCAAGGTCTTGGTGTCGCGCGCGACCTTGGCCATCGCCAGCGCCACGCCCGAGTGCACGGTGCCGACGAGCACGTCGACGCTGTCGCGCTTGACGAGCTTGGACGCGTTCTCGGTCGCCTTCGAGGGGTCGGACTCGTCATCGACGACCGAATACTCGACCTCGTAGCCGCCGAGCTTGCCGCCCTGCTCCTGCACGTACTGCTTGAAGCCGTTGGTGATCGCGGTGCCCAGTGCGGCGTAGGTGCCGGTGTAGGGCAGCATCAGGCCGACCTTGATCTTCTCGGCGGCCTGCGCGGCACCCAGCGGCACCAGCGTGCCGGCCAGTACACCGACAAACGCGCCGAGCATGGCTTGCATCACGGTACGGCGCTTCTGTTGCGTCTTCTTCATGGTTGTCTCCTCCATCGGGATGGGTGGGGCTTTGCCCCTTGTATTCGGTATTTCCGCCCTACTTTCCTGCCAGTGCCCTGAGCTTGAAGCGCTGGATCTTGCCCGTCGCGGTCTTCGGCAGTTCATCGACGAACTCCATCCAGCGCGGGTACTTGTAGGGCGCGAGATGCGCCTTCACGTGCGCCTTGATCTCGGCGGCGAGCTGCTCCGAGCGGTTGAATCCGGGCTTGAGCACGATGAAGGCCTTGGGCTTGATCAGGCGCTCCTCGTCCTCGTGGCCGACCACCGCCGCCTCGAGGATCGCCGGATGCTGGATCAGGCAGGACTCGACCTCGATCGGCGACACGTAGATGCCGGAGACCTTGAGCATGTCGTCGTTGCGCCCCGCATACACGTAGTAGCCGTCGGCGTTGCGCGAATACTTGTCGCCGCTGCGCGTCCACGGCCCCTGGAAGGTCGCGCGCGTCTTCTCGCGGTTGTTCCAGTACATCACCGCGCTGGTCGGGCCGGAGATCTGCAGTTCGCCCGGCTCGTCGGCGCCTTCGACGACATTGCCATCGTCGTCGATGAGGCGCACCTGGTAGCCCGGCACCGGCTTGCCGGTGGTGCCGTAATGGACGTCGCCGGGGCGGTTGGACAGGAAGATGTGCAACATCTCGGTCGAGCCGATGCCGTCGAGGATCTCGACGCCGAAGCGCTCGGTCCAGCGCAGGCCGATCTCTTCCGGCAGCGCTTCTCCGGCGGACGCGCACACGCGGATCGCGAGCTCGTCGCGCGTCGGACAGTCCGCGTCCGCGAGCATCGAGGCGTACAGGGTCGGCACGCCGTAGAAGATCGTCGGCTTGTGCTCGCGCAGGCGCTTGAACGCCGCTGCGGGCGTTGGGCGCTCGGCCATCAGCACCGCGGTCGCGCCGACCGCGAGCGGGAAGGTCAGGCCGTTGCCCAAGCCATAGGCGAAGAAGAGCTTGGCCGCCGAGTACACGACGTCGTCCTCGCGGATGCCGAGGATGGGCTTGGCGTACAGCTCCGCGGTATGGATCAGGCTCGACTGGATATGCACGGTGCCCTTGGGCGCACCGGTCGAACCCGACGAATACAGCCAGAAGCACGGATCGTCACAGGTCGTCGCGACCGCCTCGAACTTGTCGGAGGCATTGGCCATGAGCGCCGCGACCGAATCCGCTCCCTCGCCGCCGGCGACGACGATGCGCTCGAGCGACTCGACCTTGCCCAGCAGGGGCGCGAAGGTGTCGTACAGCGGCGCCGAGACGATCGCGATGCGCGCGCGGCTGTCGCCGAGCATGTATTCGTAGTCGGATTGCGTCAGCAGGGTGTTCACGGCGATCGGCACAACACCCGCCTTGATCGCACCGAGGAACACGGTCGGGAAGTCGATCGTGTCATGCACGCACATCAGGATGCGCTGCTCGCGCGTGATGCCCAGTGCCCCGAGGGCGTTGGCGAAGCGGTTAACGCGCGCCGCGAGTTCGTCGAAGCTGTAGCGGCCCAGGTCGTCGATGTAGGCGATCTTGCTGCCGCGGCCGGCGTCGAGGTTGCGGCCGATGAGGTCGTCCGCGGCGTTGTACTGGCGCGGCAGGGTGATGGTCGGCGGACTGGTGCTGTGGTCCGCTGCGCTGAGCGTGGTCATTCCTTCTCTCCTCCGTTCTTCCGGCTGGTGCCGGGGTATTCCGTGCCGGTCTTGTGCCGGCGTCGTTGTGAGTTTCGGTGTTACCCGTGAGCGACGGGTTTTTCGGGGTCGCGGGGCGAGAAACCGCCCCCGTCACGGGGCATTCCGCGCCTTGTTGGCGCGTGGCGGACGCCTCGGCACGAAACACCCCGCGCCGGGGGCTGCGCCGTGCCTGTCTTCCTGCGCCAAGCGGCTGCGGGCATCGCGTTACTGCTTGGTGAACTCGATCGCGCCCTGCGGCAGCAGGTACAACACGTAGGCGCGTCCGTCCGTAACCGTCGGCCGGTGCACGCTGCCGGGGCCATACACGAACCAGCCGGCACCGTGGCCGTCGAACGTCGCGTCGCCTTCGAGCGGCATGATCATGTCGATCTCGCCGTTGGGGTGCGCGTGCTGCGGACCGACGACGTCCTTCATCTCGACGACGTCGACGCTGAAGCCGTGGATCGCATCGGTCGGCTTGATGACGCGGCCGAACTTGATGCCGCCGTGCTCGCGTTCGCACATCCAGCCCGCCGCGACGGCGTCGGCACAGGCCGTGGCAATGGCCTGGAACTCGGCGCCGGTGGCGGGGAAGCGTTCGTTGAGGAAGTCGGCGAGCTGGGCGTCGAGGGGGCGGCCGGCGATCTCGCCGGTCACCTTCGCGATCAGCGCCTGGAACTGGTCGGGCGTCATGTCTCCGTCTCTCCGTTGAAACTGGGGGTTGGGGTCAGGGCTGTCT
>NZ_WTVS01000153.1 GCF_012911005.2 Aromatoleum toluolicum | reverse complement strand
GTGCTTAACCCATCCCCACCCCAACCCTCCCCTTGAAGGGGAGGGAGTGATTGTGCAGCACTCAACCTGACATCAAGTAATTCCCTGCCAGGTTAGTAAGAAGGTAACGGCGCACAACGGCGCCCGTTCGGGACGCCGTTGCGGGGTCGTGGCCGGTACAATCCGGCCATGACCGTCCGTCGTGTCCGAGCGTCCGGCGCGCGTGTGTTCGT
Source organism: Aromatoleum toluolicum (assembly GCF_012911005.2). Taxonomy (GTDB): domain Bacteria; phylum Pseudomonadota; class Gammaproteobacteria; order Burkholderiales; family Rhodocyclaceae; genus Aromatoleum; species Aromatoleum toluolicum. Next base: position 3,483 of record NZ_WTVS01000153.1, on the reverse strand, counting down.
GGCGCTGTGCCTTGCCGTGGTGCCGCCGCTCGCCGCGGCGCAGCAGCCCCTGCGCGTGCAGCTCGATGCGCCAGAGAGCGCGCGCCCGCTACTCGAACGGCACCTGCGCATCCTCAACCGCAGCGACCAGACCCTGCCCGCCGAGCGCGCCGACCGCATCGCGCTCGCGCGCCGTGCGCGGCGCGAGGTGGCCGAACTGCTCGCGACCGAGGGCTATTTTTCGCCCGAAGTGCGGCTGGATCGCGAGGACGAGGACGACTGGAAGCTCACCGTCGTGCCGGGCACGCCGGCGAAGGTCGTCGCGGTCGATGTGCAGTTCGCAGGTGCGCTGGCGGGCGAAGGCGAGGCGCTCGCGGCGCGGCGCGCGCAGCACCGCAATGCCTGGTCGCTCGCCGCCGGACAGGTGTTCCGCCAATCGGCCTGGGACGATGCCAAGCGGCGTCTGCTCGATGAAGTCGCTTCGCGCGACTACGCGGCGGCGCGGATCGCCGACAGCCGCGCTGAGGTCGACCCCGACGCGGCGACCGTGCGCTTGGCCGTGACCGTCGATTCCGGCCCGCCCTTCTTCCTCGGCCCGATCGAGGTGTCCGGGCTGAAGAGTCTCCCGGCCAATCTCGTCGAGCGTTTCAGCAGGCTGCAGCCCGGACGTCCCTTCAATCAGGACGAGCTGCTGGCGCTGCAGGGCACCCTGCAGAACGTGCCGCAGTTCGCATCGGTCGTCGTGGACGTCGAGCGCGACCCGGCCCTCGCTGCGGCGGTGCCGGTGCGCGTGCAGGTTTCCGAGGCGCGCTCGCGCCAGCTCGGCTTCGGTGCCGGGTATTCGAGCAATACCGGCTTCCGCGGCGAGATCAGCTGGCGCGACGTGAACCTGTTCGGTCGCGGCTGGGAGCTCGTCAGCGCCCTGCGCGTGGAGCAGTTGCGTCAATCGCTGTTTGCCGACGTGTTCCTGCCGCCCGCGGCGGCGGGCCATCGCGACAGCGTCGGCGCCGCCGCCGAGCGCAGCTCGGTCGAGGGACTCACGCTGACGACGCAGGCGGTGGGGGTGGCGCGCACCAACGCCCGTGCGACCGCCGGCGGCACGATCGACACGCGCCTCGCGCTGCGCATGCAGCAGGAGGAGCGCAAGCTCGACGGCGGCGACACGACCCGGCGCAAGGCGCTGACGCTGAACTGGTCATGGACGCGACGGATGGTCGATGACACGCTCGATCCGCGCCGCGGCGACGTGCTGCAGCTCGAGATCGGCGGCGGCTCGCGCGCCTTGCTGTCGGACCAGAACTTCATGCGCCTGTATGGTCGCTACGTGCGCTACGTGCCGGCGGCCGGGCGCGACGTGCTGATCCTGCGTGCGGAGGCCGGTACGACCCTGGCGAAGAGCCGCGACGGCGTGCCGCAGGATTTCCTCTTCCGCACCGGCGGCACCCAGACCGTGCGCGGCTACGCCTACCAGAGCCTCGGCGTGCAGGAGGCGGATGCGATCGTCGGCGGCCGCTACCTCGCGGTGGCGAGCGCCGAGTACGTGCATTGGTTCCGGCCGCAGTGGGGCGCAGCGGCCTTCATCGACGCGGGCGATGCGGCGGACGATCGCGACATTTTCGAGCTGAAGAAGGGCTACGGCGTCGGCGCGCGCTGGAAGAGCCCGGCCGGCCCGCTCGCCCTCGACCTCGCCTGGGGGCAGGCAGAGCGGCGCATGCGCCTGCATCTCGGCATCGCGATCGCGTTCTGACGACGGGCGCGGCGCGGGCTCAGTCCGCGTTGCGCGCCTTCACCCAGGGGACGAAATCCGCCGCCGGCATCGCCCGGGCGTACAGGAAACCCTGCGCGAGGTCGCAGCCCATGCGCTGGAGCTCGTCCGCGGTGGGCTGGTCCTCGACTCCTTCGGCCACCACGCGCATGCCGAAACCGTGCGCGAGCGCCTGCACCGTCGCGACGATCGCGTGATCGCGGCTCGAGCGCAGCATGTCGCGCACGAAGAGCTGGTCGATCTTGAGCTCGCTGACGGGGAGGTCGCGCATGTAGGCGAACGACGAAAACCCCGTGCCGAAGTCGTCGAGCGATACGCCGCAGCCGAGCGCGCGCAGGGCCTGGATCACGCGGCCGGCGCGATCGCGATCCGAGATGAGCGCGCCTTCGGTGACCTCCAGCACGAGGCTGGGCGCCGGAACGCGCCAGGTCGCGAGGGCCTGGGCGACGAGGTGGGGCAGGTCCTCGTCGTGCAGGTCTTCGGCGACGAGGTTGAGCGCCACGGGGATCTCGATGCCCTGCGCATCGAGTTCGGACAGCGTGCGCACCGTCTGGCCGAGGATCCAGCGCGTCAGGTCGGGCATCAGGCCCAGCCGGCCGGCGATGTCGATGATCTTCGGTGGGGAGATCCATTCACCGTCCTCGCGCCGCCAGCGCAGCAGCGCCTCGGCGCCCGCGCAGCGGCCGGTGCCCAGATGGATCTGCGGCTGCAGCCAGACCTGGAACGGCGGATGGGCGATCGTGCGCGCGATGTCGCGTTCGAGGTCGAGTTCGTGCTCCATGCGCGCGATCATGTCGGAGTGGAAGCACACGACCGGTATGTCGGCGCGGATCGCACGGAGCAGTGCAGCGCGGGCTGCGTGCTCGAGGTCGTAGGCGGTGTCGCCGTCCTCGGGTGCGCAGGCCGTGCCCGCATGGATCGCGCCGCGCAGTTGCGGGATGCCGTGCTCGGGCGAGCGTTCGCAGATTTCGATCAGCCGGCGCGCGGCGAGCTGTACCTGGCCGGTGCTGCGTAGTTCGGGCATGATCAGCGCCCATTCCTGGTCTGCGATCGAGCACAGCATGTCGCCGGGGCGCAGCGCGCTGCTCATCGCGTCGCCGAGCTGCCTGCGCAGCCGGTCGCGCTGCGCGCTGAGCTGCTGCGGGCTTCCCGTCCCCCAGGTGACGTGCAGGAGCAGCAGTCCGACCGGTTTTCGCTCCGGCTGGTTCATCCAGCGCTCGAGCGTGTGCACGAACTGCGTGCGCGTGGGCAGGCCGGTCAGCGGGTCGACGCCTTCGCCGGCAGCGAGGCGCCGGTCGAGCCGCGCGAGCGAGGCGGTCGTCAGCGTTGCCTGCACCGCCTGCGCGAGCTTCGCCGCCGCGACGACGATGTCGCAGTCGGCGTTTCCCGGCGGGTGGCCGTCGGCATGCAGCGCGGCGCGCACCGCTTCGACGAGGCAGGCGCAGGCGGTGGCCGGCAGGGTCGGCAGGCTCCCGTGCTGCTGACAGTCCAGCCACGTTCCGACGAGCGCTTCGAGCCATTCGCTGGTGCCCCACAGCGGCCGGTCGAGCAGTCGCGCATACAGCACGGTATCGCTGGGCGCGGGCGGACGCGCGTTATTGCGCCCGAGGCATGCGGCAAACGCGGCGTCGAGCGCGCCGGCGGGGACGGTCAGCGCGAAGGCCCGCAAGGCCGCTGCATCGGCTGCGGAATAACCGACCACGGCGAGCATTTCGGCCGCGCGGCTTGGGAGGGCGGGC
>NZ_WTVS01000152.1 GCF_012911005.2 Aromatoleum toluolicum | reverse complement strand
TAAGAGACAGGCTTCACGAGGGTCACGGGGACCGGCGAACGTTCCAGCACGGCATGGGCGACGGAGCCGAGCAGCGCCTGCAGCAGCGCGCCGCGGCCGTGCGTCGCCATGACGATCTTGTCGAAACGGTGCTCGGTTGCGTAGCGGACGATGGTGTCGGCGACGTGGCCGAGCGCGATGTGGTGCGTGTAGGGCATGCCAGCCGCGTCGAGCGCCGCCCGTGCGGTGGCCAATGCGGCGAGGCCTTCCTCGCGGTGCCAGGTTTCGAGCTCGTCGTGGCTGACGAAGCTGCGGGCGTGGCCGTCCACGGGGATCTGCACGTTGAGCAGGTGGATGTCGAGCTCGCCGCTGAGCGCGCGCAGCTTCATCAGGTGGTCGAGCACGCGGTTGGCGTTCTCCGAGCCGTCGAGGGGTACGAGGACCTTGAGCATCACGATCTCCTTGTCAGCACGGTCAGTTGCGGCGGGCGCCGCCGTCGCCGGTCTCTTCGACCGCGAGTTCGACGAGCGGCGCCGCTGCGTCGCCCTGGCGCCGCGCGAGCCACGCGCCCAGGCCGACGACGAACGCCGCGCCCGCTGCCGAGGTCACGTAGTGCAGCCAGCCGGGCAGCCCTTCCACGTAGGGCTTCACGACCACGTCGCCGATCAGCATGCCACCGGCGATCCAGCCGAGCAACGCGGCGCCCAGCGTGATCACGACCGGGAAGCGGTCCATCAGCTTGAGCACGAACTTGCTGCCCCACACGATGATGGGGATGCTGATGACGATGCCGAAGACCACGAGGCCCAGGTCGCCCTTCGCCGCGCCGGCGACTGCGATCACGTTGTCGAGGCTCATCACCGCGTCGGCGACGACGATGGTCTTGATCGCGCCCAGAAGATGCGTCGAGCCCTCGACGTTGCCGTGGCCGTCGTCGTCCTCGGGCTGCATCAGCTTCACGCCGATCCACAACAGCAGCAGCGCGCCGACGACCTTCAGGAAGGGCAGCGCCAGGAGCTGCAGCGCGAAGAAGATCAGCACGATGCGCAGGCCGATCGCGCCGACGACGCCCCACGCGATGCCCTTGTTGCGCTGGTGCTCGGGCAATTTGCGACAGGCGAGCGCGATCACGACGGCGTTGTCGCCGCCCAGCAGGATGTCGATCGCGATGATCTGCAATACCGACACCCAGAAGGCGGCGTTCGACATGGCTTCGAACACTGCTCGTTCTCCTTTTCAAGCACGGATGATGGGGCCGAAGGCGGCCATTGTCGCCAAGAACGGCATTGTGCGACAGGGGTAGTCGCCGGCGACCGCTGGCGCGAACGATACGCTGGCGCCCTTTCGGTCCGCTTTCAGCGCCTGCGGCGGCGTGCGCCCCTGCTAACATCGCCCGCATGAGCCGCTACCAGGACCTCGCCGAACAGACGGAAAAGCTCATCGCCGACGGCGTGCTGCGCGCCGGCGACCGGCTGCCGTCGGTGCGCCAGGCCTGTCGCACGCACAAGGTCAGCCCGATCACCGTCACGCAGGCCTATTACCTGCTGGAAGGGCGCGGCCTGATCGAGGCGCGGCCGAAGTCGGGTTACTTCGTGCGTGCGCGCCTCGGCCGCAACCTGCCCGAGCCGGACATGACGCGTCCGGTCGGCGGTTCGACGCAGCTCGAGGTCAGCGACTTCATCTTCCAGATCCTCGACAGCGTGCGCGACCCCGCGATCGTGCCGCTGGGGTCGAGCTTTCCCAGCCCCTACCTGTATCCGCTCGCCAAGCTCGGGCGCTTCCTCGCGAATGCCGCACGCCGGCTCGATCCGCTCGCGACGGTGACCGACCTGCCGCCGGGCAACGAGGAGCTGCGCCGGCAACTCGCGCTGCGCTACCTCGCGCACGGTGCGCCGGTGTCGCCGCAGGAGATCGTCGTCACCTCGGGCGCGATGGAGGGGCTCAACCTGTGCCTGCAGGCGGTCACGCGCCCCGGCGACCTGATCGCGATCGAGTCGCCAACCTTCTATGCAGGGCTGCAGGCGAGCGAGCGCCTGGGACTGAAGGTCATCGAGATCCCGACCCACCCGCGCGAAGGCGTGAGCCTGCCGGCGTTGGAGGATGCGCTGCGCCACCATCCGGTGAAGGCCTGCCTCCTGATGTTGAACTTCGCCAACCCGACCGGCAGTCTCGTGCCGGACGAGCACCGCAAGGATCTGATCGAACTGCTGCGCCGTCACGATGTGCCGCTGATCGAGGACGACGTCTATGCCGAGCTGTACTTCGGCCGCCAGGCACCGCTGTGCACGAAGGCGGTGGACGCGGACGGCCTGGTGATGCACGTGTCCTCGTTCTCGAAGTGCCTCGCGCCCGGCTATCGCGTCGGCTGGGTCGCGGCCGGGCGCTACGCCGGGCGCATCCAGCGCCTGAAGCTCGCGACCAGTCTCGCGACCACGGTACCGGTGCAGATCGCGCTGGCGGACTACCTGAAGCACGGCGGCTACGAGAACCACCTGCGCCAGTTGCGGCGCAAGCTGGCCGAACAGGAGGTCGCGCTGATCGCCGCGATCGAGCGACATTTCCCGCCCGGCACGCGGCTCGCGCGGCCGCAGGGCGGCTATTTCGTGTGGCTGGAGCTGCCGCGCCAGGTCGACACGCTGCTGCTGCACCAGCAGGCGCTCGCGCACGGCATCAGCATCGCGCCGGGGCCGATCTTTTCCGCGAAGCGCGAATTCGGCCACTGGCTGCGACTCAACTTCGGCCACCCCGACTCGGAGCGCCAGCAGGCCGCGATGGCGACGCTCGGCCAGCTGATCGCGCGCCAGCTATAGCGTCGCCCAGCGCGCGAACTCGCGCCCGAAGAAGGCGATCAGCACCAGCGCGAGCGGCGCAAAGGCGACGAAGCCCTTCAGCACGCGGCGGATGAAGGGGTGGGCGAGCTCGGCCTCGATGAAGCGCTGCGCGATCAGCATGCCCTTCGCCCACACGATGGCCGCGACCACCACCGGCAGCCAGGCGGCGCCGTGGAACCACTTCCCGAGGCCGAGGCTCAGCAGCGTCAGCGCGACGAGGATCAGCCATGCCGTCGTCAGCGGTGCCAGCGTGGTGGCGGGTTTCCGTTCGCTCGGGGTCATCGCTTACGCCAGCACGTAGAAGAAGGGGAAGAGGACCAGCCAGATGATGTCGGTGGCGTGCCAGTAGCTCGCCAGCGCCTCCAGTCCGCTGTGCTCCTCGGCCGAATAGGCGCCGGCGACATGGCGCGCGAGCACCCACAGCATGCCGAGGATGCCCCAGCTCGCATGCACCAGGTGGTTGATCGTCAGGTAGTAGTAGACGGTGAAGAAGATGCCCGCTTCGCCGTCGATGCCGTGCGCGAGGTTCCAGCGGATCTCTAGGAACTTCGCCACCGGGTAGCCGAGCGCCACGACCAGCCCGCCGACGAGCCACCACAGCGAGGCGCGACGCCGGCCGGCGCGCATCGTCACGACCGATGCGGCGATGAAGAAGCTGCTCGTCACCATCAGCAGCGTGATGACGGTGCCGGCAACCCGCGACAGGCGCTCCGACCCGTGCTCGAAGGCGTCGGGAAAGTGCGCGCGGGCGACGAAATAGACGATGAAGAGCACGGCGAACTCGACGAACTCGCAGCTGATGCCCACCCAGATGCCGCTGTTGCCGGGGACCCGCCCGGCCAGCCCGGCGTCCTGCCGCGGCGGGGGAGCGGGAATCGCGATCGTCGTCATGGCTGTGCGCCTGTTGTGCAATCTGCTCATTGTCGTCCGATTCGCCCGGTAATCACAGACACAGCCGATCGCGTTTCGGATCGGCACAGATCGGATCGGGTACCTTGTTCCTCCCCCTTCAAGGGGGAGGTCAGGAGGGGGATGGGTTTCTGCGGCCTCCGTTTAACCCATCCCCACCC
>NZ_WTVS01000151.1 GCF_012911005.2 Aromatoleum toluolicum | reverse complement strand
GCCTTGGCCGAAGTGCTCGGCGGCACGCCGGAACAAGTCGAGAACGCCGCCGAGATCGGCATGGAGCACAACCTCGGGCTCACCTGCGACCCGGTGGGCGGGCTGGTGCAGGTGCCGTGCATCGAGCGCAACGCGATGGGCTCGATCAAGGCGCTCAACGCCGCGCGCATGGCGCTCAGGGGCGACGGCAAGCACTTCGTGTCGCTCGACAAGGTGATCAAGACCATGCGCGACACCGGCCGCGACATGAAGGACAAGTACAAGGAAACCTCGCGCGGCGGGTTGGCCGTGAACGTCATCGAGTGCTGAAGATCAGGAGAACAGAGTCATGCAGCATTACTCAGGATTCGGGCTCGTCAAGCACGCGCTCACCTACCACGAGAACTGGCAGCGCGCGTGGCGCAACCCGACGCCGAAGAAGAAGTACGACGTGATCGTCGTCGGTGGCGGCGGCCATGGGCTCGCCACCGCCTACTACCTCGCCAAGGAACACGGCATCACCAACGTCGCGGTGGTCGAGAAGGGCTGGCTGGGCGGGGGCAACACCGCGCGCAACACCACCATCGTGCGCTCGAACTACCTGTGGGACGAGGCCGCGTGGCTGTACGAGCACGCGATGAAGCTGTGGGAAGGGCTGTCGCAGGACCTCAACTACAACGTGATGTACTCCCAGCGCGGCGTCATGAACCTGGGGCACACGCTGCAGGACATGCGCGACATCCACCGGCGCGTGAACGCCAACCGCCTCAACGGCATCGATGGCGAGGTGCTCGACATCAAGCAGATCCAGGAGATCGTGCCGATGATGGACTGCTCGAAGAACACGCGCTACCCGATCATGGGCGCCTCGTGGCAGCCGCGCGGCGGCGTCGCGCGCCACGACGCGGTGGCCTGGGGCTTCGCGCGCGGCGCCGATGCGCTGGGCGTCGACATGCTGCAGCAGACCGAAGTCACCGGCATCCGCAAGAGCGGCAACAAGGTGCTCGGCGTCGAGACCAACCGCGGCTTCATCGCCGCCGACACGGTGGGCGTGGTCACCGCCGGCAACTCCGGCGTGCTCGCCAAGATGGCCGGCTTCCAGCTGCCGATCGAATCGCACCCGCTGCAGGCGCTGGTGTCCGAGCCGATGAAGCCCATCCTCGACACCGTCGTGATGTCGAACAAGGTGCACGGCTACGTGAGCCAGTCGGACAAGGGCGACCTCGTCATCGGCGCCGGCATCGACGGCTACAACGGCTACGGCCAGCGCGGCAGCTACTCGACCATCGAGCACACGCTGCAGGCGATCGTCGAGCTGTTCCCGATGTTCTCGCGCGTGCGCATGAACCGCCAGTGGGGCGGCATCGTCGATACCTGCCCGGACGCCTGCCCAATCATCTCCGCGACCCCGGTCGGCGGGCTCTTCTTCAACTGCGGCTGGGGCACCGGCGGCTTCAAGGCGACCCCGGGCTCGGGCAACGTGTTCGCGGCGACCCTTGCCGCCGGCAAGCCGCACCCGCTCGCCGCCCCCTTCTCGATCGACCGCTTCATCAGCGGCAAACTCATCGACGAGCACGGCGCCGCGGGCGTCGCGCACTGACAGGAGCAGATTCCATGCTGCACATCTACTGCCCGCACTGCGCGGAATACCGCGAAGAGGAAGAGTTCCGCCCCAAGGGCGAGGCGCACATCGCGCGCCCGGTGGCGCCCGAAGCGGCGAGCGACGAGGAGTGGGGAAATTACCTCTTCTTCCGCAAGAACCCGCGCGGCCTGCACCACGAGCTGTGGTACCACGCCGCGGGCTGCCGCAAGTTCTTCAACGCCACGCGCGACACCGTGAGCTACCAGATCCTCGAAACCTACAAGGTCGGCCAGAAGCCTGCGGTCGTCCAGTCTTCCACCAAGGGGGCGGCCAAATGAGCCAGCAGAACCGACTCGGCACGGGCGGGCGCATCGACCGCAGCCGTCCGCTGCGCTTCACCTTCAACGGCGTCGACTACCAGGGCTTCGCCGGCGACACGCTCGCCTCCGCCTTGCTCGCCAACGGCGTCGATGTGGTGAACCGCAGCTTCAAGTACTCGCGCCCGCGCGGCATCGTCGCCGCTGGCGCCGAGGAACCGAATGCGATCGTGCAGCTCGGCGCGAGCGAAGCCGCGCAGGTCCCGAACGTGCGCGCCACGCAACAGGCCCTCTACGGCGGACTGGTCGCCGCCAGCACCAACGGCTGGCCCAACGTCGACCGCGACGTGATGGGCGTGATCGGCGGCATCGGCGGGCGCTTCATGCCGCCGGGCTTCTACTACAAGACCTTCATGGCCCCCGCCTCGCTGTGGCCGAAGTACGAGAAGTACATCCGCAAGGCCGCCGGCCTCGGGCGCGTGCCCAAGGAAACCGATCCGGACATCTACGACCACATCAACCGCCACTGCGACGTGCTGGTGATCGGCGCGGGCCCCGCGGGCCTCGCCGCAGCGCTCGCGGCGGCGCGCTCCGGCGCGCGCGTGATCCTGTGCGACGAGCAGGAAGAGATGGGCGGGTCGCTGCTCGATTCGCGCGAACTCGTCGACGGCCGCCCGGCCTCGGCCTGGGTCGCCTCCGTGCTCGCGGAGCTCGCCACGCTGCCCGAAGTGCTGGTGCTGCCGCGCACCACCGCCAACGGCTACCACGACCACAACTTCGTGACGCTGCACGAGCGGCGCACCGAGCATCTCGCCGACCTCGCGCCGAGCCTCAACGGCCGCCGCCAGGTGCGGGCGCGCATGCATCGGGTGCGCGCCCATGAGGTGATCCTCGCCACCGGCACGCACGAGCGTCCGCTGGTCTTCTCCAACAACGACGTGCCGGGCAACCTGGTGGCCGGCGCGGTATCGACCTACATCCGCCGCTACGCGGTCGCGCCGGGCCGGCGCCTGGTGCTGTCGACCGCCAACGACCACGCCTACCGCGCCGCGCTCGACTGGGTGGATGCCGGGCGCGAGGTGGTGGCGATCGTCGATGCGCGCGAGCACCCCGAGGGCGATCTCGTCAATGAGGCGCGTGCACGCAACATTCGCATCATCCCCGGCTCCGCGGTGATCGAGGCGCAGGGCAAGAAGCGCGTCAGCGCGGCGCTGGTGGCCCGCATCGACATCGGTGGCTTCAAGGTCGCCGGCCGTGTCGAGACGCTCGCCTGCGACACCCTCGCCACCTCCGGCGGCTACAGCCCGGTCGTGCATCTGGCGGCGCACACCGGCGCGCGCCCCGAGTGGCGCGACGACCTCCTCGGCTTCGTCCCCGGCAAGGTGCCGGGCATGACGCCGGTGGGCGGCGTGCATGGCAAGGGCGCGCTTGCCGACGCCTTGGCCGATGGTGCCGCCGCGGGGGCCGCGGCCGCCCAGCGCACGGGCTTCAAGGTTGAGCAGCCTGCGCTGCCCAAGGTTGGCAAGGTGCGCGAAGGCAAGGCCGCCGCGCTCTACCAGGTGCCGCACGTCAAACCCGCGATGCGCGCCCCGAAGCAGTTCGTCGATCCGCAGAACGACGTCACCGCGGCGGGCATCGAACTGGCCACGCGCGAAGGCTTCGAGTCGATCGAGCACGTCAAGCGCTACACCGGCATGGGCTTCGGCACCGACCAGGGCAAGCTCGGCAACATCAACGGCATGGCGATCGCGGCACGCTGCCTCAAGCAGACGATCCCGCAGACCGGCACCACGGTGTTCCGCCCGAACTACACCCCGGTCACCTTCGGCGCCATCGCCGGGCGCAACTGCCGCGAGTTCTTCGACCCGCGCCGGTTCACCGCGCTGCACGCGTGGCACGTCGAGCACGGCGCGAAGTTCGAGGAAGTGGGGCAGTGGATGCGCCCGTGGTACTTCCCGCGCGGCAACGAATCCATGTTTGATGCGGTGCAGCGCGAATGCCGCGCCGTGCGCGAG
>NZ_WTVS01000150.1 GCF_012911005.2 Aromatoleum toluolicum | reverse complement strand
CCCCCCCGGGCCACACCCCCCAGCCTGGGGCAAGCGCCCCATTCAGAATTTCTGCATCACATCCACTTTCGCCGCGCTGCGCAGCTTCTGCAGCGCGCCCTGCCCGGCCTCGGCCCGCCGGCTCACGACGAGGTACTCGCGCACCTGCCGCTTCGCCTCGGCCTCGGGCATGCCCTCGGGTGCCGGCTCCTGTGCCAGCGTACGCTTGACGTCCTCGTCGCTGACCTCGGGTGTGCCGGCGAGCTCCTGCAGGGCGCGGCTCGCTGCCAGCTCGTGGCGCAGATATTCGGCGTAGGTGGCGTCGTTGAAGCCGGCGTCGCGCACGCGGCGCTCGTACGCTTCGCGTGTAGCGAAGCCCGCCTCGATGCCTTTGCGCGCCTGCTCCACGGCGGCGTCGTCGACCTTCACGCCGCGCCGCTGCGACTCCTGCCACAGCAGCTCCTTGTCGATCAGCTGCTCCAGCGCTTCGCGCTTCAGGCGCTTGAACACTTCGGGATTGCGGATCGCGGCGACGTTGCGCGCCTGCAGCTTGAGATAGTCCTCGAAGTGGCGTTCGAGGCGGAATACGGAGATCTCCGCGCCGTTTACACGCGCGGCGACGCCGACCTCCTGCGCGGCGGCCGGCGTCGGCAACGCGAGGGTGCAGACCAGGCACAGGGCCGCCGCCCCGAGCCGCAGACCGCGCAGCACGTGGCGCGCGGTCCCTCCTCTCCTCTCCTGCGCCGTGGCGGCGCGCCTGCCTTGTGCCTGGTCTGTCCTCACACCCTGTTCCTCCTAACGATAGCCCATCGCCTCACTCCTGCACCGTGTCGAGGCGCACGTAGCGGCCGGTGGGGCGGAAGACGCGCTTCTGCGCATCCACGCCGACAATGTGGGCGCCGGGTGCGCCGATGCGCTGCCCCGGGCCGAAACCGATGGCGGGCGTCACGCCCGTCTGGAAGCCGTGCATGTTTTCCAGCGCGGCGACGAACTTGTCGCGGCTGGCGTCGCGCCCGGCGCGCTTGAAGCCTTCCACCATCACCAGCGCAGCGGCATAGGCGCCGACCTGGAAGGCGGGGTGGCGATCGCCCGCGCCGCTGCGTTCGCGCACCGCGCGCAGCGCCCCCGCGCCCTGCGGGCTCCAGTCCTGCGGCAGGGTCGGATAGGCGATGAACACGCGCTCGGCCTGCGGCGGCGCAAGCTCCAGCGCGGACGCGCCGACCTGGTTGGCGGCCGCGAACATCCACGGCGGCGACTTCTGCAGCGGCGCCTGCGCGGCGAGCGCGCCGAAGTCCGCGTCGCGGCCGATGAAGAACACCGCCTTCGCCCCCTGCCCGGCCACGGCCGTACCCACGCCGGCCGCGTCGAACGCGCCGGGCACGTAGGCATAGGCGCGCACCTGCGACCAGCCGCGGCGCGCGAGGCGCTCGGCGAGTGCGCTGGCGATGGCGCCACTGCGGGCTTCGTCCGGATGCACGATCGCGGCGGGCGGATTCGTCAGCTTGAGCGCCGTGGCGGCATATTCGCCGAGCGCGCCGAGCTGCTCGCCAAGACCGGGCAGGGGGTCGAACACGTAACGGCCGCCGCTGCCGGTGAGATGGGCGAGCGGACCGACCATGGGCATGCGCGCGGCGTCGGCGAGCTCGCCGAGCCGCCCGTCGAGCGCCGGCACCAGCGGCGCGACGACGGCAAACACTTTCTCCTGCTCCACCAGGCGGCGCAGCGCCGCCTCGGCACCCGCCGCGTCCACGCCGGGATCGGCGACCACCAGCTCGACGCGCCGGCCGTGCACGCCGCCGCCGGCATTCACGGCATCGAAGGTGCCCCGCAGGATCGCTGTGACGCTCTTGCCGAGCTCCGCCAGCGGCCCCGTCGCCGGCTGCAGCGTGCCGACGCGCACGCTGTCCGCCTGCAGCCCCGGATCGCCGTCGTCTTCGAGGCGCTTCAGGTAGGCCGTCAGATCCTCGACGTCGCGCGCGGACATCGTGAAGCGCGGCATCGCGGGGTCGAGCCGGTTGCCGCCCGCATCGACCCCGGTGGTGATGGCGCGCGCGAAGCTCGCGGCGTCGTAGGCCGGCCGTTCGCGCCCGTTTTCCAGACGCTGGCCGTAAGAGAGGGCAAGCCGCCGCCAGGTGATGTCGGGCGGGCGCACGCCCCCCTCGCGCCGCCCGCGGCCATCAGCGCCGTGGCAATTGGCACACGGCACCACCGTTGCCGGTATTGCCGTGTCCGCGCCACCGACGCGGGCCGCTATGCTGCTGCCGGAGGCGCTGCGGCCCTCGAGGAAGATCTGCTTTCCGGCCTGTTCGGAAGCAGTCAGCTCGATTGCGGCCACAGGCCCCGCGACGCACATCAGCGCGGCCATCACACCCGACCACCTTGAGAGGCGGCGGCTTGCCATGATCATCACCGTCCCGCGCTCACCTTGGCGACCGGCTCGGTGAGCACCTTCAGGCGCTCGGCGATCGCCGGCGGCGGCGCGTCGGGACGGATCTTGTTCCAGCGCTTGGTCGCGACGTCGCCGGCGATCAGCAGCGTGGAATGCTCCTCGGCGCTGTTGCCGAGCTGGCCGAGGCGGCTCAGCACGAAATCGACCTTGGCCTTGTCGCCGGTGAGGAAGGTCCAGTTCGGGTTGTCGGCCTCGTTCTTCGCCGCGAAGGCCTTCAGCGAAGCCGGCGTGTCGTTCAGCGGATCGCTGCTGATCGAGATGAAATGCACCTTGCGCGCGGCCTCCTCGCCCAGCGCGTCGCGCACCTCCTTGAGCTTGCGCGTGATCAGCGGGCAGGCGTCCTTGCAGTTGGTGTAGACCACGTTGAGCATCACCACGCGGTCCTTCAGCACGTCGCTGTAGAACTGCAGCTTGCGCCCGTTCTGGTCGACCAGCTCGGTGTCGGTGAAGTAGGCGCGCGCGTCGTGGGTGCCGCCGCCGGTGGCCGGGGGCGTCACGACCTGCGCGGCCGGTTGCGCGGAGGCGGCCGCCGGGGCGGCGCCATGCTTGTCGCCATGCTCGGCTTGCTTGTCGACATGCCCTTCGGTGTGCTGCTTGCCATGCGCGAAGGCACCCGGCGCGACGGCGAGGGTGAGGACCTGCGCGAGGGCGGCGAGCGATGCAAGGAGGACGGTGCGGCGTGCTGCGTTCATGCGCTTACTCCCGGGTTGCGGCACGCGCCGCGATGAGCGATTCGACTTGCGCGACCAGCATCGCGGGGTCCGCGAAGCCGTAGAAGCGCGTCCATTTGCCGCTGCGGCCGTCGCCGACCATCATCACGACGGGGTGGTCCTCGAAGTTCGGCGTCCACGTGCCCATGCCCTTGAGCGTGTCGTTGACCGCCGTGGTGCTGCCGGTGAGCCACGACCACCCCGCACCCGCCCCGCGGGAACGCGCGTAGTCGCGCAGGCGGGTGGGGGTGTCGCGGACCGGATCGACGGTGAGCGAGACCAGCGCGACCTCGCGCCCCACCCGCCCGCCGAGCATCTGCTGCACTTCGCCCATGATCGCGGAGACCACCGGGCACACCGTCGTGCAGCTCGTGTAGACGAAGTCCATCACGACGATGCGGTCGCCGATCACGTCGGCCTTGAGGCTGCGTTCGCGGCTGTTCTGGTCGAGCAGCTTCACGTCGGGGAAACGCACCACGACGTCCTCGGGCAGCTTCACGTCGTCGTTGGCGTGGCTGGCGTGATTCGCATGATTCGCGTGCCCCGCATGACGGGCGTGGGCATCGGCCGCGGCGAGCTGCGTCGCCGGCGGCTTCATCGCGTGTTCGGAATGCGCCCGCGCCAGGCCCGGCACGATGATGCTCGCGGCCACCGTCACCGCCAGCGCGATCAGGCTGGCGCGCATGATGCGGGTCCTGCGATCGCGCTTCATGTTCCTTGCTCCCTTCTTCATCGCAACCTCCACACTTGATCCTGATTGCCTCTGCAACCTGACACCGTTCGGGCACTGGGTCCCTCCCCCTTCAAGGGGGAGGTCAGGAGGGGGATGGGTTTCCGGCGGTCCTGCCGCGAATGCCGAAACCCATCCCCACCC
>NZ_WTVS01000014.1 GCF_012911005.2 Aromatoleum toluolicum | reverse complement strand
GGGCGCCGTCGTCGGCGGAGGAGGGGGTGGGGCTCATGCCAGGACTCCTTCTGAGTTCGATGCGGTGCTCGCGGCGGCCTCGTGTTCCTTCTGCGCCTTCTGCGCCTTGCGCTCGGCGGCGCGGCGGGCGGCGGCTTCGGCTTTTTCGCGCGCTTCGCGTTCGAGGCGCTCCGCGCGCGCTTCGGCCATCCGGCGCGTCGCGTCGGTGCGCTTCTTGTCGCGGTCGCGCGCGGCGAGTTCGCCCTTCGCGTGGTTGAAGGCCTGCACGAGGGGGATGCGGGCGGGGCACACGTACGCGCAGCAGCCGCAGCCGATGCAGTCGTGCAGACCGAGTGCGCCGGCGGCATCGAGCGCGCCGTTGGCGATGCAGGCGTTCATCTCCAGCGGCAACAGGCCGACCGGGCAGGCCCGGGTGCAGCTGCCACAACGGATGCAGGCGTCAGGCTCGTCGCGTGCGACTTCGGCGGCGGACAGCGCGAGGATGCCGCTGCAGCCCTTGACGACGGGCACCTTGGCCGAGGGCAGGACGAGGCCCATCATCGGGCCGCCCATGACGAGACGCGCGGGTTCGAAGCGCACCCCGCCGGCGAAGGCGAGGAGGTCCTCGATGAGGGTGCCGATCGGGACCTCGTAGTTGCCCGGCTGGGCGAGGGCTTCGCCGTTGAGCGTCATGACGCGGCTGACCAGCGGGCGGCCGAGGTCGATCGCCTGGTGGATCGCGAAGGCGGTGCCGACATTGTGCACGAGCACCCCGACGTCGGCGGCGCGCGACTCGGCGGGCACCTCGATGCCGGTGAGCTCGATGATGAGCTGGCGGTCCGAGCCCATCGGGTAGCGCGCGGGGACGACGCACACATGCACGTCGGCGTGGCCGTCGGCGGCGGTGCGCATCGCGGCGATCGCCTCGGGCTTGTTGTCCTCGATGCCGATGCGCACCTCGCGCGCGCCGGTGGCGTGGCGCATCAGCACGGCGCCGCGCACGATGCCCGCCGCGCGTTCGCGCATCAGGCGGTCGTCGCACGACAGGTAGGGTTCGCACTCGCTGCCGTTGAGGATCAGCGTGCGGATGCGCGAGCGGTGGCCGAGGCCGAGCTTTACCGAGGCGGGAAAGGTCGCACCGCCCAGGCCGACGATGCCGGCGTCGGCGACACGGCGCGCCAGTTCTTCAGGCGGACACGAGAGCGGGTCGGCGAGGCCTGCGAGCGGCGCCCAGCGGTCTTCCATGTCGCTGCGCAGCGTGATCGCCGTCATCTCTAGGCCCGAGGGGTGCGGCGCGGTGATCGGTCCGATCGCGACGATCTCGCCGGAGGTTGGCGCATGCACCGGGGCGGAGATGTTGCCCGTGGCGGTCGCGAGGCACTCGCCCTTGAGGACCTTCTGCCCGATCCGCACGATCGGCTCCGCGGCCGCGCCGACGTGCTGCGACAGCGGCAGATAGAGTAGCGGCGGAACCGGCAGGCGGCGGATCGGCGCTTCCGAGGCCGGGCGCTTGCGCTCGTCCGGATGCACGCCCCAGGGTTCGCTGCGGCCGAGGTTGCGGAAGATCTTGTCGAAGAGTCCCATGATGTGCGTTCCGGTTCAGGCGCGGGCCGGGTTCGGCCACACCCAGTGCTGCAGCGTGATCGGGATCGGCTTCAGGCCGATGGCTTCGGTCGGGCAGCGGTCGACGCAGTTGCCGCAGCCGGTGCAGGCCTCGCGCAGCACCGCGTGGATCTGCTTGGCGCCGCCGAGGATGGCGTCGGTCGGGCAGGCCTTGATGCAGCGGCAGCAGCCGATGCAGATGTCTTCGGTGACGACGGCGAGCTGCGGTCCGGCGTCGGTGATCGCCGAGAGGTCGATTTCGAATCCCAGCTTGGCGGCGAGGCTCTGCGCCAGCGCCTTGCCGCCGGGCGGGCAACAGGTGGCCGGCGCCGCGCCGCCGACGATCGCCGCCGCGGCACCGGCACAGCCGGGGAAGCCGCACTGGCCGCAGTTGGAGCCGGGCATCAGCGCCTCGACTTCGGTGACGACGGGGTTGCCTTCGACGTGGAAGCGGCGGCTTGCGAAACCGAGCAGCACGCCCAGAACGGCGCCGAGGACGGTGAGGCTGGAGACGGCAACGAGCATGGCGTCGCTCCTCAGGAGATCAGGCCGGAAAAGCCCATGAAGGCGAGGCTCAGCAGGCTGATGGTGATGAATGCGGACGGCGCGCCGTTGAACGCGGCGGGCACGCGGGCGAGCGCGAGGCGTTCGCGCAGGCCGGCGAACACCAGCAGGACCAGCGTGAAGCCGAGTGCCGAGCCGAAGCCGTACAGCACGCTCTTCATGAAGCCGAAGCGCTGCTGCACGTTGAGCAGCGCGAGACCAAGCACGGCGCAGTTGGTCGTGATGAGGGGCAGGTAGATGCCGAGGCTCTGGTACAGCGCCGGGCTGGTCTTCTTGATGACCATCTCGACGAACTGCACCGCCGCGGCGATCACGAGGATGAAGCACAGGATGCGCAGGAAGCCGAGCTCGAAGGGCGCGAGCAGCCAGTGGTCGAGCATCCAGCACAGCGCCGAGGCGAGCGTGATGACGAAGGTGGTCGCGAGCCCCATGCCCAAGGCGGCGTCCATGCTCTTGGAGACGCCCATCACGGGGCACAGGCCGAGGAACTTGACCAGCACCACGTTGTTCACGAGGGCGGTCGAGAGTAGCAGCAACAGGATTTCGGTCGTGGCGGTCATTGGCGCGTCGTGTCGGTTGCGGCGGGGGCCGTTACGACGGCGCTAGTGCATGGAGCGTGCCACGGGCTCCGCTGCGGGCGGAAAGTGTCGCGGATTCAGCGGTTTGCGATGCTGTGCGGGTTGCCCTGAAAGCGGGCGTGGAGGTGGGGCGCGGGGGGCAATCCTGACAAAGTCGACGCCGCTGTCGTCTTTGCGACAGCCCGCGCGGACTGCCCCGGGGACCTGTTCAGCGGGCGGCGAGGAAGATGTCGAAGGTGGCCGCGGCGGGGGCGCCGGCCTTCGCCGCGGCGATGTCGACGGTCAGCGCTTCGCGCTCGGGCGGGGCATAGCCGTTGCCCTCGCGGTTGTTGCCGCGGAAGTACATCTGTGTGACGAACTCGGCGCGCCCCGGCTGGGCGACGCGGAAGTGGATGTGCGGCGGCCGCGTACCGTAGTTGCCCGGCAGGATCGTGAGGAAGCTGTAGCGGCCCTGGGCGTCCGTCATCGTGCGGCCGAAGCCCTGGAAGGCGGGGTCGCGCGTGCGCGGATCGACGCCGGGGTGGCGGTAGCGGCCGCGCGCGTCGGCCTGCCAGATCTCGACGGCGGCGTCGGCGACCGGCTTTCCGGCCGAGTCGCGCACCGCGCCGCTGACGCGCAGCGGCGTGCCTTCGACAGTTGTCCCTGTCGCGCCCGCGAGCTTCGTCAGGTCGGCGTCGATGTCGCCGTTCCAGTCGAGCGGGTAGAAGGGGCCGATGTCGTCCTCGGGCGTGGGGCGCAGGCTGGCCGCGCCGGCCGGGAGCGCGGTGGCGGCCAGCCCGAGCGGCAGGAAGGGCAGGCCACCCAGCCAGCGCAGGAGGCGGCGGCGCAGCGTGCCGCGCGGCGTGTCGGCGGTGTGGGGGCGGATCGTGCTGCGGGTCGGAGTGGGCATCGTGTCGTCCTGTCGGGGCGGGCGAGTGTTCGATGGTTTGGATGTCGGCAGGTTCCGTGCGGCGTGGCTCGTCGCATGTCACAAACCCGACATTCGCGACGCGGCGGGCGAGGGTCGCGCCGAGTGTGGTTGTCATTTGTTTTCAGCGGCTTGGGTGGATTGACCGGGCTTGGCACCGTCCTTGCGATAAGCCCCGTGAGCCTCCCGCGCCGTCGTTGTCGCGACGGTGCGGGGAATCGGATCCCATCCACCCGTCCTGAAGGAGCCCACCATGGCCATGAAGATCATCGCCGACGAATGCACCGCCTGCGGCGACTGCAAGCCCGCCTGTCCGACCAAGTCGATCACCGAGAAGGGCGGTGTCTTCCGCATCACCGCCGACACCTGTACGGAATGCGACGGCGACGCCGATTCGCCGCAATGCCTGGCGGTGTGTCCGGCCGGCGAGAACTGCATCGTCTATCTGTGATGCGCGTGCAAACCGCTGCCGGGCGCGGGTCGTCCGGCCATCCGGGAACGAGGTCCGCATGAATGCGCCCACTGCCTGGGGCGAGCGCTGCCGCCAGCTTGCCGAGCCCGTCGTCGAAGCCTGCTCCGTGACCCCCGCTGCCGCAGGGCCGGCGGCGCTCGCGCACGCGATCCGCAAGTATCTGCCCGACTGGCCGTTCCGCGAGGTGTTGTGCCGCGGCGGCTGGTACCGGCTGGGCGGTGTGATCGACGCGGACGGCGTGCGCGTTTCCGATAACCTCGAGCAGTGGGCCGTCGCGGAGCTGGAGGCTCGCGACGGTGAGCTCGGCGTGCTGCTCGACGACTATGCGGGCTCGACCCTGCGCGCGACCCACCTGCGCGGCCGCACGCATTACTTCGCGGCCGCGACACCGGGGCGCGCGAGCACGGATTTCGTCCAGCTGGAGGTCGAGGCGCTGCAGGAAACCTGGGCGTCGCCGCTGTTCCGCGACGATGCTTCGCCCGAGACGCTGGACGAGCTGATCGACGCGCCCTGCGGCGGCGAGGCGTGCGCGGGCGAGCACAGGCCGCGCTGCGGCACGCCGGTCGCGGCCGCGCGCTACCGCTTCCGCCGCCTCACGCACGTCGGCGACCTGCTCGCGCGGATGCGCACGCAGGCGCTCGAACCGCAGCCCATCCACCGCTTCGTCGCGGACTGGGACGCCTCCAGCGCGGGGCCGGCGACGGCCTTCTGCAACCACTGGGCGATCGCGTTGCGCGAGCATCTGGACCGCTTCCGGCAGACCATCGTGCGCGCGACGCCCATTTCGGCGCTAACCGGCGAGGCGCCGCGCTTCGGCGCGCGCGAGGGCACGAACGGGCTGTCGCTGCACGCGGCGCTGCTCGCCTTCGACCGCGCCGTCGGTTATCCGATGGCGTGGTATTTCGGCATGCTCGCCGGCAAGGCGGTCGGGCACTGGGTGCCCGCGGCGGTCGCGTCCGACGCGGCGGCGGGGTTTTCCTATCTTCCCGAACGCGACCTCGCGGTGCTGCGGCAGTGGCTGCACCGGCCCTACGCGTTCTGAACGGAGGCGGGCGACGATGTCCGATGCGTTGATGCACGAAGGTGTGGTCCGGTCGATCGACGACGGCAAGGCACTTGTCGCGGTGCCGGTGCAGGGCTGTTCGAGCTGCGGCGAACGCAGCCGCTGCGGCGTCGGCAAGTTCGCGGGCGGCGGCAAGGTGTCGCTCGTGACGGTACCCGTCGGCGAGAGTGAGGGGCTCGTGCCGGGCGATGCGGTGACGGTCGCGGCCGATCCGGATGCAATCAACCGCGCGGCGCTCCTCGGCTACCTGTTGCCGGCGCTGCTGATCGTCGCCGGCGCGGTCGGCGGGGACTGGCTCGCGCATACCGACGTCGCCGCGGTGCTCGGTGCGTTCGGCGGCCTCGTGCTGGGCGTGCTGGTCACGCGCGCGCTGCCGCGGGTGTTCCGCGCCGCGGCGGTGCCGCTCGTGCTGTCGCGGCGCGGTTGAGCGCGCGTCGCGCGGGTCAATGCTTCGAGAAAAGATCCCGCAGTTTGCACAGCAGTAGCGACACGTCCCAGCGCGGGTCGGGCAGCGCCTCGCCGGCCAGGATCTTCTGCAAGGCGGGCGCCGCGTCGGTCTCGCTCGTCAGCAGGATGTTCACGCCGCGTTTCTGCATGCGGCGCAGGAAGCCGTCGCCGGCGCTGCGCGCGACCATGACTTCGACGGTATCGAGGGGATGCGCTTCATCCGCATCCCAATGATGGAACACCTGGCGGCGCTCCAGTTCGATCCGCCGCGCCGCGGGCACCCCGACGCCGGGTTCGCAGTCGTACAGCAGCCAGTGCCGTGCCTGTCCGGCGTGGCCGGCGACCTTGTCGAAGTCGTCCGTGGCGATCGCGATCTTCATGTTTCGAGTGTCCTTGGTCCGGTTCGGATGACGGTCAGGCGAAAGCGAGCAGCGGCAGTTCCTCGCTGCCGAAGCATTCGCCGTAGTGCGCGCACACGCCGCAGGACGGCGCGCGGCAGGCGGTGATGCCGACCTCTTCGCACAACTGCTTGTAGAAGAACTTCTTCCATCGCATGCCGTTCACGTTGCGCCCGGCGAGGCGCGGGAAGTGTTCGTGCAGCAGCGCCGACAGCTCGGCGCGCGAGGGCAGGCCGAGGTCGTGCCACAGGTGGTCATCGCCCATGCAGGCGCGTGCGACGCATTCGGCCAGCGCGACCACGTCGGCGCTGCGCCCCGCGGCGCCCTGCAGCAGCAGGCGGCGCACGTCCTCGTATTCGTCGTGGCGCGCGCCGCCGGCAAACATGCTGCCGCCGGGTTTCCAGCGCGCGTCCAGCATCGCGAGCCAAGCGGCGGCGGGGCGCATGTCACATCGCCTTCGGCGCATACGAGATGCAGCGCCGCGCGCAGTTGTTGTTGCAGGACTCGCAGCCGACGCAGTTCTCCGGGTGTGCGATGTGCATCACCTTCTTCTCGTACTCGTCGTCCTCGTCCTCGATCGCGAACATCGCGCCCTCGTCGTCGACGGCCATCAACTGCAGGACCTCGCGCGCACAGGTCTTGAAGCAGCGACCGCAGCCGATGCAGCGCTCCTGATTGATCGCGGCGATGAAATTGGGCGTCCAGGCGACGCCCGAGGGCAGGGTGACGGTGAAGTGGGACATGGCTGCTCCGTGAAAAGGTCGGTCGGGATCCGGCGTTCAACCAGCGGCGGCCAGCCGGGCGTAGGCCTCGAAGGTCTTCTGCGCCTGCTCGGGGACGCGCTCCCAGCCGATCGGCAGCTCTTCGGACAGGTCGTGGAGGTCCATCTTGGCCTGCGTGGCCTGCGCGTTGAGCTTCTTCACCAGCGTCTTCAGTTCGTCGCTCGTCATCGTCATCGTCCTCGAAATGCCTCAGAAATTCGCCACTTCGGGAAAGCGGCCGATGAGGCCGGCTGCCTCGTCGACGATGCGGTCGCCGGCCTCGGCGAGCGCCTGCAGCGTGTCGAAGCCGAAGCGGTGGATGTCGCGGTGGTATTTCGAGAACACGATCAGGCGTCCCGTCGTCAGCATCGCGCGGCCGAAACCTTCGTGGTTGAGCTTGATCGTCGGGGACGCGATCAGCCCCGTGCGGCGCTCGATCGCGAGGCCGGCGGCGTTGTAGAAGAGATCCACCCGCGCCATCACCTCCGGGCCCGGGTCGTCGATGATCGAGATCTGCTTGCGCGCGGCCTTGTCGACGACGAAGGGCTTGAGGATCTCGGCATCGCTCTTGTGCTCGCGCCGGCCGAAGGTGTCCTGGGCGCGGATCAGCTTGACCAGCTCCGCGAGGAAGGGCGATGCGGCGATGACGATGGCCGCCTCATCCGGTGCGAGGGTGTCAGGCATGTTCGGCCTCGCTCGCGGCGTCGTGCTCCGCATCGAAATCGAAGCTGCGCTCGCGGCCCTTCAGCAGCACCTTGCGCAGCCACGGCGGCGGCGTGCCCTTGAGCACTTCCTGCAGGCGCTCGATGATGCTCGCGATCGGCTGCGGATTCGTCACCTTCACCGGATGCACGCGCAGGTTCACCACCTTCGCCGCCGCCGAGCCGCCGATCGCCGCGACGTACAGCATCGCGCAGTCGCGCACCGCGTCGAGCTTGGGCACGAGCTTGTCCTCGGTGCCGTCCTCGGCGAGATCGCCGGCGAACTCGACGATTTCGACCAGCCGGCTCGCGTCCGGCTGCACT
This sequence comes from Aromatoleum toluolicum, assembly GCF_012911005.2. Lineage (GTDB taxonomy): Bacteria > Pseudomonadota > Gammaproteobacteria > Burkholderiales > Rhodocyclaceae > Aromatoleum > Aromatoleum toluolicum. The sequence continues at coordinate 90,980 of NZ_WTVS01000014.1, read as the reverse complement.
TCGTAGATCGCGATCTTCTTCGCCCAGCCGAAGTGGGCGTCCACGTCGATCAGGTTTTCCGTTGCAAAGGCGATTTTCATGCCGAGTTCTCCCAGTGACGAGTCAGTGACCAGCGTGAGCCGGCGCATCCACGGCCGGCGCGGGGCCGGATCGGTGGAGGTCGGGCCCGAAGCCGGTGGGGGTGACGTGCTGTTCATGCGCGTGCAGTTGCTCCATGAAGACATTGCCCACCTCGAAGATCAGATCGCGCGTGCCGCGATAACCGACAGTGACCTTGTGCGCGACGCCGAGCCGGTCGAAGGTCGGCAGGCCGGCGCGCCAGAAGGGGATGCCCAGCCGCGCCGCGGCCTGGCGGCCGTGCGAGTGCGTGACCAGCAGATCGCAGCCGGCGGCGTGCTCCTCGAAGTCGCCCAGATCGCCGATGCGCACCGCGTCGGCCGCGACGCGCGCGAGCACCGGGGCGTCCTGCGGCGCGATCGCGCACGTCACCTGCGCGCCCATGTCGGCGAAGAAGTGCGACAGCGCGAACAGCAGGTCCGGCTCCGCGGCGATCGCGACCTTCTGCTCGCCGAAGTAGAAATGGCCGTCGAGCATCGCGTCCTGCAGCTGGCTGCGCTGGCGGCGGTATTTCGCCGGCACGTCCTGTTCGGACAGATCGGACAGCAGCGCGATGAACGCGTCGCACGCGGCCAGCCCGGACAGGTGCTCGAACACGCGGACCGGCACGCCGGCCTTCTTCTGCAGCAGCTCCGCGGCCGGGCGCAACTGCTCGCCGATCGCGATCGTGATCGCCGAGGCGCCCATACGCTTCACGTCCTCCAGGCGTGTGCCGCCCAGCGTGTGCGGCAGGAAGGTCTCGGGGATGTGGCCGTCGAGCGAGCCGGAGAGGTCCGGCAGCACAATGGGCGTGAGGCCGAAGGCTTCGACCGTCTCGCGGATCTCCTCGATGTCGCCCGGCGTCAGATGGCAGCCCGCGAGGATGTTCACCTGCCACGGCGTGCGCACCTTCGTTTGCGGCACCAGCGCGGCGATCATCGCCGTGACGGCCTTCGCCCAGCCGTCGGAGAAGCCGCCGACGAAATCGGGCGTCGGCGCGAACACCACCTCCGTCCCGTCGAGCTCCGGGTGTTTCTCGCGGATCAGCTTCAGGAAGCCTGCGACGTCGTCGCCCTTGGCCTCGGTGATGCCGGTCGAGCACAGCCCGATCAGCGCCGGGTTCGCGCGCTTCCTGATGTTCAGCAGCGCCTGCTCGATGTTCTCCAGGCCGCCGAGGATCGTCGTGACCTCGTTCATCGCGGTCGTCTGCAGCGGGATGGTCTCGCGGAAGTGGCGCACGAACAGCACCAGCCCGAAGGCCGTGCAGCCCTGCGAGCCGTGCAGCAGCGGCAGCGCGCGGTCCATGCCGAGGAAGGCGAGCGCGGCGCCGATCGGAGCGCTCATCTTCAGCGGGTTCGTCGTGCAGGCTTTCCTGCCGGGAATGATCGTGGCCATGATGCGTGCTCGAAAGGGTACGGGCACAGCACAGCAGGAACGGTGCCAGCGGTGCATTCTCAGTAAAAACAGGCACATGGCCGCAGCGCCCGAGCGTGCGAACGGCGCTTTGGCGGATGTCCGACACGAACGTGTCGCAAGCGCCACAAAACCCGGACTGCTCGGGCGCAAGTCGATCCGTGCGCGGTATGATGACGGCCGGCTGGAGCCGTGCGCCGCTACCCGGCCTGCCCGCGAGGACGCACCCATCCGGCGTTGCCCGGCCTCCGGCACGTATGTCGATGAACGTCGAATTCAGGACACGAGGAGCGCAGATGCCCGTCTATCGGATGCCTGTCGGCCGTTTGAGGCGAACCGCGAGCGGAGTCGCCCGCACATGACGCACGGCCGCGTCGAAATCCGCTCGCCCGCCGGCGAGGCGCGTTTCCACATGTTGTTCGAAGACGCGCGCCACGCGATCGTCCTCATCGAGGACGGACGCTGCGTCGCCGCCAACCGCGCGGCGCTCGACCTCTTGCGCCTGGACGGCCTCGACCGGCTCCTCGGTCGTACCCTCGCCGACATCTCGCCGCCGCTGCAGCCCGACGGCCAGCCTTCCACCGCGCTGGCGGAGGAGATGTCGCGGCGCGCGCTCGCCGACGGCGGCGGCCGCTTCGAATGGGAACACGTGCGCGGCGACGGCACGCTGGTCGAGGTCGACATGCTCGTCACCGTGATCCACGACGGCGAGCACGCGCTGCTGCACTCCGTGCTCACCGACGTCACCGCGCAGAAGCAGGCGCAGCGTGAGCTGGCGGAGTACCGCGAGCGGCTCGAAGCCCTCGTCGCCGCGCGCACCGCCGAACTGGCCGCGGTCAGCGCCTCGCTGCGTGAAGCCAGCGCCGAGCAGCAGGCGATCTTCGACACCGCCACCTCGGGTATCGCGCTGATCAAGGACCGCGTGCTGGTCCGCGGCAACCGGCGCCTGCACGAGATGTTCGGCTGGCCGCCGGGCGGGCTCGTCGGGCAGCGCACCGCGGTGTGGTATCCCGACGAGGCCGCGCATGCGGCGGGCGGTGACCCGGTGTATGCCGCGATCTGGCGCGGCGAGTCGCACCGGCGCGAGCAGCAGCTCATGCGCCGCGACGGCTCGCTGTTCTGGGTGCGGCTGACCGGCACGGCCGTGGACCCGTCCGACCGCAGCAAGGGCTCCGTGTGGGTCATCGACGACATCTCCGCCGAATTCGAAGCCATCGAGCGCATGCAGAAGGCGCGCGCGCTCGCCGAGGATGCCGCACGCATCAAGGCGGATTTCCTCGCCAACATGAGCCACGAGATCCGCACGCCGATGAATGCCATCATCGGCATGACCTACCTCGCGCTGCGCACGCAGCTCGACGCCCGTCAGCGCGACTACCTCGAAAAGATCCAGGCGTCCAGCCAGCACCTGCTCGGCATCATCAACGACGTGCTCGACTTCTCCAAGATCGAGGCCGGCAAGCTCGTCATCGAGCGCATCGACTTCGACCTCGAGAAGACCGTCGCGGACGTCGGCGCGCAGATCGTAGAGAAGACCAACGCGAAGGGCCTCGAACTGGTCATCGACGTCGCGGCGGACGTGCCGGCCAGCCTCGTCGGCGATCCCCTGCGCATCAGTCAGATCCTGCTCAACTACGCCAACAACGCGGTCAAGTTCACCGACCGCGGCGAGATCGTCATGCGCATCCGGCGCGAAAAGTTCGAGAACGGCGAGGTCGTGCTGCGCTTCGAAGTGCGCGACACCGGCATCGGCGTCGACGACGAACTGCGCGACCGCCTGTTCCGCAGCTTCGAGCAGGCGGACACCTCCACCACGCGCAAGTACGGTGGCACGGGCCTGGGGCTCGCGATCAGCAAGCGGCTCGCCGGCATGATGGGCGGCAGCGTCGGCGTGGACAGCCAGCCCGGCGCCGGTTCGACCTTCTGGTTCACCTGCCGCCTGGGCATCGGCCGCTCCGAGGGGCACCTGCTGATGCCCGCCCCGGACCTGCGCGGCCTGCGCGCCCTGGTCGCCGACGACAACCTCAGCTCGCGCGAGGTGCTCGCCGAGATGATGCGCTGCATGACCTTCCGCGTGCACGCCGTGGACTGCGGGCGCGCGGCCGTCGCCGAAGTCGAGCGCGCGGCGCGCGCCGGCGAACCCTACGATATTCTCTTGCTCGACTGGCAGATGCCCGAGCTCGACGGCGTGGCCGCCGCGCGCGCGATCGGCCAGCTCGGCCTGCCGCGGCTGCCCGTGCGCATCGTCGTCACCGCCTACGGGCGCGAGGATGTCGCGCGCGCGGCCGTCGGCGCCGGCGTCGACGATATCCTGCTCAAGCCGGTCACCGCCTCCGCGCTGTTCGACACCGCGATCCGGCTGCTCGACGGCGCCCTGCGTCCGGCCAGGCCGCACGCCGCCGCCGGCGAAGCGCCGGCCGAGCTCGCCGCGATCCGCGGTGCGCGGCTGCTGCTCGTCGAAGACAACGAGCTCAACCAGGAGGTCGCGAGCGAGCTGCTCGGCGCCGCCGGCCTCCGCGTCGATATCGCCTGCAACGGTGCGGAAGCCGTCCAGCGCGTGCAGCAGGCCGCCTACGACCTCGTGCTGATGGACATGCAGATGCCGGTGATGGACGGCGTGACCGCCACGCGCGCGATCCGACGCCTGCCTGCCTGTGCCGACCTGCCGATCGTCGCGATGACCGCCAACGCGATGGCGGGCGACCGCGAACAGTGCATCGAGGCGGGCATGAACGACCACATCGCCAAGCCGATCCACCCCGATCGCCTGTGGGCCGCGCTGCTGCGCTGGATCGCGCCGCGCGGCGACGCAACCGCCGCCGCCACGCCGGGCGCAGCAGGGGCGCTGTCCGCCGCTCCGCGCGCCGTCCTCGCACGGCTCAGGCGGATTGCCGGCCTCGATCCCGACCTGGGTGTGCGGCGCCTGATGGGCAAGGAAGACTTCTACCTTTCCCTGATGCGCAAGTTCGTCATCGGCTACGGGGATTTCACCGCGCGCCTGGACGCCGCCCTCGCGGCAGGCGACCTCGCCGCCGCCGAGCGTCTCTCCCACTCGCTGAAAGGCCTGGCGGGGCAGATCGGCGCGGCGCCGCTGCAGGAAGTCGCGGCCGAACTCGAGCGGCGTATCCACGAGGGTACCCCCGCCGCGGACATCGACGAGGCCCGCGACCGCGCCGCACGCACGCTCGCCGACCTGATCGAAGCGCTGTCGCAGGCGCTGCCGGTGCCCGAAACGCCGGCATCGGCCGTGTAGCGCCGCGGCCCACCGAGCCGCCCGCGCTCGCTCACTCCCCCCAGCCCTCGGCCAGCTCCCACGGCGCCGGCTGCCGCACCTGCGACCAGATCGGGTTGTAGAGCGCCTTGTCGATCTCGGCGACGAGATTCGCCACGCCGTCGTAGCCCGCGTAGGCGTGATGGCGCTCCTGGTTGATCTCGACCCACGGCGTCTTCGCCTTCAGCGCGACGAACTGCGAGCGCCCGCCCGAGAGCATCACGTCGGCCTGCGACTCCTTCAGCATCCGGTACATCTCGCGCGGCGGCAGTTCGTCGAACATGTGCGCGTCGGTGCCCATGATCTCGACCACCTTCGCGCGGTCGCCCTGCGTCGACTTGCGCATCGACGTGCCGACGATCTCCATGCCCACCTCCTGCAGCGCCGACACCACGCTCCACGACTTCACTCCGCCCGTGAACAGCAGCACCCGCTTGCCCGCGAGCCGCGCGCGGTACTTCTCCAGGCGCGCCCACGCGCGCGCCTCCTCGCGTGCGATCAACGCCTCGGCCCGCTCCGGCAGGTCGGCCGGTGCGCCGCGCTCGACCAGCAGGCGCGTGATGCGGCGCAGGCAGTCCGACATGTCCGCGATGCCGTAGAAGCTGCCTTCGAAGAAGGGGATGTCGTAGCGCTCGTCCATCTTGCGTGCGATGTTGATGAGCGCCTGCGAGCACAGCATGATCGCCGCCTTGGCGCGGTGCGAGCCGGCGATGTCGCGGTAGCGCGCGTCGCCGCAGAAGGTCGCCAGCACGCGGATGCCCAGCGCGTCGAAGAGCGGCTTCACCTGCCAGAACTCGCCGACGACGTTGTATTCGCCGATCAGGTTGATGTCGCAGTCCGTCGTGTATTCCGGCTCCAGCGTGCCGACGACGTGGTCGAGCAGCGCCTCGCCGCCCAGCTTGTTGCCGAGGTTCTTGCTGCCCGCGAAGCCGGGCGCGTTCACCGGGATCACCGGCGTGCCGAACTTCGCGCTCGCCGCCTTGCACACCCCCTCGACGTCGTCGCCGATCATCGCCGGCAGGCAGGTCTGGTACACGAAGATCGCCGGCGGATTCACCTTGTCGATGATCTCCTTGATCGCGCGGTACAGGCGCTTCTCGCCGCCGTAGATCACGTCGAACTCCGCCATGTCGGTGGTGAAGCCCGTGCGGTAGGTCTGCGGGCCGGACGAATACACGTGGCGCGAATCCCACGAATTGCCTTCGCACGCGATCGGCCCATGCACCAGGTGGGCGACGTCCACCACCGGCTGCAGCGCGATCTTCGCGCCGTCGAAGGCACAGCCGCCGGCCGCCGCGCCGGGCGTCAGCGGTTTCTTGCAGCCTTCCTTGCGTGCCTTGTCGCTCTTCGCCTGGTTGGTGGCGCAGCCGGGTTCGACCAGCAGGCTGTCGATTCTCTGTTTGAGTGCGCTCATGTCGGTTTCCTCTGTGCGCCCGTGGCGCGGATGTCGGGGGGCGGGGAACCCGATGCACGATCGATGCCAGACGGCGCGGTGAGAAAAATCAACGGCTTGCGAAGCGTACACGGATACGTCGCCGCTGCTGTCGAACTCGCGACAACGCATTTGTCGAACTCGTTACACGCCCCTGACGCCCCTGCGCGGCATGGCGCCTCCTGCTATGCTCACGCTTTTCCGACGTACCGCGCCGTGCCTCCGCCCGCAGCCAAGATGAAGAAAGCCCTTGTTTCCCTCGCCCTGTGTTTCGCCGCGCTGTCCGCTCCCGCCTTCGCCACCCCCGGAGAAGTGCCCGAAGGCGGCACCCTGCGCCAGATGCCGATGCAGGGCCTCACCGGCGGCTCCAAGCTGCTCGGCGACTATCGCGGCAAGCCGCTGATCATCAACGTGTGGGCGAGCTACTGTCCGCCCTGTCTCGCCGAGATGGGCTCGCTCGAGCGCCTGTCGAAGCGCTACGGCAAGCAGTTCAACGTCATCGGCATTTCCATCGACGACTACCCCGAGCGCGCCCTGGCCTTCCTCACCCAGGCGAAGACCAGCTTCCCGCACTTCATCGACCACAAGCTCGCGCTCGAGAACATGCTCGGCGCCAACCGCATCCCGCTCACGGTGCTGGTCGATGCCGACGGCAAGGTCGTACACAAGGTGTTCGGCGCGAAGGAATGGGACAGCCCGGAAACCGTCGAGGCGATCGGCAAGGCCTTCGGCCTGCGCATGTAGGCCGTCGCGGCAGTCCGCGGTGGGCACATGGCCCCGGATTGCGGGATTTCAGGCTGAATTTGCGCGCGGAACATTACAGGATTGTTTCCGCTGCTAAAATCGCGCCCTAATCTCACTCCGCCGGCAGGCAAAAACAATCATGTTCTCCCGCTTCATGCCCCGTGAGGGACAGTTCTTCACCCTGTTCAACTCCCACGCAGACGAGATCGTGGCCGGCGCGAAAGCCTTGGTCACGCTGATGCAGGCCGTCGGAAAGGACGCATCGGTAGCGGCCAAGGCAACCGCCGACATCGACGAGATCGAGACCCGCGCGGACAAGCTGAACCACGACGTGATGGCGCTGATGCACTCCACGTTCATCACGCCGCTCGACCGCGACGAGATCCACCAGCTCATCTCGCACATGGACGACGTGCTCGACACGATCCAGGACGTCGCCGAAACCGTCTCGCTGTACGACATCGTCGAGGTCACCGAGGAAGCCCAGCGCATCGCCGAGCTGTCCATGTCCTGCGCCGAGAGCGTGCGCGCCGCGGTCGTGCTGCTGTCCAACATGGACAACGGCCGCGAGATCCTGCGCATCTGCCACGAGATCGACGGCTTCGAATCCGACGCCGACCGCGTCCTGCGCAAGGCGCTGTCGGGCCTCTTCCGCGAAGAGCCCGACGTCCGTGTGGTCCTGAAGATGAAAGGTGTGTACGAACTGCTCGAGTCGGTCACCGATCGCTGCAAGGACGTCGCCAAGATCCTCGAGGCCATCGTGCTCGAAAACTCCTGACCCGCGATCTCCAGGAAAACGACATGGCAACTTTGGAGATCGGGCTCGCCACGGTGATGTTGCTCGTGGTGCTGGCCCTGCTGTTCGACTTCATGAACGGCTTCCACGACGCGGCGAACTCGATCGCGACGGTCGTCTCGACCGGCGTGCTCAAGCCGCAGCACGCGGTCGCGTTTGCGGCCTTCTTCAACGTCGTCGCCATCTTCATCTTCCAGTTGAAGGTCGCGAGCACGATCGGCAAGGGCACCATCGACCCCGCGGTCGTCGACCACATCGTCGTGTTCGGCGCTCTGGTCGGGGCGATCGCGTGGAACGCCATCACCTGGTACTACGGCATCCCGTCCAGCTCCTCGCACGCGCTGATCGGCGGCCTCGTCGGTGCCGCGGTCGCCAAGGGCGGTTTCGGCTCGCTGCTCGCCTCCGGCCTCATCAAGACCGTCGCCTTCATCCTCGTGTCGCCGCTGCTGGGCTTCCTGCTCGGTTCGCTGCTTATGGTGGGCGTTTCATGGTTATTTTTCCGAACGCCCCAGCGCAAGGTCGACAAGTGGTTCCGCCGTCTGCAGCTCGTCTCGGCCTCGCTCTACAGCCTCGGCCACGGCGGCAATGACGCGCAGAAGACCATCGGCATCATCTGGATGCTCCTGATCGCCGCCGGCATCAGCCAGAGTTCGGACCCCGTGCCGACCTGGGTCATCGTCACCTGCTACCTCGCCATCGGCCTCGGTACCATGTTCGGCGGCTGGCGCATCGTCAAGACCATGGGCCAGCGCATCACCAAGCTGAAACCGGTCGGCGGCTTCTGCGCCGAAACCGGCGGCGCGATCACGCTGTTCCTCGCCACCGCGCTGGGCATTCCGGTGTCGACCACCCACACCATCACCGGCGCCATCGTCGGCGTCGGCTCCTCGCGCAAGGTCTCGGCCGTGCGCTGGGGGGTGGCGGGCAGCATCGTCTGGGCGTGGATCCTCACGATCCCGTGCAGCGCCCTGATCGCCGGCGCCGCGTGGTACGTCGGCCGCATGATCCTCTGACCGCGAGGAGCTGCCCCGTCCTCGTAGGTCGGGAGCAGCGCAGCGAATCCCGACATGCTGCGCCCGGGCAAGCAATTCCGCCCGGGTCAGCCGGAAACCGGCGGGATTCCATCCCGCCCGACCAGCGGCCCTCAAAAACGCGAACCCGGCTGCCTCAGGAATTCAACCTCCTCCGGTGTCGATTCCCTTCCGAGTGCGGCATTGCGATGCGGATAGCGCCCGAAGCGCTCGATGATCGCCTTGTGCCGCAGCTCGAAATCCAGGTTGTCCGGTATGCCGTTGCGCTCGAAGAGCTGCACCGCAACCTCGTGGATGCATAGCGACTCGCTGTGCATGAAGGGCATGTACAGGAAGCTGCGCTCGACCGGCCGCAGCGCCTGCTCCGCGCCCGCCGCGATGGCCTCCTGCGCCAGCACCAGCGCCATCCCGTCGCACGCGAACGCCGCCGCCGAGTCGCGGAACAGGTTGCGCGAAAACTGATCCAGCACGATCACCTCCGCCAGCCGCCCGGCCGCCGTCCCGCGCCACTCGAACAACTCGCCGCGCGCGGCCTGGGCATACATGTCGCCGAAACGCTCGGCGACCATGCGGTCGAAGGCCGCGTCCTTCTTCCACCATTGGGCGGGTGAGACCTCGTCGAACCAGAAGTCCAGAATCGTTTGGTGCATGGCGTCCATCTCCGGGTTCGGCAAAATTGACGCACCAGTCAGACCGGCCTATGCTCCAGCATAGGCTAAATTTAAAGGCGACACCCATGCAGGCCGAACGTCACGTGCGCGTTTTCAGGAATGGTAGAAATCAAGCCATCAGAATCCCCCGCGAATTCGAACTCGATGCCGACGAAGCGATCATCCACCGCGAAGGTGACAAGCTGATCATCGTGCCTGTGCGCAGGAAGCGCCTGCTTGCCGTGCTGGCCGGGTTGGAGGCGATCGCAGAAGAATTCCCCGACATCGATTCCGGCTTGCCGCCGCTCGACGACGTTTCGTTATGAGGAGGGCGGTGCAACCCGGCGTGCCGCGTTACCTGCTTGATACCAATGTCGTCTCCGACCTTGTGCGCAATCCCCAGGGAGAGGTCGCGGCCCGGATTGCCGAAGTGGGCGAAGAGGCCGTCTGTACGAGCATCGTGGTCGCGAGCGAGCTCCGGTTCGGTGCGGCGAAGAGCGGCTCGCCCCGGCTGCGTCGGCAGCTTGACGTCATTCTTTCCGCGCTGACGGTGCTCCCGCTGGAATCTCCCGCTGACGAACATTATGCAGAGATCCGCGCCCTGCTGGAAAGCGCCGGCATGCCGATCGGCCCGAATGATCTGCTGATAGCGGCGCATGCACGCGCGCTGGGCCTTACCGTCGTCACCGCCAATCTGAAGGAGTTCCGCCGGGTGCCGGGACTGACCGTGGAAAACTGGCTGAACCGACGCGAGTAGGGCGGTTACTCGGTTACTGAGGCAAGAGCCGAGACCTGACCCCAATAGATTCACGTGGGGATGGGTCACATTTGTTCTATATATTAAAGTCAAATATTTGATACGCATATTGCGCGCAAGGGCAAAGAAGAAGGCTCGCAGTTTGTAAGGTATTTCGGGCCATTGTTGGATGCCCTGCGAGGGCTGGGCGGTTCAGGCTCACCTGACGAGGTTGTCGAACGCATTGCCTCCGACCTTGTGCTTCCCGACGAAATTCAAAATGAGCTCCTTCCTACCGGGGAGTTGAGGTACCGAAACCAAGTCGCTTGGGTGTTCGTGATTTTCGGGGCGCGATGGCAGGCCGCGCGGACAAAGGCATCATCATCACCACAGGTACGTTTACGGCTGAGGCCCGTCGTGAAGCATCACGAGATGGAGTTCCCCCGATCGAACTGATCGATGGCGAGAAGCTTGTGGACATGCTTGAGCATCTCGATGCTTGGTCTGAAACCTGTAACCACCTACGAAATTGACGGAGCATTTTTCGGCGAGTTCCAAGCCTGAATCGCCCCCAAAGGAAAAAGGCCCGCCTTGGGGGCGGGCCGAGCAACATCCGACGCGGAGAGATCGCCGGATGCCGTGAGCAGAGTCCATCCGCTCAGAACTTCACAACAATATCCTCATCCAGCAGCAGGTACTGGCACGCGAGCCGGTAGCGCGGCGCGAGGTCCAGCAGTTCCAGTTCCTCGAACTCCTGCCGTGCGAGCTTGCCGGACGTCAGCAGCGTGAGCTTTTCCTTCTCGGTGAGGTGCACCGCCATCGGCGGCTTGTTGCCGATGTGGATCACCTCGACCGTGCAGGAGCCGCATTCGCCTTTCTGACACTCGCAGTCGATCGCGACGCCGTGCTCCCGGGCGACGCCGAGGATGCTCTTGCGGTCGCCCGCAGGGGCATAGACGGTGAGGTCGCGGCGCATCTTCGGCGAACTGAAGGTAACGGTGGGCATGCCGGATCTCCTCAGCGCACCAGATCGAAGCTGGCCGAGTCGGAGGTCTTCGCGTCCAGCGTGTCGAAGATCTTGTCGAGGATCTTCACGAGAACGTTCAGGCCGCCTTGGTAGCCCCAGATCGGGAAGCGGTGGTGGTGGTGGCGGTCGAAGATCGGGAAGCCGATGCGGATCAGCGGCGTGCCGATGTCGCGCTCGAGGTACTTGCCGTGCGAGCTTCCGATCAGGAAATCGACCGGCTCGGTCGCGAGCAGCGAGCGCAGGTGCCACAGGTCCTTGCCCGGCCAGGCCTTGGCCTCCTTGCCGAAGGGGCTGGCGGCGAGCAGCGCGTTGATCTTCTCGGTCCATTCCTTGGTCGCGTTGGTGCAGAGGATATGCACCGGCTCGGCGCCCAGTTCCAGCAGGAAGGCGGTGAGGCCCAGCAGCATGTCGGGGTCGCCGAACAGCGCGAAGCGCTTGCCGTGCAGGTGGGCCTGCGAGTCGGCGATCGCATCGACGAGGCGGCCGCGCTCGAGTTCCAGCGCAGCCGGGATCGGCTGGCCGGTGAGCTCGGACACCGCCATCAGGAAGGCGTCGGTGCCGGTGACGCCGACCGGGCAATTGAGCGACACCGCCTTCTGGCCGGCCTTCTCGACGTACTCGGCCGATTTCGCCGCCGAGATGCCCTGCATGAAGACCGTGCCCTTGGCGTTGAGCGCGGCTTCCATCTGCTCGGCCGTCGTGCCGCCCGCGTACATGCGGAATTCGCCGTCGGTCGGGGTATCGAAGACCTCGGATGGGTCGGAGATGATCGTCGCCTCGACGCCCATCTCCTTCATCATCCGCTTGAGCTCGCGGTTGTTGGCGACGCAGTAGCCGTCGAAGCCGCCGTTGATGTTGATCGCGGGTGCGGCCGTCTCGCTGCGCGTCTTGCCGTCCCAGAAGCTCGTGAGGAAGCCCTTGAGCATGTTGTCGTAGCCGGTGACGTGGCTGCCGACGAAGGAGGGCGTGTGCGCGAACGGCACGCGGAAGTCCTCGGGGATCGAGCCCTTCTGCTTGGCGATCTTGATGAAGCCGTCGAGGTCGTCGCCGATGACTTCGGCCATGCAGGTGGTCGACACGGCGATCATCTTCGGCTTGTACAGCGCGTGCGCATTCGCCAGCCCGTCGACCATGTTGTTGAGGCCGCCGAACACCGCCGCGTCCTCGGTCATCGAGTCGGACACCGCCGAGCACGGTTCCTTGAAGTGGCGGTTGAAGTGCGAGCGGAAGTAGGCGACGCAACCCTGCGAGCCATGCACGTAGGGGAGCGTGCCTTCGAAGCCGGAGGCGCACAGCACGGCGCCGAGCGGCTGGCAGGCCTTGGCCGGGTTGATGACGAGGGCTTCGCGCTTGAAGTTGATCTCGCGGTACTCCATCGTCTTGGTCCAGTCGGCGATCTCCTGGACCTTGGCCGCGCCGCAGCCGCCTTCGAAGCCCTTCTTGCGCTCGAAGATCTCCTGGTATTCCGGCTCCTTGAACAGACCGGCGTGGTCGAGGACCTTTTCAGCTGATTGAGGCATGGTCGTGCTCCTTATTTCTTCCAGGGGGCCTTGGTCATGCCCCAAACCGGCGAGTTGATCGCCATGTCCATGTCACGGGCGAAGATGGCGAAGCCGTCGTAGCCGTGATACGGGCCGGAGTAGTCCCACGAGTGCATCTGGCGGAAGGGGATGCCCATCTTCTGGAAGATGTACTTTTCCTTGACGCCGGAGGCCATCAGGTCGGGGCGGATCTTCTCGGCGAACTTCTCCAGCTCGAAGCTGGTGACGTCGTCGTAGATCAGCGTGCCGTCCTTCACGTAGTGGGTCGTGCGCTGGTAGTCGTCGCCGTGGCCGAACTCGTAGCCGGTGCCGCACACTTCCATGCCCAGGTCCTCGTACGCGCCGACGACGTGACGCGGGCGCAGGCCGCCCACATACAGCATCACCTTCTTGCCCGCGAGGCGCGGCTTGTACTTGTCGATGACCGCCTGCGACAGCGCGGTGTACTTGGCGATGACCTGCTCGGCCTTCTCCTTGATCGTGTCGTCGAAGAACGCGGCGATGCCGCGCAGTGATTCGGCGATCTTGGTCGGCCCGAAGAGGTTGTACTCGAACCAGGGCACGCCGTACTTTTCCTCGACGTGGCGGGCGATGTAGTTCATCGAGCGGTAGCAGTGCAGCAGCAGCAGCTTCGCGCGCGGCATCATCTCGATTTCCTTGAGCGTCGCGTCGCCGGTGCCCTGGCCGATCACGCGCAGGCCCATCTCTTCGAGCAGGATGCGCGAGCTCCACGCGTCGCCGCCGATGTTGTAGTCGGCCATCAGCACGACGTCGTAGGGCGTCGATTCGAACGGCTTCTCGTAGTCCGCCTTGTCGAACACCCAGTCGCGGATCGCGTCGTTGGCGATGTGGTGGCCGAGCGACTGCGACACGCCGCGGAAGCCTTCACAACGCACCGGCACCATCGGCAGGTTCACTTCCTTGGACTTCTTCTTCGACACGGCCTCGATGTCGTCGCCGATCAGGCCGATCGGGCACTCGGACTGCACCGAGATGCCCTTCGCAAGCGGGAAGACCTGGGTGATCTCGTCAACCACCTTGTCGAGCTTCTTGTCGCCGCCGAAGACGATGTCCTTCTCCTGGAAGTCGGACGTGATCTGCATCGCGCCGAAGGCATCCACCCCGGTCGTGCCGTTGTAGTAGTTGCGGCGCGTGGACCACGAGTACTGGCCGCAGCCGACCGGGCCGTGGCTGACATGCACCATGTCCTTGATCGGGCCCCACACCACGCCCTTCGAGCCGGCGTAGGCACAGCCGCGGATCGTCATCACGCCCGGCAGGGACTTGATGTTGGACTTGACGCCGCAGTCGGGCTTGCCTTCCTCATACACGTTGAGGTGCTTGGCGCGCTTCTTCGCCGCCTTCTCGGGGTAGACCTCGAGCACCTCGTTGATCAACGCCTTGTTGCGCGTCTTGTCGTCCAGTACCGCACTCATAATGGTTCTCCTATGCGCGGGGGGGCTCAGGCGACGGCCTTGGCCTTGCCGACGATGCTGTCGTCTTCCTTCTGCATGATGCCGAACTCGAGCAGCAGGTCTTCCAGCTCTTCCATGCTGATCGGCGTCGGGATCGTGCCGTTGCCCTTGTTGGCGTGGATCTTTTGCGCCAGCTGGCGGTACTCGGCGGCCTGCTTCGACTCGGGGTCATACTCCAGCACGGTCATGCGGCGCAGTTCGGCGTGCTGCACGACGTTGTCGCGCGGCACGAAGTGGATCAGCGAGGTGCCGAGCTTCTTCGCCAGTGCGTCGGCGAGATCCCATTCCTTGTCGGTCTGGCGTTCGTTGCAGATCAGGCCGCCCAGGCGCACGCCACCGGCATTGGCGTACTTCAGGATGCCTTTCGAGATGTTGTTCGCGGCATACATCGCCATCATCTCGCCCGACATCACGATGTAGATCTCCTGCGCCTTGTTCTCGCGGATCGGCATCGCGAAGCCGCCGCACACGACGTCGCCGAGCACGTCGTAGGAGACGTAATCCACGCCGTCATAGGCGCCGTTCTCTTCGAGGAAGTTGATCGCGGTGATGACGCCGCGGCCGGCGCAGCCGACGCCGGGTTCCGGGCCGCCCGACTCGACGCAGCGGATGTCGCGGTAACCGACGCGCAGCACGTCCTCGAGCTCGAGGTCCTCCACCGAGCCGGCGTCGGCGGCGAGCGACAGCACCGTGTCCTGCGCCTTGGCGTGCAGGATCAGGCGGGTCGAGTCGGCTTTCGGGTCGCAGCCGACGATCAGGATCTTCTGGCCCATCTCGGCCAGCGCGGCGAGGGTGTTCTGCGATGTGGTCGATTTGCCGATGCCACCCTTTCCGTAGAACGCGATTTGACGAAGGGACATTTCATTTCTCCTCAAGAAAAGTGAGTCCTGCTTTCACACCCGGCGAACCGGAACGCTTCTCCTATGGCAAGGGCTGTGCCAGTGGCGGCAAAAAGTCACGAAAGCCTGTCGCAGCAAGGGTTCCAGGTTGGTAGAGGAGGGCTGCAGGAGCGGCGCCGGAGCTGTCGGCAACGCGACAAGGACGCGGCGGGTGTCGGACATCGGCATGTCGCGGTGAGGCCCGTCCGACTCCTGCCAGACGCCCGAGGCCACATTGCGAAGGGCGGGAGGAGCCGAAGGCGGATCCCGCCGCGCGGCAGGCGGAGTTCCGCTGGCCGGCTGGATTGGCGGGATGCGCTGCGCTTCTTCCGCCCTACGGGAAATGCTCGCACAACGGCATCCTTTTTGCATGTGAGGTGAATCGAACCGACTTTCACGGAGGCCCCATGCCGATCTTCGATTACCGCTGTCCCGCCTGCGCCAAGACCTTCGAGCTGCTCGTGCGCACGAGCCAGACGCCGCACTGCCCGCGCTGTGGCGGCTCCACGCTGGAAAAACAGGTGTCCGCGCCCGCCGCGCCGCCGCAGTCGGGCGAACTGGTGAAGCAGGCGCGTGCGCAGGCAAGGCGTGAAGGCCATTTCAGCAACTACTGAGCCCGGCGCCGCCGCGTACGGCCACTCGACCAACCTCGTCGGCATCCCGACCGGGCTCGTCGCGAGCGTCGCGTTCAACGCCCATCCGCTGCCGCTGCACATCCACGGCGTGCGCGAAACCAACCGCGCGCTGTTCGCGATGCTCGACGACGCGACGAGCGCCGACGAGGCCGTGCTCGCCTTCCAGATCTACATGCGCACCGTGTTCGAACTGGACCTGCCCGGCGAGCGCGACGCCGCGGGGCGCAAGCGCTACCGCGCGAGCTACCTGCGCCTGCTGCGCGGCTGGGGTTTCGACGCCAACGGCCGCGAAGGGGCGGTGCTCAAGGGCTGGGCGGAGTCGCGCTTCGGTCTGCATCCGACCTTCCACAAGCGGCCCCTCGGGCGCTACCCGTCGGAGGCGTGGATGGCGTACGTCGAGGAAAAGATGAACGCGCGCTTCCACAACAACTGCATCCACGCGCAGCTCGACCTGCTGTACGAGTACGCGCAGCACACGTTCCGCCGCTGGCTCTACCCCGGCCGGCGCCACCTCACGCTGTACCGCGGCGTGAACGACTTCGCCGAGCACCAGGTCGTCGCCTGGCTGCCGCGCGCCGACGGCAGGTCCGGCCGCGCACGCGAGGCCATCGCGCGGCACAACAATCTTGTCTCGTTCACGACACGGCGCGACATCGCCGACCAGTTCGGCGACACCATCCTCGAAGTCGAGGTGCCGCTGTGCAAGGTCGTGTACTGCAACGAGCTGATGCCGGGTCCGCTGCTGCGCGGCGAGGGCGAAATGCTGGTGCTCGGCGGCGACTATGGTGTCAGGATGGCGGTCCTATGACGAACGAGTCGGGTCCGACCCTGCACGAACGCGCCCTGGGCGCCTACCTGGGCCTTGCCGTCGGCGACGCGCTGGGCGCCACGGTCGAATTCCTGACGCCTTCCGAGATTCGCCACCAGTACGGAGAGCTGCGCGACATCGTTGGTGGCGGCTGGCTCAGGTTGAAAGCCGGACAGGTCACGGACGACACGCAGATGTCGCTCGCGCTCGGTGCTGCGATCCTGGAATCCGGCGGGTGGAACCTGACGAACATCGCCACGCACTGGCTCGTGTGGCTGAAGTCGAAACCGATCGACGTCGGCAACACCTGCCGCCGCGGCCTCGTGCGCTACGGGCGCGACGGGTCGCTCGAATCGCCGTTTTCGGACGGGGACGCCGGCAACGGCGCGCTGATGCGCAACCTCCCCGCGGTGCTGTACGCCTTCCGCGACGCGGCGCTCCTCGAGCATTGCTCGGTCGCGCAGGCGCACGTCACGCACAACCATCCGCTGTCCGACGCCGCGACGCTGTGCGTCGCCCGCATGCTCGCCGATCTCCTGTATGGCGGCGACTGGCGCGACAATCTCGCCAAGCTGCGTGCGAAAGCGAAGGCGCTGGTCGAGGCGCACCGCCCGTTCCGCTTCGACCCCTACCCGAAGCGCGCGACCGGCTACGTCGTCGACACCGTGCAGACGGTGCTGCACGCCTTCTTCGCCACCGACAGCTTCGAATCCTGCCTGATCCGCACCGTCAACTGCGGCGGCGACGCCGACACCACCGGCGCGATCGCCGGCATGCTGGCGGGGGCGCACTACGGCGTGGACGCGATCCCGGGCCGCTGGATCAAGCGGCTGGACCGCGACGTGCGCGACGCGATCGTGCGGCAGGTCGACGGCCTGCTCGCGCTCGGGAGTGCCTGAAGCTCAGCCCTCGCCCAGCCGTCTCGCCTCGACCGTGATGGGCAGGCGCGTGTCGGCTGCCATCGCCGGCATCTCCAGCGTCCAGCCGTTATCGAGCTCCACCTTGCCGCCCCAGATCGCCGGCTGCTCGGCGCTCACGATGCGCGCCTCGAGATCCTTCTTCGCCACGTAGATCGAATAGTGGCCGGCCGCTTCCTTGCGCACGGTGACTTTCATCGCATCGTTTCCTCTTCGTCGAAATGGAGCTCATCGTCCTCGTCGCAGGTGCCGGAGGAGGGCGCATCGAGCGAGCGCAATTCGCGCCCCTTCATGCCCACCACGTAGCCCAGGTCGACGAAGTCGATGCCGTAGATGTAGAACTGCTGCAGGAAGGTGCCTATGCTCTTCACGTAGCCGACGTCGCCCTTCTTTACCAGCACGTCGCCGATCTCGCGGCCGTGGAAGGTGCCGTCGTTCCTGACGTTCTTCCGCGAGATGACCTTCTCGCCGTAGTCGAAGGCCGGCTGCCCGTCGAGTTCGACGATGTCCGAATCGCGCGCGAACATGATTCCCTCCTATGCCTTGGTGCAGCTGCTGCCGGGCTTGAAGAATTTCACCGCGACCGCGGCGCCGGGCGCCTGCGCGCCGGTCCCCGAGCCGCAGCCGCAGCCCTCCGCCGCGCCCTCCTTGTGGTAGCTCAGGCGGCTGTCCACGCTGTTCTCGGTGAAATCCACCGTGTAGCCGCGCAGTAGCGCGCAACTGTCCTCAGTCAGGAACAGGCGCACGCCGAGCTGCTCGATCACCGCGTCGCCCGCGGCCGGTGCGGTCTCGACCGTGAAGCTCGAATCGAAGCCCGAACAGCC
The DNA here is from genome assembly GCF_012911005.2 of Aromatoleum toluolicum. Taxonomy (GTDB): domain Bacteria; phylum Pseudomonadota; class Gammaproteobacteria; order Burkholderiales; family Rhodocyclaceae; genus Aromatoleum; species Aromatoleum toluolicum. The sequence goes on along the minus strand of NZ_WTVS01000014.1, from coordinate 72,706 downwards.
GCCGGGCTTCACGGACAGCCGGAAGCCGCTGTCGGCGCTGCCGCCGCCGAAGCGCACGATGCGCTTCATGAAGCCGGCGGCGGCGGGGGTCAGGGTCACGCACATGGTCATTCCTCCTCAGGCTGCGATGGTGGCGGCGCCCGCGACCGACTTTGCGAACCAGTCGATCAGCGAGGCCTCGATGTATTCGTGCGCGTAGTCCTCGACCGCGACGATGCCCGCCGTCGCGAGGTCCTTGCGCGGACAGTGGCCGATCTTCGCGACGAACACCGCGCCGCAGCCCGCGAGCGCCTCGACGATGCCCGGCAGCGCCTCGTCATCGTCATAGCCGCCCTGGCAGTACAGCGACACCTTGCGATGGCCGACGAACTTCGCGCCGGTGGCCGACACCTCGTACACCTGGAATTCCTCGGCGTGGCCGAAGTGCTGGTTGATCCGCCCCGACCCCTTGGTCGCGACCGCCACCAGCCGCGTCTCGGCCGTCGTGCTGAGCTGGGACCTGGCCGCATCCGCCGCCTCGATCTGATCGGCGCGCTCGCGCTCGACGAAGCTGCGATAGGCCGCGCGCGACTCGGCGACAGCCGCTGCATCGACCCCGGCCGCCATCGCGTCGATGTTCTGCGACGTGAACTCCGCGCCGCGGTCCTCGCCCAGCATCCCGACCGCATCGGCTCGGCACTGGCGGCAGTGGCGCATCATCTGCATCTCGCCCTCGCACGCATCCTGCAGCGCCTTCAGCTCGGCCGGCGTCGGCCCGCGCTGCCCCGTCAGGCCGAAATGCGTGCCGTGCGCCGGGTCCGAGATCAGCGGCATGATGTTGTGCAGGAAGGCCCCGCGCGACTTCACCGCCTCGTTCACCTCGGCAAGGTGGCGGTCGTTGATCCCCGGGATCATCACCGAGTTCACCTTCACCAGCACGTCGGCGGCGACGAGCATCTCCAGCCCCAGCATCTGGCGCTCATGCAGGATGCGCGCCGCCTCCAGCCCGCGCCGGCGCTTGTGGTCGAAGAAGATCCACGGATAGATGTGCGCGCCGACCTCCGGGTCGATCATGTTGATCGTGATCGTCACGTGGTCCACGCCCAACGCCTTGATGCGCTCGACGTGGTCGGGCAGGGCCAGCCCGTTGGTCGACAGGCACAGCCGGATGTCGGGCGCCGCCTCCTTGATCAGCTCGAAGGTGCGGAAGGTCCTCTCCGGGATCGCCAGCGCGTCGCCCGGTCCCGCCACTCCGACGACGGACAACTGCGGGATGCGTGCCGCCACCGCGAGCACCTTTTTCGCCGCCAGTTCCGGCGTCAGCTTCTCCGACACCACTCCCGGCCGACTCTCGTTCGCACAGTCGTACTTGCGGTTGCAATAGTTGCACTGGATGTTGCAGCCGGGGGCGACGGCGACATGCATGCGCGCGAAGTGGTGGTGCGCTTCCGCGCTATAGCAGGGGTGGTCGTGCACCCGGTCGCGGATGTGCTGGGGCAGGCCGGCGGAACTACCCGAACCGCAACCGCCCTTGGTCGCCGTCCCGCAGGTGCTGCCGCGCCCCGCGGCGCCGGTCGGCGCCAACGGGATCACGCGGCGGGCAGGGGTTGCTGGCGACGGCGAAGCGGACGGCAGGGGCGCAGGCATGGCATTCTCCCTCGGGCATATGGGGTCGGCGCGGCTGCGCCATCGATACCCTCACTGCAATGCCCGTGCCATCCGTGCCTTGTTGCTCTAGTGCGTTGATTGGTAACGATATGTTTAGGGTGTGTGGCCCGGCCGGACCTGTGTACGGTTCGGGACAATCGCGGCGCAAGCGCGACACTCGCACCCCGCCGGCCGCTCAGCCCGTGGTCCCTGCGGGTTCGGCCGGGGCCTGGGCGACGCGCACGCAATTGCGGCCCGCCTGCTTCGCCTCGTACAGCGCGGCATCGGCGCGCGTCAGCGTGGGCTCGAGCGAGCGCTCGCCGCGCGCACTCGTCGCGACCCCGACGCTGATCGTGACCGGCCTGGGCGCCGTCACTTGCGTCGCGACCGCTGCCCGCAGCTTCTCCGCCACGTGGGTCGCCCCCTCCGTGCCGGTGTCGGGCATCAGGACGAGGAACTCCTCGCCGCCGTAGCGCCCGACGACGTCGCTTCCGCGCACCTCGTCGCGCAGCAGTTGCGAAATGCGGCGGATCGCGTCGTCGCCGGCCAGATGGCCGTAGGTGTCGTTGATCTCCTTGAAGTGGTCGATGTCGATCATCAGCATCGACAGTTCGCCTCTGCGATCGAGCACGCGCCCGAACTCGTCCGCGTGCGCCATGATCGAGCGCCGGTTATGCACCCCGGTGAGTCCGTCGAGGCTCGCCTGCTCCCGCTGCATGCGGCTGATCGTCGCCGCGCGCCGGGCGATCGCGACGATGGCCGCGCTCAGCGCCAGCCACAGGAAGCACACGATGGTCAGTCGCTTGCGCCACGGCGCGAGAAGCTCGGCGACCGGCAGCGTCGCCGCGGCCACCATCGGGTAGCGGCGCAGGTGCTGGTAGGCGACGATGCGCTCCTGCCCGTCGAGTGGCGACACGGTCACCGTGCTCGCATAGGGATTGCCGGCCGACACCGCGCTGCGTTCGGCCGAGAGCGGCAACTGCTTGCCCACGTGGCGTTCGTGATCGGGCGTGCGCGAATACACGCGGGCGTCCTCGCTGAGCAGCGCCTGGCTGACACCGCGGCGCGGGTTGCGCAGCGTCAGCCGCTCGCGCAGCAGGTCGACGTCGATGATCACGACGAGGACATTGGCGAGTCCGCCCGCCGGGTCACGCAGGGCTTCGCTCAATGCGAAGAACCACCGACCGGCATGCACCTTCGACAGTTGCGGCGGGCCGACGTAGAGCGGGCTGCCGGACCGCAGGTGAGCGGTGAAATACTCGCGCTCCGCGACGGACGGAGGCGTGCCCGAGCCCGTCCAGTGTACGATCCGTCCATCGCCCGACAGGATCAGCAGATCCATGAGGTGCGGCGCGGCGTTGCGCAGGTCCAGCAGCGCCGCGCGTACCGCTTCGGGATCGGGGCGGCCGGCGGCGACTGGCGGCTTCACGAGCAACTCCATCGCGTGCAGCAACTGCTCGCCCGACTCCAGCGTCCCCGCGGCGATCAGCGCGGTCTGGCTCGCCATCTGCTCGGCTGCCTCGATGCCCTCGTCCATGATCGTGCGGCGGTCGGCAATGCCGTACCACCCGAACAGCCCGGCCAGCACCATGATCGCCATCGTCGCGACGAAGAGGACGCGCTGGCGCGGCACGTTCGGGAGGATCGGGTCGTCCGGGCGGGCGGGAGTCGGCATCGTTACAGGCTCGTCAGACAGCCACTCATTGTCACATGGAGATCTCCCCTGTCAGCTGCGGCATTACCCATTGGGGTTCCAATCGCACACTGTCTGTCAGATACCGCACATTGTCGCGACAAATCCGCGATGTGCCGGGCGCGAGTGCGGCAGCTACGCGGAAAGGAACCGGTGGCATGGTTCTCGCTGAACGAGCCCGATCAATCACCACGCGAGGCCCTGCCATGACTCATCCCGCCCTGTTCGCCGCGCTCGACGGCAAGCTCCTGTCCCCGACCTTCTCCGGCCCCACCGGCAAGACCGCCCGCTACGGCTTCCGCGGCGAACTCGGGCTCAAGTTCCCGCCTTCGGTCGCCGGCGAAAAACGCCCGCCCGAAATCAAGGCCGACCAGGTCATCCTCGCGGTCGAAGGCGAGACGGTGAGCTTCCTCGCCCTGCACGTCGATTCGCTCGCCCACCTCGACGAGGTTCGCGCCACCTTCGGCGCCGCACTCGTGCCGACCGGCAAGTATTTCGTCTTCGCGGGCAACGTCGACATCTCGAAGAAATACCTGCTCGACATCGACGGTGTCAGCTACCACGTCCTCCCCCTCGACGAAGCGACCGTCTACAACGAGCTCCTCGACCTCCTGTACCTCGAAAAGGGCGACCTCAAGAAGATGTCCTCCGAGGCCAAGATCGACGCGATCGTCGACTCCGCGGCGAAGGTGGGCGGCGGTTTCCCGCGCGCCGAGTACGCGCAGGCACTGGCCGAGATGGGGCCGGTGAAGGTCGCCGACAACCGGCCGGTGTGAGCGGCCCTTTCGCCTCAACCCGTCCGAGCGCCGGTGGGGTGGGCTGTCGGGCTGTCCGTGAGCGCCTGCCCGGCAGCCCACCCCGCCGGCGCGTATTCGCAGCACGGGCGCCATCAAAGCTGCTTCACCTCCACGTTGTACTTGCGCAGCGCGTAGCCGATCTGCCGCGGCGTGAGCCCCAGCATCCGTGCGGCCTTCGCCTGCACCCAGCCGCAGCGTTCCATCGCATCGACCAAGCGCTCGCGCTCGCTGGCCGGCGCCCGGGCGGCCGCGCCCTCGTTGTCCGCCTCGGCCGGCGGGACGGGCGCCGTGCGCGTGGGGGCAAGGCCGCGCGCCGGCATCCCGATCATCGGGAAGCACGCCCGCGACTGCGCGCTCTCCAGCAGCACTGCCGAGAAGCACTGCCCCTTCTGGCAGCGCATATCCACCTCGCGAATCGTGCTCGAGCGCGTCATCGTCGCCGCGCGCTGGATGCAGTTCTCCAACTCGCGCACGTTGCCCGGCCAGTTGCACTGCATCAGGATCTCCAGCGCCCCCGGCGTCATCGTCAGCTGGCGGCGGTTCTCGCGATTGAAGCGGTCGAGGAAGAAGTCCACCAGCAGCGGGATATCATCCTTGCGCTCACGCAACGACGGCATGAAGATCGTCACCACATTCAGGCGGAAATACAGGTCGGCGCGGAACTCGTTCTTCTGCACCATCTCCTCCAGGTTGCGGTTCGTCGCCGCCACCAGCCGCACATCGGCGCGCAACGTCTTGTTGCCTCCGACGCGCTCGAACTCCTGCTCCTGCAGCACGCGCAGCAACTTTGCCTGGAAGGCCGGAGAGATGTCGCCGATCTCGTCGAGGAAGATCGTGCCACCCTTCGCCAACTCGAAACGCCCCTTGCGCTCCGAGGTCGCGCCGGTGAACGCCCCCTTCTCGTGGCCGAAGAGCTCCGACTCCAGCAGCGTTTCCGGCAGCGCCGCACAGTTCAGCTTCACGAACGGGCCTTTCGCCCGCGGCGACAGGTAATGGATCGCATGCGCGATCGCCTCCTTGCCGGTGCCCGACTCCCCGCGCAACAGCACCGTCGCCCCCGATGGCGCCGCCTGATGCACGTCCGCGAACACCTCCTTCATGCGCTTCGAGCGCCCGACCACGTTCTCGATGTCGTAGCTCCCCTGCAGCTGCTTCTGCAGACGGGCGGACTCCTCGATCAGCACCTGCCGGTCCGCCGCCACCGACTGGTGCAGACGGTAGGTCTGCGCCAGCAGGTTCGCGACCAGCGACAGGATGCGCACGTCGCGCTCGAAGTTGACCGGCAGCTCGGCGTCGGGATGGCGGTCGGCCGAGAGGATGCCGATCACCTCGCGGTCGAGCTTCAGCGGCACCACGACGTAGGAAACCCCTGCGAGCTGCTGTGGGTCGCGCCCGGTGCGGTTGGTGAAGTTCGTGTCCGCGGCGATGTCCGGGATCACGATCGGCGAGCCGCTGCGGATCACCTTCGAGATCACCCCTACGCCGGGGTCGAGGATGGGCGCCTCGCTCATCGGCCACGGCACGCCCGCTGCACCAAGAATGTGCAACTGCTCGTCCGTCTGCACCAGACCGACCAGCGCGTGGCGCATGTGGAGCTGCGTCAGCAGCAGGCGCAGCACGCTCTGCACGCACTGCCTGAAGTCGAGCGATGAGGTCAGAACCTTGCTGATCTCGTAAATTGTCAGCAGATCGATGTCGGATGTGCGGCGATGATGGCCGGAGTGCGTCATGGCGGAACCTGTATTTCCATGTTTGATGCATGGTCTTCCGCAAGAACCGCACCACGTTTGCTGCGGCGCAAAAGATACACGCCCGGCGAGGTGCTGCGGCTCGCGTGTGGTTGTCGCCGCGCTGGGAGTCTGTCAAGAAAAACTGCTAGAATCACGAGCTACGCTTTTTGCGCCCAATTTTTCGCTGACCGATTCAAACCGGAGTTTTTTCAAATGGCTATCGAACGCACCCTGTCCATCATCAAGCCCGACGCCGTCGCCAAGAACGTGATCGGCAAGATCTACCAGCGCTTCGAAGATGCGGGTCTCAAGATCGTCGCCTCGAAGATGGTGCACCTGTCCGAGCGCGAGGCCGGCCAGTTCTACGCCGTGCACAAGGAACGCCCCTTCTTCAAGGATCTGGTGTCCTTCATGATCTCCGGCCCGGTGATGATTCAGGTCCTGGAAGGCGAGAACGCAATCACCAAGAACCGTGACCTGATGGGCGCCACCGACCCGAAGAAGGCTGCCGCCGGCACCATCCGCGCCGACTTCGCCGATTCGATCGACGCCAACGCCGTCCATGGTTCGGATGCGCCCGAAACCGCCGCGGTCGAAGTCTCGTTCTTCTTCCCGGGAATGAACGTTTACGCCCGCTAAGCCTCTCAGGGCTACGCCCGCGGATCGGCCCGCGCACTTCGTGCAACGCGGGCCGATTGCATTTTGAGGGCAGTACAGGAAACACATGGAAACACCGGTCAATCTGCTCGATTTCGACGTCGACGGCCTCGTCGCCTGGTTTGCCGAGCGCGGCGAGAAGCCCTTCCGTGCGCGTCAGGTGATGCGCTGGATGCACCGCTTCGGCGAAACCGATTTCGACAACATGACCGACGTCGCGAAGAGCCTGCGCGCGAAGCTCGCCCAGGAGGTGTGCGTCCGCCCGCCGCAGGCCATCCGTGACAGCGTGTCGGAAGACGGCACGCGCAAGTGGCTGCTCGACGTAGGCAATGCGAACGCGGTCGAGGCTGTGTTCATCCCCGAGACCAACCGCGGCACCCTGTGCATCTCGTCGCAGGCCGGCTGCGCGCTCGACTGCGCCTTCTGCTCGACCGGCAAGCAGGGCTTCAACCGCAACCTGTCGGCGGCCGAGATCATCGGCCAGTTGTGGCTCGCGAACAAACTGCTGGGCGGCACGTCGACGCCGGCCGGGGCCAAGGACGCCGAGGGCGACGCGGATAACGGCCGCGTCATCAGCAACGTCGTCATGATGGGCATGGGCGAGCCGCTCGCCAACTTCGACAATGTCGTCACCGCGCTGCGCCTGATGCTCGACGACCACGCCTACGGCCTGTCGCGCCGCCGCGTCACCGTGTCGACCTCCGGCATCGTGCCGGCGATGGACCGCCTGCGCGACGAATGTCCGGTCGCGCTCGCCGTGTCGCTGCACGCCCCCGACGACGCGCTGCGCGACCGCCTCGTGCCGATCAACCAGAAGTACCCGCTGCGCGAGCTGATGGCCGCGTGCCGGCGTTACCTCGAGCGCGCCCCGCGCGACTTCGTCACCTTCGAATACGTCATGCTCGACGGCGTGAACGACTCCGACGCGCATGCGCGCGCGCTCGTCGCCCTCGTGCGCGACGTGCCGTGCAAGTTCAACCTGATCCCGTTCAACCCCTTCCCCAACTCGGGTTTCGGTCGTTCCCAGCCCGAACGCATACGCCGCTTTGCAGGTATCCTGATCGACGCGGGCATCGTCACGACGACCCGCAAGACCCGTGGCGACGACGTCAATGCCGCCTGCGGCCAGCTCGCGGGGCAGGTCCAGGATCGCACGCGTCGCACCGTTCGCCTTGTCAAACCGATGGAGGATCGTGCATGACCCGGCTCTTCGTGAAGCTGTCGCTTCCGCTGTTCGCGCTGGCGCTCGCCGGCTGCAACGCCACCATGAACGCCGCCGGCACGCCGCTCGCGGATCGTCCCGTGGCGGACATGCCGGTGTCGGGCAAGGGTGAGGCAACGGCCAAGGTGCACGTCGAACTGGGCGTGGCCTACCTGCAGCTCGGCAACTACGCCGTCGCGCTCGATGAAGCGCGCATCGCGCTGCAGAGCCAGTCCAATTACGCGCCGGCCTATCACCTGATGGGGCTGGTGTACATGGCCATCGACGACGCCAGCGCGGCGCGCGAGCACTTCCTGCGCGCACTCGAGGCCGCGCCGAACGACCCCGAATTCAACAACAGTTTCGGCTGGTTCCAGTGCATCAACGGAAATGTGCAGGACGGCCTGGCGCGACTTGCCTCGTCGGCGCGCAACCCGTACTACCGCACCCCGACCCGGCCCTACACCAACGCCGGCCTGTGCCAGCTGCGCCAGAACAACGATGTGGCCGCGGAGGCGGAATTCCGCCGCGCTTTGCAGGCCGACCCGGCGAACCGTCAGGCGATGTATCAGCTCGCCGGCATCTCCTACCGGCGCGGCGCCTACGACGTCGCAAGCGCGCTGCTGGTCGACCTGCATCAGCAGGGCGAGCCGACGCCGCAATCGGTGTGGCTGGGGCTGCGCACCGCGCGCCGCCAGGGCAACCGTGACGCCGAAGCCAGCTACGCGGCGCAGCTGCGCGGCCGCTTCGCCGACAGTGCCGAATACCGGACGATGATTCAGGGAAATTACGAGTGACAGAAGTGCATCTGGACCAGCAGGGGGCGGCATCGACCGACCTCGCTGCCGAGATGGGCGCGCAACTTCGGCAGTTGCGCGAAGCCCGTGGCGAAACGACGAGCGACGTCGCGCATTCCCTCAAGCTGACCAGCCGGCAGATCGAGGCGATGGAGGCGGGGCGGCTCGACCTCCTGCCCGGCGCCGCGTTCGCGCGCGGCTTCCTGCGCAACTACGCCCGCTACCTCGGTGTCGATGCGGCGACCGTGCTCGCGGCCTTCGATGCCGAAGTCGCCCCGCGCGTTCTCGAACTCGCGCCGGTGTCGAACGCCGTAGGCGTCATGCCCAGCGGCAGCGGCGGGCGCGCGGTGCAAATCCCTGCGGGACTGATCGCCGGCGCGCTTCTGCTCGTGGTGCTGGTGGGCTGGTACTTCGACTGGTTCCGCATGCCCGCGGAGACCGCCGAAGTCACGGAAACCGTCGTCGAACCGGCGACGCAGGCGGCCCCCGCCGTGACCAGCGTCGCTGCGGCGCCGCAAGGTCAGGTGTCGGAGTCCGCGCTCGCCGCGAGCGGCGTCGTGCCTTCGCTTCCGGTCGCTGCTCCGGCTACGTCTGCCGCGCCTGCGCCGGAAACCGCGGCGGTGCAGGCTCCGGCGGCGCCCCCGTCCGCTGCGCTTGCGCCGGTCCCCGCTGCCGCCACGGCCGTCCCGCCGGCGGTGGTGCCGCCAATTGCTGCCACTCAGGCGGCGCTACCCGCCGCCGAGGGCGTCGAACATATCGTGTTCCGTTTCGAAGGCGAATCCTGGATCGAGGTGCGCGATGCGCGCGGGTCCATCGTCTATTCGGGCGTCAATGGCGCCGGCAGTTCGCGCACCGTGCAGGGCAAGCCGCCCTTCGCGCTGGTCGTCGGCAACGCCAGGCAGGTGTCTCTCGACTATCGCGGCAAGCCGTACGACATGAAGCCTCACGTGCGCGTCAGCGTCGCTAGATTCACCCTGGAGTGAGCTGAATTGGCTACAACCCCCACCCCCGACAATCACGCCGGCCCCCTGCCGCGGCACCGTACGCGCCAAGTCCGCGTCGGGCGCGTGCTGATCGGTGCCGACGCACCCGTCGTCGTGCAGTCGATGACCAATACCGATACCGCGGATGTCCTCGGCACCGCGATGCAGGTTGCCGAACTCGCACGCGCGGGTTCCGAACTGGTGCGCATCACCGTCAATAACGAAGCTGCCGCCAAGGCCGTCCCGCACATCCGCGACCGTCTGCTGGCGCTGAACATGGACGTCCCGCTCGTCGGCGACTTCCACTACAACGGCCACAAGCTCCTCACCGACTTCCCCGCGTGCGCCGAAGCGCTCGCGAAGCTGCGCATCAACCCGGGCAATGTCGGCGCGGGCGTCAAGCGCGACCCGCAGTTCGCGGCGATCGTCGAACTCGCCTGCAAGTACGACAAGCCCGTGCGCATCGGCGTGAACTGGGGCAGCCTCGACCAGTCCGTGCTCGCGCGCGTCATGGACCACAACGCCAAGCTCGCCGAGCCGCGCGATGCCGGCGCGGTGATGCGCGAAGCGCTCGTCGTCTCCGCACTCGAATCCGCGGCCAAGGCCGAGGAATACGGCCTCGGCGGCGACCGCATCATCCTGTCCGCGAAGGTGTCGAGCGTGCAGGACCTGATCGCCGTGTATCGCGAGATGGCGCGTCGCTGCGACTACCCGCTGCATCTGGGCCTGACCGAGGCTGGCATGGGTTCCAAGGGCATCGTCGCCTCGACCGCCGCGCTCGCGGTGCTGCTGCAGGAAGGGATCGGCGACACCATCCGCATCTCGCTCACGCCTGAACCCAACGGCAGCCGCACGCAGGAAGTCGTCGTCGCGCAGGAAATCCTGCAGACCATGGGCCTGCGCGCGTTCACGCCGATGGTCACCGCCTGCCCCGGCTGCGGCCGCACGACCAGCACCTTCTTCCAGGAGCTCGCGTCGACCATCCAGACCTACGTGCGCGAGCAGATGCCCGCGTGGCGCGACCAATACGACGGCGTCGAGAACATGACCCTCGCCGTCATGGGCTGCGTCGTCAACGGCCCGGGCGAGAGCAAGCACGCCAACATCGGCATCTCGCTGCCCGGTACCGGCGAGACCCCCGCGGCGCCCGTGTTCGTCGATGGCGAAAAAACGGTTACGCTGCGCGGGGATAACATCGCGGCCGAATTCATTGCGATCATCGACAACTACGTCGCGACCAAATACACAAAAAAGGCGGCCTGAGCCGTCCAGCCATGAGCGAAAAGAAAACAGTAATTCAGACACTGCAGGCCGTGCGCGGGATGAACGACATCCTGCCCGACGACGCCGAGGCCTGGGAACACTTCGAAGACATCGTGCGCGACTGGCTGCGCAGCTACGGCTACCGCCCGATCCGCATGCCCATCGTCGAACCGACGCCGCTGTTCAAGCGCGCCATCGGCGAAGTCACCGACATCGTCGAGAAGGAGATGTACTCCTTCGAGGATGCCCTCAACGGCGAGCTCCTGACGCTGCGCCCCGAAGGTACCGCGTCCTGCGTGCGCGCCGCGATCCAGCACAAGATGCTCGCGACGGGCGCCCAGCGCCTCTACTACCACGGGCCGATGTTCCGCCACGAGCGCCCGCAGAAGGGCCGTTATCGCCAGTTCCACCAGATCGGCGTCGAGGCTCTGGGCTTCGACGGTCCCGACATCGACGCCGAGCACATCCTGATGTGCGCGCGCCTGTGGGACGACCTCGGCCTCGAGGACGTCAGGCTCGAACTCAACTCGCTGGGCTCCAGCGAGGAGCGTGCGCGCCACCGCGCCGAGCTGATCGCCTACCTGTCCGCGCACCAGGAACGTCTCGACGAGGACGGCAAGCGCCGCCTGCACACCAACCCGCTGCGCATCCTCGACACCAAGAACCCCGACCTGCAGGAACTCGTCGAAGCGGCGCCGCGGCTGATCGACTTCCTCGGCGATGACTCGCTCCGGCACTTCGACGGCGTGCAGGCCCTGCTCAAGGACGCCGGCATCCCGTACCGCATCAACCCGCGTCTCGTGCGCGGCCTCGACTACTACAACCGCACCGTGTTCGAATGGGTCACGACGCGGCTCGGCGCCCAGGGCACGGTGTGCGCGGGCGGCCGCTACGACGGATTGGTGGAGCAGCTCGGCGGCAAGCCTGCGCCGGCGGCCGGCTTCGCGATGGGCGTCGAGCGCCTGCTGGCCCTGTGGCGCGACGGCGGCGGCGAGGTCGAGCGTGCGCTGCCCGACGTGTATGTCGTGCATCTCGGCGAACAGGCCCAGCGCCTTGCCTTCCGCGCCGCCGAAGCGCTGCGCGGCTACGGTTTCGCGGTGCTCACGCACTGCGGCGGCGGCAGCTTCAAGTCGCAGATGAAGAAGGCTGACGCCAGCGGCGCGCAGCTCGCCGTCGTCATCGGCGACGACGAGGCCGCGGCGGGCGAGGTCGGCCTGAAGCCCCTGCGCGGCCCCGGCGGCCAGCAGCGCGTCGCCCTCGAAGTCCTCGGCGATGTCGTCGCCGAATGCCTATTTACTGAAGAAGAAGAGGAAAACGATGGCAGTGTATGACCTCGAAGAGCAGGAACAGATTTCCGAACTGAAGGCCTGGTGGGTCCGGTACGGCAATTTGGTGACTGCGATCGCCGTGGCTGCCGCGCTGGCCTCGGTCGGCTGGCAGGGCTTCCAGTACTACAAGAACCGTCAGGCCAGCGATGCCGGTGCGCTGTACTTCGCGCTCGAACAGGCGGTGATGAACGGCGACGCGCAGAAGACGCGTGAAGCGGCCGGGCAGCTCATCGAAAAATTCCCCTCGACGGCGTATGCGGAAATGGCTGCACTGGCCTCGGCCGGCGTGCAGGTCGAGAAGGGCGATGCGAAGAACGCGCGCGCCCAGCTCGAATGGCTGCTCGCCAAGGGCAGCGATCCCGCGTTGAAGGACATCGCCCGCCTGCGCCTGGCTGCCCTGCTGCTCGATGAAGGCGCTTTCGATCAGGCGCTCGCGCAGCTCACGAATGCTCCCGCCCCGGCCCTGAAGGCGCGTTTCGAAGACCTGCGCGGCGACGTGCTGGCAGCGAGCGGCAAGCCCGCCGAGGCCCGCAGCGCCTATCAGGCTGCACTCGATGCGCTGGCCGCGGAAGGTGCCGACGGCAGCGAAACCCTGCGCGAAGTCATTCGCGTCAAGCAGCAGGCCCTGGAGAGCTGATCGATGAAGCGACCGTTCACCGCGCTCGCATTGGCGGCCTCGCTGGCGCTGCTTGCCGGCTGCTCCTCGCTCAACCCGTTCGCCGAGTCGGGACCGAAGCCGGCCAAGCTGCCCGACTTCAAGGCCTCGGCCGAGTTGCGCCCGGTGTGGCAGGCGCGCATCGGCAAGTCCGGCCCCTACGTGTTCCAGCCCGCCGTCGTCGGCGAGGACGTCTATGCTGCCGCCCATGACGGCGCCGTCGCGCGCTTCAAGGACGGCAAGGCAGTGTGGTCGGTCAACGCCGCCAAGCGCCTGTCCGCAGGCGTGGGCAGCAACGGCAAGCTCGCCGTCGTCGCCACCACGGCCGGCGAGGTCGTCGCGCTTGACGCGGCGAACGGTGCCGAGCGCTGGCGCGCCGCGATCGGCGCGGAAGTGCTCGCCGCCCCGGCGGTCGGCGACGCGATCGTCGTCGTGCGCGCCTCCGACAGCCGCCTGATCGGTCTCGATGCCACCAACGGCGCACGCCGCTGGGTGTTCCAGCGCGCGACGCCGCCGTTGTCGCTGCGCAGCTTCGCCGGTGTCACGCTGGAAGGCCCGGCCGCAGTGGCCGGCTACCCGGGCGGCAAGCTCGTCGCGGTAAGCCTCGCCAACGGTGGCCAGCTCTGGGAGCTGACCGTCGCGACGCCCAAGGGCTCGACCGAACTCGAGCGCGTCGCCGACGTCGCCGGCACGCCGGTGATCGGCCGCAAGGAGCTGTGCGCCGTCGCCTTCCAGGGGCGCGCCGCATGCTTCGATGCCACCAACGGCAACGCGCTGTGGTCGCGCGACTTCTCCAGCAGCGTCGGCATGGATCGCGACAGCCGCTTCGTCGTGATCACCGACGACAACGACGCGGTCCATGCGCTCGACGGCACCAGCGGCGCGAACGTGTGGAAGCAGGCAGCACTGCAGCGCCGCGCCCTGTCGCGCCCGTTGATCGTCGGTGACTTCGTCGCGGTCGGCGACTTCGAAGGTTATATCCATCTGCTCAAGCGCGATGACGGCAGCTTTGCCGCCCGGACGCGCGCCGACAGCAGCTCCGTTACCGCCGACCCGCGCCGTTTCGGGCGAGACGGCTTCGTCGTCCAGACGCGCGATGGCGGCATCCATGTGTATGAGGCCCGCTGAGCGGGAATGAGCGCTTGAAACCCACCATCGTCCTCGTCGGTCGTCCCAACGTCGGTAAGTCGACGCTGTTCAACCGGCTCACGCGCACGCGCGACGCCCTCGTCGCCGACCAGCCCGGCCTCACGCGCGACCGCCACTACGGCATCGGCCGGGTCGGCGACCGCGACTATCTGGTCGTCGATACCGCTGGCTTCGATCCCGTCGCCAAGACCGGCATCATGCACGAGATGGCCCGCCAGGCCGAACAGGCGATCGCCGAAGCCGACGTGCTGCTGTTCCTCGTCGACGGCCGCGCCGGCCTGACGCCGCACGACGAGCAGATCGCCTCGCGCCTGCGCCGGGCCGGGCGCCCCGTGCATCTGGTCGTGAACAAGGCCGAAGGCATGGAGCGCAGCATCGTCGCGGCCGATTTCCATGCGCTCGGCCTCGGAGCGCCGCTGCCGGTCTCGGCCGCCCACGGCGACGGCATCAAGCAGGTCATCGATCTGGTGCTCGCCGACTTCCCGCTCGATGATGAGCCGGGCGAGGCCGAGGATCGCGGCCCGCGCATCGCGATCGTCGGCCGCCCGAACGTCGGCAAGTCGACGCTCGTGAACAGCCTGCTCGGCGAGGAGCGCGTCATCGCCTTCGACATGCCGGGCACCACGCGCGACGCCATCGCGATCCCGTTCGAGCGCGACGGCCGCAACTACACGCTGATCGACACGGCCGGCCTGCGTCGCCGCGGCAAGATCTTCGAGGCCATCGAGAAGTTCTCCGTCATCAAGACGCTGCAGGCGATCGAGCAGTGCAACGTCGTCGTGCTGGTGCTCGACGCGGCGCAGGACATCTCCGATCAGGACGCCCACATCGCCGGCTTCATCCTCGAATCGGGCCGAGCCCTGGTCGTCGCGGTGAACAAGTGGGACAGCGTCGATGACTACCGCCGCGAACTGATCAAGCGCGATATCGCGCACAAGCTCGGTTTCCTGTCCTTCGCGCGCTTCCACTACATTTCCGCGCTCAAGGGCGCGGGCGTGGCCGCGGTCATGAAGTCGGTCGATGCCGCCTATGCGGCCGCGATGGTGAACCTGTCGACCCCGCGCCTGACCCGCACGCTGCAGGCTGCGCTCGCGAAGCAGGCGCCGCCGCGCCACGGCATCTCCCGTCCGAAGATGCGCTACGCGCACCAGGGGGGGAACAACCCGCCGGTCGTGGTCATCCACGGCGCCGCGCTCGACCACGTCCCCGTGTCCTACGTGCGCTTTCTGGAACGTACCTTCATCGAGGCGTTCAAACTGCAGGGCACGCCGTTGCGGATACAATTCCGCACCTCGCACAATCCGTATATCGGAAAAGACTAGTTTCCAACTCCACACCGGGATCGATTGTTCGTGCAAATGTGGCAGTGCAACATGAAATCCTTTACATTCACAATAAAACGCAGCCTCGAGGTTTGAAAATGAGCAACAAAGGGCAACTTCTACAAGACCCGTTCCTGAACACCCTGCGCAGGGAGCATGTCCCCGTGGCGATCTACCTGGTCAACGGCATCAAGCTGCAGGGCCAGATCGAATCCTTCGACCAGTACGTCGTGCTGCTGAAGAACACCGTCACGCAGATGGTGTACAAGCACGCGATCTCGACCGTCGTGCCCGCGCGTCCGGTCAACATCCAGCAGCAGGACTCGGGTGACGGCAATAGCTGATTCCCGCCGGCGCCCCATGGACGCCAAGTTCCTCCATGTTTGAGCGCCCCGATGCCGGTGAGCGCGCGGTACTTGTCCAGCTCGACCTGAATCAGGGCGCGCTGGACGAGCGCCTTTCCGAACTCAAGCTGCTCGCACTCAGTGCCGGCGCCAGCGTCGAGGCCGTCGTCGGCGGCCGGCGCGCGCGGCCCGATCCGGCGCTCTTCGCCGGGCGCGGCAAGGTCGACGAGATCGCCGAGACGTTGCGCGCCCACGAAGCCGATTTCGTCATCTTCAACCACGCGCTGTCGCCGGCGCAGCAGCGCAACCTCGAGCGCACGCTGCAGTGTCGCGTCGTCGACCGCACGGCGCTGATCCTCGATATCTTCGCGCAGCGTGCGCGCAGCCACGAGGGCAAGCTGCAGGTCGAACTCGCACAGCTCGACCATCTCTCGACGCGCCTCGTGCGCGGCTGGACCCACCTCGAGCGCCAGAAGGGCGGTATCGGCCTGCGCGGACCGGGCGAGACCCAGCTCGAGACCGACCGCCGCCTGCTTGGCAAGCGCGTCAAGGTGCTCAAGGAGCGCCTCGCCCAGATCGAGAAGCAGCGGCGCGTGCGCCGGCGCGGGCGCGAAGGGCGCAACGTGCTGTCGGTGTCGCTTGTCGGTTACACCAATGCTGGCAAGTCGACGCTGTTCAACTCGCTGACGAAGGCCGGCGCCTATGCTGCCGACCAGCTCTTCGCGACGCTGGACACGACCTCGCGCCGGCTCTACGTGGGCGAGGGCGGCAATGTCGTGCTCTCCGACACCGTGGGCTTCATCCGCGACCTGCCGCACGCGCTCGTCGCGGCATTTCATGCGACGCTCGAGGAAACCGCGAACGCGGACCTGCTGCTGCACGTCGTAGACTCGGCGAGCGAGGATCGCGAGGCCCAGATCGAGGCCGTGAATGGGGTCCTCGCCGAGATCGGCGCGGGCGCCGTGCCGCAGATCATGGTCATGAACAAGATCGACCTGACCCGCGCCGAGCCCGGGGTTCAGCGGGACGAGTATGGTAAGATCGTGCGCGTTTTTCTGAGCGCCAGGACTGGCGAAGGGCTGGGGCTGCTACGCGAAGCCCTTGCCGAGGCGGCGCATAGCGCAGTAACGGACGCACCGGGCGATCCCGTCGGGATAGCGCCGGATTTCACCGATAAAGACCCAATTCAAACGTGATTACAGGCGTTCTAATGTCTCTCAACGATCCACGCTGGGGTAGCAACCAGGGGAATGGCGACGACAAGCGCGGCGACGACAGGAAGGGGGGCAATCAGGGCCCGCCCGACCTCGAGGACCTGTGGCGCGACTTCAACCAGCGGCTGTCGGGCATGCTCGGCGGCAAGCGCGGGCCGCGTGGCGGTGGTGGCGACGGCGGCGGGCCGCAGTTCCCGCAGCTCTCGTTCAAGCAGTTCGGCGGCGGCATTGGCGCGTTGCTTGGCCTCATCGCCGTGATCTGGCTGGCGAGCGGCTTCTACATCGTCGATGCGAACCAGCGCGGTGTCGTCCTGCGCTTCGGCAAGTACGTCGAGACCACCGAGCCGGGCCTGCGCTGGCGCCTGCCGTATCCGATCGAGAGCAGCGACGTCGTCGACCTGACCGGCGTGCGCACCGTCGAAGTCGGCTATCGCGGCTCCGAGCGCAACAAGGTGCTGCGCGAAGCGCTGATGCTCACCGACGACGAGAACATCATCAACATCCAGTTCGCGGTGCAGTACGTGCTGACGAGCCCGGAGAAGTACCTGTTCAACAACCGCTATGCGGACGAGTCGGTGATGCATGCAGCCGAATCCGCGATGCGCGAGATCGTCGGCATGAACAAGATGGACTTCGTGCTCTACGAAGGGCGCGAGCAGATGGCGTCGAGTGCGCACGAAGGGATCCAGAAGATCCTCGACCGCTACGACACGGGTATCCAGATCAGCCGCGTGACGATGCAGAACGCCCAGCCGCCCGAGCAGGTGCAGGCCGCGTTCGACGATGCGGTGAAGGCGGGGCAGGACCGGGAACGCCTGCGCAACGAGGGTGAAGCCTACGCCAACGACGTCATTCCGCGTGCGCGCGGCACGGCCTCGCGACTCATCGAGGAGGCCAATGCATACCAGTCCCGCGTGATCGCGAACGCAGAAGGCGACGCGAGCCGCTTCACTCAGATCCTGACCGAGTACCGTCGTGCGCCAGAAGTGACGCGCGAGCGCCTGTATATCGACACGATGCAGCAGGTCATGTCGAAAACCAGCAAGGTCATGGTCGATACCAAGGGCAACGGCAACCTCCTGTTCATGCCGCTCGACAAGTTGATGCAAGCCGCGGGCTCCCAGGGCTCGCACGACGCGACTCCCGCGCCGGCGGTCGGCGCCGCCGCGCCCGCGCCCGCGCCGCGGGCCGATAGTTCGATGGAATCTCGCAGCCGCGACCTGATGGCCCGCGACCGTGAACGGGGAGAGCGCTGATGCGTGACAAGTTGCCGATTTTCGCCGGCGCGCTGCTGCTGCTCGCCGCCGTCGCGTCGATGACGCTGTTTACCGTGGACCAGCGGCAGTTCGCCGTCGTGTTCCAGCTCGGTGAGGTCAAGGAAGTCATCGACAAGCCGGGGCTGAACTTCAAGTGGCCCATGATCCAGAACGTGCGCTACTTCGACCGCCGCATCCTGACGATGGATACGCCGGAGCCCGAGCGCTTCATCACCGCAGAGAAGAAGAACGTGCTGGTCGACCACTTCGTCAAGTGGCGCATCGTCGATCCGCAGCTCTACTACGTCTCGGTCGCCGGTGACGAGGCGCGCGCGCGCACCCGTCTGCTGCAGACCGTCAATGCCGGGCTGCGCGAGGAGTTCGGTCGCCGCACCGTGCATGACGTGGTGTCCGGTGCGCGCGACAAGATCATGGAAGACATGCGCACCCGTGCCGACCTCGATGCGCGCAAGATCGGCGTGCAGATCCTTGACGTGCGCCTGAAGCGTGTCGACCTGCCGCTCGAAGTGTCGGAGTCCGTGTATCGCCGCATGGAGGCGGAGCGCAAACGCGTCGCCAACGAGCTGCGTTCCGAGGGTGGTGCGATCGCCGAGAAGATCCGCGCCGACGCCGATCGCCAGCGGGAGGTCATTGTCGCGGAAGCCTACCGCGAGGCGCAGCAGATCAAGGGTGTCGGCGACGCCAAGGCCACCGCGACCTACGCGCAGGCCTACGGTCAGAGCCCCGAGTTCTATTCCTTCTACCGCAGCCTGGAGGCGTACCGCGAAAGCTTCGCCAACAAGAGCGACGTGATGGTCGTCGATCCGAGCTCCGAGTTCTTCAGGTTCATGAAGGATTCCGGCGGGGGCAAGAAGAACTGAGCTCATGAGCAACAAGCTGCTGATGGCCTTCGCACTGATGCTGGTGATCGAAGGCATCCTGCCCTTTCTCGCGCCAGCCGCCTGGCGCGAAACTTTTTTGCGGCTCGCACAGATGGCTGACGGTCAGATCCGCTTCATCGGACTGACCTCGATGCTGATCGGTGTCGCGCTGCTCGTCGTGTTCTCGTAAATATCATGCGCTGGGTACTTCCCGATCACATCCAGGACGCGCTGCCGTCCGAGGCCGAAAAGCTCGAGCGCCTGCGTCGGCGCCTGCTCGACGCCTTCCGCAGCCATGGCTACCAGCTGGTCGTGCCGCCGCTGCTCGAATATCTCGAGTCGCTGACGACCGGGGCCGGCCAGGATCTCCAGCTGCGCACCTTCAAGCTGGCCGACCAGCTGTCGGGCCGGACGATGGGCGTGCGTGCCGACATGACGCCGCAGGTCGCCCGCATCGACGCCCATCTGCTTAACCGCAAGGGGGTGTCGCGGCTGTGCTACTGCGGCAGCGTGCTGCACGCGCTGCCGTCGACGCTCACCGCCACGCGCGAGCCGCTGCAACTGGGTGCCGAGCTCTACGGTCATGCCGGCATTGATGCCGACATCGAGATCGTGCGTCTGCTCTCCGAGGTGATGCGCCTCGCCGAAGTGCCGGCCAGCCGGATCGACCTGGGCCATGTCGGCCTGTTCCGCGTGCTCGCCGCGCGGGCCGGGATGATGCCGGAGCGTGAGGAAGAACTCTTCGACCTGCTGCAGGCGAAGGACGTGCCGGGCCTGCGCGAGCTGCTGGCCGACGTTGCCGAGCCGGCGCGCACGGCATTGCTGGCCCTGCCGACCCTGTATGGCGGTGCGGACGTGCTGGACGAGGCGCGCCGCTGCCTGCCCGACGAACCCGAAATTCGCGCCGCGCTCGACGATCTGAGCACGCTCGCGGCCGCGCTTGCCGACCTGCCGATCAGTTTCGATCTTGCCGATCTGCGCGGCTACCACTATCACAACGGAGTGGTGTTCGCGGCCTACGGCAGCGGTTCGCCCGCTGCACTCGCGCTCGGCGGGCGCTACGACCGCATCGGTCAGGCATTCGGCCGTGGCAGGCCGGCGACGGGATTCAGCCTCGACCTGCGCGAGCTGGCCCTGCACCTGCCCGACGCGGCGGAGCCGGGCGCCATCCTGGCGCCGGCCGTCGCGGACGAGGCGCTGCAGGAAACGGTGGCACAACTGCGCGCGCAGGGCGAGGTCGTGATGACGGCCCTGCCGGGACATGATGGAAGCTGGAAGGAGGCCGGTTGCGACCGGCAACTGATCGGGCGTGACGGCCGCTGGACGGTCGAGGCGCTTCAGGGAGAATGAAGTAAATGTCAAAGAACGTAGTGGTTGTCGGCACCCAGTGGGGCGACGAGGGCAAGGGCAAGATCGTTGACTGGCTCACCGATCATGCCAAGGGCGTGGTGCGCTTCCAGGGGGGGCACAACGCCGGCCATACGCTGGTGATCGGCGCCAACGAATACAAGCTGAACCTCGTGCCCTCGGGCATCGTGCGCGAAGGCGTGGCCTGCTACATCGGTAACGGCGTGGTGCTCGACGCGCATCACCTGCTGTCCGAGATCCGCGTGCTCGAAGCCGGCGGCATCAAGGTGCGCGAGCGCCTGCGCATCAGCCCGGGCTGCCCGCTGATCCTCGGCTATCACGCCGCGCTCGATCGTGCGCGCGAGAACGCGAAGAGCGCTTCCGACAAGATCGGCACGACCGGCAAGGGCATCGGCCCGACCTACGAGGACAAGGTCGCCCGCCGCGCGCTGCGCGTGTATGACCTGTTCGATCGCGAGCGTTTCGCCGAGAAGCTGCGCGCGAACCTCGAGTACCACAACTTCGTGCTGACGCAGTACCTGGGCGCCGATGCGGTCGATTTCCAGACCGTGTTCGACCAGGCGATGGCCGACGCCGAGGAAATCCGTCCGATGGTCGCCGATGTCTCGGCCGAGCTGTACGCGGTGAACAAGGCCGGCGGCAACCTGCTGTTCGAAGGTGCGCAGGGCACGCTGCTCGACATCGACCACGGCACGTACCCGTTCGTGACCTCGAGCAACTGCGTCGCGGGCCAGGCTGCGGCCGGATCGGGGGTTGGTCCGGGGCGTCTGCACTACGTGCTGGGCATTACCAAGGCCTACTGCACCCGCGTCGGCGGTGGTCCCTTCCCGACCGAGCTCGACATCGAGACGGCCGGCGTGCCGGGTCACCAGATGTCGACCAAGGGGCGCGAGTTCGGCACCGTGACGGGGCGCAAGCGCCGCTGCGGCTGGCTCGACCTCGCCGCGCTGAAGCGCTCGATCATCATCAACGGCGTCACGGGCCTGTGCATCACGAAGCTCGACGTGCTCGACGGGCTGCCCGAGCTGAAGCTGTGCACGGGCTACATGCTCGACGGCCAGCGTATCGACCTCCTGCCCATGGGCTCCGAGGAAGTGACGCGCTGCGAGCCGATCTTCGAGACGATGTCGGGCTGGAGCGGCACGACCTTCGGCGCGCAGAGCTGGGATGCGCTACCGCAGGAGGCGCGCGCCTACCTGCACCGCATCGAGGAAATCATCGAGATCCCGATCGACGTGATCTCGACCGGTCCGGAGCGCGACGAGACCATCCTGCGTCGCCATCCGTTCGGGGCCTGAGCAGGCTTGAGCGGTACGGAAACGCTGAACGACCAGGGGCCGGCTCCGTCCGGCGCCGCGCACCGGCCGATTGCGGCGGGTGCGTTGTCGGGCAGCGTCGCCGTTCGCGGGGCGGGGCACGGCATTTGCGGCCGGTTCGAACGGGCCGCACAAAAAGCAAAAGCCGGTCTTTCGACCGGCTTTTGCTTGGATCTGGTGCCCAGAAGAGGACTCGAACCTCCACGCCTTGCAGCGCTAGTACCTGAAACTAGTGCGTCTACCAATTCCGCCATCTGGGCAAGAGCGTGCATTATAGCGACAACTTTGCGAGAGGCCAAGCGCAATAGCGACGCCTCGCGGCCTTTGGAGCAAGCCCGCAGCGGGGACGAGAAGTCCGGAAAGCGGGCAACAAAAAAGCCGACACTAGGTCGGCTTTCCTGTAGAACTGGTGCCCAGAAGAGGACTCGAACCTCCACGCCTCGCAGCGCTAGTACCTGAAACTAGTGCGTCTACCAATTCCGCCATCTGGGCAAGAGTCGCGCATTATAAGCGCCAAAATTTGAATGTCAACGAGCAAAACAATGAAAAAAGAAAAAGGGAAAACGACCACGGCGGCAACTTCTGCCAGCGCCCGCAAACCCAGCGCCATCCGCCGTGCCGATCCGTTCTACGAGCGCGAGTCGGCCAGCTACGAGCATCCCCTGCCGAGTCGCGAGTATGTCGAACAGACGCTCGCCGAGCAGGGCGTGCCGATGACTTTCCAGGAGCTGTGTGCCGCGCTCGACGTGGGTGGCGACGAAGCGGGACTCTTCGAGCGGCGCCTGCGGGCGATGCAGCGCGACGGCGAACTGTTGCGCAACCGCCGTGACGCCTACCTGCTGCCGAACAAGGCGGACCTGATCCGCGGACGCGTGTCGGGGCATGCCGACGGATTCGGCTTCCTGATCCGTGACGACGGTCAGCCCGACGTGTTCCTCGGACCGAAGGAGATGCGCGAGGTGCTGCACGGCGACCGCGTGATCGTCCGCATCACGGGCCTCGACCGCCGCGGCCGTCCCGAAGGCAAGGTCGTGGAGGTCCTGGAGCGCGCGAACGCGCGCGTCGTCGGCCGCGTCTTGAACGAGCATGGGGTCCAGGTGGTGGTGCCGGAAAACCGGCGCATCGCGCAGGACATCCTGGTGGCGCCGGGGGGCAAGAAGGCCCAGCCGGGCCAGGTGGTCACCGTCGAGCTGATCGCACAGCCGACCAAGGTCGCACAACCGATCGGACGCGTGATCGAGGTGCTCGGCAACTATGCGGATCCGGGCATGGAGATCGAGATTGCGCTGCGCAAGCACGAGTTGCCGTTCGAGTTCTCGTCCGAGGCGAAGGCCGCAACGCGCAAGTTGCCCGCCACCGTGCGCAGGAAGGACTGGGCGGGGCGCGAGGACATCACGAAGCTGCCGCTCGTGACGATAGACGGCGAAACGGCGAAGGACTTCGACGACGCGGTGTATTGCGAGCGTCAGGGGCGCGGCTACCGTCTGATCGTCGCGATCGCGGACGTCTCCCATTACGTGCAGCCGGGCAGCGCGCTCGACGACGAGGCGCAGGAACGCGGCAACTCGGTGTATTTCCCGCGCCGAGTGATCCCGATGCTGCCCGAGAAGCTCAGCAATGGCTTGTGTTCGCTCAATCCGCAGGTCGAGCGCCTGTGCATGGTGTGCGACATGAGCATCGGTCCGACGGGGGACATCAAGGCGTATCGCTTCTACCCGGCGGTGATGTTCTCGCACGCGCGCCTGACCTACACGCAGGTGGCGGCGGCGCTGTACGACAAGGACGCGGCGGCGCGCGATGTGGTGGGTGGGTTGCTGCCCCATCTCGAGAACCTCGACAAGCTCTTCCGCGTGCTGCTGAAGGCGCGCGCGAAGCGCGGCGCGATCGACTTCGAGACGACCGAGACGCGCATGATCTTCGACGCCGAGGGCAAGATCGAGCGCATCGTCGCCGAGGTGCGCAACGATGCGCACCGCCTGATCGAGGAATGCATGCTCGCGGCCAACGTGTGCGCGTCGGAGTTCCTGCAGGAGCGCGAGCATCCGGCGCTGTATCGCGTGCATGAAGGTCCGACGCCGGGCAAGCTCGAGAAGCTGCGCGGCTTCCTCGCCGAGTTCGGCCTGAGCGTGAGCGGCGGCGACGAGCCGAAGGCCGGCGACTACGCGAAGCTGCTGGAGACCGTGAAGGACCGCCCGGACGCACAGCTGCTGCAGACGGTGATGCTGCGTTCGCTGCGCCAGGCGGTGTATAGCCCGGACAATGTGGGCCACTTCGGCCTGGCGTACGAGGCGTATACCCACTTCACGTCGCCGATCCGGCGTTATCCCGACCTGCTGGTGCATCGCTCGATCAAGGCGGCGCTCGAAAACCGTACCTACGAGGCCGGCGACTGGGACGAGATCGGCCTGCACTGCTCGTCGACCGAGCGGCGCGCGGACGAGGCGACGCGCGATGTCGTCGCGTGGCTGAAGTGCTACTACATGCAGGACAAGGTCGGCGCCGAATTCACCGGCAGCGTGTCGGCGGTGGTACCCTTCGGCCTCTTCGTCGCCCTCGACGACATCTTCATCGAGGGGCTGGTCCATATTTCGGACCTCGGCAGCGACTACTTCCACTTCGACGAGACGCGCCACGAACTCGCCGGTGAGCGCACGGGTGCGCGTTTCCGCTTGTCGGACCGCGTGCGGGTGCAGGTCGTGCGGGTCGATCTGGAAACGACCAAGATCGACTTCCGCCTGATCGAAGGCGCGCCGCGCGCGACCGAACGGGCCGGGAAGACGGCGAAGGACAAGGCCGCTGCAGCGAAGTCTGTGCCGGAGGCCGCGGTCGCGAGCTCCGCTCCGGTGGCGGCAGCGCCGAAGGCGAAAGGCGGCCGGAAGACGACGGCCGCGCCCGCTGTGGCGCCCGCAGTGTCCGCAGTGCCGGTGAAGAAGGCACGGACGACGCGCGGGGCCGTTGTCGTCGCGGCCCGTGAGGAAGCGCCCGCAGCGCCGGGCAAGGGTCCCGCGCGGGGCAGGGCGAAGGCGGAGGTGGTCGCGCAGAAGCCGACCAAGCTTGCCGACGCGCCGAAGAAGGCGGCGAAGGCAGCGCAGCGCCCCGAGCCGGCGGCACCCGTCAAGGCTGCGGGCGCGAGGAAGGCAGCCGCGGAAACGACGGCCCGCAAACCTGCCAAGGCCGCCGCGGTGACGAAGACGAGCAAGGCGCCGACGACGGAGAAGGCTGCTCCGAAGGCGGAGAAGACTCCCAAGGCGGAGAAGGCTCCTGAGGCGGAGAAGGCTCCTAAGGCGGAGAAGGCTCCTAAGGCGGAGAAGGCTCCTAAGGCGGAGAAGGCGGCCGCCCCGAAAACTGAAACTGCAGCATCTACGAGGAAAGTGAAACGCCGTGGCTAACAAACCCACAAACCGTTCCCGCCCGCAGCAGGCGGATCATGCCGAGGCGCCCGCAGCAGGGCGCGCGGAGTCGCGCCTGATCTACGGCTTCCATGCCGTGCTGGGCAAGCTGCGTCGCGACCCGGAGGCGGTGTTCGAACTGTATCTGTCGTCCGCCCGCACCGACGCACGCTCGAAGGATGTGCAGCAGCTGGCGGAGGCGCAGAAGGTGCGCATCATCCAGGCCGAGGCGGACCGGCTCGACGGCATGGTCGGCACGCGCCGGCACCAGGGCGTGATCGCGCGCGTCGATGCGCGCAGCCGCGACATCAAGCTCGCCGACGTGCTCGACGTGCTGGAAGAGAATGCACTGATCCTGGTGCTCGACGGCGTGCAGGATCCGCACAACCTCGGCGCCTGCCTGCGTGTGGCGGATGCGGCGGGGGCGCACGCGGTGGTGGCGCCGAAGGATCGTGCCGTAGGGCTCAACGCGACTGCGGTGAAGGTCGCGAGCGGCGCGGCCGATTCGGTGCCCTACATCACGGTGACCAACCTTGCGCGCGCGCTGCGCGAGATGCAGGAGGCCGGCGTGTGGGTCGTCGGCGCGGCGGGCGAGGCGGAGAAGTCGCTGTACGAGATCGACCAAAAGGGGCCGGTCGCGTGGGTGATGGGCGCCGAAGGAGAGGGGCTGCGCCGGCTGACGCGCGAGACCTGCGACGAACTGGCGAAGATCCCGATGCTTGGCACCGTCGAGAGCCTCAACGTGTCGGTCGCGAGCGGAATCTGCCTGTTCGAG
This sequence comes from Aromatoleum toluolicum, assembly GCF_012911005.2. Taxonomy (GTDB): domain Bacteria; phylum Pseudomonadota; class Gammaproteobacteria; order Burkholderiales; family Rhodocyclaceae; genus Aromatoleum; species Aromatoleum toluolicum. The sequence continues at coordinate 46,962 of NZ_WTVS01000014.1, read as the reverse complement.
GCACGGCGCCAGCGCGGCGGCTGAACGACCCGGGCGGAGCGGACGCCGCCGTGGAGGAACGCGCCGCCGACTGTCCCCTGGGATCGGCCGGGTTTCCGGTAAGCTATTCTTAACCCGGCAGGCAATTGCGTGATGTCAGGATGAGAGCGGCACGGTCGCTCCCTCCGCTTCAAGGGGAGGGGGATGGGTTGAACAGGCGCCGCAGAAACCCATCCCCCTCTTATCCGCCCCCTTTGAAGGCGAAGGAGCAAGGTGCCTCAGCACACTTCATGTAATTGCTTGCCGCCGTAATAAATTATTCTTCTTCCTGTTCGTGGCGGCTCGAATCTTGCGTGGATTTCAACATGCTTCGCGTACTCGTCATCGATGAATCTCGTGCCCGGGCGGCCGAAATCTGCGCCGGGCTGGCGCTCGCCGGCCATCAGGTGGCCGCTGTCCTGGCATCCTCTTCGGACCTGAGCGCGCAGATCGAGTCGATCCGCCCGGACGTGATCCTGATCGAGACCGATTCGCCTTCGCGCGACACGCTGGAGAACCTCGCGGTGATGAACGCGGCGATGCCGCGTCCGGTGATCATCTTCGCGCAGGAGGGCGACGAGGAGACGATCCGCGCCGCGGTCAAGGCGGGCGTTTCGACGTATGTGGTCGACGGGCTGGATCCCGGGCGCCTGAGACCAGTGATCGACGTGGCCGTGGCCAGTTTCGAGGAGCATCAGGCCTTGCGCAGCGAGCTCGCCGCGGCGACGAAGAAGCTCTCCGAGCGCAAACTGATCGACCGCGCAAAGGGCTTGCTGATGAAGTCGCGCGGCATGGACGAGGCCGAAGCCTATGCGGCGTTGCGCAAGCTGGCGATGGAGCGCGCTAAGCCGATGGCCGCAGTCGCGCAGGATCTCATCGACATGGCGAAATACCTCCTGTAGAAGGCGCGGCGATCTCGGGCCGTGCGCCTCAGACCTGGAAGCGTCTGACCTCGCCCAGCAGGTTCGCGGACAAGGATTCGAGCTGGCGCGCGGCGACCGAAGCCTGTTCGCTGGCGCCCTTGTTGTCCTCGGCCATCCGCGCAATGCGCTCGATGTGGTTTGAGATCTCGAGACTGCTGCGCTGCTGCTGCGAGAGCGTGTCGGCGATCTGGTCGACGCCGCGATCGGTTTCATCCACGGAGCGGTTCGCCCGCTCCAGCACGCCCGAGACGTTGCCGAGATACTGCTGACACGAGTGGAGGGCATCGGCGCCGCCGAGGATGGAGCGTTGCACCTCCGAGGACTGCGCACTCAGGGTGTGGGTCACGGATTCGATCTGGTCTGCCGTGGCGCTCGACTTTTCCGCCAGCTTGCGCACCTCGTCGGCAACCACCGCGAAGCCGCGCCCTTGCTCGCCGGCCCGCGCGGCTTCGATTGCGGCATTGAGCGCGAGCAGATTGGTCTGGTCGGAGATTTCCTTGACGACCTGGGTCATGTGTTTGATCGACTGCGCGCTCTGCACGAATTCATCGATCGTGCCGCGCATCGAATCCACCGCCTCGCCGACGACCGTCATCTCGCGCAGCAGCTCGGACACGCTGGCCGTGCCCTGCCGGGTGTGTTCGAGGCTCGCGCTGGAGATGTCGCGCAGACAGTCCGTGCTGTCGTGAATTTGCGCGACGCTGGCGGTGAGCTGCTCGATCGTCGCCGCCGTCTGCATCGCAGCGTCGCTCTGCTTGACCGAGCTGTGGGCGACGGCGCCGGCGGTCGACGTGAGGTGGCCGGCCGCGGACGAGACCTCGTTGGCGTGTCCGTGCACGGTCGTCAGCGTCTGCTGCAGGGAGGCGATGAATTCGTTGAAGGCGCGCGCGCTGCGCCCGATCTCGTCATTGCCGAGTACCTCCACGCGGCGTGTGAGGTCGCCCCCGCGCAGGTGGTTCGCCGCCGTTTCGATCGCGCCGATGGCCCGCCGCATGGTGCCGGTCATCAGCCAGGTCAGCAGCGTCGCGATGGTTGCCGCGAGCACCAGTGCAATGACGAAGATGCGCTGGCTGCGTGCGAAGTTGTCGGCAGTGGCGTCGTACTGACGCCGGGCGGCCGCCTCTTCGAGATCGATCAGCTGCGAAAGGTCGGCGTTCGCGCGGTCGAAAACCTTGCTTGCGCCGTCCATGTAGATGGCCGAGAAGGCGGCATCGGTCTCGGCCATGTCGAGCGCGTTCTTCGCCGCCTTGGCGTAGTCGGACACGGCGGCCTCCACCGACCCGAGCTTGTCGCGCTCGTCCGCCCCGAGGTGCTCGCGCGCGGAGAGGGCGCGGCCCTCTGCGACGAGCTCGTCGAGACGCGTGCTGAGCTGCCGGACCTGCTGTGTCAGCTCGGCACCGCCGTCCTTGTGGTTGGCCCACGCGATCACGCGGTAAATCCTGCCGTGTGCCGTCGCGAGTTCCTTGCCCAAGGCGGCGACCGCCTCGTAGGTCGCGAATCGCTCCGTCACGAGGCTTGCCATCGCGAGTTTCTGGTCGCGCAGCGCTGCATAGCCGGTCACGAACACGACGATCATGAAGGCGATGGTGACCAGTGGAGCGAGGGCGGTTTTTGCGGTGATCGGAAGGTCAAGGACAAGGCGCGTCATGGCGTGTGCTCGGAAGGCGGAAGCTAGGGGGGCTCCCGGGCGGCATCGCGCCCGGTTGCGTCCGCGGCGTGCGCGATCAGTTCTTGTAGATGCCGCAGCCGATCACGGCGTCCATGCCGGGCACCCGGGTCACGAAGGTCGTCTTGTTCTCGATCTTCTTCGACTCGGGGTTGGACCACTGGTAGTCCACCCAGCCGCTGCCCTTGGTCTTTACGAGTTCGACGAACTCCCGCACGACGAACTTGCCGTCGGGGGACTTGATGTCCCATAGATTCTTGCCGTTCATCTTCGGATTGGAGCCGAGGACGAGGTTGGTGCCCTGGTAGTCGTAGGCAAGGATGTACAGCTCGCCCTTGACCCAGCTTCCCGCCGGGTCGTTGAACTCCTTGAATGCCTGCTCGATGCCGACCTGCTTGACGTGCGCGACGGCCTTGTCCACCAGCGTCTTGGCCTCGTCGGCGCTGACGGCGGCCTGGCCGGGCGAGGCGAAGGTGAGACTCAGTGCGGCGAGGACGAGCAGTTTTTTCAGAAAATGCATGGTTGAGCTCCCGATTGTGCGGATGGATAGATTAACACGGGATGTGACATGATCATTTAACGATGCTATCTGCAATAAGTGGATTCCCGCATGTGTTGGCGGCACCGCCGCGCAGGTTTGGTGCAGGCGAGGCGCGTTGTGCACTGCAATAGTGCGGCCGGATGGGCTCTGCGCTATGTCTCTGACATCGATGCGAGCCGGAAGGCGGCTTGCGTGAAGCTTGTTGGCGAAGATTGCGTCAGCTGGCACGTCGGCTGCTAGGGAGACAACGAGTCGAATCAACGGCGGTTCGACAGCAGATTGACCGGTTCCAAAGCAGGGACTGGTGCAAGCTACGGACAACGGCGTCCATCCCTGCGGAACGTGTTTCGCGGGCGGTGTGCGCCGTTTTTGTTTTTCTGGCCTGCAGGGAGATGAAGATGAGCGGATTGGACGACAACGGGATGATGCGTCGGGAATTCATGCGGCGCACGGTGGCGCTTTCGGGAGCGGCGATGATGGGATCGGCTGGGCTGGGCGTGAGCGGCGGCGTGTGGGCGGCTGGTTCGGACGCTCCGGAGAAGAAGGAAATCCGCGTCGGCTTCATTCCGCTGACGGATTGCTCGTCGGTGGTGATGGCCGCGGTGCAGAAGTTCGACGAGAAGTACGGCATCAAGATCATCCCGAGCAAGGAGGCGAGCTGGGCCGCGGTGCGCGACAAGCTGGTGTCGGGCGAGCTCGACGCGGCGCACGTGCTGTACGGCCTGGTGTATGGCGTGCATCTGGGCATCGGCGGGCCGAAGAAGGACATGGCGGTGCTGATGAACCTGAACCACAACGGTCAGGCGATCACGCTCGCGAACAAGCTCAGGGAACAGGGCGTCACCGACGGTGCCGGACTGAAGAAGCTGATCACCACGAAGCCGGGCGAGTACACGTTCGCGCAGACCTTCCCGACCGGCACCCACGCGATGTGGCTGTACTACTGGCTGGCCGCGCACGACATCAACCCGATGAAGGACGTGAAGGTCATCACCGTGCCGCCGCCGCAGATGGTCGCGAACATGCGCGTGGGCAACATGGACGGTTTCTGCGTCGGCGAGCCGTGGAACAACCGCGCGATCATGGACAAGATCGGCTTCACCGCGGTAACGACGCAGGACATCTGGACCGATCACCCGGAGAAGGTGCTCGGCACGACCGCCGACTGGGTCGCCAAGCATCCGAACGCGGCGCGCGCGCTGACTGCGGCGATCCTCGAAGCCGGGCGCTGGATCGACTCGTCGCTGCCCAACCGCCGGGCCACCGCCGAGACGGTGGCGCAGAAGTCCTACATCAACACGGACATGGACGTGATCCTCGAGCGCATGCTCGGCCGCTATTCCAACGGCCTGGGCAAGAGCTGGGACGATCCGAACTACATGAAGTTCTACAACGACGGCGCGGTGAACTTCCCCTACCTGTCGGACGGCATGTGGTTCCTGACGCAGCACCGCCGCTGGGGGCTGCTCGACCGCGACGTCGATTACCTCGCTGTGGCGAAGCAGATCAACCGCATCGACATCTACAAGCAGGCGGCGACGGCGGCGAACGTGCCGCTGCCGAAGAGCGACATGCGCAGCCACAAGCTGATCGATGGCGTGGTGTGGGACGGCAAGGACCCGAAGAAGTACGCGGGTTCGTTCAAGGTCAGGGCGTGAGCGGGAGGGGGCGGTGATGACGCTGGCAGTGGTGGCGGACCGGAACGACGCCGGGACCGCGGAAGTCAAGGGGCTGCGCGCGGAGCTCGCGGCGCGCGGCAAGAGCAGGACGGTGAAGGTGGTGGCGGCCGACGCACCCGCGGCGGTGCCGGGCAGGGGGGGCGGCGCGCGCCTGGGCGAGTGGATGCGCGCGCTGATGCAGGCGTCACTGCCGCCGCTGGCGGGGCTCGCGCTGCTGATCGGCTTGTGGCATCTGGCGACGATGAACGGCGGTGGCATCCCGACGCCGGGCAAGACGTGGGACGCGGCGGTGGCGATCTTTGCCGATCCGTTCTACCGCGCCGGACCGAACGACCAGGGCATCGGCTGGAACGTGCTCGCCTCGCTGCAACGCGTCGCCATCGGCTTCGGCATCGCGGCGCTGGTGGGGATCCCGGCGGGCTTCCTGCTGGGGCGCTTCGCGGTGCTGTCGCGCATGATGAACCCGATCATCAGCCTGCTGCGCCCGGTGAGCCCGCTGGCGTGGCTGCCGATCGGCCTGCTGGTGTTCCAGCGCGCCGACCCGGCGGCGACCTGGACGATCTTCATCTGCTCGATCTGGCCGATGATCCTGAACACCGCACAGGGCGTGACGCGCGTGCCGCAGGACTACCTCAACGTCGCGCGGGTGCTGAACCTGTCCGAATGGAAGGTGTTCACGAAGATCCTGTTCCCGGCGGTGCTGCCCTACATGCTGACCGGTATCCGCCTGTCGATCGGCACGGCGTGGCTGGTGATCGTCGCGGCCGAGATGCTGACCGGCGGCGTGGGCATCGGCTTCTGGGTGTGGGACGAGTGGAACAACCTCAAGGTCGAGCACATCATCATCGCGATCTTCGTGATCGGCATCGTCGGCCTGATCCTCGAGCAGGCGCTGATGCTGGTGGCGCGACGCTTCAACTACGAAAGCCGCTGAGCGGCGGAGGAGACCATCATGAAGAAGATCGTACAGATCGAGAACGTCGGCCAGGTCTTCAACACGAAGAACGGCCCCTTCACGGCGTTGCGCGACATCACGCTCGACATCCACGAGGGCGAGAGCATCAGCCTGATCGGGCATTCGGGCTGCGGCAAGTCGACGCTGCTGAACCTGATCGCGGGGCTGACGCGGCCGAGTTCGGGCGTGATGCTGTGCGACGGGCGCGAGATCGCCGGTCCGGGGCCGGAGCGCGCGGTGGTGTTCCAGAACCATTCGCTGCTGCCGTGGCTCACGTGCTACGACAACGTGTATCTCGCAGTCGATCGCGTGTTCGGCGCCAAGGAGGGCAAGGCGAAGTTGAAGCAGCGCACGCAGGACGCGCTGGCGCTGGTCGGGCTGTCGCACGCCGAGACGAAGTTCCCGCACGAGATCTCGGGCGGCATGAAGCAGCGCGTCGGCATCGCCCGCGCGCTGTCGATGGAGCCGCGCATCCTGCTGATGGACGAGCCCTTCGGCGCGCTCGATGCGCTGACGCGCGCGACCCTGCAGGACGAACTGGTGAAGATCCTCGCGGCGACGAAGGCGACGATGGTGATGGTGACGCACGACGTGGATGAGGCGGTGCTGCTTTCCGATCGCGTCGTGATGCTCACCAACGGGCCTGCGGCGATGATCGGCGAGATCCTCGACGTGAAGCTCGAGCGTCCGCGCGACCGGCTGGCGCTCGCGGAGTTGCCGGAGTTCGCGCACTGCCGCGCGGCGGTGCTGGATTTCCTCTACAAGAAGCAGCTGAAGCGCGCGGCCTGAGCGGAGCGGCGACGGGAGGGGCGTACGACCTCCCGCCGTCGCGCGCGTCCGTCGTTGCGTTTGTGTGGCCGTGTCACGACGTACGGGTGACGTGGCAATGATGCGCGGTTATCATCTCCGAAGCCCGGAACCGGAGAAAAACTGCGATGGCGATGCACTTCTACTACAACGGACATACCTACGAGATCGAGACGGCACCGCTGAGCTGGGACGATGCCTCGGCGAACGCGCTGGGGCTCGCATGGAGCGACGAAGGCCGGTTGGAGGGGGCCGGTCTCGGCGGCCCGTTGATCGTTCCGTCCTATCTTTCGCTGATCGGTTCCGCTGCCGAAAACGCCGCAATCCTCAAGAACCTGAAGCCGTCGGTCCCCAATGGGGCGACCGTGGCCACGGACGGTGGAAACGCGAGCTATCTCTGGCTCGGCGCGTCGGACGTGCAAAGCGAAGGCAGCTGGCAGTGGCTGGACGGCACGCTGCTCGGGTCGGGTTACCAGAACTGGGGTTCCGGCAGCCTAGGCGGCGAGCCGGACAACTTTGGCGGGGTGCAGAACTTCCTCGCCATCGCAACGGGCAAGTGGCCTGCGCCGGCCGGCGGCCTCGGATCGCCGGGGCAGTGGAACGACCTGGATGGCGCGAACCTGCTGTGGTCGGTCGTCGAGTGGGATGGCCTGATCGGCACGACCGGCAACGACAAGCTGACCGGCACTGCGGGCGATGACGTCATCGATGGCAATGCCGGCAACGACACCGTCAAGGCGGGCGACGGCGATGACATCATCTACATGGGCACGGGCAACGACAACGTCCAGACCGGCAACGGCTCCAATGCGGTGTTCGCCGAAATCGGCCTGGTGGATGATAACGACGGCAACGATCGCGTTACCGGCGGCAGCGGCGACGATTTCATTGCGTCGGGTACGGGCAGCGACAACGTGCGCGCCGGCGACGGCAACAATGTCGTGATCGGTGGCGAGGGTGACGACATCATCACCACGGGAGCCGGCAACGACACCATCGATCCGGATGGCTACTATGCCGAGGATGGCGCTGGTTCTGCGGGCAACGACACGATCAAGACCGGCGCCGGCGATGACGTCATCTTCTTTGGCGAGGGCGCGGACAAGGTCTGGGGTGGTGCGGGCAGCGACACCTTCGTGTTCGACACGCTATTCACCGCGCCCAGCACCACGGTGTTCAAGCAGGACGGCACGCAGGTCACCAAGGCTACGGTGCATCGCATCAACGATTTCGACGCGACCGTCGACAAGCTGGGCTTCGATGCCGACGAGTTCCTGTCGCTCGCCGGCTTCACCGCGACGAACTTCGTCAAGGGCACTGGGCTGACCGGTGCCAGCGCGAACGAGACGGGTGTGGACGATTTCCTGATCTACGACACCGCGTCGGGCAAGCTCTACTACGATGAAGACGGCAACGGGGATGGATCCGCGGCCGTCCTGCTCGGTGTCGTGACCGGCCGGATGGCCGATCTGGATGCCTCCGATATCGTGATCCTTGCGTAAGCCCTGGTCACGGCGCCCCCCCAGGGCGCCGCGTCGGAATCGCTCGCCGTCTGCGGGCGAACATGACGTCTTGCAGCCGACCGGGGGCGTACGGATTCTCCGCTCCCGGTAGTTGCTGCCGCGTGGGCGCCGCGGCGTCTACCGGGCGCAGCCCCCGATTTTTCGCCTTCCTGGCTGATCGGCGTAGATCGCGCCCTTCCTGATTACATCCTCCCGGCCGGGCATTCGTGCGCGGTGACGATCATTCCCGATTGCCGTCCTGCATCGGCCGTGCTGCCGGCGCGCCCGCGCCTCAGGTGCCGCAATGTTGTGGTGCAGCATCTGGCGGAATGCACCTGAATGGTGCGCTTTCCCGCCTTCTTTGCGCGCGGCGTGCGAACGGTGGCGTGTTAGTTATTGATTTAAAAATAACAACTTACGTAAATGTGTGGGGACTGGCACCCATTTTGCGTTAGGTGAACCGCAAGCCGGGGCAACGAGGCTCCGGTGAAGTGCTTGGTGCAGAGCATGCGGACAACGGCGTCCGTCGTTTATTCGGGATTTCGATCCCGGGAGCGACGCGATGCCGTTTTTTTTCGCCTTACGGAGTGGAGATCGATCATGGCCAAGGTGTTTCTCGTTGGTGCCGGCCCCGGCGCGGCAGACCTGCTGACGCTGCGTGCCGCCCGCGCCATCGCTGAGGCCGATGTGCTGCTGGCCGACGCGCTGGTGACGGACGAAGTGCTCGCGCTGGCGAAGCCGACGGCACGCGTGTTGCGGGTCGGCAAGCGCGCCGGGATGAAGTCGGCGGCGCAGGAGTTCATCCATCGCGCGATGGCGCGCTATGCGCGGCGCGGGCTGACGGTGGCACGTGTGAAGGGCGGTGACCCCTTCGTGTTCGGGCGCGGCGGCGAGGAGATGGATTACCTGCGCGCGCTGGGCATCGAGGTCGAGGTGATCCACGGCCTGACGGCCGGCGTCGCGGTGGCCGGTGCCGCCGGCATCCCGGTGACGCATCGCGCGCACTGCTTCGGCGTGACGATGGTGACCGGCCACACCGAGGACGGCACGGAGCCGGACTGGTCCGCGCTCGCGAAAAGCGGCACAACGCTGGTGATCTACATGGGCCTGGGCGCATTGCCGCACATCGCCGACAGCCTCGCCGCAGGCGGCCTGTCGCGTGCGACGCCCGCCGCGGTGATCGCCCACGGCACGCTGCCGACGCAGCGGCAGGTGGTCGGCACGCTCGCCGACATCGCCGAACGCGCCCGTGCAGCGGCGCTGCCTGCGCCCGCGCTGATCGTCATCGGCGACGTCGCGGCCTACGCCGAAAACCGCTTCGCCATGTCCCCCTCCGAATCCTCCCCCGAATTCGTATCCCGCGCTGCCTGAAGGAGCCCGCCATGAAAAAACAGAAACTCGTGATGATCGGTAACGGCATGGCCGGCTGTCGCACGCTCGAAGAACTGCTCAAGCTCGCCCCGGATCTTTACGAGATCACCGTGTTCGGCGCCGAGCCGCACGGCAACTACAACCGCATCCTGCTCTCGCCGGTGCTCGCCGGCGAGATGACGCTGCCCGAGATCATGCTCAACGATCTCGACTGGTACCGCGACAACGACATCACGCTGCACGCCGGCAAGATGGTGACGAAGATCGACCGCACGAAGCGCAAGGTCATCGCCTCCGACGGCACCGAAGCCGACTACGACCGCCTGCTGATCGCGACCGGCTCGACCCCGTTCATTCCGCCGATCCCGGGCGCGGACCTGCCGGGCGTGCTTGCGTACCGTGACATCGGCGACACCGAGGCGATGATCGAGGCGTCGACGAAGTACAAGCACGCGGTCGTGATCGGCGCCGGCCTGCTCGGCCTGGAAGCGGCGAACGGCCTGATGCTGCGCGGCATGAGCGTCACCGTGGTGCATCTGGCCGACTGGATCATGGAGCGCCAGCTCGACAAGCCGGCGGCCGACATGCTGCAGGCCTCGCTCGAAGCGAAGGGCATGAACTTCCTGCTGTCGAAGCAGACCGAGGGGCTGATCCGCGGCGAGGGTGGGCGTGTATCCGCGGTGCGCTTCAAGGACGGCATGGAGATCCCGGCGGACCTCGTGGTCGTCGCCGCCGGCATCCGCCCGAATTACGCGCTGGCCGAGTCGGCCGGCATCTACTGCGGCACGGGGCGCGTGCGCGGTATCCACGTCTCCGACACGCTGCAGACCGTGACCGACCCGCGCGTGTATGCGGTCGGCGAGTGCGTCGCGCATCGCGGCATCGCCTACGGCCTGGTTGCTCCGCTGTTCGAGCAGGGCAAGGTCGCGGCGAACCACCTCGCGAACTTCGGCATCGGCCGCTACGAGGGCTCGGTGACCTCGACCAAGCTGAAGGTGACCGGCATCGACGTGTTCTCGGCGGGCGACTTCAGCGGCGGCGCGGACACCGAGGACATCGTGCTGCACGACAAGCAGGGCGGGGTCTACAAGCGCATCGTGATCAAGAACAACCGCATCGTCGGCTCGGTGCTCTACGGCGACACGGCCGACGGCAGCTGGTACTTCCAGCTGATGAAGGATCAGCAGGACATCCATTCGATCCGCGATCACCTGATGTTCGGCCAGAACCACCTCGGCGATGCGGGCCACAAGGGCGAGAACAAGGCCGCCGCAATGGCCGACACCGCCGAGGTGTGCGGCTGCAACGGCGTGTGCAAGGGCACGATCGTCAAGGCGATCAAGGAGAAGGGCCTGTTCTCGCTGGACGAGGTCAAGAAGCACACCAAGGCGGCGTCCTCCTGCGGCTCCTGCACCGGGCTCGTCGAGCAGATCCTCGCTTCGACCGTCGGCGGCGCCTACCAAGCCGTCTCGGCGCACGACAAGCCGGTGTGCGGCTGCACCGAGTTGTCGCACGGCGCGGTGCGGAAGGCGATCCGCGACCACAAGCTGCTGACGATCCCCGACACGATGGAAACGCTGTCGTGGAAGACGCCCAACGGCTGCTCGACCTGCCGCCCGGCGCTGAACTACTACCTGATCTCGACCTGGCCGCACGAGGCGAAGGACGATCCGCAGAGCCGCTTCATCAACGAGCGCGCGCACGCCAACATCCAGAAGGACGGCACCTACTCGGTGGTGCCGCAGATGCTGGGCGGCGTGACGACGCCGGCGGAGCTGAAGCGCATCGCCGAAGTCGCCGAGAAATACCACGTGCCGACGGTGAAGGTCACGGGCGGGCAGCGCATCGACCTGCTGGGCATCAAGAAGGAGGACCTTCCCAACGTGTGGAAGGATCTCGGCATGCCTTCGGGCCACGCCTACGGTAAGAGCATCCGCACGGTGAAGACCTGCGTCGGCGCCGAGCACTGCCGCTTCGGCACGCAGCGGTCGATGGCCATGGGCATCGACCTCGAGAAGATGCTGTTCGGCATGTGGAGCCCGCACAAGGTGAAGTTGGCGGTGTCGGGCTGCCCGCGCAATTGCGCCGAGGCCGGCATCAAGGACGTTGGCGTGATCGGGGTCGATTCGGGCTGGGAGCTGTATGTCGCCGGTAACGGCGGTATCAAGACCGAGGTCGCGCAGTTCCTGTGCAAGGTCGAGACGCGCGAGGAGGTCATGGAGTACTCCGGCGCCTTCCTGCAACTCTACCGCGAGGAAGGCTACTACCTCGAGCGCACGGTGCATTACGTCGAACGCGTGGGCCTGGAGTACGTGAAGAAGCACGTGCTCGAAGACGCCGACAAGCGCAAGGCGCTGTTCGAGCGCCTGCTGTTCGCGCTGCAGGACGCGAAGGATCCGTGGGCCGAACGCTACGCCGCCGACGCCGCGCCCGCCGTGCGCCGCGAATTCGAGATGCTGGAGATCTGAACGTGGAGATTGAATTCATGAGCACCATCGAGTCGAGCCTGGAAGCGGGCTGGAAACTGATCTGTGCGGTCGAGGACATCCCGGTCCTGGGTTCGCGCGTGGTGAAGTCGACGAGCGGCGACATCGCGATCTTCCGCAACGCCGAAGACGAGGTCTTCGCGGTGCACGACAAGTGCCCGCACAAGCAGGGCCCGCTGTCGCAGGGCATCGTGCATGGGCGGCAGGTGACCTGCCCGCTGCACAGCTGGAAGATCGAGCTCGACTCCGGGAACGCGGTCGCGCCGGACGTCGGCTGCACCAAATCCTTCGAAGTGAAAGTCGAGGACGGCAAGGTCCTGCTCAAGGCCTAAGTCCGCCCCCCACCCAGCCGAAACGCGAGATCGACATGGACAAGCAATCCTTCCTCAAGGCCGGACACCCCCCGACGCTGCTGGCCTCCTTCCTGTACTTCGACCTGGCCTTCATGGTGTGGGTCATCCTCGGGCCGTTGGGCGTGCAGATCGCCAAGGACCTGGGGCTCGACCACGCGCAGAAGGGCCTGATGGTGGCGGTGCCGGTGCTCGCCGGCGCGATCCTGCGCATCTTCATGGGCGTGCTGGTCGACCATCTCAAGCCCAAGATGGCCGGCGCCATCGGCCAGGTCATCGTGATCTGTGCGCTCTTTGTCGCGTGGCAGTTCGGCATCCACAGCTACGAGCAGACGCTGCTGCTGGGCGTGTTCCTCGGCTTCGCTGGCGCGGCCTTCGCGGTCGCACTGCCGCTGGCTTCGCGCTGGTATCCGCCGGAGCACCAGGGCACGGCGCTGGGCATCGCCGGGGCCGGCAACTCGGGCACCGCGCTCGCCGCGCTGTTCGCGCCGGGCCTCGCGGCGGCCTTCGGCTGGACCAACGTGTTCGGCCTCGCGCTGATCCCGCTCGCGCTGGTGTTCGTGTTCTACCTCGTCGTCGCCAAGGATGCGCCCGAGTGCCCGCCGGCCAAGCCGCTGACCGAGTACTTCAAGGTGCTGAAGGACAAGGACGCGTGGTGGTTCATGTTCTTCTACTCGGTGACCTTCGGCGGCTTCGTCGGGCTGGCGTCCTCGCTGACGATCTACTTCAATACCCAGTATGGGCTCGACGCGAAGATGGCCGGCTACTTCACCGCTGCCTGCGTGTTCGCCGGCTCGCTGGTGCGCCCGATCGGCGGCCGCGTCGCGGATCGCGTCGGCGGCATCAAGAGCCTGTCGGTGATGTACGTGTTCGCGGCGATCTTCCTCGCGATCGTCGGCATCGGGCTGCCGGAGGCGTGGATGGCGCTCGGGGTGTTCGTGCTGGCGATGCTGGCGCTGGGCATGGGCAACGGCGCGGTGTTCCAGCTCGTGCCGCAGCGCTTCCGCAAGGAGATCGGCGTGATGACGGGCTTGGTCGGCATGGCGGGCGGCGTCGGCGGCTTCTACCTCGCGTCCTCGCTCGGCTACGCGAAGCAGGTCACCGGCAGCTATCAGCTGGGCTTCATGATCTTCGCCGGGCTCGCGCTCGCCGCGCTGATCGGCCTCACCTCGGTGAAGACCCGGTGGCGCACGACCTGGGGTGCGGCGCACCTCACCTCGGCGCGCATCTGAGGCGCGAGCCCGAGGCATAGACGGAGAGCGCAGGCATGAACAAGGTCGCGACCCTGGAGCTTCCCCCCGCGACGCCGGAGACGGCGTCGGGGCTGGCGACAGCGCGCCGGGCGGGCAAGACCCAGCCGCTCTCCGTGCGCCTCGGCCATGCGACCGAGCAGGGCCTGCGGCCGCGCAACGAGGATTTCGTCGGCGCGGCCACCCCGGAAGGCGCCGAGCTGGAGGCGAAGGGCCTGCTGCTTGCGGTTGCGGACGGTGTCGGCGGCCACGCCAACGGGCGCGAGGCGGCCGAATACACGGTGCGCGGGCTGCTCGCGGACTACTACGCGACGCCCGACACCTGGAGCGTCGAGAAGTCGGTCGATACGGTGGTTGGTGCGATCAACCGCTGGCTGCTGGCGCAGTCGGCGAAGTCGCGCGACTACGCGGGCATGGCGACGACGCTCACCGCGGTGGTGCTGCGCGGGCGGCGCTATTACGTCGCGCATGTCGGCGACTCGCGCGCCTACCTGTGGCACGACGGGGCGCTGCGCCGCCTGACCGAAGACCACACCTGGGAACACCCCGAACTCGACAACGTGCTGCGTCGCGCCGTGGGGCTCGACGCCCAGCTGCTGGTGGATTTCGACGACGGCGAGCTGGCGGTCGGCGACCGTTTCCTGCTCGTCAGCGACGGCGTGTGGAACACGCTGGGCGACGACGGCATGGGCGAGCTGCTGGCGCGCGGGGACGACCCGCAGGCGGCGGCCGACGCCCTCGTGCTGGAGGCGCTGCGCCGCGGAGCGACCGACAATTGCACGGCGCTGGTGGCCCACGTCGACACGGTGCCCGCCGACAACCTGCGCGACCGCCTCGCGAGCGGCCGTCGCCTGCCGCTGCCGCCGCGGCTGAAGGTCGGGGAGACGCTCGACGGCCTGCGTGTCGAGGAGCTGCTGCACGAGTCGCGTGTGACCTTGCTGTATCGCGTGACGCGCGTGGCCGACGGGGCCGCACTGGTGTTGAAGACCTTGCGCCTGGACGAGGGCGACGAGGAGGCGATGGCCGCGCTGGTGCGCGAGGAGTGGTTGGCGCGCCGGGTGCCGGGGCACGGCTTTCCGCGCGTCTGCGACCACTCGCAGCGCGACCACCTGTACTACCTGATGAGCTGGCACGAGGGCGAGACGCTGAAGGCGAGTCTCGCGCGCGGCCACCGCTACGCGGCGCACGAACTGGTGCGTATCGGCGCGGCGCTGCTGCGTGCGGTCGCAGCGCTGCACCGACTGGGCATCGTGCATCGCGACATCAAGCCGGACAACATCCACGTCGACCGCAAGGGTGAGCTGCGCCTGCTCGATCTCGGTGTCGCCGCCTCAGACGGAGAGGATCTGCGCGAGATCAACAACCCCGGCACGCCGTCCTACATGGCGCCGGAGCTCTTCGCCGGGCAGCAGGCGAACGAATCCTCGGACCTATACGCCTGCGGCGTCACCTTGTACGAGTTGCTGACGCACAAATACCCCTACGGCGAGGTCGAACCCTTCCAGCGCCCCCGCTTTGGCGAGGCCGTGCATCCGACGCGCTACCGGCCCGATACGCCGGAATGGCTCGAAACCGTCTTGCTGAAGGCCTGCGCGCGTGAGCCGAAGGAGCGCTTCGAGACCGCGGAGGAGTTCCTGCTGGCGCTCGAACGCGGCGCCCACCGCCCGCTCGCTACCCATCGCCGCGCGCCGCTGGTCGAGCGCAATCCCGCCTTCGCGCTGAAGCTTGTTGCGGGCGCCTCGCTGCTGCTGAACCTGGTTTTGCTGTACCTGCTGAGCCGACACTAATAGGCCAATGTATGAGGTTTGCGCGGGCACTTTGTTCCTCCCCCTTCAAGGGGGAGGCTAGGAGGGGGATGGGTTTCCGTCGGGACTAACCGGCGTCTGTAGCAACCTCGTCCCAAACCCATCCCCACCCCAGCCCTCCCCTTGAAGGGGAGGGAGCAAGAGCGCGGCAATAAATGAACATGACGACACCCCCGGAGATCAAGATGGAAACGAAGGCCACCTGTCCGTACTGTGGCGTCGGCTGCGGCGTCCTCATCGAACACGACGGCGCGCGCATCACCGGCGTGCGCGGCGATCCGGAGCATCCGGCGAACTTCGGCCGCCTGTGCACGAAGGGCTCGACGCTGCACTTCACCGCGCGGCACGAAACCCGTCTGCTGCATCCGGAACTGCGCGGCACCAAGGGCGAGGCGCGTCGCCGCGTGGGGTGGGACGAGGCGCTCGGCACCGCGGCGCAGCGCTTCGCCGACGTGATCAAGGAGCACGGCCCCGACGCGGTCGCGTTCTACATCTCCGGTCAGCTGCTGACCGAGGACTACTACGTCTTCAACAAGCTGATGAAGGGCCTGATCGGCTCGAATAACGTCGATACGAACTCGCGCCTGTGCATGTCGAGTGCGGTCGCGGCCTACAAGCAGACGCTCGGCGCCGACGCGCCGCCCTGTTCCTACGAGGATTTCGCCGAGACCGACTGCCTGCTGATCGCCGGCGGCAACCCGTCCTACGCGCACCCGATCGCGTTTCGCCGCATCGAGGACGCGAAGGCCGCGCGCCCGGACATGAAGATCATCGTCGTTGATCCGCGCCGCACCGACACCGCGGCGACCGCCGACCTGCACCTGCCGATCCTGCCGGGCACCGACATCTGGCTGTTCAATGCGATGCTCAACGTGCTGCTGTGGGAAGGGCATGTCGACACTGCCTTTGTGCGCGAGCACACCGAAGGTTTCGACGCGCTGCGCGAGCACGTGCGCGAGATCACGCCGGCGGTCGCGGCGGAGGTGTGTGGCCTCGGTCCGAAAGGGGCGGATGACATCCGCACCGCCGCCCGCTGGTGGGGCGAGTCGCCGCGTGCGATGTCGCTGTGGTGCCAGGGTCTCAACCAGTCCACGCACGGCACGCACAACGGCGCGGCGCTGATCGCGCTGTCGCTCGCCACCGGCAAGATCGGCAAACCCGGCTGCGGGCCGTTCTCGATGACCGGCCAGCCCAATGCGATGGGCGGGCGCGAGGTGGGCGGGCTCGCGAACCTGCTGTCGGCGCACCGCGACCTCGCGAACCCCGCGCACCGCGCCGAAGTCGCGCGCCTGTGGGGCGTCGCCGACGTGCCGGAGAAGCCCGGTCTCACCGCGGTCGAATTGTTCGACGCGATGCACGAGGGGCGTATCAAGGCACTGTGGATTGCGTGTACCAACCCGGCGCAGTCCTTGCCGGAGCTCGAGCGCGTGCGCGAGGCGCTGGTGCGCTGCGACTTCGTCGTGCTGCAGGAGGCCTACGGCAACACCGAGACCGCCCCGTTCGCCGACCTGCTGCTGCCGGCCGCAAGCTGGGGCGAGAAGGAAGGCACGGTGACGAATTCCGAGCGTCGCATCACACACGTGAATCGCGCGATACCGGCGCCGGGCGAGACGCGCGCCGACTGGGCGATCGTGTGTGATTTCGCGCGCAAGCTGGGACCGCTGATCGGCAAGCCCGAGGCCGAGCGCATGTTCGGTTACGCCGGCCCGGAAGCGATCTTCGTCGAACACGCCGAAAGCACGCGTGGCCGCGACCTGGACATCACCGGCCTGTCGTATGCGCTGCTCGACACCCAAGGTCCGCAACAGTGGCCTTTCCCCGCAGGCGCTACACAAGGCCGCGCGCGGCTCTACACCGACGGCCGCTTCCCGACCGCCGACGGCCGTGCGCGCTTCGTCGTGCCGACGGCGAAGCTCACCGCCGAGCGTGCCGACGCGCGCTTTCCGCTGCGCCTCACCACGGGACGGCTGCGCGATCAGTGGCACGGCATGAGCCGCACCGGCAAGGTCGCGCGCCTCTACAACCACGTCGACGAGGCGCGCATCGAGCTCAACGCCGACGACATGCATCTGCGCGGCATTGCCGATGGCGAGCTGGTGCGCGTGAAGAGCCGGCGCGGCGAAATCGTGCTGCGCGCCGCCGCGTCGGGCGAGATCCGTTCCGGCCAGGCTTTCGTTGCGATGCACTGGGGCGCCAACGCCCTCAACTCGGGCGGGATCAATGTGCTCACGCTGCGCGAGTTCGACCCGTACTCGAAGCAGCCGGAACTCAAGCACGCCACCGTGCAGATCGAGAAGGCGAATCTGCCGCATCAGGCATTGATCATGCGCGGCGAGGGGGACACAAAGCGGGGCGGGGCGACGGCGGAGGAGGGCGAGGAGAGGGATCCCGCCGGCGTCACGCTCGAGCGCGCCGCGCTCCTCGCTCCGTGGCTGGAGCGCTTCGCCTACGCGTCGCTGGCGCTCGCCGGGCGCGACCACCCGGCGGTGGTGCTGCGCATCGCGCATGACCAGCCGATCCCGCAGGCGTGGCTGGACGAGCTCGACGCGCTGCTCGGGCTCGACGACGACCACTGCCTCGCCTACAGCGACGCGCGCCGTGGCATCACCAAGCGCGCGCGCATCGAGGACGGGCTGCTCGTCGGCCTGCGCCTGACCGGCGAGACGGCGGCGGCAGGCTGGCTGCGCGACGTGCTGGTCGAGCGCCAGCCGACCGCGGAGCTGCGGCGCTGGATCCTTGCGCCGCTGTCGAGCCCGCCGGCGGCCGCGAAGAGCCGCGGACGCATCGTGTGCAACTGCCTCAACGTGTCGGAGAGCGACATCGCCGCGGCGATCGGGGGCGGCGCGGGCTTCGCCGACCTGCAGGAGAAGCTCAAGTGCGGCACGAGTTGCGGCTCCTGCGTGCCGGAGATCAAGCGTCTGGTCGCGGCCGGGCGCCGCGCCGCTTGAGCGGCGGCACGGTTGTAAACAAAAGCGTCAAACAATAACGATGAACATCCCCAGGGAGAATTTCGATGAACCAATCGGTGCCCGCAGGTGCCGTGCCGCTCGTTCGCGCGTCCGGCATGGCAGGCGCCCCGTTGCACCTCCGTGTCGTGGGCGCAGCGGTGCTGGCGGCGCTGGGAGCGGTCGCGACGAGCGCCGCCGCCGATCCTGTGATGCAGGTTTCCGGCGCGGCAATCGCGGCGAGCGGTTTCGGTCTGGCGGTGCTGACGGCGCGCAGGCTGCGCGAGCGCTTCACGCGCCTGGAGACCTTCGCCGCCGAGTTGTCCGAGCGCCGCCTGACCGCGCGCCTCGCCACCGGCGGGGGCGATGAGTATTCCGCGCTGAGCGAGCGCTTCAACGGCGCCGCGCGCGGCCTGTCGGCGGTAATGGTGGAACTCGGCCGCGCCACCGACGAATTGAAGAGCGTCTCGCGCGAGGCGAGCGAGAACGCCGCTGCCGGCGAGCGCGGCGTGCAGGTGCAGCGCGATACGACGGTGTCCTCCGCTGCCACGCTGGAGGAGCTCATCACCAGCCTCGCGAGTACCCGCGACGGCGCCGCGGAGGCGGCCAGCGTCGCCGGCGAGACGGCCGAGGAGGCGCGCCAGGGGGCAGTCGAGGTCGCCGAAGTGGCGGGCGCGATGCAGGCGCTCGCTGGCGACGTGGGCGGTGCGGCGCAGGCCGCCGGGGCGCTCGCCGAGCGCTCGCGCCGCATCGACGGCATCGCCGGCACGATCGCGGAGATCGCCGCGCGCACCAACCTGCTGGCGCTCAACGCGGCCATCGAGGCCGCGCGCGCCGGCGAGGCCGGGCGCGGCTTCGCGGTGGTCGCCGACGAAGTCCGCGGCCTCGCCGAAGGCACCACCTCCGCGACGCGCGACATCGCGGCGCTGATCGGCGAAGTCCAGGCCGACGTCGCGCGCCTGCTGGCCGCGGTCGAGGCCGCCGACACGCGCGCGCAGGACAGCGCCCGCCGCGCCCGGCATGCCGCCGACGCGCTGTGCTCGATCGAGCTGGCCGCCGGCCGCACGCTGGGCCGCATGCGCGAGATCGCCGACGGCAGCGCCGAGCAGAGTATTGCCGGCGAGCGTATCGCCGCCGACATCGAACGCGTCGCCCAGCTTGCCGACGACAACGCGCGCCGCGTGGTCGAAAGTGCCGAACTCGCGCGCTACCTTGAACAACTCGTGGGACGGCTCGAGGAGCGCGTCCACAGTTACCGTTACGAGTGAGGGGCGCCATGGAGAACACGATTTGGCGCGCCACTGCGACTGCCGCCGCGCTGGGCCTCGCCTACGTCGCCGTGCGCTGGGGCGGCCTGCGCCGGCATGCGGGGAAACGCGTTCCGCGCGCCCGGCAGGCGCTCGCGACCGGGGGCAAACTCGTGCAGCTGATCGCCCATGTCCAGCAGCATCGCGGCATGAGCAATGCTTGGCGGGCCGGCGACGCGAGCTTTGCCGCGCGCCTGCCGGAGAAGCAGTCGGCCATCGAACGCCTGTTCGGTGAGCTGCTCGCCGACGCGGTGCACGAGGACGCGGCAGTCGTGCCGTGCTTCGTCAGTCATGACGTGCGCCGGCTGCGCCACCTGTGGCAGGACGTCGTGCGCGGACTCGGTCGCGCCACGCCCGAGGAGAATTTCGCCGTCCACTGCCGCATCATCGCCGATCTGCTCGATTGGCTCGGCGCGCTCGGCGAGGCCCGCATCGAACAGCCGCTCGCTGGGCTCGTGCCGGCGGTCGCCGCGCGCAACTTCGCGCATCGCCTGCCGGCGCTCGCCGAATGCCTGGGGCAGGCGCGGGCGCTCGCGAGCGCCGTCGCGGCGCGCCGCGAGTGCCCACCGGTGTCGCGCGTGCGCCTGCTGTTCCTGCTGTCGCGCGCCGAATCGCTGCTCGCGCAGGTGGTGAAGGCGTCCGGCGGTTCCGGTGCGGGCAGTACCGATGCCGGCCGCGCCGTGGACCGCTTCGTCGCTGCGCTGCGCGACCGCCTGCTCGCGTCGGGCGACATCCAGCTCACCGCCGGGGAATGCTTCACGCTTGGCACGGCGGCGATCGACCGGGTGTTCGAACTGCTCGGCGCCGAGTGCGCGCTCGTCGAGGCATCGCTGGCGCGGGCGCGCGCCGGGCTTGCCGATGTGCGCGCAGGCGGGGTCGCGGCATGAACGCTCGCGACGAGTCCTGCGGAGGGCGTGCCGGTGGTTCGCTCGCAGGGATGAACCATCTCGACAGCGGGCGGGTGCTCGCGGTGCTCATCGACAACCTCGACGGTCTGGTCTGCCGCTGCGCGATCGATGGGGACCGGACGCTGCTGTTCGTCAGCGAAGGCTCGCGGCGCTTGCTCGGCTACGCGCCCGGCGAACTCGTCGGCAGTCGTCACGTCGCCTTCGAGCAGGTCATCCACGGCGAGGACCGCGCGCAGGTGCGCCGCGAAGTCATGGGCGCGCTGGCCGCAGACGCCCGCTACCGCATCGAGTACCGCGTGCAGTGCCGCGATGGCAGCATCAAGTGGGTGCTTGAGCGCGGCGTGGGCGTGCGCGACGAAAGCGGCCGGCGCGTTGTCGAGGCCTTCATCGAGGACATCACCGACCAGGTCACTGCCCAGCAGCGCCTGGCGGAGACCGAAAGCCGCTACCGCAGCCTGTTCGAGAATTCGGTGGTCGGCATCTTCCAGACCTCGGCGGACGGCCGCTACATCGCCGCCAACGGCGCGCTCGCGCGCATGTACGGCTACGATTCGCCCGATGCCCTGATCGCCGACCTGCAGGACATCGACCGTCGCCTGTACGTCTCGTCCGGCCGGCGGGAGGAGTTCAAGCGCCAGATCGCCGAGCGTGGCTACGTCAGCGACTTCGAGTCGGAGGTGTTCCGCCGCGACGGCTCGACGCTGTGGATCGCCGAGACCGCCCACGCGGTGTACGGCGCCTACGGCGAGCTGCTGTACTACCAGGGAACGGTCGAGGACATCAGCGTCGCCAGACGTTATCGCGAGCAGCTCGAGCATCAGGCCAACCACGACCCCCTCACGGGGCTCCCCAACCGCAATCTGTTGCGCGACCGCCTCGAACAGGCGCGTGCCTTCGTCGAACGCGAAGGCGGGGCGGTTGCGGTGGCCTTCGTCGATCTGGACAACTTCAAGGTCATCAACGACAGCCTCGGTCACGCGATCGGCGACGAGTTGCTGCTCGTCGCCGCTTCCCGCCTGAAGGGCTGCCTGCGCGCGATCGACACCGTGGCGCGCTACGGCGGTGACGAGTTCGTGCTGATCCTGCATTGCGACACGGGCCCCGACATGCTGCAGCGCGTGTTCGAGCGCGTGTTGCGCGAGATCGCCCGGCCGGTGCAACTGGGCGGGCACGAACTGCAGGTCACCTGCAGCATCGGCGTCGCGATGCTCGACGGCGACCAGGGCGTCGACGAACTGCTCAAGAACGCCGACGCGGCGATGTACGCGGCGAAATCGGCCGGCCGCGCGACCTTTGCCTTCTACGAGGCCTCGCTCAATTCCGCCGCCGTAAAGCGGCTGCGGCTCGAATCCGCGCTGCGCCACGCGCTGGCGCGCGGCGAGATCGAGGTGCATTTCCAGCCCAAGGTCGACGCCGGCGGGCGTGCCTGTTCGGTCGAAGCGCTGGCGCGCTGGACCGGCAGCGAGTTCGGCGTCGTCTCGCCGGCGACCTTCATCCCCATCGCCGAGGAGACCGGCCTCATCGAGCCGATCACCGAGTTCGTGCTGCGCACCGCGTGCAGCCAGGCCGCGCAGTGGCACCGCGCCGGCTTCGGGCCGCTCGCCGTCGCTGTGAACCTCTCGCCGCGGCTCTTCCGCTCCGGCTGCTTCGCCACGCAGGTCGCCGCCGCGCTCGCCGACTACGGCCTGCCGGCCGACTGCCTGGAACTCGAGATCACCGAAGGCACGCTGATGGACGAGGGCGTCGATGCCATCGAGCAGCTGCGCGCGTTGAAGGCGCTGGGCGTGCGCCTCGCCGTCGACGACTTCGGCACCGGCTACTCCTCGCTCGCCTACCTCACGCGCTTCCCGCTCGATATCCTCAAGATCGACAAGTCCTTCGTGTCGCGTGCGACCGAAGGCGAGGGCGAGGCCATCCTGTCGCGGGCGATCGTCACGCTGGGGCGCGACCTCGGCCTGCGCGTCGTCGCCGAAGGCGTCGAGACCGAATCCCAGTGGAAGCTCTTCGCCGGAGCCGGCTGTCACGAGTTCCAGGGCTATCTCTTCGCCCGTCCGCTGCCGGCCTCGTCCGCCGATGCCTGGCTGGCGGCGAACACCGCGACCGCACCGGCCTGAGCCGCCTGTTCGTGAGGCGGGCCGTCACGCGAGTTTGACGGATTCTTGACATCCGCCTCGGTAGAGTCGCGTCTTGCCTGCGGGCGGCCGTCGTGCCGTCCCGCGGCGCTCCCGATGTCCATGGACCGTCGCACTGCACGCCCGGCAGGATCGATCCTGTCGCGTCGTGTGCAGAGTGGCGGCCAAGATCGAGAAACGCATGCGCGACAACACCCAAGTTTCGGTCCTCGGTCCGGTTCCGCTCCGGCGCCCCCTCGGTCTCACGCTCGACCATCCGCTCGCCGAGCTGATCGCGCTGATGCTGCTGGCGCTCCTGCTGATCGGTGCCGGCCTCGGCGTGCGCGAACCGTCCAACGTCGATGAGGAGCGCTTCCTCGGCGTCGCACTGGAGATGCTGCAGAACGGCTCGTGGATCATTCCGCACCGGGCCGGGCAGATCTACCCGGACAAGCCGCCTCTCTTCATGTGGGCCGTCGCGTTCCTCGTCCGCGTCACCGGCTCGCCGCGCGTCGCCCTGTTCCTGCCGGCCCTGATCGCCGGTGCGGTGACCACCGGCTGCCTGTACGACCTCGGGCGGCGCCTGTGGAACCGTCGCACCGGCGTCATCGCGGCATTGCTCTTCCTCGCCTGCTTCCAGACCTACAACGTGCTGCGCGCGGGCCAGCTTGACGGGCTGCTGTGCCTGTGGATCGCGCTGGGGACGTACGGACTCGTGCGCCACCTGATCGGCGGGCCGGCCTGGGGCTGGTTCTACGTCGCCTGCGCCGCGATGGGCTTCGGCGTCATCACCAAGGTCATCGGCTTCCTGCCGCTGTTCATGCTGCTGCCCTACGCGTGGGCCGTGCGCAAGGATTGGCACGGCGTGGGCCCGGTGCCGCGTGAGCCGTGGCGCTGGGCGCTGGGCCTCGCCGTGATGCTCGCGGCGGTCGCCGTGTGGGCGGCGCCGCTCGCGGCCACCGTGCTGCTGCAGGGCGACGCGGAAAGCCTCGCCTACGTGCGGGACGTGACGCTGCGCCAGACCGCCGAGCGCTACACGAATGCGTGGATGCACCGCGAGCCGGCGTGGTATTTCGTCGCGAACGTGATCCCGGAAGTCTGGCTGCCGCTCGTCCTCGGTCTGCCGTGGCTGGTGCCGGCGTGGCGACAGCAGCTCGCCCGGCGCGACGGCCGCGTGCTCGTGCTGCTCGGCTGGGCGGTGCTGATCGTGCTGTTCTTCTCCCTGAGCACCGGCAAGCGCAAGCTGTACATCTTCCCCGCCCTGCTCGGCACGGTGCTGACGGTCGCGCCGCTCGTGCCCTGGCTGCTGCGACGCTGGTTCGGCGGCCGTCCGCGCGCGCTGCGCATTTTCCGCGGGCTCGCCGCGAGCTGGTTCGTCGCGTGGTTCGTCGCCGGCTTCGTCGAGCCGCTCAAGGAAGGTCCGAACCCGCATCAGGAGGTGATGCGCGCGGCGGCGGAGGTGACCGGCGGCGGGGACCTCCTCCTCATCGAATGGCGCGAGGGGCACTGGCTCTTCGCCCGCCAGCCCATCGTGCATTTCGGCTTCCAGTCGGGCGCAGGCGTCGACGAGGCCGCCCGCTGGCTGCGTACCCACCCCGACGCCCATGCGCTGGTGCCGGCGCGCGAACTCGCACGCTGCTTCGTCCCGGACAAGGCACGCAAGGTCGGCGGCACCTCGCGCGCGGAGTGGTACGTCGTCGGTGCCGACGCCGACAACGGACAGTGCCGCAGCGACGTCGATCCGCGCGAATTCCGCTTCGCATGGCAGTCGCCGCTCTGACATCGGGACAACAAGGACGAGGAGACAAGATGCCCGGAACCGATCGTGCCGTACGTTACTCCCGCAGGCGCCTGTATGGCCTCGCGCTGATCTCGGCGCTCGCGGTCGCAGGTGTCGCGAACCACACGCTGCACTGGGGGCAGAAGGCCGCCTCGCACGCCACGGCCGGGCAGCACGCGGCCACGCCGGCGATCTCGCTGCAGGACTACGAAGTCGTCATCGATGCGAAACCGATTCCCGGCGCCGCCGAGCTGTCCGGCATCACCTACGACTTCGACCGCGACCGCCTGCTCGCGATCGGCAACGACGGGCCGGCCGAGGTCGTCGCCCTGAGCCGCAGCGGCGACGTGCTCGAGCGCTACCGACTGGAAGGCTTCGACGACCCCGAAGCGATCGCCTACATGGGCAACGGGCGCGTCGCGATCACCAACGAAACCCTGCAGCGCCTCAACTTCGTCGACATCCCGCCGCAGTCAGGGACGATCGACGCGAAAGGATCGCCCTTCCTCGCACTCGGCCTGAACATGCATCGCGGCAACAAGGGTTTCGAGGGACTCGCCTACGACGTGGCCGGCGACCGCGTCTTCATTGCCAAGGAGCGCGACCCGCGCCAGCTCTTCGAGGTGGACGGCGTCGCCGCCGCGCTCGCCGGCCGGCTGCAGCTGGCGCTGCAGGACCACACCGACTGGATCGACCGGGAGGTGTCCACGGGCGACCTCGCCGACGTTTGCTTCGACCCGAAGACGGGCCACCTCGTGCTGCTGAGCGAGGAGTCGAAGGAACTCGTCGAGCTCGACGCCGACGGCCGCTTCGTGAGCTCGCGGCCGCTTGCGGGCCGGCGCTCGGGCCTCGCGCACGACGCACCCTCGCCCGAAGGCGTCACGATGGACGCCGCCGGCAACATCTACATCGTCAGCGAACCCAACCTGTTCTACATGCTGCGGAAGAAGTCCTGAGGCGCGGAAGCCTCCTCAGGCGCCCTTCAGCGCGTAGATCCCGGCCGCGTTGCGCCAATAGCCCTTGTAGTCCATGCCGCAGCCGAAGAGGAAGCGGTCGGGGATGTCCAGGCCGTAGAAATCCGGCTTCATCCCCGGGCGCGCCTTGCGCGCGTGCTGCTTGTCGACGAGCACCGCGGTGAGCACCTCGGCCGCGCCTTCCTCGCGGCAGTGCGCGACGATCGCGTCCAGTGTGTGGCCCTCGTCGAGGATGTCGTCGATGACCAGCACCGTGCGGCCCTTCAGGTCCTGCGTCGGGCGCACGCGCCAGTCGAGCATCGTCTGCCCGTTGAGCGCATGGCCGTAGCGCGTCGCGTGCAGGTAGGCCACCTCCAGCGGGAAATTCAGCCGCGACAGCAGACGTCCGGCGATCACCAGTCCGCCGTTCATCACGCAGTAGCACACCGGGTTGCTGTCGGCGAGCCGTGCGGTGATCGCGGCCGCCATGCGGTCGAGTGCGGCGCCGACTTCGGCGGGGGTGGCGAGGCAGTCGGCTTCGACCATCGCCTGTTTGATTTCGTTGAGATCGACGCTCATCGTTTCAGTGTCCGGAAAAATCGCAAACGGTAAAGATTTCGAGCCCGGCTTCGCGCAGCAGCTTCGAGCCGCCAAGTTCGGGTAGATCGACGATCGCCGCGGCCTCGACGACCTCGGCGCCGAGGCGCGCGAGCAGGCGCGAGGCCGCCATCATCGTGCCGCCGGTCGCGATCAGGTCGTCGATCAGCAGCACGCGGTCGCCCTTGCGCGCGGCATCCGTGTGCATCTCGACGGTGGCGTTGCCGTACTCCAGTTCATAGTCCTCAGCGATCGTCGTGAATGGCAGCTTGCCCTTCTTGCGCACGGGCACGAAGCCCGCATTGAGCTGGTGCGCCACGACGCTGCCGAGGATGAAACCGCGCGCATCGATGCCCGCGACGACATCGATCTCGCGGTCCATGTAGCGCAGCACGAAGACGTCGACCAGCAGGCGGAAGGCCTTCGGATCCTGCAGCAACGGCGTGATGTCGCGGAACATCACCCCCGGCTGCGGCCAGTCCGGCACGGTGCGGATCGCGTTCTTCAGGAAGGTGGTGTCGAGCTGTAGTGTCATCACAGGAAGGCGAACTTGAGGACGAACACGATGGCGATGCCGACCACCATCGGCGAGAGATCACGACTGCGGCCCGCGAGGACCTTGAGCGCAGCATAGGACACGAAACCGAACGCGATGCCGTGCGCGATCGAAAACGTGAAGGGCATCGTGATCGCGGTGACGACGGCGGGTGTCGCCTCGGTGAGGTCGTCCCAGTCGATCTCGGCGAGACCGCGGATCATCAGCACCGCAACGTAGCACAGCGCCGGGGCAGTCGCGAAGGCCGGCACGGTGCCGGCGAGCGGCGCGAGCACCAGCGCGGCGAGAAACAGCACCGCGACGGTGACGGCCGTGAGCCCGGTGCGTCCGCCGACCGAAGTGCCCGCCGCCGACTCGATGTAGGCTGTCGTCGACGAGGTGCCCAGCGCAGCGCCGGCCACGATCGCGGTCGAGTCCGCGAGCAGCGCGTTCCGCAGGCGCGGCAGCTTGCCGTCGGCATCGAGCAGCCCCGCGCGGTGCGCGACGCCGATCAGCGTGCCCGATGCGTCGAACAACTCGACGAGGAAGAAGGTCAGGATCACCGTCAGCAGGCCCGCGTTGAGCGCGCCGGCGATGTCCATCTGCAGGAAGGTCGGTGCGATCGATGGCGGCGCAGCGAAGATGCCGTTGAACGGCGTGAGGCCCAGCGCGATCGCGAGCGCGGTGATCGCGAGGATGCCGATGATGATGCCGCCGTGGATGCGCCGCTGCTCGAGTGCGACGATCAGGACGAAGCCCAGCACCGCCAGCAGCGGCCCCGGCTGGTGCAGGTCGCCCAGCGTCAGCAGCGTGGCCGGATGGCCGGCGATGATGCCCGCGTTCTTGAGGCCGATGATCGCGAGGAACAGCCCGACCCCCGCCGAAATCGCGAACTTCATCGAGCGCGGGATCGAATTCACGATCGCCTCGCGCAGCCGGAACAGGCTCACGACGACGAACAGGCACCCGGAGATGAACACTGCGCCGAGTGCCGCCTGCCACGTGAAGCCCATGCCCTTGACGACCGCGAATGCGAAATAGGCGTTGAGCCCCATGCCGGGCGCGAGCGCGATCGGGTAGTTCGCGTACAGGCCCATGATCGCCGAGCCGAGCGCGGCGGCGATGCAGGTCGCGACGAAGACCGCTTCCCGCGGCATCCCCGCCGCGGACAGGATGTCCGGATTCACGAAGATGATGTAGGCCATCGTGAGGAAGGTCGTCAGGCCGGCCAGCAGTTCCGTCCTGACGTCGGTGCCATGCGCGGAGAGCTGGAAGAAGCGTTCCAACATCTTGTTCCCCAAGCGAAAAAGCGGCGCAGTCTACCCGTCGCCCCCACCCCGGACAATTGTTGTTACACACAATGCCGGGACGCGACAAGCCCTTGCCGGCTGCCTGCGTACGGGCCGTCGGGCGCGGTGTGGCAGGCCACCGGTTCGGCCGGCGTGAGTATCGATGGCCAAATTGGGCAGCGCTGCGGTGCAGCATGGTTGCGTGACGTTGACGTCAACGTCAAAATACCGCCCGACGTCCGACAGGGGCGTCGAAACTCAATCAAAGTCGCCTGCGGCACAATACTCCGGCTGCACTGTCGGGGCCTGCGGCAAGCGGGCGTACATCGGGCGTGGCGGAGGTTCATCCACCGCGCCGCTTCTGGGAAAGGAGAGGAAATGACTGCAGTTGCCGAGTTTCTGAAAGCACGGGACTTCCTGCTGGCCAACCGCACCGACTACGCCACCGCGTACGCCGGATTCCAATGGCCGCAGCTCACCGAGTTCAATTGGGCGCTCGACTATTTCGATTCGATGGCCAAGGGCAACGAGCAGCCCGCGCTGTGGATCGTCGAGGAAGACGGCCGCGAATCGAAGCTCTCCTTCGCCGAGATGTCCGCACGCTCGAATCGCGTCGCGAACTGGCTGCGCGAGCAGGGCGTCGCGCGCGGCGACCGCATCCTGATCATGCTCGGCAACGAAGTGCCGCTGTGGGAAACCATGCTCGCCGCGATCAAGCTCGGTGCCGTCGTGATCCCCGCAACCACGCTGCTGACCCCCGACGACCTGCTCGACCGCCTCGAGCGCGGCCAGGTCAAGCACGTCGTGATCGGCAAGGCCCACACCGACAAGTTCGCCGACCTCGCCGGCAGCTACACGCGCGTCAGCGTCGGCGGTGCGACCGCCGGCTGGCTCTCGTTCGAGGATGCCTACGCCGCGTCGCCCGAGTTTGCGCCGTCGGGCGTCACCAAGGTCACCGACCCGCTGCTGCTGTACTTCACCTCCGGCACCACGTCGAAACCCAAGCTCGTCCAGCACAGCCACCAGTCCTACCCGGTCGGCCACCTGTCGACGATGTACTGGATCGGCCTGCAGCCCAACGACCGCCACATGAACATCAGCTCGCCGGGCTGGGCCAAGCACGCGTGGAGCTGCTTCTTCGCGCCGTGGAACGCCGGCGCCTGCGTCTTCCTGTACAACTACAACCGCTTCAACGCCAAGGCGCTGCTCGACGTGCTCGTGAAGTACGAGATAACCACGATGTGCGCGCCCCCGACCGTGTGGCGCATGCTGATCCAGCAGGATCTCGCCTCGGTGAAGACCAAGCTGCGCGAACTCATCGGCGCGGGCGAGCCGCTCAACCCCGAAGTCATCGACCAGGTGAAGAAGGCTTGGGGCATCACGATCCGCGACGGCTTCGGCCAGACCGAGACCACCGCCCAGATCGGCAATACGCCCGGCCAGCGCCTGAAGCCCGGTTCGATGGGCCGTCCGCTGCCCGGCTACACGATCGCGCTGCTCGACGCCGACAGCAAGCCCACCGATGAAGGCGAGATCAGCCTGGTGCTCGCCAAGCGCCCGATGGGTCTGATGCTCGGCTACGCCGGCGACGAAGCCAAGACCGCCGAAGCCATGCGTGACGGCCACTACCGCACCGGCGATGTCGCGAACATCGACGAGGAAGGCTACATCACCTACGTCGGCCGCGCCGACGACGTGTTCAAGGCCTCCGACTACCGCATCAGCCCGTTCGAGCTTGAATCGGTGCTGATCGAGCACCCGGCCGTCGCCGAAGCCGCCGTCGTGCCGAGCCCGGACCCGGTGCGTCTCGCCGTGCCCAAGGCCTACGTGATCCTCGCCGCCGGCTTCGAGCCGTCGAAGGAGCTCGCGAAGGACATCTTCGCCTTCACGCGCGACAAGCTCGCCCCGTACAAGCGCATCCGCCGCCTCGAGTTCTCGGACCTGCCGAAGACCATCTCCGGCAAGATCCGCCGCGTCGAACTGCGCAAGAGCGAGGAAGGCAAGGACGGCTCCGTGCGCGGCGCGCTGGAGTTCTTCGAGGAAGACTTCCCCGAGCTCAAGGGCTGAACCGCCGCGCATTGCGCATCGCATCAAGGGGCACGTGCAGTGGCGGTATAAGCTGCTACAATGCGCCCCGTGGCGGGTCTCCCCGCATTGCAGCGCGGTGAATCTGGTCAGGGCCGGAAGGCAGCAGCCACAGCCGTTCCCTGCAAGTGCCGGGGGTCGGGCTCGCCACCCTGATTCGCGAACGGGCGCTCCGGAAACGGGGCGCCCGTTTCATTTTGTGCCTCCTTGCGGGACTTCCGTTACGTACGCCCCGCGGTCTTGCGCTATCGTCGGTGCGTCCCCTCACTGAGCACTCACCGAGCACGCGCTTGAAACTGCGTCCCTTCTTCCTTTCCCTGTTGTGCCTGGCCGGCATCGCCGCCGCGCCCGTGGGCGCCGAAACGCAGGGCGTCGCCCTCGTGCTGTCGGGCGGCGGCGCGCGCGGCATCGCTCACGTCGGCGTGCTGAAGGTGCTCGAGGACATGCGCATCCCCGTCGACTGCATCGTCGGCACCTCGATGGGCGCGATCGTCGGCGGCGCCTACGCGGCGGGGATGGAGCTGGGCGACATGGTGCGCGAGATCCACGCCGTCGACTGGGTGAATATGTTCTCCAGCAGCGTGCCGCGCGAGGACCAGCCCTTCCGCGACAAGCAGGACGCCGCGCGCAACCGCTCCGCGATCACGCTGGGTTACGGTGACGGTGCGCTGTTGCTGCCGCAGAGCGCGATCTCGGGCCAGGCGATGGACCGCTTCCTCACGCGGCTCGCCGGCGACGCCGAAGTGCTCGACACCTTCGACAGCCTCGCGCTGCCATTCCGCGCCGTCGCCACCGACCTCGAGACCGGCGAACTCGTGCTGCTCGACAAGGGGCCGCTGTGGCGCGCGATGCGCGCGAGCATGGCCGTGCCCGGCGTGTTCCTGCCGATCGAGAACGACCAGCGCCTGCTCGTCGACGGCGGCCTCGTCATGAACCTCCCGGTCGATATCGGCCGCGAGCTGTGCGGCGGGCGCGTCATCGCCGTGAACCTCGGCACGCCGCCGCACGCGCGCGAGCGCCTGCGTTCCGCGACCGACATCGCGCTGCAGGCGATCAACCTCGCCCTCGAGCAGAACGTGCGCCAGCAGCTCGCGCGCCTGGGGCCGGACGACGCCCTGATCCAGGTCGAACTCCCTGGCATCACCTCGCGCGACTTCGAGCGCGTGCTCGAGACCATCCCGTACGGCACCGAGGCCGCGCTGCGCCAGTCGGCGTCGCTCGCGCGCTTCAGCGTCGACGAGGACAGCTACGCGAAGTGGCAGGCGCTGCGCCAGTTCCGCTGGCACAAGCGCGCCCCCGTCGTTGCCGACATCAAGGTCGACGGCCTCAAGTTCGTGCCCGAACGCCTGTTCGGCGCCACGCTCACGCAGAAGACCGGCGAAGCGCTCGACCCCCAGAAGCTCGAGCAGGACATCGCGCGCATCTACGAGCGCGGCGACTTCGACCGCCTGCGCTACAGCGTCCTGCACGACGGGCCGCGCGCCACGGTGCAGCTCGATGCCGACGAGAAGGCTTCGGGGCCCAACCTGCTGCGCTTCGGCGGCGGCCTCGCGGCCGACTTCGAAGGCGGCTCCCAGGTCGGCCTCTACGCCGGCTTCTCGCGCCGCTGGCTCAACACCCGCGGCGGGCGCTGGGACACCGACCTGCAACTGGGCACGACGAACCGCATCCGCACCGAGCTGTTCCAGCCGCTCGACCTCGACAGCGGCTGGTTCGTCGCGCCGTCCGTCGAGCTCTTCAACCGCGTGCTGCCGGTCTTCGTCGACGGGCGCAAGCTGTCCGAGAACAAGGAGAAGGGCGGCCTGATCGGACTCGATGCCGGCTACGAAGTCGGCATGTGGGGCGAACTGCGTGCCGGCTGGCGGCGCGGGCGACGCAGTTCGGAAGTCACCGCCGGTCCGGAGCTCTACCCCGAACGCCTCATCGAGGACGGCTGGGTGCATGGCACCGCCACCATCGACCGCCTCGACAGCCCCTTCTTCCCGCGCCGCGGCTACGCCGCCCGGTTGCGCGCGGAGCTGCACACGCCGACCTTCGGCGCCGACCAGCGCTACTTCTTCACCGAACTCGACGGCGACGCCGCGACGTCCTTCGGCCCCAATGTGTGGCGCCTGCGCGCGCTGCTTGCCGGCAGCCCCGACCGCGACCTGCCTGAAGTCGGCCGCACCCTGCTGGGCGGCCCCTTCCGCCTGTCCGGCTACCGCTACGGCGAACTCGCCGCCGATCAGGTGGCGCTCGTGAGTGCCGCCTACTACCGCCAGATCACGCGCCTGCCCGACACCCTCGGCCGCGGCGTGTACGCCGGCGCGACTGCCGAATGGGCCGAACTGCGCAACTATGGCACCTCGCTCACGCCCGACCCCGGCCGCCATCGCGCGTACTCGCTCTTCCTCGGCGCCGACACTGCCATCGGTCCGATCTACGTCGGCGCGAGCTACTCGCCCGAAGTCGGCGACGTGCGCTACTACCTGCAGCTCGGCCAGCCCTGACGTCGACGCACGTTCAGCGAATCGCACCGGGTTCGCCGTCGGCGCTCTGCTAGAATCCCGCGCCATGAGCTATCAAGTTCTCGCCCGCAAGTGGCGGCCGAAATCCTTTGCGACGCTGGTCGGCCAGGAGCATGTCGTCCGCGCGCTCAGCCACGCGCTCGCGACCGGCCGGCTGCACCACGCCTGGCTGTTCACCGGTACGCGCGGCGTCGGCAAGACCACGATCTCGCGCATCCTCGCCAAGGCGCTGAACTGCGAGACCGGTGTCACCGCCGAGCCCTGCAACCAGTGCGCCGCCTGCCAGGCGATCGACGCCGACCGCTTCCCCGACTATGTCGAGATGGACGCGGCGTCGAACCGCGGCGTCGAGGATATGGCCGCGCTGCTCGACAAGGCCGTGTACGCGCCGGTGCAGGGCCGCTACAAGGTCTACATGATCGACGAAGTGCACATGCTCACCGGGCATGCGTTCAACGCGATGCTGAAGACCCTCGAAGAGCCGCCTGAGCACGTCAAGTTCATCCTCGCGACCACTGACCCGCAGAAGATCCCGGTCACGGTGCTGTCGCGCTGCCTGCAGTTCAACCTCAAGCAGATGCCGCCGGGCCACATCGTCGAGCATCTGTCGCGCATCCTCGCGGCCGAGGCCGTCCCCTTCGAGGCCCCGGCGCTGCGCCACCTCGCCAAGGCCGCCAACGGCTCGATGCGCGACGCGCTGTCGCTGCTCGACCAGGCCATCGCGCACGGCTCGGGCAAGGTCGAGGAAGAGCAGGTCACCCACATGCTCGGCACGGTCGGCGACGACCACCTGTACGCCGTGCTCGACGCGCTCGCCGCCGCCGACGTCACGGCGCTGCTGGCGGTCGCCGACCGCATGGAAGCGCGCAGCCTTTCGTTCGACGCCGCGCTGCAGGCCCTCGCATCCCTGCTGCATCGCGTCGCCCTCGCGCAGTTCGCCCCCGCCGCGATCGCCGACGAGGCCGAGCGCCAGCGCGTGCTGCCCTATACCGAGGCCTTCGACGCCGAATTCCTCCAGCTTGCGTACCAGATCGCGATCCACGGCCGCGACGAGCTGCCGCTGGCACCCGACGACTACGCCGGCTTCACGATGACGCTGCTGCGCCTGCATGCGTTCCGCCCCGACCAGCCGCCGGCCCTCGGCAGCCCCGCGGCCGAAGGTGGGGGCGGGGGCGTCGCCCGCAGCGTGCCGCCTGCGACCCCGCGGCCTGCGGCAGCGCCGCGACCCGTCCCCGACACTGCCAGCGCACCGCCCGCCCGCCCGGCTGCCGCGGCCCCGGCTGCGCCGGCCACCCCGGCGCCTTCGGTCTTGCCAGCGTCCACGCCGTCGGCCCCGGTTCCGGCGGCCGAACCCGTGCAACGTCCGGCGCCGGCCGCGGCAGGCGCCTCGGCGGAAGCCCGTCCGGAGCCCGCCAACTCGGTGCCGCCGTGGGAGGATCTTCCCCCCGAGGCCTTTGCCGGCCAGAGCGCCGAGCCGGCCGCGCTACGTTCCGAGCCCCCGCGCGAGGCCGCGCCGCCCCCGGCCGCCGCACGACCTGCGCCGGCGTTGCGGCCCGAGACGACGCCGCAGTCCGCTCCGTCGCCCGAAGCGCCCCCTGTGGCGCCGGCCCCTCCGGTCGCGCCGACTGCACTCGCGCCCGGCGGCGACGGTGACGGCGATGCAGCGGCGGACTTCACCGCCGGCAACTGGCACGGCCTCATCCGCCGGCTCGGTCTTGGCGGCCTCGTGCGTGAGTTCGCCCAGCACTGCGAGTGGCTCGGCTTCGCCGACGGCGTGATCGACCTGAGGCTCTCGAACGCCCACCGCCATCTCCTCGACATGAATCCGGGTGTGGTCGAGCGCATCCAGGACCAGCTCGCATCCCTGTATGGGGCGCCGCTCAAGCTGCGGGCCGCCGTCGGCGCGATCGAAGGCGAGACGCCCGCGCAGCGCGACGAGGCCCACCGCCGTGCGCGCCATGCCGAGGCGGTCGCGGCCCTAGAAAGCGATCCTTTCGTACGCGAACTGATCGAACGATTCGACGCAACCCTCGTGGAAGCGTCGGTGAAACCTCTTTGAATCCCCAATTGCGGAGAGTCGCACCATGATGAAAGGCGGAATTGCCGGCCTGATGAAACAGGCCCAGCAGATGCAGGAAAACATGAAGAAGATGCAGGACCAGCTCGCCCTCGTCGAAGTCGAGGGCCAGGCGGGGGCCGGCATGGTGAAGATCCTCATGACCTGCAAGCATGACGTTCGCCGTGTCACGATCGATCCCTCGGTCATGGACGACAAGGAAATGCTGGAGGACCTCGTCGCCGCCGCGATGAACGACGCGGTGCGCCGCGCCGAGGCGACCACGCAGGAGAAGATGGCCGGCTTCACGTCCGGCCTCAATCTGCCGCCCGGGATGAAGCTCCCGTTCTGATGAGCTCGCCCTCAAGTCTCGACGAACTGATCGAAGCCCTGCGCGCGCTGCCCTCCGTCGGCCCGAAGTCGGCGCAGCGCATGGCCTACCACCTGCTGCAGCGTGACCAGCGCGGCGCCGGCCGGCTCGCGCGGGCGCTCGCGCACGCGCTCGAAGTCCTGCGCCACTGCGAGCGCTGCAACACCTTCTCCGAGACCGACATCTGCCAGCGCTGCGCCAATCCGCAGCGCGATCACTCGCTGCTGTGCGTCGTCGAGATGCCTGCAGACCTCGCGATGATGGAGCAGACCCAGCTCTACAACGGCCTGTACTACGTCCTCATGGGGCGCCTGTCGCCGCTCGACGGCATCGGCCCGCGCGAGCTGCGCCTCGACAAGCTCCTCGCGCGCGCCTCGGACGGCGCAGTCAAGGAAGTCATCCTCGCGACCAATTTCACCAACGAAGGCGAAGCCACCGCTCACGTCATCGCCGAGCTCCTCGCCGCACGCGGCGTCAGGGTCAGCCGCCTGTCGCGCGGCGTACCCGTCGGCGGTGAGCTCGAGCACACCGATACGGGCACGATCGCGCAGGCTCTGGTCGAGCGGCGCGCGCTGTAATCAGGGGTGTTGTTGCGCTGCGGAAGCTGCGCTGCAGCATCCGCCGTCCATCCATTCCGTCCAGCGGCGCGGGAATGCGCTCGGAGGCGATGCCAATGGCATGCTTTTGGCATGCCCTCTTTTTATGTATCAGGCTTTTTGCTAAAATCCCGCAGTTTTTTTGTATCCGGAAACGGGTTTCTTTTCAGGGATGAGGTCATGAGCGTGGATCAGAAGATGGACAGTGGCCGCCGGCAACTGCTTGTCGCGACGTCGGCCGCCGGTGGCGTGGCTGCGGTTGCGACGGCTGTGCCGTTCGTTGCCAGCCTGACGCCGTCCGAGCGTGCCAAGGCTGCAGGTGCGCCGGTCGAGGCGGACATCAGCAAGCTGGCGCCGGGCGAGATGATGACGGTGGAGTGGCGTGGCAAGCCCGTGTGGATTCTGCGTCGGACCCCGGAAATGCTGTCATCGCTCGAAAAGACCGATGCAGCGGTCAGCGATCCGGAATCCGGCAAGGAAATGCAGCCCGAGTACGCCAAGAACAAGCATCGCTCGATCAAGCCCGAGTACCTCATCACCGTCGGCATCTGCACCCACCTGGGCTGCTCGCCGAGCGACAAGTTCAAGGTCGGTGCCGACAGCGGCATGGGCGAAGACTGGCACGGTGGCTTCCTGTGCCCCTGTCACGGCTCGAAGTTCGACTTGTCCGGCCGCGTGTACAAGAGCATGCCGGCGCCGGACAACCTCGAGGTGCCGCCGCACAAGTACCTTTCCGATACCACGATCCTCATCGGTGACGACTCAAAGGCCTAAGCGATGACTACGAAATCCCAAGAGCTGCTCAACTGGATCGACGAGCGGTTTCCGCTGACGTCGACCTGGAAGGAGCACCTGTCCGAGTACTACGCGCCGAAGAACTTCAACTTCTGGTACTTCTTCGGTTCGCTGGCCCTGCTCGTGCTGGTGATCCAGATCCTGACCGGCATCTTCCTGGTCATGCATTACAAGCCCGATGCCTCGCTCAACGCCTCCGGCATCCCGGTCGCGTTCGCCAGCGTCGAATACATCATGCGCGAAGTCCCGGGCGGCTGGCTGATCCGCTACCTGCACTCGACCGGCGCGTCGGCCTTCTTCATCGTCGTGTACCTGCACATGTTCCGCGGGCTGCTCTACGGTTCCTACCGCAAGCCGCGCGAACTGATCTGGATCTTCGGCACGCTGATCTTCCTTGCGCTGATGGCCGAGGCCTTCATGGGCTACCTGCTGCCGTGGGGCCAGATGTCGTTCTGGGGCGCGCAGGTCATCGTGAACCTGTTCTCGGCGATTCCGGTCATCGGTCCGGACCTGTCGGTCGTCATCCGCGGCGACTTCGTCGTGTCCGACGCCACCCTGAACCGCTTCTTCTCCTTCCACGTCATCGCCGTGCCGCTGGTGCTGATCGGCCTGGTGGTCGCGCACATCGTCGCGCTGCACGAAGTCGGCTCGAACAACCCTGACGGCGTCGAGATCAAGAAGAAGAAGGACGCGAACGGCATTCCGCTCGACGGCATCCCCTTCCACCCGTACTACACGGTGAAGGACATCGTCGGCGTGGTCGGCTTCCTGATCTTCTTCACGGCGATCGTGTTCTTCGCCCCCGAAGGCGGCGGCTACTTCCTCGAGTACAACAACTTCATCCCGGCCGACCCGCTGAAGACCCCGCCGCACATCGCTCCGGTATGGTACTTCACGCCCTTCTACTCGATCCTGCGCGCGGTCACCTACCCGCTGTTCGGCATCGACGCGAAGTTCTGGGGCGTGGTCGCGATGGGCGCAGCCGTGGTCATCATCGCCTTCCTGCCGTGGCTGGACCGTAGCCCGGTGAAGTCGATTCGCTACAAGGGTGGCCTGTTCAAGGGCATCCTCGCGGTCTTCATCGTCTCCTTCTTCATCCTCGGCTACCTCGGCGTTCTGCCGCCGACCCCGGGTCGTACCTTGGTGGCGCAGATCTGCTCGGTGATCTATTTCGCCTTCTTCCTGGCGATGCCGTGGTACAGCAAACTCGACAAGTGCAAACCCGAACCGGATAGGGTGACTTTCAAATGACTATTAGCGTATTCAAGACCCTGAAGCGCCTGGCCGCGGCTGCGCTGTTTGCGCCGACGCTGGCGCTGGCCGCCGGTGCCGTGCTGCATCTGGACAAGGCCCCGGTCAGCACGGACCCGGCTGCCCTGCAGGCGGGCGCCAAGACCTTCGTCAACTACTGCATGAACTGCCACAGCGCGAGCTTCGTCCGCTACAACACGCTGACGCAGATCGGCCTGACCGAGCAGGAGATTCGCGACAACCTGATGTTCACGGGCGAGCGCGTCGGCGACCTGATGAAGGTCTCGGCCAGCCCGAAGGAGCAGAAGGCCTGGTTTGGTGCGACGCCGCCCGACCTGACCCTGATCGCGCGCCAGCGCGCATCGGAGTTCGGCAGCGGCGCAGACTGGCTGTACACCTACCTGCGCCAGTTCTATCGCGACCCGAACCGCCCGACCGGCTGGAACAACAAGGTCTTCGAGAACGTCGGCATGCCGCACGTGCTGTGGGAACTGCAGGGCGAGCAGATCGCCAAGGTCAGCGAGCACGACGGCGTGAAGTCGATCGAGCTGGAACTCGCGAAGCCGGGCAAGCTGTCCGCGCAGGAATACGACAAGACCGTCGCCGACCTCGTCTCCTTCCTCGTGTGGATGGGCGAACCGGTCGCCGAGAAGCGCAAGTCGGTCGGCGTTGTCGTCCTCATCTTCCTGGCGGGCCTGTTCGCACTGACTTTCGCGCTGAAGAAGAACTACTGGAAGGACGTTCATTGAACGTCGGCGCGAACTGATTCGTTGCCTTGAAGTCTGACGCACCACGCGGCACACGCGTGGTGCGCTTTGTTTTTGTATCGGGAGCTGCAACACCATGATGAACCTGTATTCCGGCACCACCGACCCGTTCAGCCATCGCTGCCGGATCGTGCTGTTCGAAAAGGGGATGGACTTCGAAGTCATCGACGTCGATCTCTACAACAAACCGGAAGATATTGCCGTCATCAATCCGTACAACCGGGTGCCGGTACTGGTGGATCGCGACCTCGTCCTGTACGAGTCCAATATCATCAATGAATACATCGACGAGCGCTTCCCGCATCCGCAGCTGATGCCGCCCGACCCGATCATGCGCGCGCGTGCACGCCAGCTGCTGCACACCTTCGAGCACGAGCTGTTCTCGCACATCGACGCGCTCGAGAAGAACCAGAAGGGCACGGTCGACAAGAGCCGCGCGCACGTTCGCGATCAGCTCGTCCAGCTCGCGCCAATCTTCGTCAAGCAGAAGTTCATGCTCGGCGACGAGTTCTCGATGCTCGACGTGGCGATCGCGCCGCTGCTGTGGCGCCTCGAGCACTACGGCATCGAACTGCCGAAGGCTGCCGCGAACCTCATGAAGTACGCCGAGCGCATCTTCAGCCGCCAGGGCTTCATCGATGCCCTGACGCCGTCCGAAAAGGTAATGCGTCGTTGACGCGCAGGCGGCCCCGCGCGTCGGGGCCCCACGGATCGAATCCATGAGCAAGGTATCCACCAAACCCTACCTGGTGCGCGCCATCTACGACTGGTGCCTCGATCAGGGCTTCACGCCCTACGTCGCGGTTGCGGTCGACGAGCGCACCGTCATTCCGCCCGGCTACGCGCGCGACGGACAGATCGTGCTCAACCTGGCGCCGGATGCGACCAACCATCTGGTGATGGGCAACGACCTGATCACCTTCCAGGCCCGCTTCGGCGGCGTCGCGCATGCGCTGTCGCTGCCGGTGTCCAACGTTCTCGCGATCTATGCGCGCGAGAACGGGCACGGCATGGCGTTCGAGCCGGAGCTGGCGGGCGGTGAGGCGCAGCCCGAGGAGGACGTGTCGGTAGATGCCGGCCCGGGTTCCGGCGTGGGCGATGGCGAAGGGCCGGACACGCCGACCGGGGGCGGGCGGAGCGCCGCCCGCAATCACCTGAAGGTCATCAAGTAGGCAGCGTCAGGACGGCAGTGCAGCCGGCGATCCGCCGGTCTGCGCTGCCGTTTCGACATGCCGTCGGTGCAGGTGCGCAAGCCGCGTCGTCTCGTCGGCGCTCCCGCGCCGCGCGTACGCGTGGTGGGCTCAGCGCCGGCCGTCGAGGAAGGGGAAGTGCTCGACCGGGGGGACGCGCCCGGAGAGGAGGTCGGTGAGTGCGCTCGCCGAACCGCAGGCGAGCGTCCACCCCAGCGTGCCGTGGCCGGTGTTGTACCACAGGCGGGAAATGCGGCTGCGCCCGATCAGCGGGATGTTGCCGGGCGTGGCGGGGCGCAGGCCGCTCCAGCGTTCGGCCCGGGTGAGATCGACGGCGCCGGGAAAGCGTGCCTCGACCCAGTCGAGAATCGCCTGGCAGCGGGTCGCGTTGATGCTGGTGTCGAAGCCGTTGAGCTCTGCCGTGCCCGCCACGCGCAGGCGGTCGCCGAGGCGCGAGCAGACGATGCGGCGCGATTCGTCGGTGAGGCTGACGCTGGGCGCGCGCGCGGGATCCACGACGGGGGCTGTGATCGAGTAGCCCTTGACCGGGTAGATCGGCAATTTCTCGCCCAGCGGTTCAACGAGTGCGCGGCCGTAGCTGCCGAGGCAGACGACATACGCGTCTGCAGTCAGGGCGCCCCCGCGGCCCTGCGCGTCGCGCACCTCGACTGCGTCGATGCTGCCGCGCGTGCAAGACAGGCGGGTGATCCTGGTGTCGTAGTGGAAATGCACGCCCGCTTCGGCGGCGAGGCGCGCAAGGCCTTGGGTGAAGCGGCAGGCGTCGCCGGATTCGTCACCGGGGGCGTACAGCCCGCCGGCGAGTTGCTCGCGCACGCCGGCGAGCGCGGGTTCCACGTCTATGCACTCGTCGGCCTCGCAGGCGCGCGCGGCGATGCCGTAGGTGGCGAGTTCTGCGACGCGCCCGCGGGCGTGGTCGAATTCCGCCGGGGTGAAGAAGAGATGCAGGATGCCGCGCTCGAGGTGATCGTAAGCGAGGCCGGTTTCCGCGCGCAGCGCCCGCAGCTGCTGGCCGCTATGCACGGCGAGGTTGGCGATGGCCGCCGTGTTGCGGCGCGTGCGCCCGGGCAGGCATTCGCGCAGGAAGGCGAACGCCCAGCGCCACTGGGCGCTGTCGGCATGCGGACGGAACAGCAGCGGCGCGTCCTCGCGGCCGAGCCAGCGCAGCGCCGTGAGCGGCGCGCCGGGATTGGCCCACGGTTCCGGGTGGCTGATGGAGATCTGGCCGCCGTTGGCGCGGCTGGTTTCGAGTGCCGCCTCGGGCTCGCGATCGACGACGCTGACTTGGAATCCGGCTCTGGCGAGATACCAGGCCGTGGTGACGCCGGTGACGCCGGCGCCGAGAACCAGAACGTGCATAGTGAGTGATCGGATCTTGCGGTCGCCGGACCGGCCGTCGCCGCCGCTGCGCGGGGAAGCCCGCGGAATGGCGATCATAACCCCTTCGCGGGGCGGCCGGTGCGCGGATCTTGATGCGTTTGGCCGCCGTACGCGGGATAATCGCGTTCTTTCAGCTTGCGCAACTATCTGCATCCGGCCCGGCCGGATCCACAAGGAGTCATTTCATGCGACGCGTCACGCTAACCCAGTTCCTGATCGAGCAGCAGCGCGCGGGCCGGACCACGCCCGAGCTGCGCCTGCTGATCGAGGTCGTCGCACGCGCAGTGAAGGCGATCAGCGTCAATGTGTCGAAGGGCGCGCTGGCCGGCGTGCTGGGCGAGGCCGGCACCGACAACGTGCAGGGCGAGGCCCAGAAGAAGCTGGACGTGATCGCGAACGAGATCCTGCTGCAGGCGAACGAGTGGGGCGGCCACCTCGCGGCGATGGCGTCGGAGGAGGTGGAGGAGGTGCATCAGATCCCCTTCGATTATCCGAAGGGCGGCTTCCTGCTGCTGTTCGATCCGCTCGACGGTTCGTCGAACATCGACGTGAACATCTCGGTCGGCACGATCTTCTCGGTGCTGCGCAATCCGGAGGGCGACGGCGAGCCGACGGAGCAGAATTTCCTGCAGCCAGGCCGTGATCAGGTCGCCGCCGGGTATGCGCTGTACGGTCCGTCGACGCAGCTGATCCTGACTGTCGGCGATGGCGTGCATGGCTTCACGCTGGACCGCGAGATGGGCAGCTTCATCTACACGCATCCCTTCATGACCGTGCCGAACGAGACGCAGGAGTTCGCGATCAACGCGTCGAACGCGCGCTATTGGGAGCCGCCGGTGCAGCGCTACATCGCTGAACTGCAGGCGGGCAAGTCCGGCCCGCGCGGCAAGGATTTCAACATGCGCTGGGTCGCCTCGATGGTCGCGGACGTGCATCGCATCCTGACGCGCGGCGGCATCTTCATGTATCCGCTGGACGAGAAGTGCCGCGACAAGGGCGGCAAGCTGCGCCTGATGTACGAAGCCAATCCAATGGCGATGATCGTCGAGCAGGCGGGCGGCGCGGCAACGACGGGGCGCGAGCGCATCATGGATCTGCAGCCGACCAAGCTGCACCAGCGCGTGCCCGTGGTGCTGGGCTCGGCGGAGGAAGTCGCGCGCGTGACGAAGTACCACCTCGAGGGCTGAGGAAGGCGCCGCCCCGCCCGCGCGCGGTCCGGGGGCGGCTCCGGGCAGGCGCTCGTGGCCTTCGGCTTCCCGTCGCGGCGTGCGTTGCGGGAGCGGCGACGCAAACTCGCCGGCTGCGCCGGCTCAGACATGCGTCGCCTTTTCCTCCCGCAACGCACGCCGCGACGGCACTCGCGGACAGCCCGGATCCGCCCCCGGCCCGCGCACGGGCGGAAATTCGTACCATCCCATCGGCCTCGATATTCGCCCGGCCGTTCACATGCAAGGCGGTCCGGTGCCCTTTGCCGGGCTGTCCGTGAGCGCCGGTCCGATGCAGTCTGCGGGGGAAACAAGGCGACGCATGTCTGAGGGCGCAACGCGCCCGAGTTTGCGTCGCCGCCCCCGCAGACTGTATCGGACCGGGAAGCCGAAGGCCGCGAGCGCCTGCCCGGCAGAGGGCGCCGGACCGCGGGGTGGTTCACGCAGGCACTGACCTCGCCTTCGACCAGGACCGATTGGCCCGAATCTCCTCACCCCGACCGTCGTCCCTCGCCGGTCCGTATCTCTATCGTCTTCTCGTCCTTCACGACTTCCATCACCACATAGGTGTGCGTCTGCTTGACGCACGGCAGCTCCGAGATCTTCTCGCCCAGCACGCTGCGATAGGTCTGGATGTCGCGCGTGCGCACCGTCAGCAGGTAGTCGAAATCGCCTGCGATCATCTGGCAGGTCTGGATTTCGGGGATGCGCTGCACGGCCTCGTTGAAGAGCTTCAGTTCGTGCGCGGTCGTGCCGTTCAGCAGCACCTGCACGATCACCACGTGCGCGCGGTCCATCGCGACCGGGTCGAGATCCGCGTGGTAGCCGCGGATGACGCCGCCTTCCTCCAGCTTGCGCACCCGCTCGGCGCATGGGGTCTTGCTCAGGCCGACGCGGCGCGCGAGTTCGACGA
Organism: Aromatoleum toluolicum; assembly: GCF_012911005.2. Classification (GTDB taxonomy): domain Bacteria; phylum Pseudomonadota; class Gammaproteobacteria; order Burkholderiales; family Rhodocyclaceae; genus Aromatoleum; species Aromatoleum toluolicum. Next base: position 4,051 of record NZ_WTVS01000014.1, on the reverse strand, counting down.
ATGACAGGCGGGCATCCTTCTGGAGTTCGGCGAGAATCTTGAGATCGATGCGGTCCATTCCGTGCGCCTGCAGGCCATTCGTCCGAAAAGTGTGAGGTCGACGGGAATTATGGCTTATTGGAAGCGAATTTCGGAGCCATAAACTAGGATGTTGGGTGAAGAATCGGGTTTTCGACGGGCGAGTTCGCCCGTCCGGGCCGGCGGCAGGAGACCCCGCCGGGAATCCTTTACGGAGTTTTCGCCCATGAGCACCCAGAACAATCCCGACCTCCTCGCCGCCATCCCCGCCGAAGCGCGTTCGGAACTGCGCCGGCACATCTTCAACGCCTGCCGCAGCCCCGAACCGATCTGCGTGCCGCCGCTCGTCGCGGCCGCCCGCGTCGACGCCACGATGCAGCGGCGCATCCATGACCTGGCGCGCCAGCTCGTCGTCGGCCTGCGCTCGAAGCGTGCGCGGTCGAGCGGCGTCGATGCGCTGATGAAGGAGTTCTCGCTGTCGAGCCAGGAAGGCGTCGCGCTGATGTGCCTGGCCGAGGCACTGCTGCGCGTGCCCGACAAGGCAACCGCCGACCGCCTGATCCGCGACAAGCTGTCGCGCGGCGACTGGGGGGCCCACCTCGGCCAGAGCCCGTCGCTGTTCGTGAATGCGGCGACCTGGGGGCTGCTGATCACCGGGCGGCTGGTGGCGACGCGCAGCGAGGAGGGACTCGCCAGCGCTCTCTCCAAGCTGCTGACGCGCGGCGGCGAACCGCTGATCCGCAAAGGCATGGATCTGGCGATGCGGCTGCTGGGCGAGCAGTTCGTGACCGGACGCACCATCGAGGAAGCGCTGGAGCGCGGCGCAGAGCGTGAGACACGCGGCTACCGCTACTCGTTCGACATGCTCGGCGAGGCGGCCATGACCGCGGCAGACGCCGAGCGCTACTTTAAGGACTACGTGCACGCGATCCACGCGATCGGCAACGGCTCCGGCAAGCGCGGCGTGGTCGACGGCAACGGCATCTCGGTGAAGCTCTCGGCGCTGCATCCGCGCTACAACTGGGCGCAGCGCGAGCGCGTGCTGGGCGAGCTGCTGCCGAAACTGAAACAGCTGTGCGAGCTGGCGCGCGGTTACGACATCGGCCTCAACATCGACGCCGAGGAGGCCGACCGCCTGGACATCTCGCTGGACCTGCTCGAAGCGTTGGCGGAGGACAAGGGCCTCGCCGGCTGGGACGGCATCGGCTTCGTCGTGCAGGCGTACCAGAAGCGCGCCCCCTTCGTCATCGACTGGATCGTCGACCTCGCCCGCCGCAACGAGCGCCGCCTGATGGTGCGCCTCGTGAAGGGCGCCTACTGGGACGCAGAGATCAAGCGTGCGCAGATCGACGGGCTGGATGGCTATCCGGTGTATACGCGCAAGGTCTATACGGACGTGTGCTACCTCGCGTGTGCGAAACGGCTGCTGGCCGCGCGCGATGTGATCTATCCGCAGTTCGCGACCCACAACGCGCACTCGATGGCGTCCATCATCCACATGGCAGAGGGTGACTACCGCAACGGCGAGTACGAGTTCCAGTGCCTGCACGGCATGGGCGAGCCGCTGTACGACCAGATCGTCGGCGACCCGGCGCTGCGCCGCATGGTGCGCATCTATGCGCCGGTGGGCAGCCACGAGACGCTGCTCGCCTACCTGGTGCGCCGATTGCTGGAGAACGGCGCCAACACCAGCTTCGTGAACCTGATCGTGGACGAGAACGTGCCGGTCGAGGAACTCGTCCGCGACCCGGTCGCGCTCGCCGAGCCGCTCGCCGGCTCGCCGCATCCGCGCATCCCGCTGCCTCGGGACCTGTACGGACAGGGGCGGCGCAATTCGCAGGGCTTCGACCTGTCGAGCGAGCCCGCGCGCTCCGCGATCGCCGCCGCGCTGGTGCACAGCCGCAGGCAGCGCCATTCGGCCGGGCCGCTGGTGGCCGGTCTCGTCATCGAAGGTTCGCCGCAGCCGGTGCGCAATCCCGCCGACCTCGAGGATGTCGTCGGGGACGTCATCGAAGCCGATCTGGCCGAAGTCGAGGCGGCGCTGCGTGCCGCCGAGGCGGCCGCGCACGACTGGGCGGCGCGTCTGCCGGTGCAGCGTGCCGAGTGTCTCGAACGCACGGCGGACCTGCTGGAGCGCGACGGGGCGGCACTGATCGCGCTGGCGGTGCGCGAGGCCGGCAAGTCGTGGTCGAACGCGATCGCCGAACTGCGCGAGGCGGTGGACTTCTGCCGCTACTACGCGCAGCAGGCGCGCGAACTGGACAACGCGCAGCACCTGCCGCTGGGGCCGGTGCTGTGCATCAGCCCGTGGAATTTCCCGCTGGCGATCTTCGCCGGGCAGGTCGCCGCGGCGCTCGTGGCCGGCAACCCGGTGCTGGCGAAGCCGGCCGAGCAGACGCCGCTGATCGCCGCCTGGGCGGTGCGCCTGTTCCGCGAGGCGGGCGTTCCGGATGCGGTCGTGCAACTGCTGCCCGGCCGCGGCGACGTCGTCGGTGCGGCGCTGGTGCGCGACGCGCGCGTGCGCGGCGTGATGTTCACCGGCTCGACCGAGGTCGCGATGATCATCAACCGCACGCTCGCCGAGCGTGGCGGCGACGTACCGCTGATCGCCGAGACCGGCGGCCAGAACGCGATGATCGTCGATTCGACGGCGCTGCCCGAGCAGGTCGTCGGCGACGTGATCGCGTCGAGCTTCGATTCGGCCGGCCAGCGCTGCTCGGCGCTGCGCGTGCTGTGCCTGCAGGAGGACATCGCCGACCGCGTGATCGAGATGATCGAGGGCGCGGCGCGCGAGCTCACGGTCGGCAACACTGCCGACGTGCGTTCGGACATCGGCCCGGTGATCGACGCCGAGGCGCAGGCCGGGCTGCTCGCGCACGTCGAGGCGATGCGCAAGGGCGGCGCCAAGGTGTTCCAGCTGCCGCTGTCTGCAGACTGCGCGAAGGGCACCTACGTACCGCCGACGATGATCGAGATCCGTTCGCTGGCGCAGTTGAAGCGCGAGGTCTTCGGCCCGGTGCTGCATGTGCTGCGCTTCCCGGCACGCGAGCTGATGCGCGTCATCGACGAGGTGAACGCCACCGGTTACGGCCTGACGCTGGGTATCCATTCGCGCATCGACGAGACCATCAACGACATCGTCGCCCGTGCCCATGTCGGCAACATCTACGTCAATCGCAACATGATCGGCGCGGTCGTCGGCGTGCAGCCCTTCGGCGGCGAAGGGCGCTCGGGCACGGGGCCGAAGGCGGGCGGGCCGCTGTACCTGCATCGCCTGCTGCGTCGCAGCCCGGGGGCGGAGTTCGCGACGGCAACGGCAGTGCCGGAGCTCTTCGAACGTTTCGCCGCGTGGGTGGACGAAGCGGGGCGCGCGCTCGTGGAGGGCGACGACACGATGGCGCTGCGCCTGCGTGCCGAGGCCTACCGCAGCCATCACCTTGCGCACCTGCGGCTCGCGCTGCCCGGGCCGACCGGCGAGGACAACAGCCTGAGCTTCAGGCCGCGCGGCACGGTCGCGGCGGTGGCGGGGTCGATGGCGGGCTACTTCCACCAGCTGATGGCGGCGCTCGCGACCGGTAACGGCCTCGTGCTGGGCGACGATGCACTCGCACGCAAGTTCCTGGCAGCCCTGCCGGCCGAGATCGCCCGCTGCGTGCGCATCGACGCGCAGTGGTTCGACGGCGAGTTCGGGGCGCTGCTGTTCGAGGGCGAAGAAGGGGCCGCGGACGAATGGCGCGTGCGCCTCGCGCGCCGCGACGGTCCGATCCTGTCGCTGGTGCGTCCACAGCCGGACTACGACCTCGGCCGACTGGTGGCCGAGCGCACGCTGAGCATCAACACTGCGGCGGCGGGCGGCAACGCGAGTCTGATGGCGATGGGCAACTGAGGACGACTTGTTCCTCCCCCTTCAAGGGGGCGGAGCAGGGGTTTCGGCGAGCACTGCTCGCTGCCTGCGGAGCGGCGATGCGAAGCCGAGACTACCGGTTAGGAGGGGGATGGGTTTCTGCGACGTGTGCTTAACCCATCCCCACCC
>NZ_WTVS01000149.1 GCF_012911005.2 Aromatoleum toluolicum | reverse complement strand
CCCGCAAGACGCTGGTGCTGCGGCGTCTTGCTCGTCGTCGCCGCGCTGATGTTGGTCCCGGCGACGATCGCCGTCGGCCTGTACGTGCGCTTTTCCGCCGACGAGCCGGTGAGCTACCCGGACATCGAGCGCCACTTCAAGTACGGCTCGACCGGCGGCGAACGCGCATCGGGCTTCCCGTACTGGATCTGGCAGGTGCTGCCCACGGTGTGCGCGAAGTACCTGCCCGGCGAGGGATACGCCTCGCTCGGCATGATCTTCGAGGAAGGCCGCACGCTGCCGGTCGGCGTGTCGATGCGCCGCAACCTCGGCCTCGACCGCGTCTTCCTCAACTGTGCGGCCTGCCACGCCGGCACCGTGCGCGACACGCCCGAGGCCGCGCCGCGCGTGTATCTGGGCATGCCGGCCCACCAGTTGAACCTGATGGGCTTCGAGAACTTCTTCTTCAATTGCGCCGCCGACGCGCGCTTCAGCCCCGACACCATCATCCCCGAGATCGACGCGCGCGCCGGCAAGCTCGGCCCCTTCGACCGCTACGTGGTGTATCCGGTCGCGATCGCCTTGATGCGCGAGCGCCTGCTGATGCTGCGCGAGCGCTTCGCGTGGTCGCTGTCGCAGCCGCCGTGGGGCCCGGGGCGGGTCGACACCTTCAACCCGTCGAAGGCGCTGTTCAATTTCCCGTCCGGACGCCTCGCGCCCGAGGAGCGCATCGGCACCACCGACTTCCCGTCGATCTGGGAGCAGCGGAAGCGCAAGACGCGCGACGACGGCCAGCCGATGCAGCTGCACTGGGACGGCAACAATACCAAGGCCGAGGAACGCAACAAGAACGCCGCCTTCGGCACCGGCACGACGCCGCCGACGATCGACCTGGTCGCGATCGGGCGCCTCGAGGAATGGCTGCTCGACGCCGCACCGCCGAAGTACCCCTACGCCATCGACGCGGCGCTCGCCGCGCGCGGCGCACCGCTCTACGCCGAATACTGCGCCGGCTGCCACGGCGCCAGCGGGCAGGACTTCCGCGGCCCGCAAGTCGGCCACGTCACGCCGCTCGCCGAGATCGGCACCGACCGCCACCGCCTCGACTCCTTCACCCCCGAGCTCGCGCAGAACCTCGGCGCCGTCTATGCCGGCTACCCGTGGCGCTTCAGCGGCTTCCGCAAGACCTTCGGCTACGCCAACATGCCGCTCGACGGCCTGTGGCTGCGCGGCCCCTACCTGCACAACGGCTCGGTACCGACGGTGCGCGACCTCCTCGAACCGGCGTCGCGGCGCCCGGCAAGCTTCTGCCGCGGCTACGACGTCATCGACCGCGACAAGCTCGGCTTCGTCAGCGACGTGTGCGAGGAAGGCGCGCGCACGTACTTCCGCTACGACACGGCGATCCCCGGCAACGGCAACGGCGGCCACGAGGGCGCGCCCTACGGCACCGAGCTGGCCGCCGACGACAAGGCCGCGCTGCTCGAATACCTCAAGACCTTCTGATGCCGGAGGCGGCGTGATGCAAGCCACGAACGAGAACGACACGGGCGGCCCGGGCAACGATCCCCTCGCGCCCGCGCACAGGCACCGCTGGCTGTGGATCGCGCTGACCGTGCTGCTCGCCGCCGGCGCCGCGCTCGCCTACCTCGGCTGGTACCGCTTCCTGCGCGAGGAGGCGCAACCGGCGTGGGTCACCGCCACCCCCGAGATGCGCTGGAAGTACGGCTCGATCGGCGCGGAGAACGACGCCGGCATCCCGTACTGGATCTTCTACGTGCTGCCGCGCATCTTCCCCGAGAAGCTCCCCGGCGCGGGCGGCTATGCGTCGCTCGGCGTCGCGTGGGAACAGGGCATGGAGTTGCCGATCGGCTTCACCAAGAAGACCATCGGCTTCCCGCGCGTCGCCAACACCTGCGCCGCCTGCCACACCGCCAGCTATCGCAGCCGCCACGACGAGAACCCGACCTACCTCGTCGCCGGGCCGGGCCACACGCTCAACCTCGAAGCCTTCTTCCGCTACCTCATCGACTGCGCGAAGGACCCGCGCTTCACCCCCGACGTGCTGATGCGCGAGATCGCGCTGGTCACCGAACTCGACTGGCTCGACCGCCTCGCGTACCGCTTCCTGATCATCCCGATCACGAAGAAGCGCCTCCTCGAGCGCGAGGCGCAGTTCGCGTGGATCTACCGCACGGACTTCCCCGACTGGGGGCGCGGGCGCGACGACGCGATGAACCTGACAAAGTACTTCATGATCGAGGCGCCGATGGACGACAGCTTCGGCCCCACCGACATGCCCGCGCTGTGGAACCTCGACAAGTACAAGCCGGAGAAAGGGCATTTCATGAACCTCGCCGGCGACAGCCACGACGCGCGCTCGGTGATCATCGATTCCGCGCTCGGCGTCCTCGGCGCGCCGCCCAAGGACCGCCAAGCCTTCCTCGGCCACGTCGACTGGATGCACGCCTTCCTCGGCAAGCTGCCGGCGCCGAAATACCCGTTCGCGCTCGACGCCGAGCGCGCCGCCGCCGGCAAGCCCGTGTTCGATGCTCACTGCGCCGCCTGCCACGCCTCCGACCGCACCGGCACGCGCCTGCCGCTCGCCGAGCTCGGCACCGACCGCGGGCGGCTGGACAGCTGGAACAAGGAAGCCGCGATCGAGGCCAACCGCGTCGTGCGCGCGATGGGCATCACCCGCAAGGGCCTCGTCGAGGAAACCCTCGACGGCTACGTCATCCCCTTCCTCGACGGCATCTGGCTGCGCGCGCCCTATCTGCACAACGGTTCGGTGCCGACGCTGCGCGACCTGCTCGAACCGCCGTCGCGGCGCCCGGTCGAATTCCTGCGCGGCTATGACGTCTATGATCAGGTGAAGGGCGGCTTCGTCACCGCCGGCAGCGATGCCGCGCGCGTCGGCACCCTGCACGACACCCGCCTGCGCGGCAACGGCAACGGCGGCCACCTGTACGGCACCGAGTTGCCCGACACCGACAAGGATGCGCTGGTCGAATACCTCAAGTCCCTCTGACCCTTTCTACCTCGCGGACACGGCATCCGACGCATGACTCCCGCACCGACCGCCTTCATCAGCCACGCCGCCGACGACGCCGCGACCGCCGCCGAGCTGTGCCGCCACCTCGAATCGCGCGGCATCCACTGCTGGATCGCCCCGCGCGACGTCACGCCGGGCCGCGAGTACGCCGCCGAGATCCTGTCGGGAATCGAATCCTGCAGCGCCTTCGTGCTGCTCCTTTCGGGCCACAGCAACGAATCGCTGTTCGTGCACCGCGAAGTCGAACGCGCGACGAGCAAGGGCAAGGCGATCTTCCCGGTGCGCATCGAGAACGTGCTGCCCGACCGCGAGCTCGAACTCTTCATTTCCTCGGCGCACTGGATCGATGCCTGGGAGCCACCGCAGAGCAACCAATGGGAGCGGCTCGCGCAGGCGATCCGGGGCGCGCGCCCGACCTCCACGCCCGCCGGGCTCCAGCGCCACACCCCGCCCGCAAGCGCCAATCGCGCGCGCAACCAGCGCTTCGCCGCCGCAGTGGGCGTCGTCGTCGTGGCGATCCTCGCCGGCAGCTGGATCATGCGCGGTGAGCGCACGCCCGACGCGGCACCGGCAGAGGGCGGCGTCACCCCCGCGCGCGTCGCACCGACGCTACCGCAGGAAACGGTCCCGGCGACTTCCGCGCGCCGGGCGTCCGAACCGCCTCCCGCGCGGACGGCGGACGCTCCCGACGCCATCGGCCCCTGCCCCCAGAACCTCGCGATCAACCCCGACCTCCCGATGCCCTTCAGCTGCCGCTGCAGCGCCGAGGCCACGCGTGATGGCGCGGTCTGGGGCACCGACCTGTACACGACCGACTCCAGCCTGTGCCGGGCCGCACGGCACGCCGGCGCGGTCTCGCCCGACGGCGGACCGATCACCGTCGAGCGCGTCGCGGGGCGAGACCTCTACATCGGCACGGCGCGCAACGGCGTCACGACCAACGACTACGGCACCTACAGCGACAGCCTGCACTTCGCCGGCACGCCGCAGCCCCCCGACCCCGGCCC
>NZ_WTVS01000148.1 GCF_012911005.2 Aromatoleum toluolicum | reverse complement strand
CCGCTGTTCTTCCTCTTCGTGTGGGTCGCGCTGTTGCTCGCCGGCACGCTGAAGCTCGGGGTGCTGACCGGCACCTACGTGAATGTCGAGCTGCCGCTCGCCGACGCGCAGGTCTGGCAGGGCGTGCTCGACCGGCTGGTGCCCTTCGATGCGGCCAAAGGCGAGGAGGGGGTGTCGCTGCAGGGTGTGGTGCTGATCGCCCTGCTCGCGGTGATCGGCTTCAGCGCGTGGCGCGGGCTCGACAACATCCAGGACGGGGCGAACGCATGGACGTGGACGAGCCTCGTGACGATCGCCGTTACGCTGCTCGTCGCCGCGCTGTCGGTGCAGGCGGGGCCGGACGGACTGCGGATCGGCCTGACCGGCAAATTCTTCGGCGTCGCGGTCGCGCTCGCCGGAGTCGGGCTGATCGCACGCTCGCACCTCTCGCCGGACGAGCTCCGCGACTGGCTGTGGGAATCGTGGCGCTTCGTGAAGCAGATCTTCCCGCTGCTGGTGATCGGCGTGTTCATCGTCGGCATGATCCGCGTGCTGATCCGCCCCGAATGGATCGAGATGCTCGCGGGCACGAACTCCGTCGTCGGCAACCTCGCCGGCGTCGCCTTCGGCGTGTTCATGTACTTCCCCACCCTGGTCGAAGTGCCCATCGCGAAGATGTTCCTCGATCTCGGCATGCACCGCGGGCCGCTGCTCGCCTACCTGATGTCCGACCCCGAGCTCTCGCTGCAGAGCATCCTGATCATTTCAGCAATCATCGGCCGGCGCAAGACGGCGACCTACGTCGGGCTGGTGGCCTTGTTCAGTGCCATCGCCGGCTTCACCTACGGCGCGTGGGTCGATGGCAAATCGCTGCTGCGGCTCGCGCTGTGGCTGGGCGCCTTCATCGGCGTGCTGGCCGTGCTGCTGTCCTTCGCCAGCCGACGCGCCGCATCCACCCTCGTGAAAGGAGTCTGATCATGGTGAGCATCAAGGTTCTCGGTCCCGGTTGCGCCAACTGCCGCAAGCTCGAGGAAGTCGCCCGCGAGGCGGTCGCGTCGCTCGGCGTGCAGGCGGAGATCACGAAGGTCACGGACATGAACGAGATCATCGCCCACGACGTGCTGAAGACGCCCGGCCTCGTGATCAACGGGAAGCTCGTTTCGTCGGGTCGCATCCCGACACCCGCGACCGTTGCGGAGTGGGTGCGAACGGCGATGTCCTGAACGGGAGCTGCGCTTCCGCTCGCGTGGTCGGGCACGGATGCGTTCAGTTGGCCGCGGGTGTCGCGCGGCGCAGCCGCAGCGCGTTGGTGACCACCGACACCGAGCTCGCGCTCATCGCCAGCGCGGCCACCATCGGCGAGAGCAGCAGGCCGGTGAAGGGATACAGCAGGCCGGCCGCGAGCGGTACGCCCAGCGCGTTGTAGACGAAGGCGAAGGCGAGGTTCTGGTGCATGTTGCGCACCGTCTCGACCGAGATGCGGCGTGCGGCGGCGATGCCGCGCAGGTCGCCCTTCACGAGCGTGAGCTGCGCGCTGGACATCGCGACGTCGGTGCCGGTGCCCATCGCCACGCCCACGTCCGCGCGGGCGAGCGCGGGCGCATCGTTGATGCCGTCGCCCGCCATCGCCACGACGCGTCCTTCGCGTTGCAGCCGCGCGACCAGTTCGTCCTTGTCCTTCGGCTTGACCTCTCCGAGCACCTCCTCGATCCCCAGGCGCTTGCCGACGGCGCGCGCCGTCGTCAGTCCGTCGCCCGTCGCCATGATGATGCGGTCGATGCCGTGCGCGCGCAGTTCGGCGAGCGCCTCGGGGGTTGTGGCCTTGACCGGGTCGGCAACGGCGACCAGCCCCACGGCGACGCCGTCGACGGCGAGCATCATCACGCTCGCGCCTTCGAGGCGCAGCGCTTCGGCCTGACCCGCAAGCGCGTGCCAGTCGGTGCCTTCCTCGTCCATCAGCGCGGTGTTGCCGAGCACCACCTTGCGTCCGTCGACCGTGCCGCGCACGCCGATGCCGGACGACGACTCGAAACTCTCAGGTTTGGACAGCGCCAGCCCGCGGGTCCGCGCTTCGCCGACGATCCCGTGGGCGAGCGGGTGCTCGCTGCCCTGATCGAGGCTCGCGGCGAGGCGCAACACCTCGTCCGATTCCCAGCCGGGGGCGGCGATGGTGGCGTGGAATGCGGGGTGCCCTTCGGTGAGCGTGCCGGTCTTGTCGACGATCAGCGTGTCGACGCGGCGCAAGTTCTCGATCGCCGCGGCGTCGCGGAACAGCACACCCTGCGTCGCGGCGTTGCCGGTTGCGACCATCACCGACATCGGCGTCGCGAGCCCGAGGGCGCACGGACAGGCGATGATCAGCACCGCGACGGCGTTGATCAGGCCATAGGCCCATGAGGGGGAGGGGCCGAAGAGGCCCCAGCCGAGGAAGGTCAGCGCCGCGATCGCGACGACCACGACGACGAACCACCCCGCGACGCGGTCGGCCATGCGCTGCATCGGCGCGCGCGAGCGCTGCGCCTGCGCGACCATCTGCACGATCTGCGCGAGCACGGTCTGCGAGCCAATCTTCTCCGCCTGCATCACCAGCGCGCCGCTGGTGTTGAGCGTCGCGCCGATCACCTTGTCGCCGGCAGCCTTCGATACTGGCATCGGCTCGCCCGTTAGCATAGATTCGTCCACGGCGCTCGCGCCTTCGAGCACGGCGCCGTCCACCGGCACCTTCTCGCCGGGCCGCACGCGCAGGCGGTCGCCCGGATGCACGTGGGTCAGGGGGATGTCCTCCTCGCTGCCGTCCGCGTTGATGCGCCGCGCCGTCTTGGGCGCGAGGCCGAGCAGCGCCCTGATCGCAGCGCCCGTCTCCGAGCGCGCACGCAGCTCCAGCACCTGTCCGAGCAGCGTCAGCGAAACGATCACCGCGGCGGCCTCGAAGTACACGGCGACGTGCCCGCCCATGTGGAAGGATTCGGGAAACACGCCCGGCGCGACGGTCGCGACGACGCTGTAGCCGTAGGCGGCCCCTACGCCGGTGCCGATCAGCGTCCACATGTTCGGGCTGCGGTTGGCGATGGATTGCGCCCAGCGCACGAAGAACGGCCATCCGCCCCACAGCACGACGGGCGTCGCGAGCAGCAGCTCGACCCATGCGCGCGCGCTGCCGAGCAGCGGATCGAACAATCCGCCCGACATCGCGATGACGGTGACGAGGAACGTGGCTGGCAGCGGCCACCAGAAGCGCCGGCGAAAATCGGCCAGCTCGGGATTCTCGCCCTCCTCCAGTTCCGGCAGCACCGGTTCCAGCGCCATGCCGCATTTCGGACAGGTGCCGGGGCCGGGCTGGCGGATCTCGGGGTGCATCGGGCAGGTGTATTCGGCTGCGGCCGGTGCCTCGCCGGCGGGCGCGGCCTGCGCTTCGGGTTCCAGATAGCGCTGCGGATCGGCGCTGAATCTGGCGAGGCACTTGGCGCTGCAGAAGCGGTATTCGTGACCGGCGAAGGTGGTGTGGTGGGGCGAATCGGGCTTCACGCTCATGCCGCACACCGGGTCTTTCAAGGTGGCGGACTCCTGCGGCGCGGCGGGCGAGGGAGGCTGATGCTCGTGATGGCCGGCATGTCCCTCATGCCCATGATGTCCTTTGTCGTGATTCTCGCTGCCGTGATGGACGTGTGCGTGCATGGGCCGTGGTTCAGTCATGTTCGCCTTCCTTGCCGCGCTGTCGACGTGCTGCGTAGATCGCCGACGGCGAGCTGCAGCAGCCGTCGGGCTTCGCGTTGCGGTGCGCGCGCTCGTTCTCCGCCATCCATGCGCGCAGGCGCCGCAGCAGGGTTTTCAGCGAATCGAGCATCGCGCGCCTCTCCGTGTGCGTGCAGGCGAGGTGTCACTTCGCGGGGCGCTTGCCCGCCGGGCCGGCCATGCGCTCCATCATCATCTGCATCATGTCCATGCGCCGTTCCATTTGGTGCATGCGCTGCATCATGGCATCGGGCGACGCGCCGGAAGGATCGCCGCCCATCATTCCACCCATCATGCCCATGCCGCCCATCATTCCCTTGCCGCCCATCATCATGTGGCAGCCCATAGGGGCATCGCCCGCGGCCATCTGCTGGCCCAGCATCATGTTCTCGCGCATCGTCTGCATGTGCTGCATGAGCAACTTCTCGCGCTCCTCGGGTGTTTTCGCCGCGGCCAGCGCGTCGAGCTGGGACTGCATCGTGGCCGTGTTGTCACGCAT
>NZ_WTVS01000147.1 GCF_012911005.2 Aromatoleum toluolicum | reverse complement strand
TCCCTCCCCCGTCGCCCGCGCGGCCGCCCGACGCGCCACGGTCACAGCTATGCGGACACGCGCGAGCTGCTGATCCGCCGCGGCACGGAACTGCTGACCGAGCGCGGCGTCAGCGCGACGGCGCTCGACGAGGTACTGAAGTCGGTCGGCGTGCCGAAGGGGTCTTTCTACCATTACTTCCCGAGCAAGGACGCCTTCGTCCTCGCGACGCTGGATTCCTATGCCGCCTACCTGCTGCGCAAGCTCGACCGCCACCTCGGCGACGCGAGCCTCGCCGCGCTTGCGCGCCTGCAGTCTTTCGTTGACGACGCCTGCCGGGGCGTGGAGCGCTTCGACTTCACGCGCGGCTGCCTCGTGGGCAATCTCGGTCAGGAAGTCGGCTGTCTGGACGCGGAGATCCGGCGGCGACTGGAGGAAATTTTCCTGGCTTGGGAAGCGCGCGTCGCCGACTGCCTGCAGGACGCCGTCACCGCCGGCGAACTGCCCGCGGGCACCGATTGCGCGGGCCTGTCGCATGCATTCTGGATCGGCTGGGAAGGCGCAATCCTCCGCGCACGGCTGATGCGTTCGACCGAGCCGATGCGCGCGTTCTTCAGTCTTTTCACGGCAGCACTGCGTTGATTCTTTGCGTCTATTTGTAGTTGATTGGTCTATTTACCCCGACAAGGAGCGAACACGATGTTCCAAGGCATTCTGATCACCAAGGACGACGCGGGGTACCGCGCCGGGCTGCAGGCCATCGACGAGGCCGTGCTGCCAGAGGGCGACGTGACGGTGCGTGTCGCATGGTCGACGCTGAACTACAAGGATGGGCTTGCGATCACCGGGCGCTCGCCGGTCGTGCGCCGCTTTCCGATGATCCCCGGCATCGACTTCGCCGGCACGGTCGAGAGCAGCTCGCATCCGGCATGGAAGGCGGGCGACCAGGTCGTGCTCAACGGCTGGGGCGTCGGCGAAGTGCATTGCGGCGGCCTCGCCGAGGTGGCGCGCGTGAAGGGCGACTGGCTGGTGCGCCTGCCGGCGGCCTTCACGACCCGCCAGGCGATGGCGATCGGCACCGCGGGCTACACCGCGATGCTGTGCGTGCTCGCGCTCGAAAAGCACGGCATCAAGCCGGGCGACGGCGAGATCCTCGTGACCGGCGCGAATGGCGGCGTCGGCAGCGTCGCGATCGCGTTGCTCGCACAGCTCGGCTACACCGTGGTCGCCTCGACCGGCCGCGTCGCCGAATCCGACTACCTGACCCGTCTCGGCGCCGCGAGCGTGATCGACCGCAAGGATCTGTCGGAACCCGGCAAGCCGCTCGGCAAGGAGCGCTGGGCGGGGGTCGTCGACACGGTCGGCAGCCACACGCTCGCGAACGCCTGCGCGACGACGCGCTACCGCGGCGCGGTCGCGGCCTGCGGGCTCGCCGGGGGCATGGACTTCCCCGCGACCGTCGCGCCCTTCATCCTGCGCGGCATCACGCTCTACGGCATCGACAGCGTGATGGCGCCGCAGGCGGTGCGCGTCGAGGCTTGGGAACGGCTCGCGCGCGACCTCGACGGCGCGAAGCTCGAAACGATCACGAGCGAGATCGCGCTCGCCGACGCACCGGCCGTCGCCGACAAGCTGCTCGCCGGTCAGGTGCGCGGACGCGTCGTTGTGAAGGTCGGCGGCTGACCCGGCCATGGACGCCGTCGTCCGGTCGCAGCCGCGCAGCGTCGAGTTCCCGGCCGCGGACGGCTATCCGCTGCGCGGCACCTACTGGCCCGGCCCGGACGCACCGCGCGGGGCGCTCGTCATCAACGCTGCGACCGGGGTCGCCGCACGCTACTACACGCGCTTCGGCGACGCGATGGCCGAGCGCGGCTTTCGCGTGCTCGCCTATGATTACCGCGGCATCGGCGAATCCCGGCCCGCACGGCTGCGCGGCTTTCGCGCGACCAAGCTCGACTGGGGCGCGCTGGACTGCGAAGGGGCATTGCGCCTGCTGCGCGCACGTGCCGACGGCCTCCCCCTCTACGCCGCGTGCCACAGCATCGGCGGCTTCGCGCTGGGCCTCGCGGAGAGCGCGTCCCACGTCGAGCGCGCGCTCTTCGTCGGCTGCCAGTACGCCTACTGGCGCGACTGTGCGCCCCGCGTGCGCCTGCCCTACCTGCTGCGCTGGCATGCCTTCATGCCGGCGGTCGTCGGGCTCCTGGGCTACTTCCCCGGCAAGCGCCTCGGCTGGCTCGAAGACCTGCCGAAGGGGGTCGCGCTGGAATGGGCCTTCCGCTTCCACCCGCGCTTCCACCGCTTCTACCGCCTTCTGCCGCATGCGAGCAAGGCGGTTGACAGTCACGCGCTCGAACGCCGCATGGCGGCCTTCCGCGGCGAGATCCTGTCGCTCGCCGAGGCGCACGACGAATACGCGACGCCCGCCGCGTGCCGGCGCCTGCTCGACCACTTCCCGCACGCGCAGCGCCGCTTCGTGCAACTCGACCTGGAACGCGAAGGACTGCCGCCGATGGGGCACTTCGGGTTCTTCCACGCCCGCTACCGCGACAGCCTGTGGCAGCGGGCGGCCGATTGGCTGGAGACAGGCCGACAGCCGTGAACACCCGCGCGTCCTCGGGCGCACGTTCGAGTACCGGGGGCGCGCTCAGGGCAGGATGAAGCTGCTCGGCTCCTGCACGCTGCGCGCCGCGTCGTGCCCCGCCGCGATGCGAAAAATGATCGGACGCACGCCCGTCAGCGGCGTGCCGGCGGGCGCGGACAGGGTCAGCGACACCGGGCGCACGCTGCCCGCCGCGACCGCAAACGCGCGCTCGCCGACGACCTCGATGCCCGGCACGCCGCTGACCTCGACGACGAACTCGCGCGCGGCGTCGTCGAGGTTCTTCAGCTTCAGCGTATAGGCGTTCTCGATCCGTCCGGCGGAGGTCTCGCGCAGCAGGGCGCCGCGGTCGCGCAGCACGTCGACCTGCAGCAGCGAACGCTGGCCCAACGACCACGCGCCGAGCGCGACGACCGCCAGCACCAGGCTGCCATACACGGCGAGGCGCGTCCTCCCGCCCGCCGCCGCGCCGGCGAGTTCGCGCTCCGAGGCGAAGCGGATCAGGCCGGTGGGCGTGCCGACGCGCGTCATCACCGTGTCGCAGGCATCGATGCACAGGCCGCAGTTGATGCAGCCGAGCTGCAGGCCTTCGCGGATGTCGACGCCGGTCGGACACACTTCCACGCAGATGCCGCAGTCGATGCAGTCGCCGCCACCCTCGGCCCGGCCGCGCGCCTGCCGCGGCTCGCCGCGGCGGAGGTCGTAGCTGACGGTCGTGGTGTTGCGGTCGAACATCACGCCCTGGAAGCGCGAGTACGGGCACATGTGCTGACACACGGCCTCGCGTGCGAAGCCGGCCTGCACGTACAGGAAGAGGCCGTAGAAGATCAGCCAGAAGCTCTCCCACGGGCCGGCGGCGCCGGCGGCGAGCGCCGGCAGCAGCTCGCGGATCGGCGTGAAGTAGCCGACGAAGGTGATCGCCGTCCACGCCGCGATCAGCAGCCACAGGCCATGCTTTGCGCCCTTGAGCGCGAACTTGCGAACGCCCGGCGGGCTTTGGTCGAGCCTCAGGCGGTCGAGGTGGTCGCCTTCGACCTTCGCCTCGACCCACGTGAAGATCGTCGTATACACCGTCTGCGGACAGGCGAAGCCGCAGAACAGGCGCCCCGCGAGCGCGGTGACGAGGAACAGCGCGGTCGCCGCGAGGATCAGCGCCAGCGCGAGCAGCAGCGCGTCCTGCGGCCACAGCACGAGCCCGAAGAGGTAGAACTTCTCGTCCGCGATGTCGAAGAGGACGGCCTGCCGCAACGCGCCGTTGCCCTCCCACGTGAGCCAGCAGCCGCCGTAGAAGACGATCTGCGTGAGCCACACGATCGCCCAGCGCAGCGTGTTGAAGCGGCCCGCGACGGCCCGCGCGTGGATCTTGCCCTGCTTGCGGTACAGCTCCAGCTTCGCCTCGCGCACCTTGCTGACGGACTTGCCCATTCCTGCCTTCCTCCGGATGCGTGCCGGGGGAGACAATTTCCCCGGTCGACGCCGGCGGCGAGTACATCACCGGGCGACCGACAGGAACAGCTCCAGAGAAGCACATTTCCGACAGGAACAGATTTCAATCTGTTGTCGCGTGTGCGCGGTTGCTCCCTCCCCTTCAAGGGGGCGGAGGCGGGGTTTCGCAGAGCACTGCTCTGCGCCGCCGTAACGGCGGAGCGAAGCGCAGACTCCCGGGTTGGGGTGGGGATGGGTTAAAC
>NZ_WTVS01000146.1 GCF_012911005.2 Aromatoleum toluolicum | reverse complement strand
GGGTGGGGATGGGTTAAACGGACCGGGCAGAAACCCATCCCCCT
Source organism: Aromatoleum toluolicum (assembly GCF_012911005.2). Classification (GTDB taxonomy): domain Bacteria; phylum Pseudomonadota; class Gammaproteobacteria; order Burkholderiales; family Rhodocyclaceae; genus Aromatoleum; species Aromatoleum toluolicum. Next base: position 4,242 of record NZ_WTVS01000146.1, on the reverse strand, counting down.
CCTAGCCGGTAGTCTCGGCGTCGCCTCGCCGCTCTGCAGGCGGCGAGCAGTGCTCACCGAAATCCCTGCTCCGCCCCCCTTGAAGGGGGAGGAACACGGTCCCGAGCAGGCCGTCCGCTCAGGCCTTCAGCTGTTCCCCGATCGGCAGCGTGCGGATGCGCTTGCCGGTCGCGGCGAACAGCGCGTTCACCAGCGCCGGTGCGAGCGGCGGCACCCCCGGTTCGCCGACCCCGGTCGGCTTCGCGGCCGAGCGCACGATATGCACCTCGACCCGGGGCATCTGGTCGATGCGCAGGATCGGGTAGTCGTGGAAGTTCGACTGTTCGACGACGCCGTCCTTGAGCGTGATCGCGCCGCTGAGCGCGGCGGCGAGCCCGAAGCCGATGCCGCCCTCCATCTGCGCGCGGATCACGTCCGGGTTCACGGCGATGCCGCAATCCACCGCACACACGACGCGATCGACGGTGAAGCCGCCGTCGGGCGCGACCGTGACCTCGACCACCTGCGCGACGAAGGTGTTGAAGGACTCGTGCACCGCGACGCCACGACCGCGCCTGCCGGTTTTGCCCGGCGCGAGCGGCCTGCTCCAGCCGGCCTTGTCGGCGGCGAGTTTGAGCACGCCGGCGTGGCGCGGATGCGCGCCGAGGAGGTCGAGCCGGTACGCGACCGGATCGGCGCCCGCGGCCGTCGCCAGCTCGTCGAGGAAGACTTCGGCCGCGAACGCCGTGTGCGTCGAGCCCACCGAGCGCCACCACAGCACCGGCACCTTCACGTCCTTGCTGGTCGTGTGCAGTTCGACCTGCAGGTTGGGGATCGCATAGGGCAGGTTCGCCGCGCCTTCGACCGAGGTTGCGTCGATGCCGTCCTTGACCATCCCGGCCTCGAACGGCGTGCCGGCGAGGATCGACTGGCCGACGACGCGCTGCGCCCACGCGAGCGGCTTGCCCTGCGCGTCGAGCGCGGCGCGCAGGCGGTGCAGGTACAGCGGCCGGTAGTAGCCGGCGCGCATGTCGTCCTCGCGCGACCACACCAGCTTCACCGGCGCCTCGCCGCGGATCGCCTTCACGATGTGCGCCGTCTCCAGCACGTAATCGGCGGCCGGGTTCGCGCGCCGGCCGAAACTGCCGCCGGCGAACAGCATGTTGAGCTTCACCTGCTCGGGCTTGAGGCCGAAGAAGGCGGCCAGCGTGTACTGGTCGCCGGTCTGGAACTGCTCGCCGTTCCACACTTCGCAGCCCTGCGCGTCGATGCGCATCACGCAGTTGAGCGGCTCCATCGGCGCATGCGCGAGGTAGGGGAAGGCGTATTCCGCCTCCAGCGCCTGAGCGCCCTCGGCCAGCGCCTTGTCCGTGTCGCCGTCGCGGCGCGCGACCAGTCCCGGCGTCGCGGCGAGTTTCCGGTAGTCGGCGAGGATCTGCGCCGAGCTGCCGCGGTAGGCGGCGCTGTCGTCCCAGTCGATCTGCAGCGCGTCGCGCCCCTTCTTCGCGGTCCAGTAGTCGCGCGCCAGCACCGCGACGCCCTGCGGGATGCGCACGACGCGCAGTACGCCCGGCACCGCGCGCGCCGCCCGTTCATCGACCGTGCGCACGGTCGCGCCGAAGCGCGGCGGGTGCGCGACGACCGCGACGAGCATCCCCGGCAGCTTCACGTCCTGCGTGAACAGCGCGCGGCCGGTGGTCTTCTCGACGCTGTCCTTGCGCGGCACGTGACGCCCGATCAGCGTGAAGTCCTTCGGATCCTTCAGGCGCACGTCCTGCGGCACCGCCTGTTTCGCTGCGGCCTCGGCCAGTTCGCCGAAGCTCGCCTTGCGCCCGCTCTTCGCATGGCTGACGACGCCCGCCTTGACGCGGATCTCGCCGGCCGGCACCTTCCAGCGCGCGGCGGCCGCCTGCACCAGCATCGCCCGCGCGCTCGCGCCCGCGTGGCGCAGCTGTTCGAAGGAGTTGGCGATCGCGGTGCTGCCGCCGGTGCCCTGCGACGGGCCCCACAGCAGGTTGTTGTAGCGCTTGGCGTCCGCCGGGGCGCCTTCGACGACGACCTGCGCCCAGTTGGCGTCCAGCTCCTCGGCGACCAGGGTCGCGAGGCCGGTGTAGGTGCCCTGACCCATCTCCAGATGCTTGGCGATGACCGTCACCCGGTTGTCGGCGCCGATGCGAACGAAGGCATTCGGCGCGAAGGCGGCTTCCATGCCCTGCGAATCCTTCGCCGCCGCCGCCAGTGCGGCGTCCGCGCCCGGCAGCACCAGCCCCAGCGTGAGGCCGGCGCCGGCCTTGAGGAAGTCGCGGCGCGACACGTTCTCGATACGGGTCGTCATGCCGCGCCCCTCCCCGCGAGGCTCTTCGCGGCTTCGTGGATCGCGGCGCGGATGCGCACGTAGGTCGCGCAGCGGCACAGGTTGCCGGCCATCGCCGCGTCGATGTCCGCGTCGCTCGGCCGCGGCGTCTTCGCCAGCAATGCGGTCGCTGCCATGATCTGGCCGGACTGGCAGTAGCCGCACTGCACGACGTCGAGCTTCTGCCACGCCGCCTGCACTGCCGCGCCGACGCGGTTCCTGCCGATCTGTTCGATGGTCGTGACGTGCTTGTCGGCGACCTCCGAAACCGGCGTCGAACAGGACTTCACCGCGACGCCGTCGACATGCACCGTGCACGCGCCGCACAGCCCCATGCCGCAGCCGAACTTGGTGCCGGTGAGTTCCAGTCCGTCGCGCAGCACCCACAGCAGCGGAGTGTCCTCGGGCAGGGAGGTGTTGACCTTCTGCCCGTTGAGGATGAATCGGGTCATCTGCAATCTCCTGTCGGGGCGGCCCCGGTCGCTGGCCGGGATGCCGATGCCCACAGGTTAGATTATTTATCTTGCAAGATCGACCCGGCGCGCATTACCAGACGTAATACATCAGCACCCACGGTGCGACCGCTGCCGCCGATGCTGCGGCGAAGGCGAGCAGGGCGGCGATGCGCCGCAGCGTCGGCGCCACGCTGCGGCGGACGTGGACGGCCGCCAGGCCCAGGCTCGCCAGCGTCGCCGCCGCGAGCAGCGTGGCGCGCGCTTCGGGCAGCGCCGTGAGGATCACGCCTTCGGCCGCCAGCAGGGTCACCGTGAGGCCCGAGAGCCCGAGGAACACGCCGGCACCGCCGAGCGGGATCAGCGCGTAGGCGAGCCGCAGGCGCGCGGCCGCCTCGCCCAGCAGGCCGGCGGCGACGCGCAGCCACAGCGTGATCCAGCCGCCGAGCACCTGCGCCGTGGCGCCGATGTACGCGAGGATCATGATTCCGTCGAGCCACGTGAATACGTCATTCGCTTCCGGGTAGTGGGTCAGCAGCCACCACGGGATGTCGTCGCCGAGCAGCGCGAAGGCGTCGCGCTCGACCAGCCATTCCGCGGCGGCGAGTTTCGCGCGCACGAACCACGGCGAGGCCGACCACTGGAAGGCGCCGATCGCCGTGCCGATGATGCCGAACACCAGCAGGCGCACTTCCCAGCGGTCCGCGTCCTGCGCGTCGAGCTGTGCGACCTCGCTGCCGGGCGCGCGCGCGGCGAGGCTCACGGCGTCGCGATGCCCCGCGCAGCGCCCGCACATGTGGCAGTCGGCGGCGCTCTCCATGCGGCGGATGTCGACCAGCGGCGCGCAGTTGATCGGGATCACCTTCTTCGCGCCATACGACTCCCACGCCGCGCGATCGGTGCGGAAATGCACCGGCGCGAGCCGCGACAGCAGGCCGAACACGCCATTCACCGGGCACAGGTGGCGGCACCATACGCGCTTGCCGCGGCCGTAGACCAGACCCACGGCGACCGCGGCGACGGTCGAGCCGCCCAGCACCAGCAGCGCCGCCTTGGGGTACTCGTACACGCTCACGAGCTGGCCATACACCGTCGTGGCGAGGAAGGCAACGAAGGGCCAGCCGCCCCACTTGATCCAGCGCGGCACCGGGCGGCCGAGGCCGAAGCGCGACACCTGCTCCGAGACGAAGCCCTCCGGGCACATCACGCCGCACCATACGCGCCCCATCAGCATCATCGACACCAGCACGAAGGGCCACCAGATGCCCCAGAACGCGAACTGCGCGAACAGCGTCAGGTTGTTCCACAGGTGCGCGCCCGAGTCCGGCAGCGGCAGGAAGGCAGGGGTGATGACGAGGAACAGGTAGGCGGCGAGGATCACCCATTGCGCGCCGACGATCCAGCCGCGATGGCGGCGCATCAGTTCGCCGATACGGGCGAGGCGCGGGCGGGTGGGGG
>NZ_WTVS01000145.1 GCF_012911005.2 Aromatoleum toluolicum | reverse complement strand
GGCGGGGGCTGCCGCCGTGGGCGACGGAGAGATGGCGGATCCGCCACGGCTTGTTCAGCGTGGCGGCGATGGCGGCGGCGCGCTCCTGGAAGGCACGGATCGCGTCGGTGGTGGCGAGGTCGGCGGTGCTCTTGCGGGTTTCGGGCGAGGGCTGCAGGGTCAGGCCGGAAAGCGCGAGCGTTCCCTGGAGCTTGCCGACGAGTTCGGTGAGGGCGGGGAGGTCCCGGCTTTCCAGCTGGATGTCGGAGCGCATGCGCCAGCCTTCGATGCGCCGGCCTTCCTTGCCATGGACCGGAAAGGTGGCCGTGCCGGCGGACTTCGCCTTCACCGTGGCATGGGCGCGCGCCTGTTCCAGTGCCGCCGCAATGGCGCTATTGACCTTGCGCGCAAGCGTACCGGGATTGCGGTCGTCCGCCTCGAAATAAAGGGTTGCGGTGGCGAGGTCGTTGGGTGCCGCACGCCGGGCGTCGGCCGACAGCTCGACCGTGGTCGCCGCGCTGTCCGCTTTCGGTTCGGTTGCGTGGCTCGCCGTGGAGGCGAGGAGCGGAAGCGCCAGGATCAGCAGGCAGCGTTGCAGTGCCGTATGTATGTGCATATTCCGTTCGGAAGGCATCAAGGGGCGCAGTGTAACGCGACGGCGTACGGCGGCAAGCGTTCAGCGCACACGTGTTGTAATCGTGTGTAAGGTGATGGCGGTTCCAGTGCAGCGGTCCGGAGCGATTGCCGCGATTCGGTCGCCTAGAGCACGAGGTCGCTGTGGGAGAGGGCGATCTGTCCGACGTTGATCGCGAACTCGGGATTCGCGTCGGCGTCGACGTTACCGTACAGGATGCCGCCGGCGAGCTGGAGCTGACCTGGTGCATAGAAAGCCGACCCGGCGGCGATGAAGGAGGCGTCGAAGGCGTCGTTTTCCGCGGTGAGGAGGTTCGCGTCGATGAGGGACAGGTCGAGGATGTCTTCGCCGATCGCGAAGTCCGAGATCATGTCGGCTTTGCGGGTACTCGCGCTGGTGTCGGAGATGGCGTCGAAGCGGAAGACGTCGCGGCCGGCGCCGCCGCTGAGGATGTCGCGCCCCCCCGCGCCGATCAGCGTGTCGTCGCCGCTGCGGCCGTCGAGGGTGTTGAGGCCGGCGTTGCCGACGATGACGTTGTTGCCGTCGTTGCCGGTGCCGTTCGCGCGTGCGCGGCCGGCCAGGGTGAGGTGTTCGAGGTCGGCGCCGAGGGCGAAGGAGACGGTGCTGCGCACGGTGTCGATGCCGCCGAGCACGCCGTTCGATTCGGTCACGATGTCATTGCGATTGTCGACGACATAGGTGTCGTCGCCGTTTCCACCGGTGAGCCGGTCCGCACCACGGCCGCCGTCGAGCAGGTCGTGGCCGAAGCCGCCGTCGAGCGAATCCGCGCCCCCGAGGCCGAACAGCTGGTCATCGGCGTCGCTGCCGGAGAGGATGTTGGCGCGACCGGTGCCCGAGACCGTTATGCCGGCAATCGCCGCCGCGCGCTGCCCCCCGATGAGTTCATTGGCGCTGCGCGTGACGTCATTGGCGAAGCGGAAGTATTCCGTGCCGGTGATGGTGTCGACCCCGGTCGACTGGTTCTGGAACGTGAAGATCCCGGTGGTGGCGTCGTAGATGATCGCGTAGCTGCCGAGATCCGCGCCCAGAGTGGCCCAGTCGGTGCCCGTGCCACCGTCGAGGTAGTCGTTGCCGCCGCCGCCGCGGAGCTCGTCGTCACCGCTCAGGCCGTAGATCGCGTCGTTTCCGCCGCCGCCGTCGAGACGGTTCGCGAGGGAATTGCCGCTGATCGAATCGGAGCCGTCGCCGCAGACGACGTTTTCGATGTCTGCCGAGTATGCAATGGCGATGTTGTTGGTCATGTCGTTGCAGGAGCTGTAGGCTCCTGGCGCGATATCGACCGTGCTGCCCGACGACCAGCCGCTGAGGTTGAGGATGTCGTTTCCGCCCGCATCGTAGATGGTGAGGACGGGATGGGCGTTGCGCGTGAAATCGAGGATCCCCGCCATTGCGCCGGTGACGTTCGAGCCGAATCCGTAGGTCGTGTCGCCGCTGCGGGTCGTGCGGTCGGTGCCATACATGCTCTGGATCGCCAGGACGTCGTCGGGCATGGGGGTCTGGGGTTGGTAGAGCCGGCCGTCCGAGCCTACCCAGTCGGCCCACGCGACCTGGCCGGTTCCCGCGGACCATGAGCCGTAGGACGGACCGAAGTAGGACATGACGGACAGGACCGTGCTGTCCTGGTAGCTCGTCGGCTCGGGTGCGTAGCCGTTGTAGTCGCCCATGTGGTCCAGGCCCAGGGCGTGGCCGACCTCGTGGACATAGGTCATGTAGCCGTAGCTGCCGACCTCGGGGTCGGACAGCGAGGCGTCGCCGGATCTGAACCAGACGCTTCCGTAGGAGGGGAAATAGGCGTGGGCGTAGTCGGCGTTGAGGGTGAGGCCGAATTCGATGTCGGACGCGGATCCCGATACTTCGGCGAAGGACGGGGCGATCAGTTCGTCCCACGAGGCGAGCGCCACTTCGGCGTACGCCTGCTGGGTTGCGCCCAGCGGCTGAAAGGAGCCGCCTTCGTCGGTCCCGAACAGGTTGGCGGCGGCGATCGGGAAGGCGTAGGTGATGGTGCTGCCGACCCAGTGATAGCCCGAGTCGAGCTGGTCGATGATCTGCTGCGTCGAGAGTGATGCCAGCGCCATGCGCGCCTCCGTGTCCGTACAGCGTGGTCAACCGGACAGGCGAATCGATCATGGCGTCGCCGGGGCGACGCGCAGCGCCCCGGCTGCCTTCCGTCGGAAGGGAATTTTACAGGCAATCCGCGCGGGATTTCGCTCCGTAGTTTCCGTTTGCGTCGGGTTGCCGGGCAGGTCAGCCGTCGAGCGCGGCGTGGAGTTCCGCTGTCGCGGCTTTCATGTCGTCGGTCAGGGACAGATAGGGTTCGCCGAGCTCGGCACGGGCATGCGCGGCGCCGTCGAAATCCTTCTTCATCCACTCGAAATGTCCACCGGCCATGATGTTGCCGATGTAGACGATGTCGGTGAGGTTACGCGGATACTCGGGCACGGGGCGGGGGTGATCGTGGTCGCGCGTGGCGATGGCGATTTCCTCGGGGATGCCGAGGGAGAAGAGGAGGGACTCGCCGATGCTCTCGTGCCACTGGTAGACGAGGTGCTTGACGGTATCCGGCCGCTGACGCAATTCGTCGTACTGCGAGGCGCGATAGAGCATGTAGCTGGCGCCCAGGTCATGCACCAGGCCGGCGAACAGTGCCTGTTCGGCGGTGACGCGACCGAACTTGCGCGCGAGAACGGAGCAGGCGGCGGCGGTGGTCACGGAGTGCGTCCATAGCCGTCTGGATATGCCGTCGAAGTCGGTGAGGTCCTTCGCCAGCAGGAGTTGCTTCATCGCGATGCCGAGCGCGAGGGTACGTACCGACTTCGTGCCGATGCGCATGATCGCGGATTGCAGATCCTTGCACGGCGGGCCATCGCGGCGGTTGAGCACGGAATTGGCAACGCTCAGCAGGCGGCTGCTGATCATGGGGTCGAGGCTTACGGCGGTGCTGATCCGTTCGATCGGGGCGTCAGGGTCGTCGAGCAGTTCGCGTAGGCGGATGGTGACGTCGAAACAGGTCGGGAAGACGAGTTTGCGCGACATTTCGCTGGCGATGTCTTCCAGCATCTGGAAACGCTGGGCCTTCAGTGCATCGCCGGTCTTGTCTTCTTCGGGTGTGGTGGACATTTCAGGTAGTGCGGGGTCGGGGTGGTTTGTCGGGTGGAGGCGGAATCGGACGTCGCGGACGCTTCGGGATTATCAACTTCGAATGAGTCGCAGGTCCGTGATGAATTCCTGCGCGTCGCCGATGGCGATTTTCGTAAAGGACGGGTGCAAGGGGTTGAGCAGGTAGTTCGTTTCCGACGGGATCACCGCGCTGGGAACCGCGAGGACGGCGGTGGAATTTCGCTTTGCCCAGTCGCTGCCGAGATCCTGCAGGTATTCGCGCCCCGCGGGGCTGCGCCAGTCGTCGGGCAACTCGCTCACGACGATACGGTCGATGCGCAGGCCGCTCGGGATACTTGCCGGTATGACCACGTAACGGGCGCGCAGGGGTTCGTCCTGCACGAGCATTTCGAGCATGGCGAGGGATTGTGTCGCGGCGGTGTACACCATCTGGACGCCTTTGCGGTTCCAGCGTCCGCCGTACAGGCGCGCGCCCTCGCCCGAGAATGCGGAAGCCGCGAAGCGCGCCGTTACCAGACGCCACACCGTGAGCATCAGGCGAATACGCCGTGCTCGATGCGGCCAAGGGTGTCCAGCACGCTCTCGGCACCGATGTCCGTGTCCATGAGCGACAGCGGCACGGCAGTGCCGAGGGCCGTGTTGGGCGACTTCAGCCAATGCATGGCAACGTCCGGATTCTCGAAGACCTCCTGGGCGCGTTCCGCGACCCGCGCGAGGCGGACCAGCTTGGCGGACTCTTCGCTGTTGAGGGTGCCTTCCTTCTTGCGCCGCGCAAGGGTGCGCTCCGGAATACCCAGGGCTTCGGCAAGTTCGGCCTGGGTAACGTGCAGCGTTTTCGTGGCCGAGTCGACGGCCGCCGAGGAGATGCCGCGGCGGATGACGGAGACCCAGTCGAGTGCCGTCCGCGGCTTCGCATGCAGCACGCCCTGGCCGCCGAGCACGGATTCGATCGAAAGCGAGGGGGTGGGC
>NZ_WTVS01000144.1 GCF_012911005.2 Aromatoleum toluolicum | reverse complement strand
CGTACCAGCTGTGCGCGGCGAAGAGCTCCGGCGCGGGGCGGGGCGCGGCGTCGGCCGGTGCCGCCGCTGTGGCCGCGGCAGGCGCGGGCGCCCCGTCCGGCGTGCTGGTGGGCGGCGTGCTGGTGGGCGGCGTACCGGCAGGTGGCGCAGGAGCGGCCGCGGCAGGGGTCGGCGCGGAGCGCAGCTCGGCGAGCTGGCGGCTCTGCGTGACTGGAGCGACCGGGGCGGCGGCAGCGGGCGCCGGCGCACGCGGGCGGGCGAGCGGCTGGACGGCGTCGTCGCCAGGACTTTCGAAGAATTCGGGGATCACCGCGAGCGCAGCGGCCGCACCGAGGAACACCACCCAGAAGAGCTTGCGCCGGTCCGCCATCAGCGCCTCGACAGGTACAGGGTCATGCGGATGCGCCCTTCGAGTTCGGAGTCGGACACCGCCTTGCGCTGCAGGTCGAGGTCTTCCACGCTCAGGCCCGGCACCTTCGCGATCGCGGTGTCGATGAAGCGGCGCAGCTGCGCGTAGCTGCCACGCACCGGCAGCAGGATCTGGTAGCGCGCCATGTCCGTGCCCTGCTCCACCGCGAGCGCGTACTCGCCGCGCGCGAGCGAGATCTTCTCGGCGTCGGCCGCGGCGTACAGGCCGTCGATCGCGCCGGTCGCGGCGGGCTGGGCCGGCAGCCCGGCGTAGAAGTCGTCGAGCTGGCGCGCGGGCGGCTGCGCGATGTGCACTTCGCCGCGCAGCACCGCCGAGGCCTGCGCCTGGGCGCGCAGCATGTGCTGTTCGGCGCGTTCGCGCGACTCGATGCCGGGCAGCACCACCAGCAGCGCCCAGCCTGCCGCCGCGGCGAGCAGCGCGGCACCGCCGAGGCCGGGCAGGCCGAGGCGGCGCAGCGCCTCGTGCAGCGTGAGCTTATGGATGCGCATGGTCCGTCACCCAGCTTGCGACGAGGCTGAAGCGCACCGGCCGGCCCTGCACCTGCTCGGCGAGCTCGTGATTGACGAGCGACACGTCGCGCAGCGCGGGCGTGTCCTCGAGCTTGCGGTGGTAGGCGAGCATCGCGCCGAGGTCGCGCGCCTCGGCGGTGACGCGCAGCTGGCGCTTGCGCGCGTCCGGTGTCAGCGACAGCAGCGCGACGTCGTCGCTGGCGAGCGCTTCCAGCGTCGCGAACAGCTCCTGCCAGGGGCGGTTGTCGATGCGCGCCTGCACGCGCTGCATGTCCGCCAGCCCATTGTCGCGGCCGTCGCGCGCCTTCGTGCCCGCGCCCGGCGGATGCTGGTCGAGCAGCGCCTCCGGCAGGCCAGCGACGATGTCGCGCACCGAGGTTTCCAGCGCAGCGGCCTCGGCCTCGATCTCGACGCTGGTCCACATCGCCGTGCCGATGAGGGCTATGCCCGCGGCGAACAGCACCCAGCCGCCGGCGCGGGGCCGCGGCGCGCGGCGGAAGTCGAGCTCGAGCCGGTTCATGACGCGACCGCCCGCGCCATGTCCTGCCACGTATCGCCGCCGCCCAGCGCCAGCGCCTGCGGCGCGATGCCTTCGACGGTCGGCCAGGCGCCCGCCGCGTGGCCGGGGGCATGCACATACACGGCCGGCGCCGGCCCCGCCGCCGGATCGCCGATGCCGTTGAGCTCGCACTCGCGCTCGAGCAGTGCCGCGACGGCGCGCTCGCTGTCGGCGCTGGCGCTGGAGCGCACCGACAGCCATTGCCCGGCGCGCGCGAGCAGCACGCTGCAGCGGCCCGGCTCGGCGACGGCGAACACGAAGTTGTCACGGGCGAGGCGCGGCTGCAGGCGGTTGTAGGCCGCCATCAGGTGCGGCTGCACCGACTCGAGGCGCAGCCCGGCGCCCTGCGCGACGGCCTGCAGGCGCTCCAGCAGCGCCTGTTCGACCGCCACGGCCACGCGCGGGCGGCCTGCGGCCTCGGGCGAGATGCGCAGCGCCCAGCCGGCCGCGATCGGCCCGTAGATGTCCTCGAAGCCGATGCGGGTGAAGGTCTCCAGCTCGGCGGGCGAGCCGATCGCGTCGCTCCACGGCACCAGGCGGAAGTGCGCGAAGTGGCTGGAGAGCACCACCGTCAGGCCGCCGCGGCGGGTGCCGGCCTCGCGCAGCAGCCCCTGCAGCGCATCGACGGCGGCGCTCCAGCCACCTTCGCAGTCGCCGGCGCCGCAGGGCGCGGGGCCCCCCCGCCCCGCGCGCAGCAGCGTCACCCGCGTCGGCGCGAGCACGGTGACGAGGTGGTCACGCGACAAAAGTGACACGGTTGATCTCCTCGAGCGTGGTCTGGCCGGTGCGCACGAGATCGAGTGCGGATTCGCGCAGCAGGCGCAGGCCGCGCTTCTTCGCGAGTTCCTTGAGTTCGGCGATGGGCTTGCGGTCGATGATGGTCTGGCGCAGCTCGTCGTCGAGCAGCAGCACCTCGGCGATCGCGGTGCGGCCGCGGTAGCCGCTGCCGCGGCAGCGCCCGCAGCCGGGGCTGTGCACGAAGCGCCAGCCGTGGGTGTCCGCGGGGTCGATGCCGGAGGCGACGAGCTCGTCGTCGCGCGGGCGCAGGTCGACCGCACAGTGCGGACAGGCGAGGCGGATCAGGCGCTGCGCGAGCACGCCGTTGAGCGCCGACACGAAGCTGTACGGGTCGACCTCCATCTGCGTGAAGCGGCCGATCACGTCGAACACGTTGTTGGCGTGGATGGTCGTGAACACGAGGTGGCCGGTGAGCGCGGACTGCACGGCGATCTGCGCCGTGTCGGGGTCGCGGATTTCACCCACCATGATCTTGTCCGGATCGTGGCGCAGGATGGAGCGCAGGCCGCGCGAGAAGGTGAGGCCCTTCTTCTCGTTCACCGGGATCTGCAGCACGCCGGGGAGCTGGTACTCGACCGGGTCCTCGATGGTGATGATCTTGTCCACGCCGCGGTTGATCTCGGTGAGCATCGCGTACAGCGTGGTGGTCTTGCCGCTGCCGGTCGGCCCGGTCACCAGCACCATGCCGTAGGGTTCGCCGGCGAGGCGGCGCAGCGTCTTCATGACGTCGGCCTCGAAGCCGAGCGAGTCGAGGCGCACGCCGTGCACCTGGTCGGCGAGATCCTGCTTGTCGAGCACGCGCAGCACGGCGTCCTCGCCGAAGATGCTTGGGATGATGGAGACGCGGAAGTCGATCTGGCGCCCCTTGATCGCGACCTTGAAGCGGCCGTCCTGCGGCACGCGCTTCTCGGCGATGTCGAGCTCGGCCATCACCTTCACGCGAGAGATCATCTGCTCGGCCACTTCGGCGCCCTGCACGCGGCTGGCGGTGTTGAGCACGCCGTCGACACGGTACTTGATCACCATGCCGCTGCCGGTGACGCTCAGGTGGATGTCGCTCGCCTTGGCCTTGAGCGCGTCGTAGAGCGTCGAATTGACCAGCTTGACGACGACGCTGGAGTCCTCGCTGATGCGCGTGAGCGAGAGCGTCTCGACGTCCTCGACGATCTCTGCCTCCTCGTGCGCCTCGGCGAGCGAGTCGATGGCGTGGAAGTCTTCCTCGTGGCGCGCGAGGTAGGCCGACAGGTCCGCCGGATGCGCGAGATACAGCTCCGCGCCGGCGAGGCGCTCGTCGATCCACGCGAGCCGCGCGCCGTCGAAGGGATCGGAGATCACGCCGACGAGGCCGCCGCCCGCTTCCGGCGGACGCTTCACGAGCACGAACTCGTGCTTGATCGCGTCGGCCAGCGGCACTTTCGAGAAGTCCGGCGCGCTGGCGAACAGCTGCTCGCTGCCGAGCACCGGGTAATGCAGCGTGATGGCCAGGCGACGCACGAATTCGCGCGGTTCGAGTCCGGCCAGCTCCTCCAGTTCGTCGATCGCGCGGCGCCCCTGCGTCGCGGCTCGCTCGCGTGCCGTTCGCAACAGGGCGGCATCGAGCCGCGCCACCACACCGTTGCCGTCGTCCGGCACGACCATTTCAGGGGTGACATGCATGTCCATCGCATCGATCTCCTGCGGGTCGCGTGCTAGCTGGCCCGCCGTTTCTTCATTTCTTATCGCCGCACGGTGCGTCCTTCCCGCTTCCCTCGCGCCCTGCCGCGCCTCTCTGTTGTCATTCTTCGCCCTCGCCTTCGCCCTCGCGCAGCGGCCGGTGCAGGCCGGCATGCCGCCGGTCGGCGAACAGCCACGTCCCGTCGTACAGCCGCATCGGGAAGCGATGGCTCGGGTGCTGGCGCCGGTCCGGGTGCGTCAGCCCGTGATCCCCGTACGGCTCGGCCCCGCCCGCGACGCGTGTCGCCACGCCGGGGCCGATGCTGCACACCACTTTCGACAGCTCGGCGAGCGGGAAGGGCTTGAACAGGATGTGTTCGATGCCCCGCCGTGCCGCCTCGTCATACACCTCGTTGCGCGGCTGCCCCGTCATCAGGATGGCGTTGGCGGTCGCCCCGCGCATCCGGATCGCGTCCAGCACCTGGAAGCCGGACATGTCCGGGAGCCGGTAGTCGAGCACCAGCACGTCGGGCACGAAGTCATCCAGCGTCAGGATCGCGCTCGCGCCGTCGCACGCCACGCGGGCGTCGCAGCTGGCCCGTTGCAGGTAGGCCTGCAAGTTCTCTGCGAGGATGTCCTCGTCTTCGACTATCAACACCCTTCGGCTGGCTGACATGGCCGTCTCCGCGTTTGCTCCGCTCCGATCGAGAATGCCGGATACGGCTTTGACGGTACATCAGCATGCTTTGTGCCAACTTCCACATCCCGCGGAACGGGCGGGCTTCCGGTGAATCCGGCGCTCCCCGACGCCCTGCTCCGCCCCCGAAAGTGGGGAA
>NZ_WTVS01000143.1 GCF_012911005.2 Aromatoleum toluolicum | reverse complement strand
GTTTTAATGTTGCAAAGATTGAGTGCTCATATGTAAGTCAGTAATGATTTCTTTGAGTGCTTTGTTGGATTGAACTTAAGAGTTTGATCCTGGCTCAGATTGAACGCTGGCGGCATGCTTTACACATGCAAGTCGAACGGCAGCGGGGGCTTCGGCCTGCCGGCGAGTGGCGAACGGGTGAGTAATGCATCGGAACGTACCCAGTCATGGGGGATAACTACGCGAAAGCGTAGCTAATACCGCATACGCCCTGAGGGGGAAAGCGGGGGATCGCAAGACCTCGCGTGATTGGAGCGGCCGATGTCGGATTAGCTAGTTGGTGGGGTAAAGGCCTACCAAGGCGACGATCCGTAGCGGGTCTGAGAGGATGATCCGCCACACTGGGACTGAGACACGGCCCAGACTCCTACGGGAGGCAGCAGTGGGGAATTTTGGACAATGGGGGCAACCCTGATCCAGCCATGCCGCGTGAGTGAAGAAGGCCTTCGGGTTGTAAAGCTCTTTCAGACGGAAAGAAAACGCCCCTCCTAATACGGGGGGTGGATGACGGTACTGTCAGAAGAAGCACCGGCTAACTACGTGCCAGCAGCCGCGGTAATACGTAGGGTGCGAGCGTTAATCGGAATTACTGGGCGTAAAGCGTGCGCAGGCGGTTGTGTAAGACAGGTGTGAAATCCCCGGGCTTAACCTGGGAACTGCGCTTGTGACTGCACGGCTAGAGTACGGCAGAGGGGGGTGGAATTCCACGTGTAGCAGTGAAATGCGTAGATATGTGGAGGAACACCGATGGCGAAGGCAGCCCCCTGGGCCGATACTGACGCTCATGCACGAAAGCGTGGGGAGCAAACAGGATTAGATACCCTGGTAGTCCACGCCCTAAACGATGTCGACTAGTCGTTCGGAGAGGTAACTCACTGAGTGACGCAGCTAACGCGTGAAGTCGACCGCCTGGGGAGTACGGCCGCAAGGTTAAAACTCAAAGGAATTGACGGGGACCCGCACAAGCGGTGGATGATGTGGATTAATTCGATGCAACGCGAAAAACCTTACCTACCCTTGACATGCCTGGAATCCTTGAGAGATCAGGGAGTGCCTTCGGGAACCAGGACACAGGTGCTGCATGGCTGTCGTCAGCTCGTGTCGTGAGATGTTGGGTTAAGTCCCGCAACGAGCGCAACCCTTGTCGCTAATTGCCATCATTTGGTTGGGCACTTTAGCGAGACTGCCGGTGACAAACCGGAGGAAGGTGGGGATGACGTCAAGTCCTCATGGCCCTTATGGGTAGGGCTTCACACGTCATACAATGGTCGGTACAGAGGGCTGCCAAAGCGCGAGCTGGAGCCAATCCCTTAAAGCCGATCGTAGTCCGGATCGTAGTCTGCAACTCGACTACGTGAAGTCGGAATCGCTAGTAATCGCAGATCAGCATGCTGCGGTGAATACGTTCCCGGGTCTTGTACACACCGCCCGTCACACCATGGGAGTGGGTTTCACCAGAAGTAGGTAGCTTAACCTTCGGGAGGGCGCTTACCACGGTGAGATTCATGACTGGGGTGAAGTCGTAACAAGGTAGCCGTATCGGAAGGTGCGGCTGGATCACCTCCTTTCAAGAGACAGGTCGCATCTGACCAAGTATCCACAACTTATCGGTTGTTCAGGCACGAGCCTCGAGTTTGACGAGGGTCTGTAGCTCAGCTGGTTAGAGCACCGTCTTGATAAGGCGGGGGTCGTTGGTTCGAACCCAACCAGACCCACCACCGGAAGCGAGGGGGATTAGCTCAGCTGGGAGAGCACCTGCTTTGCAAGCAGGGGGTCGTCGGTTCGATCCCGTCATCCTCCACCAACGCATTCGGTGGGCTCATGGGAAGGGCTAAGCAGTACGCACGGTGGTGTGTAGTGCTTAGGCCTTGGTGCCAGTGTTCTTTAACAAAGTGGAAGAAGTAAAGTGTGCAATCTCTGTTGCGCTGTGTCAGCGGCGCGTCAAGACAGAGGTTGAACATGGGTTGTGTGATTGCATTGTCGTCATCGGCGCTTTGAACCAGCGGTCGATGGCGGCGCACAAGCGTGAGTTCGCCTATGACAGGTCCCTGGCGACAGGGTCCAGGGTTATAGGATCAAGCGACTAAGTGCATGTGGTGGATGCCTTGGCGATCACAGGCGATGAAGGACGTGCAAGCCTGCGAAAAGCGGGGGGGAGCTGGCAATGGAGCTTTGATCCCCCGATGTCCGAATGGGGAAACCCACTCCTTCGGGAGTATCCCTGGCTGAATACATAGGCCAGAGGAGGCGAACGCGGCGAACTGAAACATCTAAGTAGCCGCAGGAACAGAAATCAACCGAGATTCCCCAAGTAGTGGCGAGCGAACGGGGAGTAGCCTGCACGACTAAACCATCTATTTAGCAGAACGGTCTGGAAAGTCCGACAATACAGGGTGATAGTCCCGTATGCGAAAAGTAGGTGGCGGGTCTGAGCGTGCGACAAGTAGGGCGGGACACGAGAAATCCTGTCTGAAGATGGGGGGACCATCCTCCAAGGCTAAATACTCGTGATCGACCGATAGTGAACCAGTACCGTGAGGGAAAGGCGAAAAGAACCCCGGGAGGGGAGTGAAATAGATCCTGAAACCGCATGCATACAAACAGTGGGAGCCTCCTTGTGGGGTGACTGCGTACCTTTTGTATAATGGGTCAGCGACTTACGTTCAGTAGCGAGCTTAACCGAATAGGGGAGGCGTAGGGAAACCGAGTCTGATAAGGGCGACATAGTTGCTGGGCGTAGACCCGAAACCGGATGATCTATCCATGGCCAGGATGAAGGTGCCGTAACAGGTACTGGAGGTCCGAACCCACTAATGTTGAAAAATTAGGGGATGAGCTGTGGATAGGGGTGAAAGGCTAAACAAATCCGGAAATAGCTGGTTCTCCCCGAAAACTATTTAGGTAGTGCGTCGTACGGACACTTGCGGGGGTAGAGCACTGTAATCGTTGGGGGGGTCACTGCGATCTACCCCGCGATAGCAAACTCCGAATACCGCAAAGTGATATACGGCAGACAGTCCTGGGGTGCTAACGTCCTGGGACAAGAGGGAAACAACCCAGACCGCCAGCTAAGGTCCCAAATACATGGCTAAGTGGGAAACGAAGTGGGAAGGCATAGACAGCTAGGAGGTTGGCTTAGAAGCAGCCACCCTTTAAAGAAAGCGTAATAGCTCACTAGTCGAGTCGTCCTGCGCGGAAGATGTAACGGGGCTCAAGCCATGAACCGAAGCTGCGGATCTCGCAAGAGATGGTAGGGGAGCGTTCCGTAAGCCTGCGAAGGTGTCTCGAGAGGGATGCTGGAGGTATCGGAAGTGCGAATGCTGACATGAGTAGCGATAAAGGGTGTGAAAAGCACCCTCGCCGAAAGCCCAAGGTTTCCTGCGCAACGTTCATCGACGCAGGGTGAGTCGGCCCCTAAGGCGAGGCAGAAATGCGTAGTCGATGGGAAACGGGTCAATATTCCCGTACCGATTTTAGATGCGATGGGGGGACGGAGAAGGTTAGGTCAGCCGGGTGTTGGACGTCCCGGTTTAAGCGTGTAGGCGTGCCCCGTAGGCAAATCCGCGGGGCTGAGCTGAGGCGTGATGACGAGGTCTCTTTGAGACCGAAGTGACTGATACCATGCTTCCAGGAAAAGCCTCTAAGCTTCAGTCTAAAATCGACCGTACCGCAAACCGACACAGGTGGGCAGGAAGAAAATTCTAAGGCGCTTGAGAGAACTCAGGAGAAGGAACTCGGCAAATTGATACCGTAACTTCGGGAGAAGGTATGCCCCACTAGCTTGTAGGAGTACATCCGAAGGGCGAAGGGGCCGCAGAGAATCGGTGGCTGCGACTGTTTATTAAAAACACAGCACTCTGCAAACACGAAAGTGGACGTATAGGGTGTGACGCCTGCCCGGTGCCGGAAGGTTAAGTGATGGGGTGCAAGCTCTTGATCGAAGCCCCGGTAAACGGCGGCCGTAACTATAACGGTCCTAAGGTAGCGAAATTCCTTGTCGGGTAAGTTCCGACCTGCACGAATGGCGTAACGATGGCCACACTGTCTCCTCCTGAGACTCAGCGAAGTTGAAATGTTTGTGAAGATGCAATCTACCCGCGGCTAGACGGAAAGACCCCATGAACCTTTACTGTAGCTTTGCATTGGACTTTGACGGGACTTGTGTAGGATAGGTGGGAGGCTTTGAAGCGGTGACGCCAGTTGCCGTGGAGCCAACCTTGAAATACCACCCTGGTGTCGTTGAGGTTCTAACCTGGGCCCGTGAATCCGGGTCGGGGACCGTGCATGGCAGGCAGTTTGACTGGGGCGGTCTCCTCCTAAAAGGTAACGGAGGAGTACGAAGGTCGCCTAGGTACGGTCGGACATCGTACTGATAGTGCAATGGCAAAAGGCGGCTTGACTGCGAGACCGACAAGTCGAGCAGGTGCGAAAGCAGGTCATAGTGATCCGGTGGTTCTGTATGGAAGGGCCATCGCTCAACGGATAAAAGGTACTCTGGGGATAACAGGCTGATTCCGCCCAAGAGTTCACATCGACGGCGGAGTTTGGCACCTCGATGTCGGCTCATCACATCCTGGGGCTGTAGCCGGTCCCAAGGGTATGGCTGTTCGCCATTTAAAGTGGTACGTGAGCTGGGTTTAAAACGTCGTGAGACAGTTTGGTCCCTATCTGCCGTGGGCGCTGGAAGTTTGAGAGGACCTGCTCCTAGTACGAGAGGACCGGAGTGGACGTACCCCTGGTGTACCGGTTGTGACGCCAGTCGCATCGCCGGGTAGCTAAGTACGGAAGAGATAACCGCTGAAAGCATCTAAGCGGGAAACTCGCCTCAAGATGAGACTTCCCCGGGGCCTCGAGCCCCCTGAAGGGTCGTTGAAGACCACAACGTTGATAGGTCGGGTGTGGAAGCGCAGTAATGCGTTAAGCTAACCGATACTAATTGCCCGTGAGGCTTGATCCTATAACCCTGGATCAACAGCGAACTCAACACGCCACAACACAATCACACGCCCCACACACTCTACTTCCCCACTTTGTGACCCTTTACAGTCTGACGACCATAGCGTCCCGGAACCACTCCTTCCCATCCCGAACAGGACAGTGAAACAGGACCGCGCCGATGATAGTGCTCTTCGTGAGTGCGAAAGTAGGTCATCGTCAGACTACCTACACCCAAAAAAGCCGCTACCC
>NZ_WTVS01000142.1 GCF_012911005.2 Aromatoleum toluolicum | reverse complement strand
CACCCCAGCCCTCCCCTTGAAGGGGAGGGAGTTACCGTGCTGCACTCAACGTGACATCGCCCAATCGTTCTCGTGGTTAGCAACAAACTAGTCGAACAAGTGTTTGACAAGTGACAATAGCGCTGCTAACTTTCACACCATGCCGGCTCCGTGCGAGCTCCGGCGACAGAGCGGCCAGAACCGCCACCCAATCGACCCGGCACCGTCGGGCGCAAAGACACCAAAGGAGTGAGTGAACATGCAGATCAAGAAACTCGCAGTGCTGTGCTCGCTGGCCGCCGCCTCGTACGTCTCGCCGGCGCTGGCCGACGTCACGATCGGCATCTCGCTGTCGGCGACCGGGCCCGGCGCGTCGCTCGGGATTCCGGAAAAGAACGTGTTCGCGCTGCTGCCGACGCAGATCGGCGGCGAGAAGGTCAATTTCATCGTGCTCGACGATGCGACCGATCCCACGATGGCGACGAAGAACGCGCGCAAACTGGTCAGCGAGGACAAGGTGGATGTGCTGGTCGGCTCGTCGACGACGCCGGCGACTGCCGCGATCGCCGAGGTGGCCAACGAGAGCGCGACACCGCAGGTCACGATCAGCCCGGTGTCGCTGCCGGCCGAGCGCAACAAGTGGGTGTTCCGCACCCCGCAGCAGAACAGCGTGATGGCCGCTGCGGTCATCGGACACATGAAGCAGAACGGGGTGAAGACGCTCGGCTTCATCGGCTTCTCGGATGCGTATGGCGAGGACTGGCTGACTTCGGTGACCGCCAAGGTTGAGGCGGCCGGAATCAAGCTGGTCGCGACCGAGCGCTATGCGCGTGCGGACACTTCGGTGAGCGGCCAGATCCTGAAGCTGGTGTCGGCGCGCCCGGACGCGATTCTCGTCGTCGGCTCCGGCAGCCCCGCGGCCCTGCCGCAGACCACGCTGGTCGAACGCGGCTACAAGGGGCAGGTCTACCAGACCCACGCAGTCGCGAACCAGGCCTTCCTCAAGGTCGCGGGCAAGGCGGCCGACGGCGTGATCATCCCGGTCGGGCCGGTGGTGGTGGTGGACCAGATTGCCGATTCGCATCCGTCCAAGGCGATGGGCAAGAGCCTCGTGACGAAGTACGAGGAAAAGTACGGCGCCGGCTCGTTCTCGTCCTTCGCCGGTCATGCCTTCGATGCGTGGCGGCTGATCGAGCAGGCGGTACCGGTCGCGCTGAAGAGCGCCAAGCCGGGCACCCCGGAATTCCGCGCGGCCCTGCGCGACGCGCTCGAGGGGAACAAGGAGGTCATCGCAAGCCACGGCGTCTACAACATGAACGCCAACGACCATTTCGGCCTGGACGAGCGCTCGCACGTGCTGGTGAAGATCGACAGCGGCAACTACAAGCTGATCAAGTAAGCAGCGCACGCGGGGACGATTCATGAGCACTGCGATCAACGAGACCGAGGCGATGTTCGCGCGCCCGGTCGTCAATGTCGAAGAACGGCCCGACGGCAGCCGCATCCTGCGCTCGGGCATCCCGCTGCCGCAGACGTATGCGCGCTGCGTCGGCGAGTGGCTGGAGCACTGGGCGCGCGAGGCGCCGGAGCGGGTCTTCCTCGCCGAGCGCAACGCCGCCGGCGAGTGGGACAGGGTGAGCTACGGCGAGGCGCGTCGGCGCGTGGTCGCGATCGCGACCTGGCTGCTGGGGCAGAACCTGTCCGCGGAGCGGCCGGTCGTGATCCTGTCCGACAACTCCATCGAGCATGCGCTGCTGATGTATGCGGCGATGCATGTCGGCGTGCCTTCGTGCGCGATCTCGACCGGCAACTCGCTGATGTCGAAGGACTTCGCCAAGCTCAAGGGCAACATCGAGCTGATGCGGCCGGGCGTCGTGTATGCGGATGACGTCGCGCGCTTCGCCGCAGCGATCGAGGCGATCCGGCCGCTGCACGACGGCGTCGTGGTGGCGGGCCGGCGCAGCGGAAACGCGGCGGGGTGCGTGGGGTTCGCGGACATCGAGGCATGCAGCGACGAGGCCGCGGTGATGCGCGCGTTCGACCGCATCACGCCGGACACGACGGCCAAGTTCCTGTTCACGTCGGGGTCGGTCGGTACGCCCAAGGCCGTCATCAACACGCAGCGCATGCTGTGTGCGAGCCAACTCGCGAAGGAGCTGGTGTGGCCCTTCCTCAAGGATGAGCCGCCGGTGCTGGTGGACTGGCTGCCGTGGAGCCACACGTTCGGCAGCAACCACAACCTGAACATGGTGCTGCGTTGCGGCGGCAGCCTCTACATCGACGACGGCAAGCCGGTGCCGGCGCTGCTGGGCAAGACGCTGCGCAACCTCAAGGACGTGTCGCCGACGATCTACTTCAGCGTGCCGCGCGCCTACGACATGCTGGTGCCCGAACTGCGCCGCGACGCGCAACTGCGCGAGGCCTTCTTCGGGCGCCTGAAATTGATCTTCTACGCCGGCGCGGCGCTGCCGCAGCACCTGTGGGCGGAACTGGAGAACCTCTCGGAGGAATCCATCGGCCGCCGCGTGACGATGGTGTCGTCGTGGGGTGCGACCGAGACCGCGCCGCTCGCGACCGACTGCCACTTCCAGGCGGTGCGCTCGGGTGTGATCGGCGTGCCGGTGCCGGGCGTCGAACTGAAGCTGGTGCCCAGCGCGGACAAGCTGGAAGTGCGCGTGAAGGGGCCGAACGTGTTCCCCGGCTACTGGAAGCAGCCCGAACTCACGGCCAAGTCCTTCGACGAAGAAGGCTTCTACCTGATCGGCGACGCGGTCGAGTTCGTCGATCCGGCGCGACCGGAGCAGGGCCTGCTGTTCGACGGCCGCGTCGGCGAGGACTTCAAGCTGCTGACCGGCACCTGGGTGCATGTGGGATCGCTGCGGGTGAAGGGCATCGACGCGCTGAAGCCGGTCGCCCAGGACATCGTCGTGACCGGCCACGACCGCGACGAGATCGGCTTCCTCGTGTTCCCGAACGTCTCCGAATGCCGCTCGCTGTGCCCCGGCCTGCCGGCCGATGCTCCGGTGGAGCAGGTGCTGACGAATCCGGCGGTGCTGGCGCGGGTGCGCCTCGGGATGGCGGCGCTGGCGCAGGGCGGTGGCGGATCCTCGACGGTGCCGACGCGCGCGCTGCTGATGGCGGAGCCGCCGTCGGTGGAGGCGGGCGAGATCACCGACAAGGGCTACATCAACCAGCGTGCGGTGCTGACGCGACGCAAGGATCTGGTCGAGACGCTGCACGCCGAAATGCCGGACAAGACCGTCGTCACTGCATGAACCGGAGCCGCCCGGTCAAAGGCGGCACGACAAGTGGAAAGGATCGCCCCATGAGCGAAGAACTGGTTAAGACTTCATTCGAAAACAACATCTACACGGTGATGCTGGCGCGGCCTGCGAAGCGCAATGCGATCAGCGACCGTCTGCTCAACGCGATCGATGCCGCTTTCGCGGCCGTACCCGAAGGGACGCGGGCCATCGTCCTCGGCGGCGAGGGCGAGCACTTCTGCGCCGGGCTGGATCTCACCGAGCACCAGCACCGCGACCCCTTCGGCGTGATGCAGCACTCGCGCGGCTGGCACCGCGTGTTCGACCGCGTCCAGAACGGCGGCATCCCGGTGATCGCGGCGCTGCACGGCGCGGTGATCGGCGGCGGGCTGGAACTCGCGACCTCGACCCACGTGCGCGTCGCCGAGCCGAACACGATCTACCAGCTGCCGGAGGGGCGCCACGGCATCTTCGTCGGCGGCGGCGCGTCGGTGCGCGTCGCCAAGATCATCGGCGCGGGGCGGATGTGCGAAATGATGCTGACCGGGCGCATCCTCGAATCCGACGAAGGCCAGCGCCTCGGCCTGTCGCACTACCTCGTCGGCCCCGGCGAGGCGCTGGCGAAGGCGCAGCAGCTCGCGCGCCGCATCGCCGAGAACGCGCCGATGGCGAACTGGGCGATGGTCACGGCCGTCGCGCGCATCGACAACCTGGCGAGCGACGACGGCCTCTTCGTCGAGTCGCTGACCGCCGCACTGACACAGACCAGCCCGGAAGTCGCCGAGCGCATCGGGCATTTCCTGCAACGCAAGGGACAGGGACCGCAGCGATGACGAATCCTTATGCAGCATCCGAAGCCGCGGCGCAAGCGCGCGCCTACGACGATATCTGGCTGGTGGCGGGGCAGCGCACGCCCTTCGCCGACTACAACGGCCCGCTGCGCGACGTGTCGCCGACCGATCTGGGCATCTTCGCCGCGCGCGCGCTGTTCGAGCGCAGCGGCATCCCCGCCGGCGAGGTGGATGCGATCGTCGCGGGCAACATGGCGCAGGCGAGCTTCGACGCCTACTTCCTGCCGCGCCACATCGGCCTGTATGCGGGCGTGAATCCGGCCGTGCCGGCGCTGCTGGTGCAGCGCCTGTGCGGCACCGGCTTCGAGACCATCCTCGCTGCCGCCGACCAGATCACGCTGGGCAAGGCGAAGGTCGCGCTGTGCGTGGGCACCGAGTCGATGTCGCGCAATCCGATCGCCGCCTACACGCACCGTGCGGGCTTTCGCATGGGACAGCTCGACTTCCGCGACTTCCTGTGGGAGGCGACCAAGGACACTGCACCGGGCGACAGCATGGGCGATACCGCCGAAAATCTCGCCAAGCGCTACGGCATCTCGCGCGAAGAGGTGGACCACTTCGCCGCGCAGAGCTTCGCGCGCGCGTGTGCGGCATGGGATTCGGGGTATTTCGCGGACGAGGTCGCGTCCGTCGTCAATTCGAACTGGGTGCTTCCGGGGTACAACCCGCGCGCGCTGAAGCTCGCGGATCGGGTCGAGTGTGTCGATCGCGACGGCCACGTGCGTCCGACGTCGCTGGAAACCCTGCAGAAACTGAAGCCGGCATTCGGCGGCGTGCAGACGGGCGGCAACAGCTCGGCGATCGTCGATGGCGCGGCCGCGGTGATCGTCGCGCACGGCGACTGGGTGCGCGCGCATGGCGTGAAGCCCCTCGCGCGCATCGTCGCCGGCGCTTCGGTGGCGGTGCCGCCGGAGATCATGGGCATCGGGCCGGCGCCGTCGATCCGCGTGGCCGCGGCGCGGGCCGGGCTGACAGTCGGCGACCTGGGGCGCGTCGAGATCAACGAAGCCTTCGGTGCGCAGTACCTCGCGTGCGAGCGGGAGCTGGAGTTGGACCGCGAGCGCTGCAACGTGCATGGCGGCGCGATCGCGATCGGCCACCCGCTGGGTGCGTCGGGAGTGCGCCTGACGACGACGGTGGCGCGCGAGCTGCGCGAGGCCGGGCTGCAGTTCGGCGTGTCGTCCGCGTGCTGCGGCGGCGGGCAGGGCGTGGCGATCGTGGTCGAGAACGGGAATTATTGATGTGGCGACGGATGCATGAACGCTGCCCGGGCGCCCTGTTCCTCCCCCTTTAGGAGGGGAATGGGTTTCGGCCGCGTCTGCTTAACCCATCCCCACCCC
>NZ_WTVS01000141.1 GCF_012911005.2 Aromatoleum toluolicum | reverse complement strand
AGCTCTTCCGCGTGGCGATGCTGTTGCCGGTGGTGGCGGTGGTGTCGCTGCTCTTCCGCGACGGCACGGCGAGCGGCAAGAAGCCGCCGGTGCTGCCGGGTTTCCTCGTCGGCTTCGCGGTGCTGGTGTTGATCAATAGTCTGGGGCTGATCCCCAAGCCGGTCACCGACGCCGCCTCCAGCCTCTCGCGCTGGTGCCTCGTCGTGGCGATCTCGGCGCTCGGGGTCAAGACCTCGTTCCAGCAGCTGGCTGCGGTGGGCTGGCGACCGGTGGCGATGCTGGCCGCCAATACGGTCTTCCTCGCGGCGCTGATCCTGGGCGGACTCCTGTGGCTGCGCTGAGCGGGGATTGGGCGGAGAGGCGTTGCGTAACTTCGTGCGGTTGGCGCTGGTGAGTGTTTCGCCAAGTGGTGGCGGAGACGGGCTGCCGCCGTTCCGCTCGTGCCCCGGAAGAGTGTCGCTGAGCTGGCCGAGTCGTGCGGCAATGAGTGCGATTGGAATACAACCCCTCAGTTGTCATGCTGCGGCGCGGGAACGAACGGGCTGGTTGGCAAATTTCGCCTAGCCCCCGCCAACCCGTCGATGAAGGCCCGCAGTACGGCGGGCATCGCTTGGCTGCGTCGGGTGACTACAGAGAAGGGCCATCTGTTTTCCAGGTTGCGCGCGCGAAGGCGGCGCATGCGGCCGGAATCGACCCAGCGTTGCGCGTAGTGCAGGGGCAGGAAGCCGATGTAGGCGCCGGAGAGGATGAGGATGGCCTGCGCCTCGACATTGTCGACGGTCGCTGCTGCCATGCGCGTCTCGAGCAGGTGCAGATCCCTTTCTTGCATATAGGCGCGCGCAACGACGCGGCTCGTCGAGATCAGTTTCATTAGCGCGTCGCCGTCGTCGGGCGCGGAGTGGAGCGGATGGCCCTTGCCGCAGAACAGTCCGTCGGCTTCGTCATAGAGGGCGGTGTATTCGAGGCCTGCGACCTGCAGCGGGAAGTGACCGATCGCGAGGTGCAGGCGGCCGTCGAGGATGCGAGCTTCCAGTTCGGCGGGGCTGCCGATGTAGATGTCGATCTGAACGTCGTGGCCGAGCGCGAGGAAGCGCTGCAGGGCGGGGAGGATAGGCGAGGCTCCGTCGGTGACCGTGTTGTCGATCAGCCCCAGTTGTAGCCTCCCCGCGATGCGCTGCGCGAGGACGCTGGTGTCCATGCAGAAGCTTTCGACAGCGAGCAGCAGGCGCTGGGCTGCCTCGTAAGTCGCGTGCCCGTGTTCCGTGAGGCGGAACCCCCCGCGGCCGCGCTCGCACAGCTTCAATCCCAGCCGCGTCTCCAGCGTCGTCATCTGCTCGCTGATCGTGCTCTGGCTGACGTTCAGCGCGGCCTGGGCGGCCGAAAAGCCGCCGTGGCGGACCACGGCGACGAACACGCGCACCAGTTTCAGATCGACGTCGTGGAGCTGTTTCATCGCTTTCCTTCGTGCGTTTACTTCGAAATTTACGATTTTAATATCTTGTCGTGACTATTTTTCCGAAGCAAGTCCGGAAATATAGTCCGTCCATGCCCGACACGGCCAACAGAGCCGGGCGGAGCAGATCGAAGGAGGAGACCGAGCCATGCCCTGCAAGCCCGCCCGCGTGCTGCACCGCGCCCACCGCGCGTCCGCTTTTCCCCGGTTGCCTTCCGCCGATCGGCTTGCCGTCGCCCCGACGCAGCCCCCCGTCCGTTCCTGCTTCATCAATCACCCTCGCGCGCAGGCCTGAGTGCGCACAATCACGGAGACAACGCATGGACAGCATCGTCGAAGCCTATCTGCAACGCTACGGGGTTTCCCCCGGCGCGCAGCGATTCCTGCGCAAGACGCAGAAGATGTACATTAACGGCGAGTGGATGGGCGCGAGCGAGGGCGCCGTGGCCGACGTGATCGAGCCCTCCACGCTCGGCCGCATCACGCAGATCCCGCTTGCCACCGTGGCGGACCTGGACCGTGCCGTTGGCGCCGCCCGCGCGGCCTTCGACTCCGGCCCCTGGCGCACGATGAAGCCGCTGTCGCGTGAACGCCTGCTGCACAGGCTGGCTGACCTGGTCGAGGCCAACGCGGCGGAAATCGCCGAGATCGAATCGGTGGACATGGGCAAGTCGGTCACCAGCGCGCGCGACATCGACGTGCAGGGCACGGTGGATACCTTTCGCTATTTCGCCGGCTGGGCCACGAAGATCCACGGGCGCACCGTCGAGCCGGCTGCGCTGCCCGGCGAATATGTCGCCTTCACGCGCAAGGAGCCGGTCGGCGTCGTCGGCGCGATCGTGCCGTGGAATTTCCCGCTGCAGACCATGGCCTGGAAACTCGCCGCGGCGCTCGCTGCCGGCTGCACTGTGGTCGTCAAGCCGGCCGAGCTGACCTCGCTGTCGGCGCTGCGTTTTGCCGAACTCGTCGAGGAGGCGGGCATCCCGCCGGGCGTGGTCAACATCGTCACGGGCACCGGGCGCGACATCGGGGCCGCGATGTCGCGCCATCCGGGCATCGACAAGCTGAGTTTCACCGGTTCGACCCCGGTCGGCCAGGAGGTCGGGCGGGCGGGTCTCGACACCCTCAAGCGCCTGACGCTGGAGCTCGGTGGTAAGTCCCCGGTCCTGGTGCTGGAGGATGCCGATCTGGCGGCGGCGGCACGTGCCGTCGCGAACGGCGTGTTCTTCAATTCCGGGCAGGTGTGCGACGCAGGCACGCGCGTGTATGTGCAGCGCGACGTGCACGACGCCTTCATGCGCGAGCTCGTCGACGTGACGCGCACGCTCAAGATGGCGCCCGGCCTGGATCCCGACTGTTTCATCAGTCCGCTCGTGTCGTTGCAGCAGAAGCGCCGCGTTGCGAGCTACATCGACGCCGGGATCACGGAGGGGGCGGAACTCGCATACGGCGGGCGGGCGCAGGACGGCTGCTTCGTGGAACCGACGATCTTCGCTCATACGCGTAGCGACATGCGCGTCGTGCGCGAGGAGATTTTCGGGCCGGTGCTCGTCACCGCGCCGTTTGACGACCTCGACGCGGCGGTCGCCGAAGCGAACGATTCGCCTTATGGCCTGGCGGCCGCGATCTACTCGAACGACCTCGGCCGCGTGCATCGCCTGATCCCGCGCCTGAAGGCCGGCTCGGTGTATGTGAACGCGCACAGCACGCTCGACCCGGCGATGCCCTTCGGCGGTTTCAAGCAGTCCGGTTTCGGGCGCGACCTCGGACCCGAGCAGCTCGACTTCCTGACGGAAACCAAGGCCGTGTGGATCACCCTGCCCTGAACACACCGATAAACGCCGTGGCCGGACGCGCGCAGGACGACGGGCGCCGGCCGCGGGCGACGAGGAGACAAACATGCAAACAACAACGGATCGGGAACGCGAGCAGGACCTCGAACTGCGCCTGCGCGCTTACGAGAGGCTGGCCGACCAGCCCTACTGGCCGGGCGCAATGACTGCGCTCGACTACTCGCTGGTGCTGGCGATGACGCTCGCGCTCGTGATCGGCTTCTACGTCTGGGGGGTGTGAGATGTCGAACGCCGAACTGTTCCGCCAGGCCGCCGAGCGCGGCGACACCCCGCTGCTGCCCGGCGAGCGCCTGTGGGGCTTCTGGGAATTCACCTACGCCAACTCGGCGCTCGCGATCGCGACCTGGGCCTTCCTGATCGGCGGCGCGACCGCGGCCTTCGTCGGCCCGCGCGAAGGCATCGCCGCGATCATCATCGGCAACATCCTGGGCGTGTTGCTGGTCGCGCTGCCGACCTGCCTGCCCTGCGGCAAGTACGGGGTCGAGCAGTTCACGCTGTTGCGCAGCACCTTCGGACGCAACGGCAGCCGGCTCGTGTATGCGCTGGCGGTCGTGCTGCTGACGCTCGGATGGCTCGCCGTGCTCGGCATGATGTTCGGACGCTCGGTGGACGGCATGATCACGTTGCTCAAGACGGGGGAAGCGGCGACGGAGCCCGCCAACGGTGTGCTGGTCTCGCTGCTCGCGGCGGCGGCGATCGTCGTGACCGGGTTCGTCGTGGCTCGCGGGCCGACGTCGATCAAGTTCTTCAACATGGTCATGTCGCCCGCGCTGGTGCTGCTGATGCTCGTGATGATCTGGCTGATCCTCGACAAGCATGCGTTCGGTGACCTGCTCGGCCTGCCGGCGCTCGCCGCGCCGACGGACGACAAGCGGCTCAACTTCATGATCGCCGTCGAGGTGAACATGGCCGCCGGTTTCTCGTGGTGGCCGTATCTCGGCAACCTCGCGCGCCTGTCGAAGAACCAGCGCACGTCGTTCTGGCCCAACATCGTCGGCGTGTTCGGCGCCGCTTCGCTCGGCGAAATCGTCGGCCTGCTCGGCGCAGCGGCGATGGGCAACGCCGACCCGACGATCTGGATGACGACGATCGGCGGGCTGGCGATCGGCATCGTCGCGCTCGGTTTCATCGCCTTCGCCAACGTGACGAGCATGATCAACATCCTCTACACGTCGGTCGTCGGCCTCAGGCAGCTGGCAGGGCCGGTGCTCGGACGTCTGTCGTGGGACATGCTCGTCGCAGCCTTCTGCGTCGTGCCCATCGTCGTGGTGTTCGCGGCTCCCGGCATCTACGACGGCTTCTTCATCTTCCTGGTGTGGACCTCGGCCCTGAATGCGACGCTCGCGGGGATCGGCATGGCCGACTATTTCGTGCTGCGGCGCCAGCACATCAGCCTGCGCGCCGTGTTCGCGTCGCCCGAGCGGAGTCCTTTCGCGTACTGGGGCGGCTTCAATCCGATCGCGCTGACGGCGCTGTTCGCGGGCTCGGCGGTCTATGTGCTGGTGTTCAACCCGCAGACCCTCGCCGCCGGCCCCGGCTTCACGCTGCTGTCCGCGTCGATGCCGGCCTTCGTCGCGGCGGCCCTCGTGCAGTGGGTGGGCACGCGGGCGTTCGGGAGCCGGCGCTTCGGCGACTACGGCGAACGAATCCCTGTCGAGCCGCTGGCGGTGGTCGAGCCGGTCGTCGATCCCGCGGTTCAGTGATCGGGAGACAACCATGCAAGACACTTTCGACTACGTCATCGTCGGCGCGGGCTCGGCCGGTTGTGTGCTCGCGGCCCGGCTCACCGAGGATCCGGACGTGAGCGTACTGGTCCTCGAATACGGCGGCAGCGACCGCAGCGTCATCATCCAGATGCCGAGCGCATTCTCTCTGCCGATGAACACGCGCCGCTACAACTGGCATTACGAGACCGTGCCTGAGACGCACCTGAAGGGTCGTCGCCTGCACTGCCCGCGCGGCAAGGTGCTGGGGGGCTCCTCGTCGATCAACGGCCTGGTGTACATCCGCGGCCACGCCTGCGATTTCGACGAATGGGAATCGCTGGGCGCCGAGGGGTGGGGTTACCGCAACTGCCTGCCGTACTTCAAGCGCGCCGAGCACTTCAAGTTCGGCGGGGACGCCTACCGCGGCGACGCCGGGCCGCTGCATACGAAC
>NZ_WTVS01000140.1 GCF_012911005.2 Aromatoleum toluolicum | reverse complement strand
CACCCCGCTGCCGACGTCGCGCAACTCACCCCCCGTCTGTGGAAGCAGCACTTCGCGGCCAACCCCCTGCGATCCGATCTCTTCGAAATCTCGAAGTAGTCAAGGACGCTCGTCAGTTACCGCTTACAGCGCCATCACCGCGTTGGGCGGAATGCCCAATGTCAGCAGCGGAATGAAGGAAGTCTGCGCGCCCGCGTTGTTGGCCGATTCCGGAGCGGCCACGCCGCGGATGTTGCCTCTGCCGAAAGGCACCTCGCCGGGTTCGAGCCTGGTCTTCTTCTCGAGCGTATAGGCGGCAAAGGACGCGAGCAGCGCACCGCCGCCGGGCAGAATCCCCAGCACGGATCCGAGCGTCGTTCCTCGCAGGATCGACGGCAGCATGCGTCGGAAATCCTCCCTGGTCGGGAAGAGATGCTCCAGCTTGCTGGTAGAAACTTCGCGCTTTTCGGCCGCACGCGACAGCGAATTGATGATATCGCCATAACCGAAAATACCCATGGCGATGGCGATGAAACCGATGCCGTCGATGAGCTCGGGGAAGCCCAACGAGTAGCGCGTCACGCCCGAGTCGATGTCCGTACCTATCGTACCCAGCAACAGGCCGAGGACGATCATGGCGATAGCCTTCAGGAGCGACCCCGAGGCCATCACCACCGCGCCGATCAGGCCCAGCACCATGAGCGAGAAATACTCCGCCGGACCGAACTTGAAGGCCACCTCGGCCAAAGGTACGGCGAAGGCCGCGAGTACCAGGGTGCCGATCGAGCCGGCAATGAAGCTGCCGATGCCGGCGGTAGCCAAGGCCGCACCGGCGCGCCCATTGCGCGCCATCTGGTAGCCGTCGAGCGCCGTCACCACCGAGGACGCCTCGCCGGGCAGGTTGACCAGGATCGCTGTGGTCGAGCCGCCATACTGGGCGCCATAGTAGATACCCGCGAGCATGATGAGCGCTGCCAGCGGCTCCAGCGCATACGTTGCCGGCAGCAGCATGGCGATGGTCGCGACCGGCCCCAGGCCCGGCAGTACGCCAATGACGGTGCCCAGCAGGCAACCGACAAAGGCGTAGAGCAGGTTCTGCACCGTAAAAGCCACGCCAAAGCCGAGGGAAAGGTTGTTGATGAGATCCATCATGGCAGCGTCCCCTTAACCGGTGATGGCGGTCGGCCAGAGCTGGAACGGCAGACTGAGCAGCTTGACGAAGACGAGCCAGCTGCCCGCAGCCAGGATCGCCGACTGCGACAGCGCCCGCTTGAGGCTGAACTCGGTGCTGGCAAGGGACGCAAGAACGACCAGCGCCGCAATGGCAGGGATAAGCCCCATGGCAGGAAATCCAAGCGAAGGCAGCCCCCCGATCAGGATTCCGAAGGCAAGGTTGGCGCCAATGATGAAGATCAGCGGCCGCCAGGCGATCGGACCGATCTTCTCCTCGTCGCTCTGCTGACCGAACGACTGCAGCGCCACCAGCAGTCCGATGGCGGCGAGGATGATGCCCAGCAGCAGGGGATAGTAGCCCGGCCCCATGCGGGCCACGCTGCCGACGTTGTATTCACGCGCGCCGAATGCAAATGCCGCGCCCACGATCGTGAACATCATCCCGGCCAATAGATCTCTTTGGCTCTTGATGGCCATGGTGTCTCCTCCTGTTTTCTTTATGGCGTCTTGCGATCTACCTTGCGCCGAAAGGGGTGTGGACCCGATCGGTTTCGTCCGGGCATGAGCCACACTACTTTCGCTTTTGCCACCGAACAATATAATTTTTAGGTAGACCTATTCCGGAGCGTAATACCGTGGACTTGCGCGATCTGCAGTACCTCACTGCTATAGCCGAAGCAGGTAGCCTCGTACGTGCTGCGGAGCGGCTGGGCATCACTCAACCGACACTGTCCAAGGCCGTAGCCCGGCTCGAGCGCACGTTTCGTGTCAAATTGATCGAACGGCTCGCCCGCGGTGTGCTGCTGACCTCCTACGGTCAGGCGGTCGTGGCACGATCGGGCGGTATCGATGCGGGAGTTCGCGACATGTTTGCGGAACTGCGCGATCTGCGTCAGGGTAAGTTGGGACCAGTGACCTTCGGGGTTGGAACGGGAATCAACCCCGCCATCGTGGCGGCGGCCCTCAAGCCGCTTTCCGCCGACAACGACATCACGTTCACGATCATCGGCGGAAAAGCCGACGCCCTGCTACGCGCGGTGCGGGCAGGGGACATCGAATTCGCACTCACGATCGCCCCCTCCCCGAAAGGAAATCTGGCTTGGCACAAATTGTTCGACGATCCGATGGTTCCGATCACCAACAGGAATCATCCGCTCGTCCGGGCCGAGAAAGTCAGTTGGGAAGATCTTGCGGCAGCCCGCTGGATCGTTCCCGTGGAGGGGACGCGGACACGCGAATGGTTCGAGAATCAATTCCGGCAGCGGGATCTGCAACCGCCCGTTCCGGTCATTTCTCTCGACTCCGTCGCCGGTTGGGTGGGATTGGGACCATCCGCCCTCGACCTGCTTGCCTTGCTACCGGCATCGAGCATCCATTACCCGCCGGTGGCCGAACGTGGCGCCATTCTCGCCGCCCCTGAGGATTGGCATTCGGACCGCGTCGTCGGCATCGTACATCGAAGCGGAGGATATTTGAGCAAAGCCGCGGAGAGGCTGATCGAGAGCCTCGAATCCGTAACACGACGCTCGAGTACCAATGCAGCTTCAGGAACGTGAGGATTCAATAGCCCGGGCAAGTAAGCCCGAATCTATTGATACCCTCAGTGCCTTCATCACAATCACGAAGGCTGCTCTATCTGCTGTCCCATCGCACGAACACTCCGATCGCGCAAGTCCTCTGCCATGGCCGACAGATCGTCGAGTATCCCTGCTCGGGTCCCCGCACCTCGACCCCGGCCCAGATAACGTCCGCCCATCATACGAACCGACGGCTCCTGCCACGTCACGATGTGCCGCACTCGGTCACGCTGCACGCTATCATTCCATCATACCCGTACGTCGCATATGAGCGATGCGCGCGACAACGTTGCTGATCCTGGCCCATTTCGTTATTGGTCCCTGCCTCGCGGGACCCAACGACAATTACCCCTTCACCGTGGAAAGCGAGCCGGACGGCGACGGGCACCGGATCGTTGCTCGCAACAACGGACCGGCACCCGTTTCGGTGAAGGTGGCTCTGCTCTATTCCGTGTATGCAACGCCGGATCGCACATTTCCCGTGTTCGCGGTCGTGCCGCCGAACGGCGGGGTCCTGCATCTCGGGCGGTTCAAGCGCACGATATCGGGCGTCGGCTATTCGTTCCGGTATTCGAGCTCCTGGTTGCTGGGTGACTTCAACGCACGACAGAGTGCCGATGCGCTGTATCGCCTTCCGTACCGCGACGGCAGTGGATACCCGATCGGTCAGGCCCCGGGCGGGGCGAACTCGACACATCACTCGGCGGAGAGCGCTCACGCGGTCGACATCGTGATGCCGCAGGACACGCCGGTACTCGCCGCGCGGGACGGAACGGTGATCTATACCGAAGCCAACCAGAGGTATGGAGGCAAGACGCCCGATCTGCTGGACAAGGCGAATGAGGTGAGGATTCGGCACGCGGACGGGACAATCGGCGTCTACGCACACCTCGCCCACGGAGGCGTGCAGGTGTATCCGGGACAGCGTGTGGCAGCCGGGGAACAGATCGGATTGGTAGGCTCGACGGGATATTCGTCGGGTCCGCACTTGCATTTCGTCGTGCAGCAGGTTGTCCGGAACGGGGACGATCTGGGGATGGCGTCGATCCCGTTTCGGTTCTACGTGGGCAACCCGCCGGTTCCGTTCCATCCGAAATCCGGCGCACTCATCGTGGCGGACTACTCGTCGTCCGCTCCAGCGTCAAACGGGGCGTATCCGCGTGCCACTCAAGACGGGGCCTCGACCGGCCTGCTGCCGCAGGTAACGGGGTCCTTCCCGACGACCTCCGATCTGTTCTTGAAGACGGGTGTCCTGCATGTTGGCACCTACATGCGAGCCCTTCCGGCATGGGTCTGGTTTGCGATGATGTTCGGGGTCGTGTTCGTACTCCTGCGCTTGGGCCGGTGGCGCGCCGAGAGGAGGATGCGTGCGGTATTCGAGCCGCGCGAGCCCTCACTCGGGACTCGCCGCTCCGGCAATCCGGATTTCGGCGCGCAGACGCCGTGGGCAAGGCTGCTCCGGGCTTGCGGCGGCGATATCGGAAGGGCGGAGCGTCTGATGGATTACGAGCAGCGGAAGGCACCAGGAATTTCGCGTGACGAAGCGGCGTCGCGGGCTTCGGAGCGACTGGAGCGCGACAGGCGCTAGGGACAACGCCTTACGGGTCTCCACCTGCAGGCTCTGCGTTCGCAAGCATCCGTTCGCCGGATGGTCAGCAATCCCCGGCTACAGATTGACGTCGGTATCGTCTAACTCGCCTTGATCAGCCGATAAAGCCGCTGCGAGCGGTCCGCCCCTCTCCCCTCCCGCCTGGACGCCATTGACAGGCCGAGCCTCGTCAGCCAAGCGCTACCCGTCACAAGCTCCTCTGCTACGACCTACAGCGTTGCAGCCCCAGCTGCTCCCCAATCCGAACACTGCCGGGCGCCTTGAAAACCGTGATGGCCACCCCGGTGTCGTTGATGGAGCTGGCGTCGCCGACATCCACAACAAAGCCGCTCAGCCCGCCGCTTTGCGTGACTTGTAGCACGGGCTCATTCGCTAAGGGATCTTCGCCACGCGGTTGATTACTTTCTGGAAAAGGACTGGATCGAGCCGGGTAACACCTGGATCTACGTGCCGTCTGCGTGACTTCGGCTCGATGCTAAACGCCTAGACGATAACTCTAAGTCGTTGAATTTTGGGGCGACATACCGGGATCGAACCGGTGACAACTGGAGCCACAATAACCGGTTGTTTTCTTTAAAATCCGCAAGTTAAGTCAATTTCTGATCTACAAAATCCCGCCAACTACCCCCTTGAAAGCCGCATCAGTGCTAACAGGCCGTTGAAAAACGCATGTTGAAAGCGAAATCCGCCCTCGTTTTCCGATGCGCGTCGCTATTCTCAGCGCCGCTGAGGCCAATTTCGACCGTTTTGCGGCCGGGTTCGAAGCCTCTTGGCTCCTCGTGTTCGCCTTTTTGCGAACTCCGGACGGATTTCGGCCTACGCATGCTTGGCATCCCACCAGCCCGAGAGGCTGCCGATACGGACCAGGTTGTAGGTCGCGAAGCACAGCAGCGCCTGGCCGGCGAGTTTTTCGCGCCCGATCAGCTTGGTTTTGCGCAGACCGCCGACGGTCTTGAGCCAGCCGAAGGCCTCCTCGATACGCTTACGCACTTTCAGCGAGGTCTTGTACCCGTCATGGCGTGTCGTGCGTAAGCCCCCGGGCAACCCGTCTTGACGTGGCTGTTCAGCCGTTCGAAGGCTGCCAGCGATGAGGCAGCAACTCACCAAGGCGGCTGTGAGGCTGACTGGGCAGGCGTGCGAGGACGTTCTTCAGAT
>NZ_WTVS01000013.1 GCF_012911005.2 Aromatoleum toluolicum | reverse complement strand
GTCGAAGCCGGCGAGACCGAAATCATCGTCACCGTCAGCGGCACCATCGAACTGACTGACTAACGCGGCCGCGGCCGCACCCGCACGCTTCTGAAAGACACTTCATGCGCCTCCATCGCCAACTGGCAGCTCTTTCCGCACTTCTCATCGGCGCAGGCTCACTCGCCGGCACCGCCTGGACCCGCGAAAGTTCGCGGGTCGTCAGTTATACCTGCCCCGGAGGAGAGCAATTCACCGTCGAGTACTTCGAGGACCACGTCCGCCTGCGCACGGGCGCCGGCATATTTGCCCTCACCGCCGAGAAGTCGACCAGCGGGGCAAAGTATTCCGACGGATATACGGTACTCTCGGCCAGCGGAGACCAGGCCGTACTCGAAAGACCGGACCTACCCGAAAGTCCGGCCTGTAGCGCCATCCGCAAGGCCTCGCTCTGACGCCTGGCCGAGAACGTCCGCGCGCTCGCCCCCACTGGACACCCAACGACTATTTCCCTATCGTTTGCGGATAATGTGCTGGGGAGCTCCATGGTCGTCCGCAAGCTGCTTCAAGCCCTGACGGCATCCGCGATCGCAGCGCTGGTCGCGGCCTGCGGCAGCGTCCCGGCCCCGCGGCCCGACGTCTCCTCCGCTCCGACCGTCCCGTCCGGACGCACAAGCAGCAACTTTTTCATCCTCGCAGACCCCGAGCATTCGCGCGAGATGGTCATCTTCGCGCTAGGCCTGATCGACACCGGCTATCGCTTCGGCGGCCGCAATCCCGACGCGGGCCTCGACTGCAGCGGCATGGTTTCCTACGTCGTCGAGCAGGTCTCCGGCTACCGCCTGCCGCACAACGCAGCGCAGATCGCCGACCGGACGCGGCCGGTCAGCCTCGCGATGCTCCAGCCGGGCGACCTCGTCTTCTTCAACACCATGAACCGGCCATACTCCCACATGGGCATCTACATGGGGGAAGGCAAGTTCGTGCATGCACCATCGAGCCGCGGGCGCGTGCGCGTCGAACGGCTCGACAGCCCCTATTTCAGATCCAGATTCGACGGTGCCAGGACGCTCCTGGCGGACGGTTGAGCAAGGCGGCCCGGGCGCCCACAACCCGGGGCGGCGCTGCACGCGCCGACGCTGACAGGAAGTCATCTCACACCTAACCTTCAGCAGGAGCAGAATCATGCATACACGGAAGATCAGCGAGGTCATCGCCGGCCGCCCCATCCTCACGAGCCCCGCCCACCTCACCGTCAGCGACGCGGCGCGCCTCATGGCCGAAGCCAAGGTCGGATCGATCATGGCCACCGAAGGGGACAATCTCATCGGCATCTTTACCGAACGCGACGCCCTCGTCCGGGTGCTGGCCGCTGGCCTGGATCCTCAAACGACGCCAATTGCCCGCGTGATGACCTCGCGCGTAATGACCGCAACACCCGAGATGCCGCTCGGCCACGCCTTGCACCTGATGTTCGAAGGCGGATTCCGCCACGTGCCGATCGTGGAGAACGGCCGCCCCGTGGGAATGGTGTCGGCGCGTGATGCGCTCGGACCCGAGCTCGTGGAATTCGAAGGCGAGCTGCTGCAGCGGGAAGCGATCGCCGAAGTGCTCTGATCAGGCCGCACTCCCCGGAGGGCGCCGCCGTCAGGGCTTCTGCCGGGGGGTGTGAACGAAGACTTCGCCGGGCTTGGTCAGCCCGAGTTCGAAGCGCGCGCGTTCCTCGATCGCCTCGTTGCCGGACTTGAGATCGCGCACTTCGGCCTCCAGACCCGCGTTGCGCTGTTCCAGCGCGCGGTTCTTCTCGCGCTGCTCCTGCAGCTGACGGTCCACGTCCCACACGCGCAGCCAGCCGCCCTTGCCCAGCCAGAGCGGGTACTGCAGGAGTGCCACCAGCAGGACGAGGATGACCAGAGGCCAGCGCATAAGAATGAATATCTGCTCGTAATCAAAAGAAGGCCGGCGAATTCATCGCCGGCCTTGTGCATCGAATCATTGCGGACGGCCCTCGCGGGCCGCCGCCGAACGCGGAACGCTTAGCGCACGCGCAGGTTGTAGAAGGCGCGACGGCCCGGGTAGCTGACGGTATCGCCGAGATCTTCCTCGATGCGCAGCAGCTGGTTGTACTTCGAGATGCGGTCCGAACGCGACAGCGAACCGGTCTTGATCTGCATCGCATTGAGGCCGACCGCGATGTCCGCGATCGTCGAGTCCTCGGTCTCGCCCGAACGGTGCGAGATCACGGCGGTGTAGCCCGCGCGCTTGGCCATCTCGACCGCAGCGAATGTCTCCGACAGCGTGCCGATCTGGTTGATCTTGATGAGGATCGAGTTGGCGATGCCCTGGTCGATACCCTGCTCGAGAATCTTCGTATTGGTGACGAAGAGGTCGTCGCCGACGAGCTGGATCTTGCGGCCGAGCTTGTCGGTCAGCGTCTTCCAGCCGGCCCAGTCGTTCTCCGCCATGCCGTCCTCGATCGACACGATCGGGAAGCGGTCAGCCAACGTCGCGAGGTAGTCGGCAAAGCCTTCCGAGCTCAGGGTCAGCCCTTCGCCGGCAAGGACGTACTTGCCGTCCTTGTAGAACTCCGACGCTGCGCAGTCGAGCGCCAGCACCACTTCACGGCCAGGCTCGTAGCCGGCGGCCGAGATCGCGTCCTGGATCATGTTGAGGGCCTCCTCGGTGCTGCCGACGTTCGGCGCGAAACCGCCCTCGTCGCCGACAGTCGTCGGGTAGCCCTTCTTGTCGGTGAGCTTCTTCAGGTGATGGAAGATCTCGGCGCCGCAGCGCAGCGCCTCGCGGAAGCTGGTCGCGCCGACGGGCATGATCATGCATTCCTGGATGTCCAGGCTGTTGTTCGCGTGTGCACCGCCGTTGATGACGTTCATCATCGGAACCGGCATCGCCATCGGGCCCGAGCCGCCGAAGTAGCGATAGAGCGGCAGGCCGGCCTCTTCGGCGGCAGCCTTCGCGACGGCCATCGACACAGCCAGCATCGCGTTGGCGCCGAGACGCGACTTGTTCTCGGTGCCGTCGAGCTCGATCAGGGTACGGTCGATGAAAGCCTGCTCTTCGGCGTCGAGGCCGATGATCGATTCCGAGATCTCGGTGTTGACGTTCTCGACCGCACGCAGGACGCCCTTGCCCAGGTAGCGCGCGGCGTCGCCGTCACGCAGTTCGATGGCTTCACGCGAACCGGTCGAGGCGCCCGACGGCACCGCCGCACGGCCCATCACGCCGGATTCGAGCAAAACGTCCGCCTCTACGGTCGGGTTGCCACGCGAATCCAGAATTTCGCGGGCAATGACATCAACGATTGCACTCATGGGTATTCGTGTCCTTCCTGGGGGTCAAAAATGGTTTGATCGAAACGGCGGCTGCTTCAGCCGGCCAGCTCCATGAAGCCGTGGCGCTTCACCAGACTGTCGATGTCCTTCAGCGTCGCCAGCAGCGCCTTCATCTTCGGCAGCGGCCACGCGTTCGGGCCGTCCGACAGGGCCTTCGCCGGATCGGGATGAGTTTCCATGAACAATCCCGCCACGCCCACGGCAAGGGCCGCGCGCGCCAGCACCGGCACGAACTCGCGCTGCCCGCCCGAGGCCGTGCCCTGCCCGCCCGGCAGCTGCACCGAATGGGTCGCATCGAACACGACGGGGCAGCCCGTCTCGCGCATGATCGCAAGACTGCGCATGTCCGACACGAGGTTGTTGTAACCGAACGATGCACCGCGCTCGCACACCATGATGGTGTCCGCGCCGCCGTTGGCCTCGCGCGCCTTGTCCACGACGTTCTTCATGTCGCCCGGGGCCAGGAACTGGCCCTTCTTGATGTTCACCGGCTTGCCGCTGGCTGCGACCGCGTGGATGAAGTCAGTCTGGCGGCACAGGAAGGCCGGCGTCTGCAGCACGTCGACAACGGCCGCCACGGCCGGGATTTCCTCGATCGCATGCACGTCGGTGAGCACCGGCACGCCGAGCTGCTTGCGCACGTCGGCAAGGATCTCGAGCCCCCTTTCCATCCCCGTGCCGCGGTAGGACTTGCCCGAACTGCGGTTGGCCTTGTCGTACGACGACTTGTAGATGAAGGGGATCGCCAGCTCGGCGCAGATCTCCTTGAGCGCACCGGCCGTTTCGAAGGCCATGTCGCGCGACTCGATCACGCACGGGCCGGCAATCAGGAAGAACGGCTTGTCGAGGCCGACCTCGAATCCGCAGAGTTTCATCGCAACTCCCTCAGGCCGCCGCAGCGGCCGCCTTGCGCGCCAGCGCCGCCTTCACGTAGGCCGTGAACAGCGGATGTCCCTTGCGCGGGTTGGAAGTGAATTCCGGGTGGAACTGGCAGCCGACGAACCACGGATGCACGTCGGCCGGCAGTTCGATCATCTCGCACAGGTCGGTACCCGGCGCCCGGCCGGAGACAACCAGACCCTTCTCTTCGAGTTGCGAGAGCAGCTTGTTGTTCACTTCGTAACGGTGGCGGTGGCGTTCGACGACGTCGGCGGAACCGTACACCGCGCGCGCCAGAGAGCCGTCGGCCAGATGGCACATCTGCGCGCCGAGGCGCATCGTGCCGCCGAGATCGGAGCTTTCACTGCGCTTCTCGACCTTGCCGGTGCGATCCTGCCATTCGGTGATCAGGCCGATCACCGGATACTGCGTGTCGCGCTCGAACTCGGTCGAATGCGCGCCGGCCATGCCGGCGACGTCGCGGGCGAACTCCACGACGGCGAGCTGCATGCCCAGGCAGATGCCCAGATAGGGAACCTTGTTCTCGCGTGCGTAGCGGATCGCGGCGATCTTGCCCTCGGTGCCGCGCTTGCCGAAGCCGCCCGGCACCAGGATCGCATCCATCTTTTCCAGCGCCTTGCAGCCGTCGCG
Source organism: Aromatoleum toluolicum (assembly GCF_012911005.2). Taxonomy (GTDB): domain Bacteria; phylum Pseudomonadota; class Gammaproteobacteria; order Burkholderiales; family Rhodocyclaceae; genus Aromatoleum; species Aromatoleum toluolicum. The sequence goes on along the minus strand of NZ_WTVS01000013.1, from coordinate 98,848 downwards.
CTCGATATCCTCGGAGTCGAGGTAGTGGATATTCACCTTGCTCTCGGTGTGCATCCCGGCATGGTTGAGCGCTTCGATGAGCGACTTGTAGGATTCGGTCAGGTCGACGTACTTGCCCACGAAGGCGACGTCGATGGTCTGCTTCGGGTTCTCGAGCGCATGGACGAGCTTTTCCCACACGCTCAGGTCCGCCGCGCGCGCGAGGATGTTGAGCTTGTGGCAGACGATCTCGTCGAGCATCTGGTCGTGCAGCTGACCGGGGATCTTGTAGATCGAGTTCGCATCGAGGCACTCGATGACCGCTTCGTGCATCACGTTGCAGAACAGCGCGATCTTGCGGCGCTCGTCGGCGGGGATCGAGCGGTCGGCGCGGCACAGCAGGATGTCGGGCTGGATGCCGATCTCGCGCAGCTCCTTCACCGAATGCTGCGTCGGCTTGGTCTTCAGTTCGCCCGCGGTCGGGATGTACGGAACCAGCGTCAGGTGGATGAAGCAGGTGCCGTTACGCCCCTCCTCGAATCCCATCTGGCGGATCGCCTCGAGGAAGGGCAGCGACTCGATGTCGCCCACGGTGCCGCCGACCTCGACGATCGCCACGTCGGCGCCTTCGGCACCGCGCTTGATGTACTGCTTGATCTCGTCGGTGATGTGCGGGATGACCTGCACCGTCTTGCCAAGATACTCGCCGCGGCGCTCCTTCTTGATCACCGCCTCATAGATCTGGCCGGTGGTGAAGTTGTTGCGCTTGCTCATGCGGGCGCTGGTGAAGCGCTCGTAGTGGCCGAGGTCGAGGTCGGTTTCGGCGCCGTCCTCGGTGACGAAGACCTCACCGTGCTGGAACGGGCTCATCGTGCCCGGATCGACGTTGATATACGGATCCAGCTTGAGGTGGGTAACCTTGATGCCGCGGGATTCGAGAATGGCCCCCAGCGAGGCCGCTGCAATGCCTTTGCCCAAAGAGGACACGACACCGCCGGTAACGAAGACGTATTTGGTCATGGGAACGTTGCTGCGGGAAAGCGCGATGATAACCGAAGAGCCCCGCAGGCCGGAAGCGATGTGCGGCACCTGCCCTTTTTCCCCGGCCGAAAATGGAGCGATCGTAACTATGATGACGAGCGCGAAACGCGAAGCGGCGCCGGCGAACGGGCGGCGCCTGATCCTGTTCGGAGCTTTTGACCGCCACAACTTCGGCGACCTGCTGCTCGCCCGCTGTGCCGCGGCGGGCGCTCGCACCGACATCGTGTTCACCGGCCTCGCCGCCCGCGACCTGCGCAAGTTCGGAGGCTTCCACACCCTGGCGCTGGCCGACGCCATCGCGGCCTTCGGGAGCGAGGACGCCGACTTCGTGCACGTCGGCGGCGAGCTGCTCACGACCACCGCGTGGGAGGCCGCCGTGATGCTGCAGTCGCCGTCGGACACTGCACGCATCGTCGCCCTGCACGATCGCAGCCCGGACGCGCGCACGGCCTGGGCACGGTCCGTCCTCGGCACCACGCGCCGCATTCCCTACATCGTCGCGCAGGACGATCTCCCGACCCGCTGGCGCACGCACTTCCGCGCTGTGGGCGGCGTCGCATTCGACACCCTGCCGGGCGCGGAACGCAACGAGATCCTGCGGGCGTTGCGCACCGCGACCACGCTCAGCGTGCGCGACCGGACGACCTTCGACGCCCTGCGCCATGCAGGAGTCGATACCGACCTCCTGCCGGACCCGGCCGCGGCAACGCCCGCTCTCTTCGGCGCAACGATAGGACAACGCGGACAAGGCGGCGAGATCGCGGCACTGCGTTCGCGGATGCGATCGTGGGCTGCGGTTCAACTCGCCGCGGAATGGGGCGACGACGCGACGCTCGACCGCGTCGCAGGGTCCCTGCTCGCGACATCGGCCGCAAGCGGAACAGGTATCGTGCTGTACCGCGCGGGGCTGGCGCCGTGGCATGACGACCTCGATACGCTCCGGCGTCTTGCGGATCGACTCGGGGCGCAACGTCCGGTCGCGATCCTCGAATCGGCCCACGTTTTGGACATTTTCGCCCTGCTCGCCGAAGCTTGCGCCTACGTGGGCACCAGCCTGCATGGCTGGATCGTCGCGCACGCGTTCAAGGTGCCCGCGCGCTGCCTCGTGCGAGGCCCGGCCGACAAGGCAGCGCGCTACACGGATACCTGGTGCGACGTGCCGCGCCAGTGGCGCACGCCTGAAGACGGACCGCTGTTCCCGGAAACCATCAGCGGATGAAGTCGCGGTTCACGCCGCGGAAGAGTTCGGTGCCACCCCGCCGCAGCCACTCGAAGGCAACCATTTCCCGCGACACGATCTCGATGCCGTGACCGCGCATGCGCGCGAAGGCCAGTTCGCGATCGCTCGATCGCCGCGAGCCGGCGGCGTCCGCCACCACGAAGACGTCGCGACCCGACCAGCGCAACCCCAGCGCGGTCTGCTGGACGCACACGTGGGCTTCCGTGCCGCACACGACGACCTGCCGCCGGTCGTCGATGGCCGTGCCCCTGAGGCATCCGTCCGCCTCGGCCGAGAAATGCTCCTTGGTGACGAACTGCGCACCGGCCGCGACGGCGGCGGCCTTCACCTCGGCGACGGTCCCCCCGATCTTGTCCGGAAAGTGCTCCGTGACGACCACCGGCACGCCCATGCGCGCGGCGACACCGGCAAGCCAGACGCAGTGGCGCACGACAGCTTCGCCCTCGTCGATCGCCGGCGCGAGGCGCTCCTGCACATCCACGATCAGCAGCACGGACTTCTCGCAGTTCATCAGCATCATCGGATCTCCCTATGCATTCGCGGCGTTCAGCTGGCCGGCCCGGCGCAATTGCGGAAACGTCCCGGCGCATCGGGACTCGCCCGCGCTTCGACGTTCCCGATCCGCTCCGGGCAGGATGAGGACATGCGCGATTGCGCAAGAATGTGTTGTTTTCGCTCCCGACTGTACCCGATCTGCCGGACGATGATGCGTCAGAGAGAAGCGCGCAATCCGTCCGGCAGCGGCACCGACTTGTTCGTGCCCATGTCCATCCATACGACCTTGGACGCACCTTCCGCATACAGCCGCTCGTCGCCCTCGACGAAGAGTTCGTACCAGGTCATCGCGCTGCTCCGGCCGGGTTGTCCTGCATACATATTGACGATCACGGTCGCCGGATAATTCACCGGCAGCAGGAAGGTGCAACTGGCGTTGATCACGACCGGCCCCGTGCCGCAGTTCGGATCGACCCCGAAACCGAGCTGCTCGATCCATTCCACGCGGGCCTGCTCGCAATAGCGGAAATACACGGTGTTATTGACGTGCCCGTAGTAGTCCATGTCGCCCCAGCGCACCGGGATGCGGGTGGTATGAACCAGCTTGCGTTCCTGTTTCATTCAATCGATTCCTCAGGTTTGGCTCGACAAGACACTCTAACATACGGTACCGTATGTTCGATATGCACCGGTGCGACAGGTGACGTGCGCCTCCAAGGGCATGCATGTATTAAACTGCATCCCCGCGATGCACAAAACCAATATGCGCGTATTCAAATGGAGAACTGAATGGAACGCGAATCGATGGAATTCGACGTCCTGATCGTCGGCGGCGGGCCTGCGGGGCTGGCCGCGGCGATCAGGTTGAAGCAACTGGCGGCCGCGAAAGGCAACGACATCTCCGTCTGCCTGATCGAGAAGGCCGCCGAGATCGGCGCCCACATCCTCTCCGGCGCGGTGATGGATCCGCGCGCGCTGAACGAGCTGATCCCCGACTGGAAGGAACAGGGCGCGCCGCTCACCACCGCCGTCACCGAAGATCGCGTGATCTTCCTCAACGAAACGGGCGGCCGCAAGGTGCCCACCGGCCTGCTGCCGGACTGTTTCCTGAACCACGGCAACTACATCGTGCGCCTGGGCAACGTCGCCAAGTGGCTCGGCGAACAGGCCGAAGCACTGGGCGTCGAGGTCTATCCGGGCTTCGCCGGCGCCGAGATCCTGTTCGACGAGAACGGCGCCGTGAAGGGGGTCGCCACCGGCGACATGGGCGTCACGCGCGAAGGCGAACAGGGCCCCGCCTACCAGCCGGGCATGGAGCTGCATGCGAAATACACGTTGTTTGCCGAAGGCTGCCGCGGGCATCTGGGCAAGCAGCTCGAAGCGCAGTTCAACCTCAGGAACGGAGTCGATCCGCAGACCTACGGCATCGGCCTGAAGGAACTGTGGGAAGTGCCCGCCGAGCGTCATGAGCCGGGCGTGGTCGTGCACACCACCGGCTGGCCCCTGCCCTCGGACACCTACGGCGGCGGCTTCGTCTACCACCTCGAGGACAACCTCGTGGCGATCGGCTACGTGGTGGGCCTCAACTACACCAATCCGCACCTGTCCCCGTTCGAGGAATTCCAGCGCTACAAGACGCATCCGGAGATCCGCAAGTATCTCGAAGGCGGCAAGCGCCTCGCCTACGGCGCGCGCGCGATCGCCGCGGGCGGGTTGCAGAGCCAGCCCAAGCTGGTGTTCCCGGGCGGTGCGCTGATCGGCGACGACGCGGGCTTCCTCAACGCCGCGCGCATCAAGGGCAGCCACGCCGCGATCAAGAGCGGCATGCTCGCCGCGGAAGCCGCGTTCGAGGCGGTGGCCGCTGAACGTCAGCGCGACGAACTCGCCGCCTTCCCGGAAGCCTTCCGTTCGAGCTGGCTGTATGAGGAACTGCACAAGACGCGCAACTTCAAGCCCTACATGAAGCGCGGCCTGTGGATGGGCTCGCTGCTCTTCGGCATCGACCAGAAGGTGCTCAAAGGCAAGGCGCCGTGGACGCTGCACAATAGCTCCGACCACGACAAGCTCAAGCTCGCCTCGGAATGCCCGAAGATCGACTACCCCAAGCCCGACGGCGTGCTGACCTTCGATCGCCTCTCCTCGGTGTTCCTGTCGAACACCAACCACGAGGAAGACCAGCCCTGCCACCTGCAGCTCAAGGATACGTCGGTGCCGATCGCGGTGAACCTCGCGAAGTACGACGCCCCCGAGCAGCGCTACTGCCCGGCCGGCGTGTACGAGATCGTGCGCGACGAGTCGGGGCAGAACCCCCGCCTGCAGATCAACGCGCAGAACTGCGTGCACTGCAAGACCTGCGACATCAAGGACCCGACGCAGAACATCAACTGGGTCGTGCCGCAGGGCGGCGAAGGGCCGATCTACCAGGGGATGTAAACTCCGGCCGGCTGCTGACGAAGCAGCAGGGCCTGCGACAGCAAGGGCGGCTTCGGCCGCCCTTTTTACTGGTGCGCCGGCGGCTCACGGGTTTGCCTGCAGACCGAGGGACGCGCGCACCGTCGCCTCGGTGACGACGCCCGACACGGCCGTCTTGCCGCCCTTTCCGTCGAAAAAGATCGTTCTCGGCAACTCGCCGCGCCACTTCGGATCAAGCGCGTACCCGAGTGCTTCGGGCGACTCCGCCCCGTATGCGAAGCGCTGCCCGGGCACGGCCAGCAGATCCAGCGGTTCCCCCAACTCCGCAACCTGCGGCTCCACGGCCACCGTGACCAGCCTGAACCCGCGGTCGGCCTTGGCCATCTCGACAAAGAGCTTCAGGTTCTTCTTGCAGTGGACACATTCCGAGGACCACAGGGCAACGATCGTCGGCATCGTGTGGCTCGACGGATTCACGACCCGGGCGGCGGCAACGCGATCCAAGGTCTGGAATTCGGTCGCACCGCTCGCGGCAGCGATGCACCAGCACAAGGTCGCAACAACGTGTCGGATCTTCATTCCAGCCAGTACCCCTGCATGCCTTCGTTCTCCGTCCGCCAGAACGCGAACAGCGCATCGCCGCGACGGATCACCCGCGGCTGGTCCGACGCGCCGCCGGTTCCCGCCAGTGCCCGCGCATTGAAGGTCGCACCGCCGTCCGCCGACACCTCTGCCCGCAGAAGCGTGCGCTCGCCGTCGAACTCCTTCCAGACAATGGCAACGCGCCGCCCGGCGGTCGCAATGTCCGCATGCGCCGCGCGCTCGCCGCCCAAGGCGCGCTGTCTGTCCACCCGCCCGTCTTTTTGGCGCCCGTAGAAGACACGCCCTTCGCCACCCTTCTCATTGAACCACACGGCGTGACGCGTACCATCCGGCGCGACGGCGAGCGAGGGGCCGTGGTGCGGGCAGGCGTCGATGCGCCAGCGGTCGAAGGTGGCGCGCACGACCTGTCCGGGCGCCCCGTCCGCGCCCAGCTTGACCACGGCATGGTCGCGCTCGTTGGGTTCGAAGACGTGGCGCCACATCAACAGCGGGAGCCCGTCGGTGTCGCCGGTGATCGCGATGCGGCAGCATTCGCACGAATGGTCGGCAATCTTTCGCTCGGCCCGAAAACTGCGCCCGCCGTCGTCCGAGATGGCCGCGTAGATCGCCGCGCCGCGGTAATCGCGATTCGCAGCCTGCGCGAGCTCGAGGTCGCGCTTGTCGATCCACGCCAGCACGACCTTGCCGGCTCCGGTCACGGCGAGCGACTCAAAGCGATGCGTGATCTCCTGACGGTCGCGATGCACCGTGATGGGGGCGGTAAAGTGGCGCCGGTCATCCGCACGGGCGAATCGGATCTCGCCGGTGAAGCGTTTCGCCAGGGGCCGGGTCCATGACACCAACGCTGCACCGTCGGCATCGAAGGCAAGCTTGGGACGATTTTCGCCGTCGGCCGAGATCTGCTCCGGCTCAGCATTCACGACGACGGGCGCCTCCCAGTTGCGCCCCTCGTCCGCACTGCGATGCAGAAGCACATGCTGGCCGTCCTTCGTCACCGCGTACAACGCATCATCGGGTGCGAAGGCCGCGCTCGTTCCCAACTCCGGTCGCGCTGGCTTGGCGCCGGCCGTTCCGTGCATGTGCTGAACCGGCTGCGCGTCGGCCGCGCCGGCGTTCGCGATCACGAACGCCCCCAGCACCGCCATCATCGCCCGTCGGGTTGCGCTCCGTGGCGTGGCGACGCTCACCATTTCGCCTCCACACCCGCAATCACCGTACGCGGCAATCCCGGCGAATAGACCGGGGTGCTCCGCGTCGACAGCTGTGCGCTCTCGGCATAGCGCTTGTCGGTCAGGTTCTGGACGCTGCCGAATAGCGACCAGGTCGGGTTGAGCGTGTAATTCCCGCGCAGGTTGAAGAGGTTGTGGCCACCGTATTTCACCGTGTTCGCGTCGTCGAGCCAATAGGAGCCGATCCTCGACCATTCGAGCTGCGCCCGGACCGCAGCCGTCGGCGTCCAGGTCAGGCGGGTATTGGACATAAAGCGCGGCGCGCTGGCCTGTTCGTCCCCGCCGAAATCGCCCTGCGCAGTCTCCCAGTCCTCGAATTCGTGCCACGCATAGGACATCGACACGTCGAGCCTGACGGCACGATGAATCGGCGCACCGAGCCCCAGTTCGATACCACGGTGACGAGTCTTGCCGGCATTGGTCGTGATCGTCTGCGTCGTCTCCGGATCGCGCTGGCTCACAATGTCGTCGCGCTTCGTCAGGTCATAGGCGACCAGATCGTAGGACACGCCGGCCACCACACCACGGATGCCGAGTTCGAACTGCTCGGCGCGGATCGCATCCAGGTCGACTGCGGATTGCGCTAGCGCTAGCGCCGATGCACGGCTCGTCGCCCTCGACGGTCGGAAGAGCTGCGACTCCGACGGCGCGCGGAACCCCTGGTTGTACGAGGCGAACAGGTGGGTATCCCGATCGAGCGCGTACGTTGCGCCAAGCTTCGGCGTCGCGCGACGGAAACTCACCGTGCTGTCGGTCGCCTGGCCGTAGAAACTGGTTCCGGCCTGGACAACGCCCGCGGCGAAATCGTTGCGGAACGTGTAGCGCATGTCGTCGTAACGCAGGCCGGCGGTCAGCCGCAGCCTGTCGGTGGGTGAAATCTCGCCGTGCAGGTAGGGCGAGATGCCGCGATATTCGACGTCGTAATCGTAGATGCGCGGCCCCACGGTGTAGTCGATGAATTCCTGGCTCGCACCGCTTCCGCGCGTCGTCGCATTGATCCGGTTCTCGCGCCGCGATCCGGGGCTCATGTCGAGATCGACGCCCGCGATCAGGCGCGCACGCATGGGCGCGAAATCCTGGCGCCACTTCGCCATCAGGCCGTAGGACTGGTTCCTCGTCTCGGCAAGACTCGGGTCGAAACGCAGCGCGAAGCTCGCCAGCAGGTCCATGCTGTTGTCGCGCACGTAGGGCGTGATCGACAGCAGCGAATCCGCGGTCTCGTGCTCGAAACTGGTCGACAGACGCAGCGCACTGACCTTGCGGAACGCGATCGGCAGGTAGTTGCGCGTCGGATCGTGCTTGTAGTCCTCGCGCACGAGGGGCGAGTTGGCACCCGTGTCCTGATCGATCTCGGAGAAGCCGAGGACCGTCTTCAGCGAGGTGCTGTCGCCGATGAAGTGGTCCCAGCGCAGCGTGCCGCTCTTGCGGTCGTAGGCGGTGTCGTCGCGCCATCCGTCGGTCGCGGAGAGATTCAGATCGGCGCGGAAGCCGCCGTTCGCGTAACCCGACCCGCCGCTCAGGAGCGCGCGCCGCCAACCGTGTTCGCCGATCTCGACGGAGCCCCCGACCTCCGTCTTCGTCGGCGGCACCCGCGTCAGCACATTAACGACGCCACCGATGGCATCCGAACCGTACAGCGCCGACGACGGGCCGCGGTTCACCTCGATGCCCCCGGCCTGCGGCACGTTGATCTCGTACAGCGCGTTGTGATTGAAGAAGCCCGGCGAACGCGAGGGAATGCCGTCCTCAAGGAACAGGTACACCGGGCTCGTCGTGAAGGGCTGGCGGATCGCGGTGGTGTGTCCCTCGCCGTTGGTCACTGCGACCGCAGCGCCCGGAATCTGGTTCATGACCTGGGCGGGATGCGCCGGCTTGTCGGCCGCGAGCGCCTCGGCCTTCACCGCCCCGACCGAGGCCGGCGTTTCGACCAGCCGTTCCTTTTCGCGCGTGCCGGTAACGGTCACCTGTTCGAGGATGGTTTCGGCCTCGGCCGCCGAAGCACCGCCAATCGCGCAAGCACAGGACAGCGCGACGAGGGCGCGGATTCGTTCAGCGCCCATGGACGGCGCCTCCAATCGTGCCGAGCGGCCGCACCGCTGCCTTGACCTCGAGCGTCTCGCGCTTGCCGTCACGCCCTTCCACCGTCAGTGTCAGCCGCACGGTATCGCCGGGTTGCAGCGGCTGGCGCAGATCCATCAGCATCACGTGATGCGCCCCGGGCTTGAGTTCCACGGTCTGGCCGGCGGGAAGCGTCACCCCCGCGACGGGGCGCATCTTCATGACCTCCTTCTCCATCGCCATTTCATGGATCTCGACGGAACCAGCGACCGGCGAACCCGCCGCAACCAACTTCGCATCCGCCGTTGCGGTGAGCCGCATGAAGGCACCGGTGACTTTCTGATGCGGCACGGTCGCACGCACCCACGCCTCCTCGACCTTGACGTCAGCCTGCGCGGGCAGCGAGAAGGCGATCAGGGACAGGGCTGCTGCAATGTAATGCTTCATGTTTCCACTCCTGAATGTCTGGCGATCCACCCGGCAACTGCGCGACACACCGGCGCCGGCACGGACGAATGGCAATACGGCGAAGCACCCGGTATCGGGGTCGAAGCGCCGCAAACGTAGCTGATGAAGACCGGGAATCCGCCCCGTGGACGCCGCGCCTTTCCTGTACCAGTCAGGCGGATCGGGGCGAAGAACGTTCAGGCGAGGAGTGGCGGTGCGCGCGGAGGCGACTTGATCCACGCGAACAGCGGGCGCGGGGAGTGGAAGTACAGCCGGGGGAATTCGTCGCTTCCTGCTTCGAGCGCGAAGGGCACCACATGCGGCGTCGGCAAGGACGGAGTCTCGCCATGGGTCGCGCAAAAGGCGCAGCGTTCCGCGGGAAAGAGGTCAGGATTGTCGCCCTTGCTGTCGCCGGTGGGATCGTCGACCGCGACCAGCTTGGTGCCGGCGACGGTACATACCTCGACCCAGCGCGTTTCGCCGCCGGAAATCCGCGACAGCGCGTGGCTCATCGCCGGCATGACGGCACCAAGCAGGATCGCGAACAACGCGATCCATGCCGTCAGGGTGCGAGTCGAGCGCTTGAAATGCATGGGCGGAAAGAGGCCTCTGGTCGCTGGCATTCTAGCGACGAGGCTCCCGTTTCCCTTGACTGCAGTCAAGCCGAGGAAAAAGTCGGCTGCCAACTGCTTCACGCTTCGGCAGCCCTTGAGTCGGACCTTTTGTCAGGCCGATCAGCCGAGCCAGCGCCGCGCGTTGCGGAACATGCGCATCCACGGCGAATCCTCGCCCAGCGTCGCGGGATGCCAGCTCATCTGCACGGTGCGCGCAGTGCGTTCCGGGTGCGGCATCATGATCGTGAACCGACCGTCCGCGGTCGTCACGCCGGCAAGTCCGTCGGGCGAACCGTTCGGGTTGAACGGGTAGCTCGTGGCCGGCTTGCCGCGGTTGTCGACGTAGCGCACCGAGGTGATCACACTGCCGCGATCGGCGTCCTTCGCGAACACCGCCCTGCCCTCGCCGTGGCTGACCACGATGGGCATGCGGCTGCCCGCCATGCCGGCGAAGAGGATGGACGGGCTCTCCGGAATCTCCGCCATCACGAAGCGCGCCTCGAACTGCTCGCTGCGGTTGCGATGGAAGGTCGGCCAATGGTCGGCCCCCGGGATGATGGCAGCGAGGTTCGCCATCATCTGGCAACCGTTGCACACCCCCAGCGCGAACGTGTCGCTGCGGCCGAAGAAGGCCTCGAACTGCTCGCGCAGCGCGGCGTTGAACAGGATCGACTTGGCCCAGCCCTGGCCGGCGCCGAGCACGTCGCCGTAGGAGAAGCCGCCGCAGGCAGCCAGGCCGTGGAAATCGGACAGGTGCCGGCGGCCCGACTGCAGGTCGGACATGTGCACGTCGAACGGCGCGAAGCCCGCGCGCTCGAACGCGGCAGCCATCTCGGCCTGCGAGTTCACGCCCTGCTCGCGCAGGATCGCGATCTTCGGACGGGCACCGGTCGCGATCATCGGCGCGACGATGTCCTCTGCCGGGTCGAAGCTCGTGACGACGCTCAGGCCGGGGTTGGATACATCCGCAAGCGCTTCGAACTCCTCGCGCGCGCAGTCAGCATCGTCGCGCAGGCGGGCGATGCGATAGCTCGTTTCCGACCAGGTCTGCAGCAGTTCGGCGCGCGGCGCACTGAACACCAGCTTCGCGTTGCGCCAGAAGCGGAGTTCGTCGCGTTCGTTCGGTTCGCCGAGGAAGTGGTAAGTCAGCCCCGCGTCGCGCAGCGGTGTCGTGATGCGCGCGCGGTCCTCGCGGCGGATCTGGATCACCGCGCCGAGCTCCTCGGCGAACAGGCCGCCGAACAGGCGGTCGTTGAGGCGGCCCTTGATCGTGTCCGGCTTCTTGTCGAGGCCGTCGACGTCGTTCATGTACTGGTCGTAGCACACCGTGTCGAGCACGACGGACAAGCCGCACTTCGATGCGAAGGCCATCTCGCACAGCGTCGCGAACAGGCCGCCGTCGCTGCGGTCGTGGTAGGCGAGCAACAGGCCGTCGCGGCGGAACTGCTGGATCAGCGCGAAGAACTTCGCCAGCTGTGCCGCATCGACGTCAGGCGCGTGTTCACCGACGGAACCGAACACCTGGGCCAGCGCCGAACCGCCGAGGCGGTTGCGGTCATTGCCGAGGTCGATGAGCATGAGCTCGGTGGCCGCACCTTCCGGGAATTGCAGCTGCGGCGTGAGCGTGCGGCGAATGTCCTCGACCGGCGCGAAGGAGGTGACGATCAACGACAGCGGCGCGACCACCTGGCGATCCTGTCCCGCGTCCTGCCACGCCGTCTTCATCGACAGCGAATCCTTGCCGACCGGAATCGAAATCCCCGCCGCCTGACAGAACTGCGACACGGCGCTGACGGTATCGTAGAGCTTGGCGTCCTCGCCGCGATGGCCCGCGGCTGCCATCCAGTTCGCCGACAGCTTCACCTTGCCGAGGTCCGAAATGTCGGCCGCGGCGATGTTGGTGATCGCCTCGCCCACCGCCATGCGGCCGGATGCCGGGGCATCCAGGCACGCGACCGGCGTACGCTCGCCCATCGCAAACGCTTCGCCCTTGTAGCCGTGGAAGCTCATCGCGGTGACGGCAACGTCGGCGACCGGAATCTGCCACGGGCCGACCATCTGGTCGCGCGCCGTCATGCCGCCGACCGAGCGGTCGCCGATCGTGATGAGGAAGTTCTTGGAGGCCACCGTCGGCAGGCGCAGCACGCGCAGGCACGCCTCCTTCAGATCGACGTCGGTGACATCGAAGGGCGGCACATGCACGGCACGGCGCGACACGTTGCGCGTCATCTTCGGCGGCTTGCCGAGCAGCACCTGCATCTCCATGTCGACCGGCTTGTTGTCGAAGTGGCGGTCGCTCACAGTGAGGTGACCGTCGGCGGTCGCGGCGCCGAGCACCGCGAACGGGCAGCGCTCGCGTTCGCAGATGGCGCGGAACTCGTCGAGGCTTTCGGGCGCGATCGCGAGGACATAACGCTCCTGCGACTCGTTGCTCCAGATCTCGCGCGGGCTCATGCCCGGCTCCTCGATGTGCACCTCGCGCAGTTCGAAATGCGCGCCGAGACTGGCGGAATCGGCCAACTCCGGCATCGCATTCGACAGGCCGCCCGCGCCGACGTCGTGGATCGCGAGGATAGGATTCGCCTCGCCGCGCTGCCAGCACGCATCGATGACTTCCTGGCAGCGGCGTTCGATCTCCGGATTGCCCCGCTGCACCGACGCGAAGTCGAGATCCGCCGTATTGCTCCCGGTCGTCATGCTGGACGCTGCACCCCCGCCCAGTCCGATCAGCATGCCCGGACCGCCGAGCTGGATCAGCAGCGTGCCGGGGGCGAACTGCACCTTGTGCGACTGCTGTGCCTGGATGCTGCCGACACCGCCGGCGATCATGATCGGCTTGTGGTAGCCGCGCACCTCGCTCTGCACCTCCTGCTCGAAGGCACGGAAGTAGCCCGCCAGGTTGGGACGTCCGAACTCGTTGTTGAACGCCGCACCGCCGATCGGCCCCTCGATCATGATGTCGAGCGCAGATGCGATGCGCTCGGGCTTGCCATAGGGCTTTTCCCACGGCTGGACGAATTCGGGGATGTTCAGGTTGGAGACCGAGAAGCCGGTGAGGCCGGCCTTGGGCTTGGAGCCGCGGCCCGTCGCGCCTTCGTCGCGGATCTCGCCGCCCGCGCCGGTCGAAGCACCCGGAAAGGGCGAGATCGCGGTCGGATGGTTGTGCGTCTCGACCTTCGCGAGGATATGGGTCTCCTCCGCACGGAAGCGCCACTGGCCGTCGGGGTCCGCGTAGAAGCGGTCGACCACGGCGCCTTCGATGACTGACGCATTATCCGAATAGGCGACGACGGTCCCTTCGGGATGGGCCTTGTGCGTCTCGCGGATCATGCCGAACAGGGTCTTGTCCATCGTTCGCGCATCGATGACCCAGTCCGCGTTGAAGATCTTGTGGCGGCAGTGTTCCGAGTTCGCTTGCGCGAACATCATCAGTTCGACATCGGTCGGGTTGCGCCCCATGCGCGTGAAGTTGTCGACGAGGTAGTCGATCTCGTCTTCCGACAGCGCCAGGCCCAGCTCGCCGTTCGCCGCGACGAGCGCGGCGCGGCCGCCGCCGATGACGTCAACGGTCGTCAGCGGCTTGGGTTCGTAGTGATGGAACAGCGCCTCGGCCGCCTCGACGTTCTGCAATACCGATTCGGTCATGCGGTCGTGCAGCAGCGGGAGCACCGCCGCAAACTGCCGGTCGTCGAGCCCGCCCCGCACATCCAGCGAGTAGGCGATGCCGCGCTCGATGCGCACCACCTTGTCGAAACCGCACTGGCTGGCGATATCGCTGGCTTTCGACGACCACGGCGAGATCGTGCCGAGCCGCGGCACCACCACGACCGGCGTGCCTTCCGGCGCCTGGGGCGTCGCGGGCACCGCGCCGAGCAGATCCACCAGTCGCTCGAGTTCCCCGGCGCTCAAAGGCGCCTTGATCTCGATGAGGTACCAATGTTCGGCTGCAAGCCCCTTCAGTTTGGGCAGCGCGTCGGCAACAGTCCGCGAGAGCCGCTCCAGGCGGGAGGAAGAAAGCGCCGGAGCGCCGCGCAGCTTGAGAATTTCGGCCATTTGAGTCGGAGCGAAGGATCGGGAGGGACGCGAACGGAGTTCGTCGTACGGAAAAAGCGGAATTATACCCGACGGCCGCGCCCGCTCCCGCTGGTACTTTCCCGCGCCCGAGGCCGCCGCAACGGGCCGCTGGGACGGCGCGGCAGACCCGTTCAGGGTTTGCGCGCGCAGATCGGGTAGAATTGCGCGTTTTGTCCGACGCAGCCTGATGACCTCAACCCCCTTGTCTTCGCACAGTCGCTCGCGCGAAAGCGCCTGCTGGATCGCGGTTCCCGCCGCAATTCTCGCGGCGTGTGCGCTGGCAATGCTGGCAAGCGGACGCAACACCGAATGGTTCCTGGGCTGGAATGCCGCCGCCGCAGCGGCGCCCGCGTTCCTGTGGGCGGGCCTGACAAACCTCGGTTCGACCTCCGGCGCATTCGCGATGCTCGCCGGCTTCCTCGCCTGGCACCCGAGATGGGCGGCATCCGCCCTGCTGGCAGTTCCCGTCGGCGCGCTCTACACGCACGGAGCCAAGGAATTCTTCGATGAGGCACGGCCCGCGGCCGTCCTCGGCCCGGAGCATTTCAACGTGATCGGGGACGTCCTGCGCACGGGTTCCTTCCCGTCGGGCCACTCCACGACCGCCTTCGGCTTTGCCGCGGTAGCGGCACTGTGCGCCGTGCAATCGGGCCGGCGCTCGATCGCCGTCGCCGCGCTCACCATTGCCGCCGCCGTCGCATTCTCGCGCGTGGCCGTGGGCGCGCACTGGCCGCTCGACATCTTCGCCGGCGCAGCCGGCGGCTGGCTCTGCGGCGCGTTCGGGGTGTGGTGGTCGTCGCGCTGGCGCTTCTGGGAGAAGCGCACCGGCTGGCGTGTGCTCGCCGTCCTGATGGCCGCTTTCTCGATCTCGGTCTTCTTCGAGGAGCTCGGCTATCCGGAAGGACGCTGGATCCAGTACGCGCTGAGCGTCTGGGGGCTGGGCGGCGTCGCCCTCGCGCTCGCACGCGCCCCCTTGCCGCAGGGGATGCGCACATGAAGCGGCTGATCGCGATTGCCGCGAGCCTGGCGCTGCTCGCGTGGGTGGCGTGGGACGGCCGCTGGCAAGGTCTCGCCGATGCGTTCCGGCGCCTGGACCTGCTGGCCCTGATGCTCGCGATCGCCGGCTTTGCGGCGAGCTATGTGCTGCGCGCCGGCCGCGTGTACGACGAATTCCGTCGCGACGCGCATGGCCGTTTCGGGGTCTGCCTGCGCATAGTCCTGATCCATAACGCGATGGTCAATGTCGTGCCGTTCCGCGGCGGTGAAGCCGCCTTCCCGGTCCTGCTCGGGCGCAACTTCGGCACGCCGCTGGCCCGCGCGGTCGCATCGCTGTTCTGGTTCCGCCTGCAGGACGCCCTCGTCGTCGCCATGCTTGCCGTTGGCGTCTGGCCGGACCTCCCGCTGCCCCTGCGCCTCGCCGGCATCGTCGGGCTCGTCGCCGTCGCGTGGTACCTGCCACGCTGGGCCCGCGCACCGCACGCCTGGGCCGAACGCGGCGGCGCCGCGGCGAAGCTCGCCAAGCTGCGTGACGCCTTCGCCGATTCGACCCGCCACGCGCGCTTCGGCTGGGCATGGACGCTCGCGAACTGGTCCGTGAAGCTCGCCACGCAGGCCTGGCTCCTCGCTTCGCTACTGCCGGGCGGCCTCGCCGTCGGCGCAGCGGGCGCACTCGGCGCGGAACTCGCCGCGATCCTCCCGGTCCAGGGCGTCGCGGGATTCGGCACCTATGAAGCGGGCGCGGCAGCGGCGATGCTGCCGCACGGCGTCCCGTTCGAAAACGGCCTTCAGGCTGCCCTCGCCCTTCACCTTTTCGTCATCGCCTGTGCGGTAGCATCCGGCGCCGTCGCCTGGCTCATGCCGGCGCCGCCCGTTGCATCCACAAGCCCAGATCACTCGCATCTTTCCGGAAGACACTGATCCGCATGAACAAGTCGCCCTTGCCGCCGGCCGAACCGCAGATTCCCGCGGACATGCCTGAACACACGCTTTCCGTCGTCGTACCGATGTACAACGAGGCGGAAAACGTCGAGCCGCTCCTCGAGCGCATCCATCTCGCGCTGGGCCCCTACCCCTACCCGTGGGAAGTGGTGCTCGTGGACGACGGCAGCTCCGATGCAACGCCGGCGGAGCTTGCCCGCTGTGCGGCCAAATATGGTCCCCATGTGCGCATCGTCGAGCTGATGCGCAACTTCAAGCAGACCGCGGCGATGCAGGCCGGCTTGGACGCCGCCCGCGGCAGCGTCATCGTCACGATGGACGGCGACCTGCAGAACGACCCGATCGACATCCCGCGCATGGCCAACCGCCTGCTGACCGAGGATCTCGACCTCGTCGCAGGCTGGCGCAAGGACCGGCAGGACGGTCTGCTGCTGCGCAAGATCCCCTCGCGCATCGCGAATCGCCTGATTGCGCGCATGACCGGCGTACACCTCAAGGACTACGGCTGCAGCCTCAAGGTCTTCCGCGCCAGCGCGATCAAGAGCGTGCGCCTGTATGGCGAGATGCACCGCTTCATCCCGGCCTGGCTCGCGACGGTGACCACGCCGCGCCGCATCGCCCAGGAGGTGGTGACGCACCATGCGCGCGTCTTCGGACAGTCGAAGTACGGCATCTCGCGCACTTTCCGCGTGGTTCTCGATCTCGTCTTCGTTTACTTCTTCATGCGCTACCGCACCCGCCCGGGACATTTCTTCGGCGGCATCGGCATCGGCCTCGGCGCGCTCGGCACCCTCATCCTCAGCTATCTCGTCGCCCTGAAGGTCTTCCTCGGCGAAGACATCGGAACCCGTCCGCTGCTCTTCGGCGGCTTCTTCCTCGTCATCGCGGGCATCCAGATGGTCACCTCCGGCGTGCTCGCCGAACTGCTGGCGCGCGTGTATTACGAGTCGGGCAGCTCGCGCGCCTATCTTGCACGGCCGCGAACTGCGCTCGACGACGCGGACGGATGGCACCGGAAAGGCGACCGATGAGTTCTCCCGCGGCACCCCTGCCCCGGCCGCGAACGTCGCTGGCGCTCGCGATCTTCCTGCTGCCGCTCGCGGCGTTCTTCCTGCGATTGGGCGGAGCGCCGCTGTTCGACGTCGATGAGGGAGCGTTTTCCGAAGCGACGCGCGAGATGTTCGAACGCGGCGATTTCCTGTCGACCTACCTCAACGGCGAAAACCGCTTCGACAAGCCGATCCTCGTGTATTGGCTGCAGGCACTCGGCTACCTCCTGTTCGGCCCCACCGAATGGGGTTTCCGCTTGCCCTCGGCCGTTGCCGGCGCCCTGTGGTGCTATGCGACCTGGCATTTCGCGCGCGAGCGCTTCGGCGCCAGCACGGCCCTGGCTGCGCTCGCGGTCGCATCGACCGCGCTGGGCCCTTTCGCCATCGCGCGCGCAGCGACGGCCGACGCACTGCTCAATCTGCTCCTCGCCCTCGCGCTGTTCGATGCCTGGCGGCACCTGGAGTCCGGACGCCGCGCGCCCCTGCTGAGGAGCTTCGTGTGGATCGCTCTGGGTGCCCTCACCAAGGGGCCGATTGCGCTGATCGTGCCGGGCACCGTCAGCCTGCTGTACTGTGCCAGCCGCGGCGAATGGAAGCGCTGGGCGCGTGCCGTCTTCGACCCGGTCGGCCTCGCGGTACTCGCCGCCATCGTCGTGCCGTGGTACGCGGCGGCGCTGGCAATACACGGGCAGGCCTTTATCGACGGCTTCATCCTGAAACACAACGTCGAGCGCTTCACTGGCACGCTGGAAGGCCACGCCGGGAGCCTCTTCTACTACGTGATTGCCGTGCCGCTGCTGCTGCTGCCGTGGACCGGCCCCTTGATTGCCGCCGTGCGCAACGTGCGCAGCGACGTCGACACCGGCGTGCGCCGATTCCTGTGGATTTGGGCCGGCTTCGTCGTCGCCTTCTTTTCGCTCTCGGGCACCAAGCTCCCGCACTACGTCCTGTATGGGTCTACGCCGCTGTTCCTGCTGATCGCCGTCCACCGCAACGAGCTGCGGCGGGCGCCCTTGCACCTGCTCGCCCCGACGCTGTTCCTGGCCCTGCTGCCCTTCCTGCCGCTGATCTTCGCCGCGCTGGCGGCGAGCGAGGCGGGCAACGCGTATTACCGCGCCCAACTCGCACTCGCACTGCCCGAGGCTACGCCCGAGTACTACCTCATCACGATCGGCGGCCTGCTCGCATGGATCTGGCTGGCCTTGCGCTGGAACGCCGCGATCTGGATGAAGGTCGGCGCCGCCGCCGTCATCCAGGTCGTCGTCCTGGCTGGCGTGGTCGTTCCCTGGGCGGGCGCGGTGTTGCAGGGCCCCGTCAAGGAGGCCGGGCTGCTGGCGCGCAAGATGGGCGAGCCGGTCGTCGCGTGGCGTTACTATGCCCCGAGTTTCAGTGTCTACCGCCAAGCCGTGACGCCCGACCGCGCCCCCGCGGCTGGCGAGCTCGCGATCATGCGCACCGACCGGGTTCCGGCGAGCGGGATCGACCTCCTGTACCGCAAGGGCGGCGTCGCACTCGTCCGCAAGTTGCCCGACTGAGATCCATGATCGACCCGGCATCGACGAAGGAAGCCCCGCATGCATCACTCTCGCCCGCGACTGCGGCACCCTGCGACATTGCCCCTGCAAAGCGGGGGCAGTTGCCGATGAACCGGCTGACAATCTGGATGACCGTCTCGATGGCGGTTTGCGCGCTGGTGTTCACGGTATGGCCGGAGCTTGACCTCGCGGTGTCACGGGTGTTCTACGATCCCGTGCGCGGTTTTTCCGGCGACTACAATCCGCTGGTCCAGTCGCTCTATCGCGGCATCCCGCTCATGTCGAAGGCGACGATCATCGGTCTTTTCATCGCCCTGTTCGCCTATTCGATCCAGCGCGGAGCAACCGGCCAGAAACGTCGCACCCAGGTTGCCTACCTGATCGCCGCGCTGGTCCTGGGGCCCGGCCTCGTGATCGACGTCGTGCTCAAGGACTACTGGGGGCGCGCGCGTCCCTACAAGGTGGCGGAATTCGGTGGCACCAAGACCTTCACGCCCGCGACGCAACCCTCCGACCAGTGCGAGAACAACTGCTCGTTCGTCAGCGGGCACGCCTCGGCCGGCTACTATCTCGTGAGTCTCGGCTTCCTTGGCGGGCTTGCAGTGCGCCGACGCTGGACCCTGATCGGCCTGGTCGTCGGAACCGTCTTCGGACTCGGCAGGGTCGCCCAGGGTGGGCATTTCCTGAGCGACATCTTGTTCAGCTTCTATGCGACGTGGTTTGCCGCATGGGCCGCGTGGATGATATTCGTGCGCCTGGGCTGGCTGCAGGACGTCGCCTCGATCGAGGACGCGGACCAGGCTGTGCCGCAGGGCGGTCGGCGCGACACCGCTGCCTGATCGCCTCCGCGCCTAGCGCGCCGCCGATGCCGGTGCCGACGTGGTCAGCTCGATGACGTTGGCGCCCGAGGCCCCATCGTCGAGTTTTTCCAGCTTGCCGTCGACGACCGCGCCGCATTCCATCTGCAGTTGGCGGTAGACGATGTTGCCGGAAATCCTGGCGTTCGACTGCAGCTCGAGGAAATGCTCGACCTCGAGGTCACCGGTGATCACGCCGTTGATCACCGCATCGTAGGCGCGCACGCGCCCGTTGATCGAGCCTTTCTCGCTGAGCACGAGCAGGCTGCGCTCGCCATCCTTGTTGATGACGTTCCCCTGGATCCGGCCGTCTACCCTCAGCCCGTCGGAGAAGATCACGTCACCGACGATTTCGAGATTGCCCGCCACCAGGCTCGAAAGCTTGGTCATTTCGATGCTGCGGTTGCGCTTGCGCCCGAAGACCATCTGTCCTGCCTCCCGTTTGAATTCCCGCGCCTGCGCAGCGCAGCGGATCACTTCTCCGGCCTGCGCGCCCCGGCAGACTTCAGGAATGCCAGTTCGTCGCCCACCTGCTTGAGCTGTTCGTTGAGCGTTGCGACCTGGCGCTCCAGTTCGCCGCGCGTCGCCAGTTCCACCTCCAGCTCGAGACGGATCTTGGCGAGCTCCTTCCTGAGCTCGAGGTTTTCCGCGCGCACATCGGAAAGATAGGTCGCAGGCGCGAGATGATTCTCGAAGAAACGCATTCCTGCCACGACAAGCAGCGCAATGGCGAGCACAGCGCCCAGCATGAACGCCATGCGGCCGAAACCTCGGCTCGCAGGACCCAGTGCGTATTCATTGCGCGTCAGGTCGTGATTCGGCGAACGCCGCGACCCCCTCATCGGCGCCACTCAGAAGCGCGCCAGGTAGGCAGCGGGATCGACCACCAGGCCGTCCTTGATGACTTCGAAATGCAGGTGCGACCCCGTCGAGCGCCCGGTCGACCCGACCTCCGCGATCTTCTGCCCCGGCATCACGATCTGCCCCGGGGTGACCAGCAACTTTGACGCGTGCGCGTAACGCGTCACAAGACCGCCGCCGTGGTCGATTTCCACGGTCTTGCCATATTCGACGCGATGCCCCGCGTACACGACGCGCCCGCCGCCGCTGGCGACGATGGACGTGCCGCGCGGAGCCGGGTAATCCACGCCGCTGTGAAACGCGAGCCGATTGCGGAACGGGTCCGCGCGGTTGCCGAAATTCGAGTTCACCTCGACATCCGGGACCGGGGCCCGCCCGGGAAACGCCATCTGCGCGAGACTGAACGAGGTCGCGACGTTGTCGAGATGGGCGAAGGTTTCGCTTACCCGTTCGATGTCGCGCTCCATTCGCTCGAGTTCGTCCGAGAGCTTGCCGGCATCATCCACGTCCGGCATGAGCGGCGAGCGCGTCAGAGCCATCGCAGGATCGGCGACCCGGGGCGCGAACGCCGCCGTGGGGTCAAGCAGCGGACCACCGGAAGACGCCGGCGGCGTCTTGGCGACACGCCCGGACTTGCTTTCGGCGTCGGCACTGTCGTTGAGTCGGGCCTCGAAATCCCTCAGGACGCCGATACGATTCGCGAGCCCTCTCGCTTCGGCCTCGAGTTGCACCATCCGACCCGTGAGTTCACCGAAACGACCGATCAGCAGACGTGCTTCGGGAGTCGCGGAAGATTCGGCACCACCTTCCGAGGAGACCTCGGAAGAACTCGCCGGCGACTTGAAACCGTAACCGAGGGCGAACCCGCCACCCAGCGCAACCAGTACCGCGACGCCGGCACCTGCCAGGAACGCACGTGCGCTGATCGTGCGCACTTTCGACTGGGTTAGCGTTCCGGCGGAAAGAATGACAAAAGCCATCCGTCTCCTCCAAACAGAGACATTGACCAAGCACCGCGCAATCAAGCCCGCGCGGTGGGCGAAAACGGATCCCGGCCAAATCCATTCGTGCAAATTCAAAACACCGGAACAAGGGCGGCGAATTCTATCACCGAATCAACACGATGCGTCAAGCGGCGAGCTCGCGACGGCACACGCGATCCGCGCCGAAATGGCTCCAGCCCCCATCCATCAGGCTTTGCAGCGCATGGCGCCGCGAGTGCGCCCCTCTGGTCCGCCCCCCCTCCAGGCACTATCATCACGCGAACGGCACAATACGGAACCGTACGTTCCTGCCGCGAAAAATCGAAAACCGAGGAGACCCGAATGACCGCCGCGAACGCCTATCCGACCCTGCTCCAGCCGCTCGACTTGGGATTCTGCACCCTCAAGAACCGCGTGCTGATGGGCTCGATGCACACCGGCCTGGAAGAATCCAGCAACGGTTTTCACAAACTCGCCGCCTTCTACGCGGCGCGGGCACGCGGCGGCGTTGGGCTGATCGTGACCGGAGGCATCTCGCCGAATTCGGAAGGCCTGGTCTTTCCCGGTGCAAGTGCCCTGACCAACGACGAGGAAGTTGCCGAGCATCGCCTGATCACGGATGCCGTCCACACCGAGGGCGGGCGCATCTGCATGCAGATCCTGCACACGGGTCGATACGCCTATCACCGCGGCGCGGTTGCGCCCTCGCCCCTGAAGGCGCCGATCTCGCCGGTGACGCCGCGCGAGATGACCGAAGAGGACATCGAGCGCACCATCGAGGAGTATGCGAATTGCGCGGCGCTGGCGCAGCGCGCCGGCTACGACGGCGTCGAGGTGATGGGTTCCGAGGGGTACCTGATCAACGAATTCACGGTCCTGCACACCAACCACCGCACCGACCGCTGGGGCGGCAGCATGGAGAACCGCCACCGCTTCCCGATCGAGATCGTTCGGCGCGTACGCGAACGCGTCGGTCCGAACTTCATCATTATCTACCGCATCTCCATGCTCGACCTGGTCGAAGGCGGCGCTCCGTGGCAGGAGATCGTCGCGCTGGCGAAGGCCATCGAGGTCGCCGGGGCGACCCTCATCAACACCGGCGTGGGCTGGCACGAGGCGCGCATCCCGACGATCGCGACGATGGTGCCGCGCGCGGCCTTCAGCTGGGTCACGCGCCGGATGAAGGGCGAGGTCGGAATTCCCCTGATCACCTCGAACCGCATCAACACACCGGAAACTGCCGAGCAGGTCCTCGCCCGCGGCGACGCCGACATGGTCTCGATGGCACGCCCCTTCCTCGCCGACCCGGATTTCGTCGTCAAGGCCGCAGCCGGACGCAGCGACGAGATCAACACCTGCATCGCGTGCAATCAGGCCTGTCTGGACCATATTTTCGAGGCCAAACCCTGCACCTGCCTCGTGAACCCGGTCGCCTGCCGCGAAACGGAGTTGATGATTTCGCCGACGCAACACAAGAAACGCGTCGCCGTCGTCGGTGCCGGGCCCGCAGGCATGGCCGCGGCCGCCACCGCGGCGGAGCGCGGTCACGCGGTGACGCTGTTCGAGGCCTCGGACCGGATCGGGGGCCAGTTCAACCTCGCGAAGCGGATTCCCGGCAAGGAGGAGTTTGCCGAAACGCTGCGCTACTTCGACCGGCGCCTGGAAAAGGCCGGCGTGGAGATCAGGCTGAACCACCGCGTCACCGCCGACGAACTCGCCGGACGCTTCGACAGCGTGGTGCTTGCGACCGGAATCACGCCGCGCACCCCGGACATCCCCGGTATCGACCACTCCAAGGTCGCGAGCTACATCGACGTGATCACCGGGCGCAAGCCGGTCGGCCGCAAGGTCGCGGTGATCGGCGCGGGCGGCATCGGCTTCGACGTCAGCGAACTGTTGACGCACGCCGATCTCGCCGACGATCCGATCGAACATTACCGCCGCGAATGGGGGATCGACAGCACCTACGCGCAAGGTGGCGGCCTTTGCCCGCCCATGGAGGAAGCACGCACGCGTGAACTGTGGCTGCTGCAGCGCAAGCCGAGCAAGGTCGGCGACGGCCTCGCGAAGACCACCGGCTGGATCCGGCGCACGCTGCTCGGACGGCGCGGCGTGAAGATGCTCGCCGGCGTCACCTACACGAAGATCGACGACGCCGGCCTGCACCTGCGGCTGGGCGAAGAGGACAAGCTCCTGCCCGTCGACACGGTCGTCGTATGCACCGGTCAGGATCCGATGCGCGACCTGCACGCGCCGTTGCAGGCTGCCGGAATGGATGTGCAGCTCATCGGTGGCGCGGACGTCGCAGCCGAACTCGACGCGAAGCGCGCGATCGACCAGGGCACGCGCATCGCCGCCGCACTCTGACAAATTCGCGACATAAAAAAACGGCGGCCGAGGCCGCCGTTTTCATTTCCGCAGGGTGCGGTGTTACTTGCCGGCGTGCTCGGACAGCTTGAGCCAGGTATCGACGACCGTGTCGGGGTTGAGCGAGATCGTCTGGATGCCTTCATCCATCAGCCATTCGGCAAAATCGGCATGATCCGACGGCCCCTGACCGCAAATGCCGACGTACTTGCCGAGACGGTTCGCGGACTTGATCGCCATCGACAGCAGCTGCTTGACGGCCGGATCGCGTTCGTCGAACGCATGGGCGACGAGACCCGAGTCGCGGTCGAGGCCCAGCGTGAGCTGGGTGAGGTCGTTCGAGCCGATCGAGAAGCCGTCGAAGTGCTCAAGGAAGGCATCGGCGAGCAGCGCATTTGACGGGATCTCGCACATCATGATGAGCTTGAGATCGTTCGTGCCGCGCTTCAGGCCGTTCGCGGCGAGGAGATCGACGACGCCCTTGGCCTCCTCGACGTTGCGCACGAAGGGCACCATGATCTGGACGTTGGTGAGACCCAGCTCGTTACGGACCTTCTTCATCGCAACGCACTCGAGCTCGAAGCAGTCGCGGAAGCTGTGCGCGATGTAGCGCGAGGCGCCGCGGAAGCCCAGCATCGGGTTTTCTTCCTCCGGCTCGTAGATCTCGCCGCCGAGGAGCTTGCGGTACTCGTTCGACTTGAAGTCGGACATGCGCACGATGACGGGCTTCGGATAGAAGGCCGCGGCGATCGTCGCC
The DNA here is from genome assembly GCF_012911005.2 of Aromatoleum toluolicum. Classification (GTDB taxonomy): domain Bacteria; phylum Pseudomonadota; class Gammaproteobacteria; order Burkholderiales; family Rhodocyclaceae; genus Aromatoleum; species Aromatoleum toluolicum. Next base: position 74,309 of record NZ_WTVS01000013.1, on the reverse strand, counting down.
ACGCCCTCGACCAGCTTCTCGATGAAGAACTGCTTCGGCGTCGCATAGCCGCGCGAGCGGCGCATGATCTCGTCGCGCAGGCTCGCGGGCACCTGAGACAGTTCCAGGATCGCCTTCGGGTGGATGCCGATCATGTTGTTGATGACGAACTCGAGGCGAGCGAGGCCGACGCCGCCGTTCGGGATCTGCGCGAACTCGAACGCGAGTTCGGGATTGCCGACGTTCATCATGATCTTCACCGGGATGTCGGGCAGGTTGCCCATGTCCGTGGTGATGACCTCGAAGTCGAGCTTGCCGCGGTACACGTAGCCGGTGTCGCCTTCGGCGCACGACACGGTCACCGAATCGCCCTCGTCGAGCACCTCGGTGGCGTTGCCGCAGCCGACGATCGCCGGAATGCCCAGCTCGCGCGCGATGATCGCCGCGTGGCAGGTACGACCGCCGCGGTTCGTCACGATCGCGCTGGCGCGCTTCATCACCGGCTCCCAGTTCGGGTCGGTCATGTCGGTGACGAGGATGTCGCCGGCCTGCACGCGGCTCATTTCCGACGCGTCGGCGACGACGCGCACGGTCCCCGCGCCGATCTTCTGGCCGATCGCGCGCCCGTGCGTGAGCGCCTTGCCGTACTGCTTCAGGCGGTACTTCTCCATCACGAGGCCGTTGGACTGGCTCTTCACGGTCTCGGGACGCGCCTGCAGGATGTAGAGCTTGCCGTCCTGGCCGTCCTTGCCCCATTCGATGTCCATCGGGCGGCCGTAGTGGTTCTCGATCACGACGGCGTAGCGCGCGAGTTCGAGCACATCCTCGTTCGTCAGCGAGAACTTGACGCGGTCGGCTTCGGGCACATCGACGGTGCGCACCGACTTGCCGGCTTCCTTCTTGTCGGCGAAGACCATCTTGATCAGCTTGGAGCCGAGGTTGCGGCGGATCACCGCGGGCTTGCCCAGTTCCAGGGTGGGCTTGTGCACGTAGAACTCGTCCGGGTTCACCGCGCCCTGCACGACGGTCTCGCCGAGGCCATACGAGGCCGTGATGAACACGACTTTGTCGAAGCCCGACTCGGTGTCGATCGTGAACATCACGCCCGACGCGCCGGTATCCGAGCGCACCATGCGCTGCACGCCGGCCGACAGCGCGACGTCGGCGTGGGCGAAGCCCTTGTGCACGCGGTAGGCGATGGCGCGGTCGTTGTACAGCGACGCGAACACTTCCTTCATCGCGTGCAGGATGTTCTCGTAGCCGTGGATGTTCAGGAAGGTTTCCTGCTGGCCCGCGAACGAAGCATCCGGGAGGTCCTCGGCGGTCGCCGACGAACGAACTGCGAAACTACCCTCGCCTTCAGCGGTCAGTGCGTTGTACGCTGCGTGAATCGCTTCTTCCAGCTTGGCCGGGAAGGGGGTCTCGACAACCCACTGGCGGATCTGGGCGCCGGTCTTCGCCAGCTTTTCCACATCATCCACGTCCAGCGCATCGAGGGCCGCACGGATCTTCTCCGCAAGCCCCTGATGGGCCAGGAACTCGCGGAACGCGTCCGCGGTGGTGGCAAAACCGCCAGGAACCCGCACACTCGAGGGCAACTGGCTGATCATCTCGCCGAGCGAGGCGTTCTTGCCACCGACCTGCTCTACGTCCGACATGCGCAGTTCAGTGAAGGGGATGACATAACGGGACATGAATGGCCTTCCGGTTTCGTTGGGGAGAAAGCAAAATGTGATTTTAGCGAAATTTGCTGCTTTGCCGCACGGCAGGTTTTCCCCTATATCACGATCTTCGGCCACAGTCATGAGCGAAAACCCCACCCGGACCGTATTCTTCATCTCCGACGGCACAGGCATCACGGCCGAAACCCTGGGCCACAGCCTGCTCGCGCAGTTTCCGGATGCGAACCTGCGTCAGGTCCGCATACCGTTCGTGGACGATCTCGACAAGGCGCTCGACGCCGCCCGCCAGATCCGCGAGGCGCGCGAGGCCGATGGCGTGCGCCCGATCGTCTTCAGCACCCTGGTCAATCCGCAGCCCGAGAGCGGCTTGCTCGACGCCGATGCACTTTTCGTAGACCTGTTCGACCAGTTCATCGTGCCGCTCGAAGCGGAACTCGGCCAGCGCTCGACCCACACCGTCGGACGCTTTCACGGCATCGCCGAAAGCCAGGACTACAAGGCGCGCATCGAGGCGATCAACTTCGCCATGGCGCACGATGACGGCATCTCGTCGGACGGCGAACTCGCTGACGCGGACGTGATCCTCGTTGGCGTGTCGCGCTCCGGCAAGACGCCGACCAGCCTCTATCTGGCGATGCAATTCGGCGTAAAGGCCGCGAACTACCCCCTCATCCCCGAGGACTTCGAGCGCAACAAACTGCCCGGCGAACTGCACCGCCACCGCGCCAAGCTGTTCGGGCTTACGATCGCGGCAGAACGTCTGTCGCAGATCCGCCAGGAGCGCCGCCCGAACAGCCGTTACGCAGCGATCGAGAACTGCCGCTTCGAGATCGACGCCGCGCAGAAGCTGATGCGACGCGAGAACATCCCCTGGCTGGACTCGACGACGAAATCGATCGAGGAGATTTCGGCTACCATCCTCCAGGCCGTGAGGCTCAACAAGCCTGCGTACTGAGCTACGCGGGCGCTGCAACATCCCCAAACAGGAATTTCCATGAAGAGACCCCGTCAAAAACGCCGCGGTGGTTTGGGCCGCGACGCCGAAAACCTGATCTGGCTCGCAACGGGCCTGGCCGAGTCCGGCAGCCGTGCCGAGGACCGTTACTGGGACAGGCTGCTGTGCGACAGCCTCGACCGCATCCTCGAGGAAGGCGGCGAGGACACCCTGAACGCCGCGCTCGATCATCTCTACGCCGCCGATGCACGCGCGTACGACGAACTCGCGGACTACATCGAGTCGCGCGCGGAGAGCGCGTCCGGTGTTTCCCAGGATCACGACATCCTGCTCATCGCCGCACCGGTGCTGGCGTGGTCGCGCTACCGCATTCCATCGAACACCATTACCGCGGCAGTGCTGGCGAACCTGCGGGTGCATCTGCAGGCGCACGTGCTCGCCGACAAGGTGAAACTGGCGCTGGCCGATTTCCTCTTCAGCCCCGACCAGCTGCCGCAGGGTTACTGCGCGACCGCAGCCTTCGCTGCCGAGCTCGGGCGTGCGGCGGTCGCAGGGAAGGATCTGCACATCGACACCGAAGGCATGCCCGAAACGGCGCAATTCCTGTCCGACACCCGCTATCTGCTGGCGGCAATTGCAGTGCCGAAAGGCGAGGCGCTGTTCGCCTGGCAGCAAGCCGACCGCACGCGCGAACAATCCATGACGCAGTGGCGCATGCAGGGCGGCGCATGCCTGACCCCGTTACTGCCCGGCTGTGCGATGGAAGTCGTGCTGCCGGAAGCGTACTTTGCCGCCAGCCGCCAGGCCGACAAGGACAGCCGCCCGTATGCGATCCGCGCGTCCGTGGCGTTCCTAGGCGCAGAGCTGGATACGCCCGCCGCGAACGTCCGCGCCGTCATCGCGCCGTTCTACGACCGCGAACTCGAGGAATACCGCGTCGGACTGACGATGCGCGGCAAGGAAGAGGTCGTTCACGGCGTCGTGTGGCCGCTGCTGGGCGCGGAAGATGAAACGACCGACTCGCACGCCGAGATCGAGGCCGTGCTGCGCGACTGCGGCGTCACCGAAATCGTGAACCTCGAGCACCGTTTTCCGCTCGAATACTGCGACGACTGCGGCGCACCGCTCTACCCTTCGCCAGAGGGCGAAATCGTGCACGCGGAGATGCCTGACGAGCACGGCGAGCAGGCACCCCGCCATCTGCACTGAAATTTGCGCGCGCGGTTCCGACGGAGGAGAAGCAAATGAGCCGCAAGATCGAAAAGACCGACGCCGAGTGGCGCGCGCAACTCTCACCGACGCAATACCAGGTTGCCCGGCAGAAGGGCACCGAGCGTGCCTTCACCGGCGAATACTGGAACTTCTGGGAGAACGGCGAGTACCGCTGCATCTGCTGCGGTGCGCCGCTGTTCGACTCCGAACACAAGTTCGACGCCGGCTGCGGCTGGCCCAGCTTCTGGACCGCGGCTGCGCCGGACAACGTCGACGAGGCGGAAGACCACTCCCACTTCATGCAGCGCACCGAGGTGTTGTGCCGGCAGTGCGGCGCCCATCTCGGACACGTGTTCGAGGATGGACCGGCCCCTACGGGGCTGCGCTACTGCATCAACTCCGCGTCCGTCCGCTTCGATCCCCAGCGCTCGTCCGGGGAAGACGACTGACGCGACCAGGCAGGACGCGCGCCCCTCAGGCGCGGTCGCCGTCGAGCACCACCAGCACCGACGAAGCGAAGTCGCGGCGGTACAGCACCACGACGACCAGGGCGGTCAGGAACAGGAAGAGCCAGGGCTGGATGAACCAGGCGACCGCGGCGAGGCCGAAATAGTAGGCGCGGATGCCGCGATTGAACTCGTCACCGGCCAGCGAGTTCACCATCGCGACGCGCTGCACCATGCGCTCGTGCCCTTCCCCGTCCGGATTCGTCGGACTTGCGCCGATGAGGATCGACAGCATGTTGAACTGGCGCAGCGACCACGTGAACTTGAAGTACGCGACGACGAAGACGGTCAGCAGCAGCAACAGCTTCAGTTCCCCCAGCTCACGTGAGGTCTCGCGCGCGAACGGCAGGTCGGCGGTGAAGCGCATCGCCTGATCGAGTACCCCGAGGACGGCGAGCAGGCCGGCAATGATGTAGATCGTCGTGTTCGCATAAAAGGACACGCTCTGCATCAGGTTTCCCACCAATGCCGCATCGCTTACGCGCATCTCGCGTGCGAGCATCTCGCGCGCCCAGTCGAGCCGGAAGCGATGACTCACCCCCATCAGCCCGCGCTGCGCCCATCGGCTGTTTTCCGAGAGCCAGCCATAGCCCGCCCAGGCCACGAGAAACCAGCCGAGCGCAATCCAGTCGAGTGTCGAGACGCCGCTCATCGGTTCCCCCGCCCCTGCAGCACGCGCCTCATCGTTCCAGCAGGTAGTCGCGCACCAGCGCGATCTGGGCGCGGTCCATCAGCACCGGCGCGTGACCGACGCCGGCGATCTCGGCAAGGCGTGCGCGCGGCCCGGTCTCGCCCATCTGACGGAAAGTCTCGGGCGGGAGCAGGTCGGATTCGGCCCCGCGAATCACGAGCGTGGGGCACTGGATCGCCTTGTACACGTCCCACAGATCGACATCGACCACGACGGGCGCCTCGCGGAAGACGTCGCCCAGCCCCGGGTCATACACCATCGCGAAGCCCCCCTCGACGGGACGCACCGAGTAACGCGTGAGATGCTGCCACTGTTCGTCGGTAAGCGGACCGAAGGGTGCGCTGACCGCACGGATCCACGCCTCGGCTTCCGCCATGCTGGCGAACTTCGGCGCCTTGCCGACGTATTCGCCGATGCGTCGCAGCGAAGTTGCCGTGATCACGGGGCCGACGTCATTGAGCACCAAGCGCGAGATCGGCGTGTGCGGCCTGCTGGCGAGCAGCATGCCGATGATCCCGCCCATAGAGGTGCCGACCCAATGCACCGTGTCGGCATCGAGACGCGCGAGCAGCGTGACCATGTCCGCTACGTACACGGGAAAGCCGTAGTCGGTCTTCACGCCGAGCCAGTCGCTGCGCCCGCGTCCGACGACGTCCGGGCAGACCACGCGGTAATCGTCGGCCAGTGCCTGGGCGAGGAAATCGAAGTCGCGCCCGTTGCGCGTGAGGCCGTGCGCACACACGAGCACCTTGCGGTTCGCCGGCTTGCCCCATTCCGTGTACGCCATGCGGTGGAAACCGTGCGGACCGATGCACTGTACCGACCGTTCGCGCACGCCGTGATACGGCCGTTCGACCACGGCCTCCGCTGCGGGCGAAGGGTACGGTTCCGGTCGCAACAGACGGCGCAGGGAGTCGAGCAGGCTCATCGAATCGAGATCATGGAGGACGGGTGAGTGGCCAAGTGTAGCAGGACGACGGCCTACCGCCCGTACCAGTAACGTCGCGCCAGATCGCGCCAGGACGCGATCTCGACGCCGTGCGCACCGGCATCGACGAGGATCGCGCCCTGCTCGTCCGTGCGCCAGTTCGCCGCCCCGCCCTCCGACCAGCGCTGCAGCACGGTCGGGTGCGGGTGATGGAACTGGTTGAGATAACCCGCCGAGTGGATGGCGGCGCGCGGCGCCACGCCGGCGACAAAGGCATCGCCGGACGACGAGCGGCTCCCGTGGTGCGGCACGACGACGACCGTGCTCGCCAGGGACTCGCCCGCCTGCGCGACCAGGCGCCGCTCGGCGTTGCGTTCGATGTCGCCCGCAAGCAGCACGGAGCCGCCGCGCGAAGCGACCCGCAGCACACAGGACGCATCGTTGTCCGACGTATTGCCGAGTTCCCTTTCGTCCGGATGCAGGATGCGGAATTCCACCCCGTCCCAGGACCAGCCGTCGCCCGCGAGGCACGGGCGCGTTGCCCGCGGCGGCCGCGCGTCCGCGGGAACCGCGAAGTTCGCCATGACCTCGCCCACCTCGACGCCGGCGAGCACCGACACCATGCCGCCCGCATGGTCGAGATCGTCGTGCGAGACGACGAGCCGGTCGACCCGCCGGACACCGGCAGCGCCCAGATATGGGACGAGCACTCGCATCCCGGCATCGCCGCCCTGGCGGTAGGCCGGTCCGGTGTCGTAAACGAGCTCGTGGCGGGCAGTACGGACGTGCACGGCGGTACCCTGCCCGACATCCAGCACGACCATGCGGAACGCGCCGTACACGGGCCGCTCGGGCACCCACGCGAGCATCGGCAGCATCGCCAACGCCCCCGCCGCGCGCGCCGGCGTGCCGCGCGGGAGCATCAGCCAGGCGACGCCGGCAAGCGCCGCGGCCGCCAGCACGCCCGGCGGCGCAGCCTGTGACCACATCGCGAACGGCAGGGCCGACAGCCATTCGAGGAACACCATGAGCACGCCGAAGAGCCCATGCGCCAGCTCCAGCAGCCCCTTGAAGGGCAGGACGATGGCCAGCAGCGTCAACGGTGTGATCACGAAGCTCACGAGCGGAATCGCCAGCGCGTTGGCGAGCGGCGAGACCAGCGAGAAGCCGTTGAACAGGACGACCAACCCCGGGATCATCGCGAGGGTGATGCCGAGCTGGCTCGCCACCGCCGCGCGCCACCCTTTCGCCGCGGCGACGCGCCCGCCGAGCAGGAACATGAGGATCGCGACCGCACCGAAGGACAACCAGAACCCCGCGGCCAGCACCGCCCACGGGTCGAACAGCAGCACGCACAGCAAGGCGAGCGCGAGCACGACGCCGCCGGACGGCGACCGCCCGCCGAGGAGCGCCAGCGCGACTACGGCGATCATGATCAGTGAACGCTGCGTCGGGATGCCCATGCCGGCGAGCACCGCGTAGACCGCTGCCGCGGCGAGCCCGGTGGCCGCGGCGACCTTCATCGCCGGCACCCGCAACAGCCGCCGCTGCGACCGGCGCCATGCCTTGCCGGCCAGCCAGCCCACGAGCAGTCCCACCATCGACACGTGCAGTCCGGAGATGCTGATGAGATGGCTGATACCGGTGTTGCGGAACACCGTCCACTGCCCGTCGGGAATGGCACGCTGGTCGCCCACCGCCAGCGCGACGAGCACCCCGGCGTACTCGGCGCCCGGCAGCGCAGCCAGGAAGCGCGCACGGATCGTGTCACGCAGGCGATGCACGAGCGTTGCCGGGCGCACGACGAACTCGTCGACCCGGATTGGCGGCGGAGACGGACGCACGCTGCCGGTGGCGCGAATGCCGCGCTCGAGCAGTGCCGCCTCGTAATCGAAAAGTTCCGGATTTGCGAGGCCGTGCGGCCGCTTGAGCCGGACCGTAAACTGCCAGCGCTCGCCAGGCCGCAGCGAGGGCACGGCGGGAGTGCCTCCTCCCCGCTCGGCCGCGTACCACGACAGGAGCACGCGTTGCGGCACCGCGGCGGAGGCGTTCTCGACCTGGAATACGAAGCGCACCCCCTGCCCGCCGGGCTCGGGCAGCTCCGCGACGATGCCGGTCAGCTCGACGTCCCGCGCTTCGAGCGCCCTCGGCAGCTCGTCGGCGAGCCGCCACGCGGCCCGCCAGCTCGACCACGCAAACCCGGCGCCCAGCGCGAGCGCGAGGACCAGTGCACGAAACAGGGTCGCGCGCACCACGCCCGACTTGTACCATTGAAACGCGACGGCCCCGCCGACGGTCAAACCGCTCGAAAGAACGGCGAGCCATGCATGCGAGGGCAGCTGCGTCTGGTATTGCGCGCCCCAGACGCCCGCCGCAAACACGAATATTGCAATTTGCATAAGCCGAGATCATGCCCGCGGAGCGAGTTGCGGACAAGCGCGGAAGGCGGCGCGGACCGCTGCGACGCGCAACAATGAACAGGACTTCGACCCCACAGCCAGAATGCGCAAGACGATCAAGCGTTTCCTGCCGAATCACGAATCGGTGCACAGCAACCGTTGGTTGCGCCCGTTCGCCAACTCCCTGCTCCACCCGCGCCTGTGGCACTTGAACCGCCACTCGGCGGCTGGTGCGATCGCGCTGGGTCTCTTCTGCGGACTGATTCCCGGCCCCTTCCAGGCACTCGCCGCTGCGGCCGGATGCGTGCTGTTTCGCGTCAATCTGCCGCTCGCAGTGGTAACCACGCTGTATTCGAACCCGCTCACCATCGTCCCGCTCTACGTGCTCGCATACGGCCTAGGCAGCCGCGTGATGGGCATGAGCACCAACGGTTTCGTGAAGCCGCCGGACTTGGGCGACCTGCATTTCGCGGACTGGCTCGGCGAACTGGTCGGGTGGATGGCCGGGCTGGGCAAGCCGCTTGCCCTGGGCTTGATCCTGCTCGCAGCGATCTTCTCGCTGGCGGGTTACGTCGGCGTCAAGGCAGCCTGGCGGCTATGGCTGATCCGTGCCTGGCATGGCCGCCGCGCGCGGCGCACCTGCGGATCCTGAGCACGCGGTTCGGGAGCGCAGCGCGCCGTTTCAGATCAGCCGCCCGTCCTCGAGACGCAGGGTGCGCTGCGTGCGACGCGCCAGGCCCTCATCGTGCGTGACGATGACGAAGCTGGTCGCGTGCCGCTCGTTGAGACTCAGCATCAGGTCGAAGATCACCTCGGCGGTTTTGCGGTCGAGGTTGCCGGTCGGCTCGTCGGCCAGCACGCAGGCCGGTTGCGTCACCAGCGCACGCGCGATTGCGGCGCGCTGGCGCTCGCCCCCGGAGAGTTCGCCCGGCGTGTGGTCGAGCCGATGGCCGAGCCCGACCTCCTTGAGCATGGCTTCGGCGCGCGCGTCTGCTTCGGTCCGGTCGAGACGCCGGATGTAGAGGGGCATCGCGACATTCTCCAGGGCCGAGAACTCGGGCAGCAGATGATGGAACTGGTACACGAAGCCCAGCCGTTCATTGCGTGCCTCGCCCCGCTCGGCATCCGACATGCGCGAGAACTCGCGTCCCATCAGCTCCACCGAGCCCGCGCCCGGCACGTCCAGCCCGCCCAGCAGATGCAGCAGGGTGCTCTTGCCCGAACCGGACGCCCCCACGATGGACAGCCGCTCGCCGCGCTTCACCTCGAGTGTCACCTCGTGCAGCACGCGCACGGCATCGGCACCCTCGCGGAAGCTCTTGGACAGGCCGCGGCAGGCCAGTACGGTATCGTTCATCGGCTCACTCATAGCGCAGCGCCTCGGCTGGATTCACGCGGCTCGCGCGCCAGCTCGGATACAGGGTCGCAACCAGGGTCAGGACGAAGGACACCGACACGATGGTGACGACGTCCGACGGCAGCACTTTCGACGGCAGCTCGCTGATGTAGTAAACCTCCTTGTTCCACAGCGTCGCGCCGGTCAGCGTCTCGAGCGCGGGGATGATCACGTCGAGGTTGTTGGCCAGCAGCAGGCCGCCGATCACGCCGCCCGCAAGGCCTACGAGTCCGATGATCGCTCCCTGCAGCACGAAGATCGCCATGATGGAACCGGGGCTTGCGCCCAGCGTGCGCAGGATCGCGATGTCCGCGTACTTTTCCTGCACCGCCATCACCAGCGTCGAGACGATGTTGAAGGCCGCGACCGCGACGATCAGGAAGAGGATGATCGTCATCATCGTCTTCTCCAGCGCCACTGCCCGGAAGAAATTCGCGTGGCTGCGCGTCCAGTCGCTGACGGCAAGGTCGGATTCCATCGATCCGACCAGTTCCCGGGCTACGCGCGGCGCGGCGAAGAGGTCGTCGAGCTTGAGACGCACGCCGCTCACTCGCTCGTCCAGCCGGTACAGCACCTGCGCGTCCTGCATGTGCACGAGCGCCAGTCCCGAATCGTATTCGTACATGCCGGCCTCGAAGATGCCGACCACCTCGAACTGCTTGACCCGCGGCAGCACTGCGGCCGGCGTCACGAGCCCCTGCGGCGCGATGAGGGTCACCTTGTCGCCGACCTGCACGCGCAGAGCGAAAGCCAGGTCGCGCCCCAGTACGATGCCGAAGCGTCCGGGCTGCAGCGCGTCGAAACGGCCCGCGCGCATGTAGCGCGCAAAGTCCGCCACCTTCTCCTCGGCGTCCGGGAGCACGCCGCGCACGAGCGTGCCGCGCACCGCCTGCTCGTAGGACAGCATGGCTTGCTCCTGGACATACGGCGCCGCCGCCCGCACATCCGGATGCCGCCCCGCCTCGTCGGCCACTTGCTGCCACGACTCGAGTTCGCCGCCGGGACCGGAAATCTGGATATGCGAGGCGACCCCCAGAATGCGCGTGCGCAACTCTTCCTGGAAACCGTTCATCACTGAGAGCACGACGATCAGCGCCGCGATGCCCAGGCCCGTGCCCAGCATCGACACCAGGGAGATGAAGGAAATGAAGCGATTGCGACCCTGGGCACGTTTTCGCGACCGGGTGTAACGCAGTCCAACCAGTAATTCGTATCGCATTGCTTCGGCCGGAAGCCGCCGGTATTTGTCGGGAAACCCGGCATTGTGCCCTGTGCGTCGCGGAATTGGGAGTTTGCGCATCCCGCGCCCGGCGTCGCCTGCCCGGATCCTTCCAGCGTCAATGCACACGCCATGCGGGTTTCCCCGAACAGGGAATACCCGCGTAGCTTGTCTGACAACTTCTACGTATCGTTCGCGCCGCACCGGGAATTCTGTTCACGGTCCTTCAAACAAATACGACGGGGGCACACGAACGTGGTCTGGCAACAGCTTTACGATCCATTCAACAACATCTGGCTATCCAGCGCAGTCGCGGCGATTCCGGTCGTCGTGATGCTCGTCGGCCTCGGTTTCCTGCACATGAAGGCCCACGTCGCCGCCGCACTGGGCCTGGGCAGCGCACTACTGATCGCGATCTTCGTGTTCGGCATGCCGGCCGCGATGGCAGGCAATGCCACGCTCTACGGCGCCATGTTCGGCCTGCTGCCGATCGGCTGGATCGTGCTCAACATCATCTTCCTGCATCAGCTCACGACCGAGAACGGTTCGTTCAAGGTGCTGCAGCAAAGCCTCACCGGCATCACCGATGACCGCCGCCTGCAGCTGCTGCTGATCGCCTTCAGCTTCGGCGCGTTCTTCGAAGGCGCGGCCGGCTTCGGCACCCCTGTCGCCGTGACCGGCGCGATCCTGATCGGCCTGGGCTTCTCCCCGCTGGCCGCTTCGGGCCTTGCCCTGATCGCGAACACCGCTCCGGTGGCCTACGGCGCGCTCGGCACGCCGGTGATCGCGCTGGCTGCCGTCACAGGCCTCGACCTCCACCAGCTTTCGTCGATGATCGGCCGTCAGCTGCCGTTCTTCTCGCTGCTGGTGCCGTTCTGGCTGATCTGGGCGTTTGCCGGCTTCCGCGGCATGATCCAGATCTGGCCCGCGATCCTCGTGACAGGCGTGTCGTTCGCTGTCCCGCAGTTCCTTGTATCGAACTTCCACGGCCCGTGGCTGGTGGACGTCGTCGCTGCGATCGTCTCGATGGTGACCCTGGTCCTCTTCCTGAAGGTATGGAAACCGAAGAAGGTGTGGACCTCCACCGCCCTGCAAGGCCGCAAGGACGACTCGGCGAGCCAGGTCGCGCAGGAGCCGGTCAAACCCGCATCGAACGTACGCCCCGACCGCCGCGCCATCATCGCGGCCTGGGTACCGTGGATCGTTCTCACCGTTTTCGTGTTCATCTGGGGCATCCCGGACTTCAAGAAGTGGCTGGATACGATCTCGGTCTTCAAGATCCCCTTCACCGGCCTGCACAACCTGATCGAGAAGGTTCCGCCGGTCGTGGCCTCCCCGCACAAGGAAGCGGCGGTGTACACGTTCAACTGGCTGTCCGCCACCGGCAGCGGCATCTTCCTCGCCGCGATCGTCTCCGGTCTGCTGATGAAGTTCAGCCTGGGGCAACTCTTCGGTGTCTACTGGCGCACGATCAAGCTGGTCAAGATGTCCCTGCTGACCATCGTGATCATGCTGGGTCTCGGCTACCTGACCCGCTATTCCGGCCTCGACGCGACGCTGGGCCTCGCCTTCGCGAACACCGGCGCCCTGTACCCGCTGTTCGGCACCCTGCTCGGCTGGCTGGGCGTCGCGCTGACGGGTTCGGACACCGCAGCGAACGTGCTGTTCGGCGGCCTGCAGAAGGTCACGGCGGAACAACTCGGGCTTAACCCGATCCTAATGGCGTCGGCGAACAGCTCCGGCGGCGTCATGGGCAAGATGATCGATGCCCAGTCGATCGTCGTCGCGAGTACCGCCACCCGCTGGTTCGGACATGAAGGCGACATCCTGCGCTACGTGTTCTTCCACTCGATCGCGCTGGCCATCCTCGTCGGTCTGCTGGTGACCCTGCAGGCGTACGTGCCGCCCTTCACCCTGCTGGTGCCGACGCCCTAACGGCGGCGGGCTGCGGCCGGCGCCCCGTTCAGGACGGCGCCGGCCCTGCGCGAAAACCAACCATCCCGTATTCATCGGAGCATCACATGTACAAGAGGATTCTGGTCGCGGTCGATGACAGCGCGACCTCCAACGCCGCCCTGGACGAGGCTATCACGCTCGCCAAGGCTCTCGGTGCAGCCCTGCGCATCGTGCACGTCGCCGACGAGGCGCCCGTGCGCAGCACGGTCGGACTGGAGGCGCTGCTCGATGTCGCGCAGGTCGAGGAAGCCATGCGCAAGGCTGGCAACGCCCTGCTCGAAGCCGCAGTGAAGAAGGCCGCCGACGCGGGTGTGCAGGCCGACTCGGCGCTGCTCGAAAGCGACGACAAGATCGAACTCGCGCACAAGCGCGTCGCCGAATGGATCGTCGAAGGCGCGAACGCCTGGCAGGCGGACGTGATCGTTGCCGGAACGCATGGGCGCCGCGGTTTCGCGCGCTTGTTCGTCGGCAACGTGGCCGAGGATCTGGTTCGCCTCGCCACCACTTCGCTGGTGCTGGTGCGCGGGAAATAAGCCGGACCGGGTGCCGCAAGGGCATCTGCGCTTAGTCCCATTTACGGGCGCCCCGGGGCCATCAGTGATGGTTCCGCGGCGCCCGGATCATTTTCGGGGCTGCTCACCCGGCCAATAGCGAAGCACCGCACACAACCGCCGGGGTCACCAATAAATTCAATTGGGATATCTGTATTTCATAGCGATAATACCTGTCGCCCGACGTGGGCCAGAAAACAGGAGAGTCCGATGAATCAGTCTCGCCGCAACATGCTGAAAATGGGTGGCATGACCCTCGCATTGATTCCGATCGTTGCCTTGGCTGCGAAAAACGACGGTATCCGCACGTCGATGAAATACAAGGACACCCCCGAAGGCGACAAGAAATGCACCGACTGCAACCTGTTCGTTCCGGGTGCGTCGCCGACCGCCCCGGGCGGCTGTAAGGTCTTCCCCAACGACACCGAGATCTCGCCGAACGGCTACTGCATCGCCTGGGCGAAAAAGGCGTAAGGGGCCACGTGCCCCGTTTCCGTCCGTACCCGGCGTTCCACGTTCGGGGCGGGCGGGCCGGTATGCTAGACTCCGCCGCGGAATTTCACCCGGCGCCCCATGCAGATTCATCTTGTCGTCCCCGGCCTGATCTGGCCGGCGGTTTCCGCCCTCGGCCCCGCCTCGGGCCTCGAACTGACTTCGCTTGCGTGGCTGCTCGGCCAGGGAAAGCGCAGCTTCGCGCCCTTCGAACCGCTCGACGCGCAGCTCGCGCGACTGATGGGCTACCCCGACGATGCAGGAACCCTTCCGCTCGCAGCACTGCGCAGGCTGGGAGAACCCGCCCTGCCTGCCCCTGCCGTCGGCACGGAGTGGCTGTGCGCGGACCCGGTCTGCCTCTCGTTCGCGCGCGAGCACCTGCTGCTCAGCGAATTTCCAGCCGACGAACTCCAACCCGAGGATGTTGCGGCGCTGATCGCGTCCCTGAACGACACCTTCGGCGACCTCGGCACCTTCGCGGCTGCCACGCCGAACCGCTGGTATCTGCGCCTCGCGACCCCGGCCCGCGCACGCTTCTTTCCGCTGCACGACGCGGTGGGCCGCCCGGTGCGCGATTTCCTGCCGGAAGGCGAGGACGCCCGCCTGTGGCAGCGCACGATGAACGAACTGCAGGTCGTGCTGCACAACCATCCAGTCAATCAGGCGCGCGAGGCCGCCGGTCACCGACCGGCGAACAGCCTCTGGTTCTGGGGTGCCGGCGAGTCGCGGCCCGCGCCGCAGTCGGCCGCACGCGCCATCCAGGCGGATGATCCGTTGATGCGCGGCTTCGCCCTCGCAGCAGGCTGCACCGTCGTCGCGCCCGATTGCGCCAAGGCCCTCGAAAGTGACTCGCTGGTCGTGCTCGACGATCTGCTGTTGCCTGCGCTCCATCTCGACATCGACAGCTGGAGAACCCGGCTCGCGAAGCTCGAACACACCTGGTTCGCGCCGCTCGCGGCGGCCCTGCGCAGCAAGCGCCTGCGAGGGCTGAAGATCTCGGCGCCGGGCGACCGCGGGACGCTCGAACTCGAGGTGCGCGCCGCTGATGCATGGAAGTTCTGGCGCAAGCCCCTGCCGCTGGACACGTTGCTGAAGTCGATCGCGCCTGCCGACGCCAGCCCCCAACACCACTCAGGCACACGATGACCCGAATCCAACCGCGGGCGATTCCACCCCGCTCCATGCAGCGCCTGATCGACGCCGGCACCCATCCGCTGCTCGCCCGCATCTATGCTGCGCGCGGCATTTCACGCCGCGAGGAACTCGACTACTCGCTCAAGGCCCTGATTCCGCCCGCAGCGCTGAAGGGCGCGCAGGATGCCGCCGCGCTCCTGGCCGATGCGATCGAGGCCGACGCGCGCATGGTGATCGTCGCCGACTACGACTGCGACGGCGCAACGGCCTGCGCGGTCGGCGTGCGGGCGCTGCGTGCCTTCGGCGCGGATGTCGGCTACTTGGTGCCGAACCGCTTCGAGTACGGCTACGGCCTGACGCCCGCCATCGTCGAGTTGGCCGCGCGCATGGAGCCCGACGTCCTGATCACCGTCGACAACGGCATCGCCAGCGTGGAGGGCGTTGCCGCGGCGCGCAGCTACGGCATGGCGACGGTGATCACCGATCACCACCTGCCGGGCGACACGCTCCCCGATGCCGACGTGATCGTGAACCCGAACCAGCCCGGTTGCGACTTCCCGAGCAAATCGCTCGCCGGCGTCGGCGTGATGTTCTACACCATGCTCGCCCTGCGCGCAGAACTGCGCGAACGCGGCGCGTTTGCCGGACGCCAGGAGCCGAACCTCGGCGAACTGCTGGATCTCGTGGCCCTCGGCACGGTCGCCGACGTGGTGAAGCTCGATCACAACAACCGCATTCTCGTGTCGCAAGGCCTCGCGCGGATGCGCGCCGACCGCATGCAGCCCGGCATTCGCGCGCTGTTCTCCGTCGCCGGCCGCGAGGCTTTGCGCGCGAGCACCTTCGACATGGGATTCGGGCTCGGCCCGCGCCTGAACGCCGCCGGCCGCCTGTCGGACATGAGCCTCGGCATCGAATGCCTGATCACCGACGACATGGGCCGGGCGCTCAACATCGCACAGGAACTCGACCGGCTGAACCGCGAACGACGCGGCATCGAGCAGGACATGCAGGAAGGGGCGCTCGCGCGCCTGGCGGATTTCGATCCCGGCAATTGCGCCAGCATCAGCCTGTTCGAACCGGACTGGCACCAGGGCGTGATCGGGATCGTCGCCGGCCGGATCAAGGAGAGGCTGCACCGCCCGGTGATCGCCTTCGCACGCGGCGACGAGGGGCAGCTGAAGGGCTCCGGGCGCTCGATCCAGAACCTGCATCTGCGCGACGCCCTCGATCTGGTGAGCAAGCAATATCCCGATCTGATTCTGCGCTTCGGCGGGCATTCGATGGCGGCAGGCCTGACGATCCGCGAGACGGACTACGACCGCTTCCAGCGCGTGTTCGAGGAAACGGTCCGATCCCTCGTGGAACCCGCGGACCTGACCCGCACGCTCGACACCGACGGACCGCTCGAGACCGCCTACATGAGCCTGGAGGCCGCGCGGTTGATCGAGCAGGACATCTGGGGCCAGGGCTTCCCGGCGCCGCTGTTCGACGACGTGTTCCGCGTCGACAACCAGCGCCTGCTCAAGGACAAGCACCTGAAGCTGCAGCTGTCGAAGAACAATGTGCGCTTCGACGGCATCCGCTTCAACTTTGCCGAGGGCGCGCCACAGCAGATCCGGGCGGCATTCCGCCTGGCGCCGAACGAATACAACGGCATTACGAGTCTGCAGCTGATGCTGGAGCACTTCGAAGCGGCCTGAGCCGCGTCCGCCGCGGCGGACGATCCCCACCGGCTCACCGCAGTACGACTTCGACGACCGCAACCTGCCGGTCGGCGCGGCATATTGGGTCGCACTTGCGGAATCCTTCCTGCGCTGAGATCGGGAAACATCAGCTCGCGCTATTCCGGCCGGGGCAACTCCGTCATAATGGAGTTGTCCTTTTTCACGCCAACGGAGTTTTCCGGGCGACATTGTGCCGGCAACGCATTGTGATGAACGACACCAACGCGCCCTACCTCACCTACAAGCTCGACCTGATCAAGACCATCTCGATCAAGGCGGGCAACACGTATTACAAGAAGGCCTTCGGCCTCGGTGTTCGCGAGCTGCGCGTGCTGCGCCTCCTTCACGACCACCCCGGCATCACGGCGAAGGATCTCGGCAACATGCTGGTCCTCGACAAGACGCTGCTGTCGAAGAACATCGCATTTCTCGAGGAACGCGGCCTCATCACGCGCAGCCCCAACGTCAACGACAACCGTCAGCAGCACCTCGCGCTGACCGACGTCGGCATGCGGGTCTGGCGCGAGGGCGAACTGATCGGCCGGGGGCTCGAACGCGAGATGTTCGCGGATCTAAGCAGCGAGGACTGGAACCACCTTCACACGCTGTTGGACAGGGTGCTGGTTTCGCTCGACAAGTGGCAGGAGTCACACCGCAAGTAGGGCCCTGCCCTTCCCTGCCGCCCGGCACGGCCACCCAACCTGCGGGCGGCATCATTGCCGCGGCGGAACCCGCCGTATCTCCTCCACCGTCCACGCTGCAAGCTCGGAGGCGAGGCGCGTCGAAGCCGCGCCGAAGGCATTCACCACGGCCGGAACATCGGCACCCGCTGCACGCGCTTCGGACTCGAAGGTGCGGCTGGCGAGGATGCGCCGCCCTTCGCGCTCGACCAGGCGGACGTCGAGCCGCACGACAGCCTGCGGAACGTCTCCGCGGTATTCGCTCTGGAAGGCACGCAGGTCGCTGACGATTTCATAGTCCGCCTGCAGCCGGGCCTCGTCGCTGCTCAGCGCCGCGATCCGGCCGTCGGCCCGCAGGGCGTCGATCAGGCGGTCGCGCACCAGCACCGGCGCGGGCTCGCTCCAGCTTGCGCCGTGATACACGCTCACTTGGTTGTTCTTTGGCATGACCACGATGCGCTGCCCGGCGAGGTGGACGCCGCTGGCCGGTTTGGCCACGCGCAGCGATACGGGAAGCGGCGTGCCGGTGTCTGTCTTGCGATCGGGCGCTCCGGGGAGGAGGTAGGTGTCGACCGGCTCCGCCTTGGGCAGCACGGAACACGCGGCAAGGAGCAGCGTCGCGGCCAGCACGACCGCGCAGCGCGACACGGCCCCGTCGCGCCTGGCTCTCCGGCAGACGATGGTCATGGCTTGAACTCCTTCATCGATTCATTGCCCAGCAGGTAGTCCGTGGGCCGGGTTTCGAGCTGCCGGGCGATCGTTCGTACCGACACGAGCGTGTCCTGCAGTTCGGCGAGCGCCGGCCCGATTTCGGCCGCGCCGCGAACCCCGGTGGCGAGCTGCGCGCGGTTTTCGACGAGCAGCGTGTCGACTTTCGCCATCGCGCGTTCGAAGGCGGCCATGGCGTTCTCGGCGCTCTGCAAGGTCTGCACGCCGCGCTCGTCGACGAGCCGGTTGGTCGCCTTCGCCAGCTTCGCGGCTTCGGCCAGCGTCGCGTTGGCCTGCTCGCTCGCACCGGCCAGTTCCTTCAGCGCGCGGGCGAGATCCTCGCGCTGGGAGGCGATCGCGCCGGTAGCCTGCTCCAGGTTGTGCAGCATGCGGCCGACGCTATCGACGTTTTCCGCGGAAAAGAGCTCGCGCGCCTGCAGCAGCACCTGGTTCGCATTGAGCATGGCGTCCTCGCCGTCGGCCAGCAGCTTGCTGAGCGGCGACGGCGTCGCGACGATCACCGGCACCTGTCCGGCTTCGCCTTCGAGCGGCTTGCTCGCCGGATCGTCGCCGCTGCTCAGGCGGATGATCGAGATGCCGGTGATCCCGGCAGGGACGAGGCGCGCCCGTGTGTCGCTGCGCACCGGCGCCTCGCCATCGACGCGCACCCGTGCGAACACGCGACGCGGGTCCTGCGGATCGAGCCGCAGGCTCGACACGTCGCCGATCTTGATGCCGTTGAACTCGACCGTGCTGCCCTTGGAGAGGCCGGTGACCGCCTCCTGGAAGACGACGTCGTAGGTGCGGAACTGCTTGTCGCTGTCGGTCTTGCCGAGCCACAGCGCGAACATCAGCGCTGCCCCGACCACCAGCAGGGTGAAGAATCCGATCAGCACGTGATGGGCACGTGTTTCCATTCAGGCTTGTCCCCCGTGGGAAAGATTATGCGGCACCCGCTGCGCAGGCGGGACGGCCTGCGCAGCCGCGCGTCCGCGCGGACCGTGGAAGTATTCGCGGATCCACGCGTCGTCGAAGTCGGCGACGACATTGAGCCGGTCATTCACGAGCACGCGCTTCTGCGCGAGCACGGCCACCCGGTCGGTGATGGTGTAGATCGTATCGAGATCGTGCGTGACCATGAAGACGGTGAGGCCGAGTGCGTCGCGCAGGGTCAGGATCAGCTCGTCGAACGCGGCGGCGCCAATCGGATCGAGCCCTGCGGTCGGTTCGTCGAGGAACAGGATGTCGGGGTCGAGCGCAAGCGCGCGTGCCAGGGCCGCGCGCTTGATCATCCCGCCGGAGAGGTCTGACGGATACTTTTCGCCGGCGTTGGCCGGCAGCCCGGCGAGCGCGATCTTCAGCGCGGCGAGCCGTGCTGCTTCTGCGGCTTTGAGCCCGACGTGCTCGATGAGCGGCAGCGCGACATTCTCGGCGACGGTCAGCGACGAGAACAGCGCGCCCTTCTGGAACAGCACGCCGAAGCGCCGCTCGATGGCGGCCCGCCGCGCCGCGGGCAGGCCGAGCAGATCCTCGCCGAACACGCTGACGCTGCCCGCCGCGGGCCGGTTGAGGCCGACGATGGTGCGCAGCAGGACGGACTTGCCGGTACCCGAACCGCCCACCACGCTCAGGATCTCGCCGCGGCGCACGTCGAGATCGAGGCCCTCGTGCACCACCTGCCGGCCGAACTGGTTGCGCACGCCGCGCACTTCGATGACGTTCGTCACCAGCCCATCTCCATGCAGAACAGCGCCGCTACCGCATCGACGACGATCACGATGAAGATGGACTGCACGACGGACGAGGTCGTGTGCTCGCCGACGGATTGCGCACTGCCCTCCACCCTGAAGCCTTCCAGGCAGCCGATGACGGCGATCAGGAAGGCGAAGATCGGTGCCTTGGAGATGCCGACGATGAAATGCCGCAGGCCGACGTGGCTTTCCAGCACCGAGAGGAACATCGTCGGAGAGATCTCGAGCGTCAGCGCGCACACCAGCATGCCGCCGACGATGCCCGAGATCATCGCGACGAAGCTCAGCATCGGCAGGGCCAGCAGCAGCGCGGCCACGCGCGGCACGACGAGCAGCTCGACGGGATTCAATCCACCCACACGGATCGCGTCGATCTCCTCGTTCGCGCGCATCGAACCGATCTGGGCGGTGAAGGCGCTCGCCGTACGACCGGCGACGATGATCGCGGTGAGCATCGGCCCGAACTCGCGCAGGAAGGAGAACGCGACGAGGTCGACCGTGAAGATGCTGGCGCCGAAGCCGGCCAGCACCGTGGCACCGAGGAAGGCGACCACCGCGCCGACGAGGAAGGTCAGCAGCGCGACGATGGGCACGGCATCGAGGCCCGAGCGTTCGAGGTTCGCGACAAGCGAGGTGATGCGCCAGCGCCGCGGCCGCAGCATCACATGGAACGAGGTCTCCAGCGTGATGCCGATAAAGCCGGCGATGTCGATCACGTGACGCCAGAACGCGAGCATGCCGATGCCCGCGTGTTCCATGATGTCGCCGAAGGCATAACCCGCAGCGCGCGGCGCGGGTGCTGCGGCGTCGATCACGCCGGTCACGGCCTGCAGCAGCGCGCGGCGTTCGGGCGGCAGCGGACTCGCGTCCGAGGCCAGCGCCGCAAGGCGGTCCTTGCCCAGCAAGTCGTGCAGCAGGCTGACGCCGGCGGTGTCGAGTGCGCCGACGGCGCCGAGGTCCACATCCGCGGCATCGGCGATCCGGGACCGCTGACGCGCGACGTCGGGTGCAAGCGCCGCATAGTTCGCAATCGTCCAGTCGCCCCGCAGGCGCACCTGCCCACCATCGATGTCGATGAATGCCGGTTCCGTCATCGGCCGTGCGCTCCTTCACCCAAGTGCTCGCGAATCAAGAATTTCTCCATATCCAGGTACAGGGCCATACCATCCTAATCGAGCTTGCATGGGAAAGGCGCCTTCCGCGAACACGGCGCGTGGCCGCGCGTCCCGCGATGTGCGCACGGGGACCGGGGCCCGCCGGCTTGCGTCCTTGCGGACAAGTCCGTGAACGCCCGCCGCTCAATACGCCACCGCCGTCCCTGCGGCCCAGAGGTGTGCCGCCACCAGCGCACGCCACGGTGCATAGCGGGCGAGCCATTCCTTTGCCTCGGCTTCGCCCACCCTGCCCTCCGTTCCTAGCAGCACCTGCATCCCCCGACGCACCGCGACGTCGCCGTGCAGCGAACCGTCGAGCCAGCCGAAACCCCGCAGCAGCACGTAATCGACGGTCCACGGCCCGACACCGCTCACCGCGAGCAGGCTGGAACGCATCTCGTCGACGGATGCCGTTTCGGCCCAGGCGTCGAGCGGCAGCTCCCCGGCGGCCACCTGCCGCGCCAGCACCAGCAGCGTGCGCGCCTTCGCGGTCGAGAAGCCGGAAGCGCGGAGAACGTCCTCGGTGAAGTGTGCGAGCCGTGCCGCATCGGGATAGCACAGCAGCCCGGACGTGTGGCGGATAGCGGCGGCAGCGATCAAGCGTCGCCGCAGCGACACGGCGGCCGCGACGCTGATCTGCTGCCCCGTCACCGCCCAGCTCAGCGCCTCGAAAGGCATGGCCGTGACCGGCACGCGCAGGCCCTTCTGTGCCGCGATCAGCGGGCCGATGCCCGGATCGTCGCGGAAGCGCTCCTCGAATGCCTCGACCGCCTGCTCCAGCCCCAGCATGCGCCGCACCATCGTCCCGAAGCGCGGCTCGATGTCCCGCGCCGGCTCAGCGTCGAGCGCGAGTTCCGCGCTCGCCACCCCTGCCGCGAAGCGCACGTTCAGACAGGCCGGAATCCCGTCCCACAACAGGCCCTTGTGGAGCGAATCCGCGGTGACGCGTTCCGCCAGCTCCTGCGTGTCGCGCCGATGGAACGCGAGGATGTCGCCCGCGCGGAATCCGGCCGGCAGGGCGATCGAGACGGCCGCCTGTCGCCTCATTGTGCCGCTTCGCGCGCGAGCAGCAGGCGCTTGCGTTCGACGCCCCAGCGATAGCCGGACAAGCCGCCGTCGCTGCGCACCACGCGATGGCATGGAATCGCCACCGCGAGCGGGTTCGCCGCGCAGGCGCCGGCGACCGCACGCACCGCCGCGGGTGCGCCGATGCGCCGTGCGATCTCCGTATAGCTCGCGGTCGCGCCCGCGGGAATTTCCTGCAACGCCTGCCACACGCGCATCTGGAAAGCCGTGCCGCGCACGTCCAGCGGAAGGTCCAGGCCCAGTTTCGGCACCTCGACGAAGCCGACCACGGTCGCCACGACGCGCTCGTAATCCGCGTCGCCGCCAATCAGTTCGGCTCGCGGGAAGCGGTCCTGAAGGTCGCGCACGAGCGCGTCGGGATCGTCGCCGATGAGGATCGCACAGACGCCCAGCGCAGTGCTCGCGACGAGGATCGCGCCGAGCGAGCACTGGCCGACAGCAAAACGGATCCGTTGCCGTTCGCCACCCGCGCGATAGCTGCCGGCGGTCATGCCCAGCGTCCGCCCTGCATCAGCGTAGAAGCGCCCGCTCGACCCGTATCCCGCCGCGTAGAGCGCATCGGTCACCGTCGCGCCGCCGTCGAGCTTCGCGCGCATCCGCTCCGCCCGGCATGCCTTCGCATACGCGCGCGGCGTGGTCCCCGTGACGGCCTTGAAGACGCGGTGCAGGTGAAAGGGACTCATGTTCGCCGAATGTGCCAGATCCTCCAGCGTCGGCGGCGTCTCCGCCTGCTCGATCTGCCGGCACAGCGCGGCCACCGCTTCCGCATACTGCTGCGCGAGCGAAGGCCCGTCCGGCGAGCAGCGCCGGCACGCGCGATATCCGGCGCGGACCGCCTCCTCGCCCGTCGCGAAGAACTCCACGTTCTCCGGCCGCGGCGTGCGCGCCGCGCACGATGGCCGGCAATACACGCCGGTGGTCCGCACCGCGTAGCAGAACGCCCCGTCAGCCGTCGCATCGCGCCCCTGCACCGCCGCCCAGCGCGGATCGGCCGCGGTCGCTGCTGCACGTATCTCGATTCGCCTCGACATCTTCATCGCCCCGTCAGAATCCGGTGAACCACACTGTATGCACCCGTGGCGCCGAACACACTCCGGTCCTTGCTTCCGAATTCGACAACGCCGAAATCACTTCCGCAGCGGCGTCAGCAGCCCGGAAAGGCCGTTGTGATCGAGTTCGTGCATCAGGGCGAGCAGTTCGCCCAGCCGGCCCGGCGGAAAGCCTTCGCGGGCGAACCAGTTCAGGTAGTTCCCCGGCAGATCGGCGATCAGCCGCCCCTTGTACTTACCGAAGGGCATCGCGGTGGTTACGAGGGCTTCGAGGTGTTCGGGATTCATGCTTTCTCCCCGCGCCGCTCGGCGATCGCCGCGAGGATCGCGCCCAGCAGGTGCCACACGCGCCCTACCGACGCGATCTCGACGCGCTCGCCGGGCGCGTGGGCACCGCGTATCGTCGGCCCGAACGACACGATCTGCATGTCAGGATATTTCGCCGCGATGAGCCCGCATTCGAGGCCGGCATGGATGACCTGCACGCGCGACTCCGCTCCGTACTCGCGCCGATACACGTCGCGGCACAGCGCCAGCAGCGGCGAGTCGGCCTTCGGCGCCCAGCCCGGGTAGTGCCCCGATGCCTCGACCGCCGTTGCCGACAGGCCGAAAAGGCTGACGATCTCGTCGCCGAGCGCACGGGCCGCCCCGTCGAGCAGCGACCGCACCATGAAGCTGCACGAGCCGCCCTCCGGCCCCAGCGCGACGATCCCGAGGTTGTTCGACGTCTCGACGACTCCCGGCACGCTCAGGCTGCGGCGATGCACCCCGTGCGGCGCCGCGTGCAGCGACGCGAGCCACACCGCCTGCTCCGGCGCGGACATCACCGGCTCCACCGTCGTCACGGGCACCCCCCCCAGGCTCACGCCCTCGTCCACTCCCTTCAATTCATTGCGCAGCTGCGCCTGCCAATCCGCGAGCACCAGCGTCAATTCATCCCCGCACCCGGACCGCAGCGCCACCCGTGCCCGCGCGTCGCGCGGAAGCGCATTGCGCGCCGAGCCCCCTTCGAGCGAGCCGATGCGCAGCGCGAAGCGCCGCTCCAGATCGCGCAGCACGCGCACCAGCAGCTTGATCGCGTTGCCCCGTTCCTCGTGGATATCCACGCCCGAATGCCCGCCCCGCAGGCCGTGCAGCTCTATTTGCCACTGTTCCATCCCGGTCGGAGGCGGCTCCGCCAATCCCTCGCGCCGCACGTTCACATCCAGCCCGCCGGCGCAGCCGATGAAAAACTCACCCCATTCCTCGGTGTCGAGGTTCAGCATCAGCCGCCCTTGCAGCGCGTCGGCTGCGAGCCCTTGCGCGCCGCCCATGCCGGCTTCCTCGTCGACGGTCAGCAAGGCCTCGACCGGCCCGTGCGCGAGCGAATCGTCTTCCAGCACCGCGAGGATCAGCGCCACGCCGATGCCGTTGTCGGCGCCGAGCGTCGTCTCCGTGGCAGCGAGCCAGTCGCCGTCCCGCTCCACGCAGATGGCGTCGCGCGAAAAATCGTGTGCCGAACCGGCCGTCTTCTGGCACACCATGTCCAGATGCGCCTGCAGCACGACACCCGGCGCCCCCTCGCAGCCCGGGCGTGCGGGTTTGCAGATCAGCAGGTTTCCGGCCGCATCGACCGAGACCCTCAGCCCACGCGCCAGTGCCCGTTCACGGAGGAGGTCGCGCAGTGCTCCCTCTACCTTGGACTGGCGCGGGATGCCGCACAGCGTGGAGAAATGCGCCCACACGGGAGCAGGTTCGAGGCCGGCGAAGACAGACGAAACGGAATCGGACATGGTAGGGAGCGGCAAAAGACAGTCATAGCGGTCGAGTTCGCAATGGTAAGCCACGCAGGCCGCAGGACACGATCGGCAACGGACCGTTGCAAGCTGGATAGCGTCAAAAATTCCATCGCCATTCTTCTTTCCGGAGGCCATACTTTAAACGTGTGGCAACAGCATCGGCGCCCCGCCGGACGCCGTACGAACAGGGGAACGCTCATGAGTCAGGACTTCGAAAGCATTGAACGCGACGTCGAAGCTGCAGTCGATGGCGATCCGGCTTCGGTCGCCGAACGCGTGCGGACGATCACGCTGGGGGCGTTGTCGCACGGCAAGCTGGACACCGACGCACTCAAACAGGTCACCGACGCCGTGCTCAAGGGGGCACAGCAAGGCATCGAACGTCCCGATCGCGAACGCACCGAGGCCATCCGCGAAGCGGTGCGCGGGCTGGACGAGGCCCTTGCGACCGCCGCCCAGGCCACGCTGCTCGCCGTAAAGGAAGCGGTCGGGCGCGGCAGCGAGTACTCGCGCCAGGATATCCGCGGCACGCTCGACCAGTTGGGTGCCATGGAGTCGAACTTCCTGCGCACGCTGTCCGACGCAGGACGCGGCGCGACCGGCCTTGCGCGCGCGACGCTGCACGAACTCGCCGAACACGCGCGCAACAGCGGCACCGCAGTCGGCGGCCGTGTGGCGAACGCGGGCGCCGACCTCGCGCGTGCCGTCGCAGACCTCACGCGCGAGCAGGTGCAAAGCAGCGCCCAGACCCTGCGCAACGAGGCGGGCCTGCTCGCCGCACTCGCCTCGGGGATGCTCAGGGGCATCGCCGACCGCCTGCATCCGGCGGGATCGGACAACGGGAAGGGCGGACCGCGCGATCCGCAGGCCTGATGCTGTGGAAAGCGATCGGTGCGGCGCGTGAGCTGACACGCGCCCACGACATCGCCGCCGTCCTCATCCGCTACGGTTTCGGCGATCTCGTACGCCGCATAGGCCTTGCCGACACGCTCGAGCGCGCCGGCAAGGCCCTGCACTGGAACGAACCCGAAGAGCTCGCCCACCTCGAACCACCTGCACGCGTGCGCCGGGCCTTGGAAGAGCTCGGGCCGACCTTCATCAAGCTCGGCCAGATCCTCGCCACGCGCGTCGACCTGTTTCCGCCGGACTGGATCACCGAGTTCGGCCGCCTGCAGGATTCGGCCCCGGCCGTTCCCTTCGAACAGGTGCGCGAACAGCTCACCGAGGATCTCGGCGAAGCGCCCGAAACAGCGTTCGCCGAGCTCGACACCCAGCCACTGGCTGCGGCCTCGCTCGCGCAGGTCTACCGTGCCCGCCTGCATGACGGCCGCCCGGTGATCCTGAAAGTGCGCCGGCCCGGCATCCGCCCGACCATCGAGGCGGATCTGCGGCTGCTCGCCCGCCTCGCCGAGATCATCGAGGCCGAAGCGCCGGACCTGCGCCGCTACCGCCCCTGCGAGGTCGTGCGCGAATTCACGCTGTCGCTGCGCCGCGAAATCGATTTCGCCGCCGAGTGCCGCTACGCCGAACGCGTCGCCGCGAGCTTCATCGGCCGCCCGGAGATCGTCATCCCGCGCGTGCACTGGCAGTGGTGCGGCGAACGCCTGAACGTGCAGGACTACATCGACGGCATCCCCGGGCGCGACCTGGCCGCCGTCGATGCGGCGGGACTCGAACGCAAGCTCCTCGCCCGCCGCGGTGCGTCAGCGGTGCTGAAAATGATGCTGGAAGACGGCTTCTTCCACGCCGACCCACACCCCGGCAACGTCTTCTACCTGCACGGCAACCGCATCGCCTTCATCGACTTCGGCATGGTCGGCCGGCTTTCCGAATCGCGCCGCTATGAGCTCGCCGTCCTGCTCAACGGCCTCGTCTCGAACGACGCGGCCGCCGTCGCCGACGTGCTGCTCGAATGGCGGGACGCCGAAGCCCCGGAAACCGAGCCGGAACACCTGCGCCACGAAATCGACACCTTCGTCGACCAGTACAAGGGCGTACCCCTCAAGCAGCTCGACATCAGTGCGATGTTGTCCGATCTCGTGATGATCCTGCGCGAACACGGCATTGCTTTGCCGTCGGACCTCTCCTTGCTGATCAAGGCCTTCATCACGCTGGAAGGCATGGGCCGCCAGCTCGACCCGGACTTCGACATGGGCGCCGAAGCCGCCCCCTTCCTGCGGCGCGTGCTGCTCGCCCATCTCGCGCCTGCAGCCGTCGCCAAGCGCGGCTGGCGCACGCTCGCGCAGGCCGTGGATCTGGTTACCGGCCTTCCGCGCGACCTCAGCCAGCTTCTGCGCTCGGCCCGGCGCGGCAAACTCCAGGTGCAGGTCGACATCGTCTCGCTCAAGCGCCTCGGAGAGCAGCTCGACCGCGCCGCCACGCGCATGACGATCGGCATCGTCACCGCGGCCCTGATCATCGGCTCGGCGATCGTCCTGACCGTGGTGCGCGAACCGGGCTTCGCCGCGCTCGATACGCTGGGGCTGCTGGGCTTCTTCGGCGCCGTAGCGGGCGGAGTGGCCGTGCTCGTATCGATCTGGCGCAGTGGCCGCGGCGAATGATCGCCGGCCACGGCTGCCGGCCCACCTATGTCGCGCGCCCCTCGCCGGCCTCTTCGAAGGTTCGCCCGTCGCGGATGCGGTACAGGCGCCGGAAAGTCGGGATGATCTTCTCGTCATGGGTCACGACGATGATCGCCGTGCGGTACTGCTCCGCCATCCGGTTCAGGATGCGCATCACGTTCAGCGCGCGTTCGCTGTCGAGCGGCGCGGTCGGCTCGTCGGCGAGCACCACGGGCGGCCGGTTCACCAGCGCACGCGCGATCGCCACGCGCTGCTGCTCGCCGCCGGAGAGCTCCGACGGCGCAGCCTTCGCACGGTGGCCGACGTCGAGCGCCTCGAGCAGTTCGGCGGCCTGCCGACGCGCCTCGCGGTTCGATTTCCCTGCCAGCATTGGCAACAGGGCGACGTTGTCGGTCACATCGAGGAAGGGGATCAGGTACGGTGCCTGGAACACGAAGCCGATGTTGTCGCGGCGCAGGCTGCGCAAGTCGCGGATCTTCCAGCCGCCATCGAAGACGGTACGCCCGCCCAGCGCCATGTATCCCCCGGTCGGCTCGATCACCGCGCCGAGGCACTTCAACAGGGTGCTCTTGCCCGACCCGCTCGGCCCGATCAGACCGACCACCTCGCCGGGGGCGATCCTCATGTCCACACCCTTCAGCGCATCGACCCCGGCCTCCCCCTCGCCGTAGCGCTTGCTCAACCCCCTGACCTCGATCGCCGGGACGTCCATGTCAGTACCGCCGAGCCGTCTCAAGGTACTGACACGCCCCCTTGGGGGGCAGCGAGCGTAGCGAGCATGGGGGCTGTTTCATCCTAGCCCCCGATCGCCGTCGCGGGATCGACCTTCAGCGCGACCCGGATCGCCAGCAGGCTCGCGATCGCACACACGACGATGGTTGCGGCCAGTCCGCGCACCGCATCTCCCGGCAATAACAACACGTACTTCGGGAAATACGGCGCCCACAGCGTCGCGACCGTCTTGCCGATCACGAAACCGATCAGCCCGAGCCCCAGCGACTGCTGCAGGATCATCGCCGCGATCGTGCGATTGGGCGTCCCGATCAGCTTCAGCACCGCCAGCTCGCGGAGCTTGCCCAACGTCATCGTGTAGATGATGAAGGACACGATCGCGGCGCTCACGATCGCGAGGATCACCAGGAAAGTCGCAATCTGCCGCGCCGAGGTCTCGATCAGCTTGGCGACGAGGATCTCCTCCATCTGCGCCCGCGTGTACGCCTCCAGGTGCTTCCAGCGACGGATGTTCTCGGCCACCTGCTCCGCTTCGTGGCCGCTCGCGACCCGGACCAGCACCGCATTAACGCTGCGGCTGGCCGTCTGCGACGCCAGGATCGCATCGAGCAGGCCCGGCACACCCGGACGGTTCAGCGCCGGGTTCGAGGCCGTGCGCGCGCGCTCGTTGACGATCGCGTCGTTGTCCTTGAGGAACTGCGCCTCCTGCGCATCCTTCAACGGCAGGAATACCATCGGATCGCCGCTCGACGACACCATGCGCCGCGTGAGTCCCACCACCTCGTACTCGTGGCGCCGGATGCGCACCCGCTCGCCGAGCCGGAAACCCGTGCGCACGTCCGCCACCACCTCGTAATGGCTGCGCGCGATACGCCGGCCGGCCACCAGAAAAGGCGGCTCGCCCGGACGCCCCGGCTCGAAACCCACCGCCATAACGCGCACATCGCGCTCACCCTGCCGGATCTGCATCGTCAGGTAAGTGACGTTCGACGCCTCCGCGACGCCCGGTATCCCGAGGATCGCGCGGTAGGCATCGTCGCGCAGGTTCGACGGCTCCGCATACGGGCCCAGCGTCTCCTGCTGCACGGCCCAGATGTCCGCGCCGCTGCTGCGCAACAGCACCTGCGCGTCATCCACCATGCCGCGGTAGATTCCCGCCATCGACAGCGTCACACCGATCAGCAGGCCCAGCCCGACGCCGGTGAAAACGTACTTCGCCCAATGGTGGAGGATGTCGCGCCCGGCAAGGCTGATCATCGACGCACCGCGACCAGCGACTCGGCCGCACTCACCCGGTCGCCGGCCTCCAGTTCGCGTTCGCTATGAACGACGATGCGCTCGCCCGCCTGCAGCCCCTCGAGCACCACGACCCTTCCGTCGAGTGAGGTCTCGCCCGTGCGCACCGGCACGAACGCCGCCGCCCCGTCCGCAATGGTCCATACGCCGCGCCGGCCCTCGTACTCATGCACAGCCGCCCCGGGCACGGCCAGCACGTCCCCGCCACGAGTCGTCACGATCGTCACCTCGGCCAGCTCCCCGAATGCGAAATCCGTCGGCGCTTCGTCGAACACCACCTGCACGATGCGCTCCTCGGTCACCGCGTCGCCGTTGAGCTCGACGCGCGTAACCCGGCCCGGCAAGGCGAGCCCCGGCCGTGAGCGCAGCACGATGGCAGCCGCCTGCCCGGCACGCACGCCGCCCGAGCGCCCCTGGTCGATCCGCGTCCGCACGCGCACGCTCGCGGAATCGACCATGCGCAGCACGCTCTGCCCGGCCACCAGCGTCGTTCCCGGTTCCGCATCACGCGCCGTCACCACCCCTGCCACCGGCGCAACGAGGCGCACATTCGCCCGCTGCCGTTCCGCCGCTGCGCGTTCCGCGTCCAGCCGCTCCACATCCATCCGCGCCGCGTCGAGCTGAGCCCGCGCAGACTGCAACTGTGCGCCGGCGGAATCCGCCTCCTGCCGCTTCGCCTCGACCGCCGCATCGCTGAAGAAGGCCTGCTCACCGAGCGATGCGTAGCGCCGCGCGTTGCGCCCCGCGAGATCCTGACGCACCTCCGCATCGCGCACCTGCGCACGCGCCACCTCCAGCGCGTGAACGGCGCGTGCTGCAGCCGCCCGCGACGCAGACAGGCGCGCGTCCAGTTCCACCGGATCCATCTCCGCGAGCAACTGCCCGACGCGCACCTCGCCGCCGACATCCACATGCACCGCCAGGACACGGCCGGGAACCGTCGGCCCGATCGCATAACTCCTCTCGGCCTCCACCGTGCCGACGCCGAACACGGCATTCTCGAACGCGCCGCGCTCGACCACTGCGATTGTCACCCGCACGGGGGCCAATGGTCCGCTCCGCACCATCAGCAGGACGAATCCGGCCACCAGGACCAGCCCGAGGATGGACAAACCGACCACACGCAGGACCGGCCGCTTCATTCCCGCCTCCCCGCGATGCCCGACAGATAGACCCCGAACACCCCTTCGGCCGCCTCCTCCACGCCGCGCATCCCCCCGGCGAGCATCGACTGCATCACCAGTCCCTGGATCGCACCGATGAATAGCGTCGCCGCGGGCTCGACATCCAGCTCGCGCCCCGCTGCGCGTCGGTCCTTCGCGCATTTCAGGATCTGCAGCAAGGTTCCCCGGTAGCTTCCCAGCAGAGCGCGGATACGGCGCTTCACCGCACTGTCGCCCGGCTGCTGCAACTCGTGGAAGATCAGGCGCGGTGCCCCCGGGTAGGCAGCGGCGAACCCGATGTGCGCACGGAACATCGCACGAAGCTGTTCGAGCGGCTCGCTGCTCGAAAGCGACGCTTCCTCGATCGCACCGAGCAGGTTCTCCTCGATCCATTCGGCGACCGCCAGCCAGATCGCCTCCTTGCTCGGGAAGTGGCGGAATACCGCCCCCTGCGTGAGGTTCATTGCAGCCGCGATGCGCGCGGTCGTGATATCGGCGGGGCTGCTTTCGGCCGCCAAGGCAAGCACGGCCTGAACGATCTCGGCCTGCCTGAGCTCCGATGAACGCCGGATGCGCGGAGATTCCATCGTGTCGACCTGCTAGTAAGTAATCAATTACTAGCTTAGTATAAGCAAATCGCAATGTACACTCTGCAGATCCGCCTCGTCTCGTTACGTGGCATAGGGCGAGATGGAATCCCGCCGCATCGGGCGCCGATATTTTGCGCCGGAGCGCGCATCATCGCGACGGCGGGATTTCATCCCGCCCTACCCGACCTCGTGCGATTGCGTTCGCGATCCCCTGCGCCGACGGCAAGCCTCAGGCTTCGATCTCGCGCGCCTGTTCGATCGCTTCCTCGATCCGGTCCACCGCAATCACCCGCATGCCGGAAATCGCCTGCTTGGGCGCGTTCGCCTTCGGGATGATCGCGACCGTGAAGCCGAGTTTGGCCGCCTCCTTCAGGCGCTCCTGGCCGCGCGGTGCCGGGCGGATCTCGCCCGCCAACCCCACCTCGCCGAATACCACCAGCCCGCGCGGCAGCGCCCGGCTGCGCAGCGAGGACACGATCGCCAGCAGCACCGCGAGGTCCGCCGCCGGTTCGGCGATCTTGACTCCCCCCACCGCGTTCACGAACACATCCTGATCGAAGCACACCACGCCCGCATGGCGATGCAGCACCGCGAGCAGCATCGCCAGCCGGTTCTGCTCGAGCCCGACCGACAGGCGACGCGGATTCGGGCTGTGCGCGCCGTCGACCAGCGCCTGGATCTCCACCAGCAGCGGCCGCGTGCCCTCCTGCGTCACCAGCACGCAGCTGCCCGCCACCTGCTGGCTGTGCTGCGACAGGAAGATCGCCGACGGGTTGCTCACGCCGCGCAGACCGCGCTCCGTCATTGCGAACACGCCCAGCTCATTCACCGCGCCGAAGCGATTCTTGAACGCCCGCACGAGACGGAAGCTCGAATGCGTGTCGCCCTCGAAATACAGCACCGTGTCGACGATGTGCTCCAGCACGCGCGGCCCCGCCAGCGTGCCGTCCTTGGTCACGTGGCCGACCATGATCAGGCATGTGCCGCTCTGCTTCGCGAAGCGCGTGAGCTGGGCGGCGCATTCGCGCACCTGGGCGACCGAACCGGGCGCCGACTGCAACGCCTCCGAATACACCGTCTGGATCGAGTCGATCACCGCAATGCGCGGCTTCGCCTCCTTCAGCGTCGCGAGGATGCGTTCGAGATTGATCTCGGGCAGCAGCTTCAACCCCGCCGGATCGAGCTGCAGGCGCTGTGCACGCAGCGCCACCTGCTCGCCCGACTCCTCGCCGCTCACGTAGATTGCCGCCTGCCGCGCTGCGAGCGCCGACAGCGCCTGCAGCAGCAGCGTCGACTTGCCGATCCCCGGATCGCCGCCGATCAGCACGACACCGCCGGCGACCAGCCCGCCGCCGAGCACGCGGTCGAACTCCTCGATCCCCGTCGGCGTGCGCGGTTCCTCGCGCGGCTCGAGCTCCGCGAGCGACTGCAGCCTGCCGGTCGCGCCGGCCAACGCCGCGAACCGGCTGCTGCCCGGCGTCGTAGCCTCGATCACCGTCTCGACCAGCGTGTTCCAACCCTTGCATTGCGGACACTGGCCCTGCCAGCGCGGCGCCTGTCCGCCGCACTCGCTGCAGACGAAGCTCGTCTTCGCCTTCGCCATCACGCGCTCACGTCATCGACCGCCATGCGCTTGAACTCGGCGACCGCATACTCCGCGAAGGTCGTGATCAGACGGGAACGGAACTTGTCGCGCGGCACGATCACCTCGAGCGGCGTGTACTGGCGCGGCTCCAGCGGAATCCCGACCAGGCGCCCCTCGCGGATGTCGCGCTGGATCGCGGCGCGCGACGCGATCGCGAACCCCATCCCCTCGGCCGCCAAGTGCTTAACCGTCGCGAGGCTGCCCAGCTCCGCACAGATCGTCAGCTCGTCGATCCCGATGCCCGCGGCGGCGAAGAAGTCCTCGGCCAGCACGCGGATCGCGTTGCCCGGGTCGCGGGTGATCAGCGGGTGACCCTTCAGCTCCTTGGCGCTGAGGCTCTTGTGCTTCGCCAGCGTGTCCTTCGGGGAGCAGATCACGAACAGCTCGTCGCGCGTCGCCGTCATGCGCTCGATCGCCGGCTGTTCCGACACGATCTCGATCAGCCCGAGGTCGAGCTCGCGCGACGCCACGCGATCCTCGGTCAGCTGCGAGTTGCCGACCACCACACGCGGTACCACGCGCGGATACTTGCGCTTGAAGCCTTCCAGCAGCTGCGGCAGCCAGTACGCCGCGATCGTCGTGCTGGTGCCGATGTTCAGCGTGCCGCCGAGTTCGTCGGTCAGTTCCGACACCCGCGACTCCAGCTCGTCGGACAGATCGAGAATCCGGTCCGCATAGGCCAGCACCACCTCCCCGGCCGGCGTCAGTCCCACGCGCCCGTGCCCGCGCTCGAGCAGGCGCGTATTGAAATGCTCTTCCAACTGCTTGATCTGGAAGGTCACGGCCGGCTGCGTCATGAAAAGATGTTCCGCGGCCCGCGTGAACGACCCGTACTTG
Organism: Aromatoleum toluolicum; assembly: GCF_012911005.2. Lineage (GTDB taxonomy): Bacteria > Pseudomonadota > Gammaproteobacteria > Burkholderiales > Rhodocyclaceae > Aromatoleum > Aromatoleum toluolicum. The sequence continues at coordinate 40,434 of NZ_WTVS01000013.1, read as the reverse complement.
GCCACGGCGCTGAATACCTGAAGTCTGCGATCAGCCACGGCTACTCCATAAGTCTCGTTTATGCGCACGATTAAAGCACAGCTCATGCATTACGCGAAATCTCTGACACTCCGCTGACAGCAGGCCCCCAGCAACGGCCATGAGCCAAATCACAACAAACAGACACATGTCGTGATATAAACCGCGCTTCACCTTCAGACGGCCGTCTCCCACCCGATGCCGCTCGGCTTCTACATCATCATGGCGGCGCAGTTCTTCTCTGCGCTGGCCGACAACGCGCTGCTGATCATTGCCATCGCGCTGCTGCGCGAGATGTCTGCCCCGGCAACGTACGAACCGCTGCTGAAGCTGTTCTTCACCGTTTCCTACGTCGCGCTGGCCGCCTTCGTCGGCGCCTTCGCCGACTCGATGCCCAAGTGGCGCGTGATGTTCATCAGCAACACCATCAAGATCGGCGGCTGCCTGATGCTGCTGCTCGGCGCCCACCCCCTCTTCGCCTATGCCGTCATCGGGCTCGGCGCTGCAGCGTACTCGCCGGCCAAGTACGGCATCCTCACCGAATACCTGCCCCACCGCCTGCTCGTCGTGGCCAACGGCTGGATCGAAGGCCTCACGGTCGGCGCCATCATCCTCGGCACGGTCATCGGCGGCGTGCTGATCCGTCCCGACGTCGGCAACTGGATCACCGGACTGGGCCTGCCGATGGTGACGGACAACGTCCTGCAGGCGTCCATCGCCATCGTCGGGCTGCTCTACCTTGCCGCAACGGCCTTCAACCTGCGCATCCCCGACACCGGCGTCGACCACAAGCCGCTCAAGAACAACCCGGTGTACCTCGTCCACGACTTCGTGCACTGCATGAAACTGCTGTGGCGCGACAAGCTCGGCCAGATCTCCCTCGCCGTCACGACCCTTTTCTGGGGAGCCGGCGCCACGCTCCAGTTCATCGTGATCAAGTGGGCCGAACACAACCTCGGCTTCGATCTCTCCAAGGCTTCGATGATGCAGGGTGTCGTCGCCGTCGGCATCGCGCTCGGCGCGGTGCTGGCCGCGCGCATGATCAGCCTGCGCCGCGCCGTCCGGGTCATCCCCCTGGGCATTGCCATGGGCCTCGTCGTGATGGTCATGGTCGTCGTCACGCAGCCCACGCTGGCGATGATCCTCATGGTCGTGGTCGGCTGCCTGGCCGGCTTCTTCGTCGTGCCGATGAACGCCCTGCTGCAACATCGCGGCCACATCCTCATGGGCGCCGGTCATTCGATCGCCGTGCAGAACTTCAACGAGAACCTGTCGATCCTGATCATGACGGGCCTGTATGCCCTGCTGATCATGTCCGGACTGTCGATCAACGTGGTGATCGTCATGTTCGGCCTGTTCGTCGCCGGCATGATGCACCTCGTGCAGCGCCGGCACGACCTCAACCAGCGCGAATTCGATTCCGTCGCGCTGCTCGAAGACCACAAGCACTGATCCGCACCCGGGCCGCGCTCCCGGCCCGCCGGGTGCCCGTCAGACCTTTCCGGCCTGCTCCTGCATCAGGCGGCGCGCAAAGCACAGGTCCTCCCACGCCTTGGCCTTGTCGGCCGGGTTCCGCAGCAGATAAGCAGGGTGATAGGTCACGACCACCTGCGTTTCCGCGCGATGGAACACGCGGCCGCGCGAAGCGCCGATGCTGATCTCGGCATCCAGCAGCGCGAGGGCCGCAGGGCGCCCCAGCGCGACCACCACGCGCGGTCGCACCAGCTCGATCTGGCGCGCCAGATAAGGGTGGCAGGCGGCGATTTCGTCCGCCTGCGGCGTCCGGTTGTGCGGCGGCCGGCATTTCACCGCATTCGCGATATAGACGTTCTCGCCCCGCTGCAGGCCGATCGCGGCGAGCATCGCATCGAGCAGCTTGCCCGCGGCGCCGACGAAGGGCTCCCCGCGCTGGTCCTCCTCGGCTCCCGGGCCCTCTCCGACGAACATCCACTCGGCACGCCGATGACCGACACCTGGAACGGCCTGCCGGCGCTTCTCGCACAGGCGGCATGCCTTGCAGGCGCGGATGTCGGCCTCCAGCTCGTCCCAATCCATCCGCGCGATACGGCCCGTCCTCGCAGGGTCGCCGTCGTCGCGGCGGTCCGGCGCCGCTGCCGCGGCCTCCCCCGCTGCGCGCGGAATCAGGTCGCGGACAGGAAGCGCCGCACGCACGGAACGCACCTCGGGCACCCGCTCCGGCGGCGGGGTCTGCGCGGGCGGGGACGATGCAGCGCCGCCCCGATCCGGTCCGATCGGGACCGGTGCCGATTCCGGCAACGCGTCGACGGCGTCCGAACTCTCCTCGCCCCCCGCGCGCAAACGCCACAGGGGAGCGAGCCCCATCTCGCGCAGCACGGCATCGCGCCGCGCGTCTCTCACAGCTCGCGCCTCATCACGATCGCATCTTCGCGCCGACCGTCGGCCGCCGGGTAATAACCCTTCCGCCGCCCGATCGCAACAAAGCCATGGCGCTCATACAGCGCAAGCGCCGCGGTGTTCGAGGGGCGCACCTCGAGGAAGAACTGGATCGCACCCGCCCGCTGCGCCTCCGACGACAGGTACTCCAACAGTTTCCCGCCAATTCCGCGGCGCTGCACCGTACGCGCAACGCTGATGTTGAGCAGATGGGCCTCGTCGATCACCGTCAGCATCACGGCGTAGGCGACCGGCTCAGCCTCGTCGCGCATCACCCAGCAGTTGTAGCCGGCACGCAGGGAATCCGCGAAATTGCCTTCGCTCCAGGGAAAAGCATGCAGCTCGCGCTCATTCTCGACCACCCACGACAGATCCTCGTCCGTCATGGGAACAAAGCCGAATCCCGCGGTCACGCCCGCCCTCCGCGCGCCAATCGCTCGGCCGTCGTCAGTGCCACCTTGTCGCGCACATACAGCGGCGCGGCGATCTCGGCCGCAACCAGGGCCCCGCCGTCGACGAGGCGCACCGCCAGCCTTGCAACGTCCGCCGCGCGCGGCACCGCATCGCGCTGCTGCGGCCCCAGCCGGTCCAGCACCTCCGGCGGGATCCGATCGCCGTACACGGCGAAGGCCGATCCGATGCCGGTCCACTGCCCCACCGCGGGCAAAGCCAGCATCTCGGGCGGGCAGCACGTCGGCGGCGCGGTCACGACGGGAAGTCCGTCCGACAGACGGTAGGCCGCGGAATACACCTCGCCCATGCGCGCATCGGTCGCGACGTAGATTGCATCCCCCCTGCCCTGCAGCGCCAGCGCCTCGAGACTGCATACCGGCGCGACTCCCAGGTCCGCGCCCATCGCCAGACCCTGTGCCACACCGCAAGCGAGGCGCAACCCGGTAAAGGCGCCCGGACCGGCGCCGAACGCCACGGCATCGAGCGCCCCGAGCGCAACCCCGGCATCGGCGAGCAGCGACTTCAGGGTGGGCAGCAGGCGCTCGGAGTGATTCGAATGCCCTTCCAGGGTTCGTTCGACGGTCTCGCCGTCGAGCAGCAGGGCGACGCTCGCGTGCTCGCACGAGGTCTCGATCGAGAGGATTTTCATAGGCCGCCCATTTTACCGGCAGCGGCCCGACTGCGGAGTACCCGTACCGCGATTGTGCGCGGCGCGGAGACGCGGGAGGATTCCGATCAGCGCTCCGTCACGCTGCGGGGACGGTTCGCGTCGCGCATTGCCTGCCGCAGTTCCTGGTAGAGCGCTTCACGCTGCTCGCGCGACAGGCGGCGCGGCTCCTGCTCAGCAGCGCGGGGGGTCTCCGGGCCGCTCATGAGCGCACGGCGAAGCTCAGCCCGGCGCTTGTCCCGCGCGCTCGAATATCCCGGCGACGTCACACTTTCCTTCCCTTGGCGCGACGACGTGCTCTCGCGAGCGAACCCGGGAGCGGCAACGAGTGCCGACACGAGCGCGCACAGGAACAGGACGATGCCCGTCGCCCGACCACGGGATCGTTTCCCCTGCAACCCGCCGTCGCCGGGGGAGCATGCCGCACAGGAAGTTGACCAGCTTTTTGCCATGATCGCCACGGACAGAGTTCGTATTGCAGATTCGGACGATGAAACCATACCCTCGTATTGGTATTTACGGCGTTTCTGGACGAAGATTTAAAGGCCAACGTGTAAGGGCGTGTTGCGTATTTCCCAAGCCCTTACGAAACGTTACCCGTTGCCGGCAAATCTCCGAATTCCGCGCTGGCACGCGAAAATGTAACCGGATAGGATTCGCACCATGAACACCAAGATCCGATATCGAGTATTGCTGGTCGACGACGATGCGCGCCTGCGCGAACTGTTGTCGCGCTACCTTCAGGAACAGGGCTTCACCGTCAAGTCCGTCGTGGACGCATCGTCCATGGATCGCGCCCTGCACCGCGAGCATTACGACGTGATGGTGCTGGACCTGATGCTTCCCGGCGAAGACGGCCTTGCCATCTGCCGGCGCCTGCGGGGCGACCAGAACGCCATCCCCATCATCATGCTCACTGCCAAGGGCGACGACGTCGACCGCATCATCGGCCTCGAGATGGGCGCCGACGACTACCTTGCCAAGCCGTTCAACCCCCGCGAACTCGTCGCCCGCATCCACGCGGTGATGCGCCGGCAGCCTCCGACGCTACCCGGAGCACCGACGATCGAGGACGAGGTCGTCAAGTTCGGCAACGTGCAGGTGAACCTCGGCGTGCGTTCTCTCGTGCGCGACGGGGAGGAAATCTCGCTCACGACCGGTGAGTTCTCGCTGCTGAAGGTCCTCCTCCAGCATCCGCGGCAGCCGCTGTCGCGCGACAAGCTCATGGAACTGGCACGAGGCCGCGAATACGGCGTCTTCGATCGCGCCATCGACGTGCAGGTGAGCCGCCTGCGCAAGCTCGTCGAAGACGACCCTGCCAAGCCGCGCTACATCCAGACCGTGTGGGGCTTCGGATACGTGTTCGTGCCGGATGAATCGAAGCCTGCCAACGAAGCCTGAACCGTCCGCCGCAGACGCCGGGGAACCCTCGCCAAGTCCCGCGAGCCAGGAGCCGCGCCTCGCGCTGTTCCTGCCGCGGACGCTTCTCTGGCAGACCTTCTTCCTCATCGCCCTGCTTCTGACGCTGGCGCTGGCAACCTGGTCGCAGATCTTCAGTCATTTCGAAGAGCCGGCGCGCGCCCGCAACCTGGCCCAGATGGTCGCCAGCGTCGTGAATCTCACGCGCACGGCGCTCATCAACTCGGAAGCCGAGCGGCGCACGGAGCTGCTGATCGAACTGGCAGCGCTCGAGGGAATGCGCATCTACCCGGCTGAACCCAGCGACGAACTCAAACCGCTGCCCGACACGCGCGGAATGCAGATGCTGACGCAGGAAGTCCGCCGGCAGCTCGGAACCCACACGCGCTTCGCCTCGCGCTGGAAGACCCTCGATGGGTTCTGGGTGAGTTTCCGTCTCGACCCGGACGACGAACAGGATTTCTGGCTGATGCTCCCATCCGAGCGCATCGAGCGCACCGGCGCTCTGGAATGGCTCGTCTGGGGAGGCGGCGCGCTCCTTGCCGCGCTGATCGGCGCTTACATGATCGTGTCCCGCATCGGCGTCCCGCTGCGCAACCTGGCCCGCTCGGCACGCGTCGTCGGCAGCGGCCGCACGCCGCCGCACCTCCCCGAAAGCGGGCCGCTCGAAATCGCCACGGTTGCGCGGGCGTTCAACCAGATGGCCGGCGACCTGGCCCGCACCGACGCCGACCGTGCCTTGATCCTCGCCGGCGTGTCGCACGACCTGCGCACGCCCCTCGCACGCCTGCGCCTCGGCATCGAGATGTCCGGCGCGCCTGATACCGACGTTCGCGCGATGGTCGCCGACGTCGAGGAAATGGACCGCATCATCGGCCAGTTCCTCGATTTCGGGCGCGGCGAACCCCAGGAACCCCTGCAGGTCGAGGACCTCGCGGGCCTGCTCGCCGATATCGCCGAACCTTATCGCCTGCGCGGCATCAAGGTGCGCCTCGACGCCCCGGCGAGCCTCGCTGTGCCGGTGCGCACCCTCCCGCTGCGCCGCGCGGTCCGCAATCTGATGGACAATGCGGTACGTTACGCCGGTGAAGAGAGCCCCATCAGTCTCATCGTTTCGAGCCGCGGCGACGAAGCCCTGATCGAAGTCGCCGACCGCGGCCCCGGCATTCCCGAGGCCGACATGGAGCGCATGCGCCATCCCTTCACGCGCCTCGAGACCGCGCGCTCGAACACCAAGGGCGCCGGTCTCGGCCTCGCCATCGTCGAACGCATCATTGCCTCGCACGAAGGTCGGCTCGAGTTGCGCGCCCGCAACGGTGGCGGCCTGCGCGCAATCATCCATCTGCCCCTGGAAGGACCGAAGCGCGGGCGCCTGCTCGCTGCACGCACCGAGGCAGACGACGAGGCAGACGGCGAGTAGTGCAAACCCGATTGCCGCGCCGAGTCGCTATAATCCCTGCGCATGAAAATTCTCTTCGACCTGCTTCCCGTCATCCTCTTCTTTGCCGCCTACAAGTTCGCCGGACACGACCCGGCAGCGGCGCACGACCTCGCCACCCGGGTCCTCGGCGATGGCATCCAGGCCACCCAGGCTCCCATCCTCATCGCAACGGCGGTCGCGATCCTCGCCACGGCCGGCCAGATCGCATGGGTATGGTTCAGGCACCGAAAGGTCGACACGATGCTGTGGGTCAGCCTCGCGATCATCGTCGTATTCGGCGGCGCGACCCTGTTCTTCCACAATCCCACCTTCATCAAGTGGAAGCCGACCGCGCTTTACTGGCTCTTCGGCGCCACGCTCGCCGGCTCGGAACTGCTGTTCCGCCGCAACCTGATCCGCAAGATGCTGGAGGCACAAGTGCGCCTGCCCGAGCCGGTGTGGGGGCGCCTCAGCCATGCCTGGGCCGCGTTCTTCCTCTGCATGGGCGTCCTCAACCTGTACGTCGCCTACAACTTTTCCGAAGAAGCGTGGGTCAATTTCAAGCTCTTCGGCGGCATGGGCCTGATGCTTCTGTTCGTTCTGGCCCAGGGCCTCTACCTCTCCAAACACATCCAGGAGGAAACCAGCTGATGCTTTACGTGCTGACGGGCGAAGACGCCCCGGGCAAACTCGACGCCCGCATGGCCGTGCGCCCGGCGCACCTCGCGCGCCTCGAAGCGCTGCGTGACGAGGGGCGGCTCGTGGTGGCCGGCCCCATGCCTGCGATCGACTCGCCCGACCCCGGCCCGGCCGGCTTCTTCGGCAGCCTGGTGATCGCCGAATTCCCGTCCCAGGCCGACGCCGAAGCCTGGCTCGCGACCGACCCCTACGTCACGAACGGCGTCTTCGCGCGCACCAGCGTCCACCCGTACAAGAAGGTCCTGCCGTGACGGTGATCGACGAGATCAGGGACCGGCTCGCGGTCCTCAATCCCCTCTCGATCGAGATCGAGGACGACAGCGCCCTGCACGCCGGACATGCCGGCGCCAAGAGCGGCGGCGGACACTACCGCATGACGATGGTGTCGGACGCATTTATCGGCAAAAATACGGTTGCACGTCACCGACTCATATATGGCGCGCTGGGCGAACTGATGCGAACCCGCATTCATGCACTCGCCATTCGCGCCCTGACGGCCGAAGAGGCCAACACTCAACCCAACAGGAAGGAACTTTGATGATTCGCTTTCCCAGCCGTCTCGCACTTTGTCTCATGGCCGGCCTGATCGGCCAGGCGGCCCATGCCGCGGGCCCTGCTGCCACGGTGAACGGCACCGCGATCCCCGCTGCGCGCGCCGACGTGATGTTCAACGAACAGCGCGCCCAAGGCGCTCCCGACAATCCTCAGCTCCGCGACGCGGTGCGCGAGGAGCTGATCCGCCGCGAAGTCCTGGCCCAGGAAGCCGCCAAGAAGGGGCTCGACAAGAAGAGCGACGTGCAGGCCCAGATGGACCTCGCCCGCCAGGCAGTGCTGCTGCGCGCCTACATCCAGGACTACGTGAAGACCAACCCGGTCACCGACGCCGACCTGAAGAAGGAATACGACAGCGTCAAGAGCAAGATGGGCTCGAAGGAATACAAGCCCCGTCACGTCCTGGTCGAGACCGAGGACGAGGCCAAGGCGATCATCGCCAAGCTGAAGGCCGGCGAGAAGTTCGACGCCCTCGCCAAGCAGTCGAAGGATCCCGGCTCCAAGGACAGCGGAGGCGACCTCGGCTGGAGCAATCCGGGCATGTTCGTGAAGCCGTTCTCCGATGCGATGGTCAAGCTCGAGAAGGGCAAGTACAGCGACACGCCCGTGAAGTCGGACTTCGGCTACCACGTGATCCAGCTCGACGACGTGCGCGACCTGAAGGCACCCGACTTCGAGGAGGTCAAGCCGCAACTCGAGCAGCGTCTGCAGCAACAGAAGATCGAGAAGCACATCATGGATCTGCGCGCCAAGGCGAAGGTCCAGTAAGCGTCCCGACCTGAAACACGAAGGGCCGCCCCGAGCGATCGGGGCGGCCCTTTTGCATTCCGGGGCCCGACACACGGAGGAGAGCTTCCACCCTCCTCCGCCACGTCGTCAGAACTGGGCTTCGTCGAGCGCCAGCGCACCCGCAGCGCCATTCACCACCGAGTAAGACAGCGCCTGCGCCTGCGGCAGGATGTGGTCGGCATAAAAGCGCGCGGTAACGATCTTGGTCTTGTAGAACTCGTCGGAGGAACCTTCCGCGATGCGCATCGACGACACCAGCGCGGCACGCGCCATGAGCCAGCCGCCGGCCACGATGCCAAGGAGCTTGAGGAAGGGCACCGAGCCCACGGAGGCCGCCTTGACGTCCTTGCCGTAGGTCGCGAGCACGTATTCGACCGCGGCTTCGAGCGCTGCGATGCCCGATTCGAGGGACTTGCGGATCGCCACGAACGCCTCGTCGCCGCCGTGCTCGCCGAGCTGGGCGAGCACCCCGCGCATTTCCGCGATCAGGGCCTTGATGGTGACTCCGCCCTCGCGCGCAGTCTTGCGGCCGATGAGGTCGTTCGCCTGGATCGCGGTCGTGCCCTCGTAGATCGTCGTGATGCGCGAATCGCGCAGATGCTGCGCAGCGCCGGTCTCCTCGATGAAGCCCATGCCGCCGTGCACCTGCACGCCGGTCGAGGCGATGTCGATCGAGTTCTCCGTCGACCAGCCCTTGACCACCGGGATCATGAGGTCGACGAAAGCCTGATTCTCCGCGCGCACGGCCGCGTCCGGATCCCGGTGCGCAGCGTCGTTCGCGGCTGCCACGACGTAGGCCAGCGCACGCATGGCTTCGGTCTGCGACTTCATCGACATCAGCATGCGACGGACGTCCGGGTGATGGATGATCGAGACCTTCGGGCCGCCGCGCACGCCCATCTCGGCCCCTTGGACGCGATCCTTGGCGTAGGTCAGCGCGTGCTGGTAGGCACGCTCGGACAGTGCCACGCCTTCCATGCCGACCGCAAAGCGTGCTTCGTTCATCATGATGAACATGTACTCGAGGCCGCGATTCTCCTCGCCGATGAGGGTGCCGATCGCACCGCCGTGGTCGCCGAACGCGAGCACGCAGGTCGGGCTCGCGTGGATGCCCAGCTTGTGCTCGATCGACACGCAGTGGACGTCGTTGCGCGCCCCCGGGGTGCCGTCGGCGTTGAGCAGGAACTTGGGCACGACGAAGAGCGAGATGCCCTTCACGCCTTCCGGTGCGTCCGGCAGGCGGGCGAGCACGAGGTGGACGATGTTGTCCGTCATGTCGTGTTCGCCGTAGGTGATGAAGATCTTCTGGCCGAAGATCTTGTAGGTACCGTCAGGCTGCGGCTCGGCGCGGGTGCGCACGGCCGCGAGGTCCGAACCGGCCTGCGGTTCGGTCAGGTTCATGGTGCCGGTCCATTCGCCGCTCACCATTTTCGGCAGGTAGGCTGCCTTCTGTTCGTCGGTGCCGCGCAGCGTGACCGCTTCGATCGCACCGTTGGTCAACATCGGACACAGGGAGAAGGCCATGTTGGCCGCCTTCCACATTTCCATCACTGCGGTCGCAATAAGCTTCGGCAGGCCCTGGCCGCCGAATTCGGGTTCGCATGCGAGCGCGGTCCAGCCGGCTTCGGCAAACTGCTTGTAGGCTTCCTTCCAGCCCGGCGCGGTGCGGACGTTGCCGTTGTCCCACTTGGCACCTTCCTGGTCGCCAATCCGGTTCAGCGGGGCGAGGACGCCGCTGGCGAACTTGTTCGCCTCGTCGAGGATCGCATCCACCAGATCCGCGGACACTTCCTCGCATCCGGGCAACTTCGCGACTTCGTCGAGGCCGGCCAGCTCGCGCATGACGAACTGCATGTCGCGGATCGGCGCAGTGTATTGACTCATGTGTACTTCTCCCGAGACCTGCTTATTGTGAAACTGCGCCCATTCGGGCGCAGTCCTTGTAAAGCTATTTTTAGGTTTCTACAGCATTCAACCGACTGCTTTAGCCAGCTCCGGCACGACTTCGAACAGGTCGCCGACGAGGCCGTAATCCGCCACCTGGAAGATCGGCGCTTCCGGATCCTTGTTGATCGCGACGATCACCTTGGAATCCTTCATGCCGGCCAGGTGCTGGATCGCGCCCGAGATGCCGACCGCGATGTAGAGCTGCGGCGCGACGATCTTGCCGGTCTGGCCAACCTGATAGTCGTTGGGCACGTAGCCCGCGTCGACCGCGGCGCGCGAGGCACCCAGCGCGGCGCCGAGGGCGTCGGCGAGCGGCTCGAGCAGCTTGTGGTAATTCTCGCTGTTGCCCAGACCACGACCGCCCGAGACGATGATCTTGGCGGCGCCGAGTTCGGGACGTGCGCTCTTGGTCAGTTCACGGCCCTTGACGGTCGTCAGACCCAGATCGGCACCTGCAGCGACAGCTTCCACCGTGGCCGAGCCGCCCTGCCCGGCCGCCTCGAAGGCGGTCGTACGCACGGTCATCACCTTCACGGCGTCGGCCGACTTCACGGTGGCCAGCGCATTGCCCGCGTAGATCGGGCGCACGAAGGTGTCGGCCGATTCGACGGCGACGATGTCGGAGATCTGCGCCACGTCGAGCAGCGCGGCGACGCGCGGGGCGACGTTCTTGCCGTTGGCGGTGCTGGGAGCGAGGATGTGGGTGTAGCCCGCTGCATTGGCGACAACCAGCGCAGCGACGTTCTCGGCGGTCTGCGAGTCGTAGTGGGCGGCGTCCGCAACGCGCACCTTGGCGACGCCCGCGACCTTCGCGGCTTCCGCGGCCGCTGCGCCGCAGTTGGCACCGGCGACGAGCACATGCACCTCGCTACCGAGCTTGGCAGCGGCCGAGACGGTGTTGAGGGTGGCGGCCTTCAGGCTCGCGTTGTCGTGTTCTGCAATAACCAGGATCGCCATGTTCAGATCACCTTCGCTTCGTTCTTGAGCTTGTCGACGAGTTGCGCGACGTCCGCGACGCGCACGCCGGCGCTGCGCTTGGGCGGCTCGGACACTTTCAGCGTCGCCAGGCGCGGCGTGACATCGACACCGAGATCGGCCGGCTTGACGATGTCGAGCGGCTTCTTCTTCGCCTTCATGATGTTGGGCAGCGTCGCGTAGCGCGGCTCGTTCAGGCGCAGGTCGGTCGTCACGACCGCCGGCAGCTTCATCTCGAGGGTCTCGAGACCGCCGTCGATCTCGCGCATCACCGATGCAACGCCGTCAGCCAGCTGGACCTTGGACGCGAAGGTGGCCTGGGGCCAGCCCAGCAGCGCCGCCAGCATCTGGCCGGTCTGGTTCGAGTCGTCGTCGATCGCCTGCTTGCCGCAGATCACGACCGTCGGCTGCTCCTTGTCGCACAGTGCCTTCAGCAGCTTCGCCACGGCGAGCGGCTGCAGCTCGGCGTCGCTCTCGACCAGGATGCCGCGGTCGGCACCGATCGCCATCGCCGCACGGATCGTCTCCTGGCAGGCCGCGATACCGCAGCTCACCGCCACGACCTCGGTCGCGATGCCGGCTTCTTTCAGCCGCACTGCTTCCTCGACGGCGATTTCGTCGAAGGGGTTCATGGACATCTTCACGTTCGCAATATCAACGCCCGTGCCGTCCGCCTTCACTCGCACCTTGACGTTGTAATCGACTACGCGTTTGACGGGTACCAGGATCTTCAATGCCGCGCTCCTTTGCGTGTTAGGTCGGTCGAAATTGTGGAAAGGGAATCATGTTACCGCCACCATGCGAAAAATACGCCGTTGCGATGAACACTTGACCGCCGACCGAAAAAATCGTTCCATACGCATAGGTATGGAGTGCATACGGTACCGTATGGTGATCCTTTAGTCAATACTGGGTGGTATGGAAAACAAGCCTCTAAAACCGCGCGTCCAGCTAGACCGCAATGCATGGGTAAGCGCTGCCACCGAGGTCCTCGCCGAAGAGGGCATCGCCGGACTTCGCGTCGAAGTGCTCGCAAAGCGCCTGAAGGTCACGAAAGGCAGCTTTTACTGGCACTTCCAAGATCGTCGGGACTTGCTGCTGGCCGTCCTTCAGGTGTGGAAGGACGGGCGGATCCGCGACATCGTCAAACAGACGCGCGCCCAGCCCGGCCGGGAACTGGAGCAGATTTACCACGTCATCGACATTTATAGCACGAGCCGCAGCCGGCGCGGCGCCGCAATCGAGCTCGCCGTGCGCGATTGGGCGCGCCGCGACGCCGATGCCGCCGCGATCGTCGCCGAAGTGGACGACATCCGCCTGCGTTGCGCGCGCGAACTCTTCCTCGCATGCGGCGTGCCGATGGAGGAAGCGTCGAGCCGCTGCATGCTGCTCTACGCCTACGTGTTCGGCATCTCGCTGATGATCTACGACAAGTTCGACAGCGACGTGGCACGCCTCAAACGCGACATCGCCGACCTCATCGCCCAGTCGGCGAGCATGACGCGCACGGCCGCGGCGGCCAGCAGCTGAGGCGCCGCGACGGGATCGCGCGGATCAGCCGGGCGCGAGCGCCGGGAAGACGGCGCAGGCATTCCGTCCCGTCGCCTCGGCGATTTCGGCAGCGGACACGCCGCGCAGCCCGGCGAGCACTTCGGCAAAGCGGCGCAGATCGGCAGGTTCGTTGCGCCCGCCCTGTGCCCACGCAGGAGGGATGTCCGGTGCGTCCGTTTCGAGCACGATCGCGTCGATCGGCAGGCTAGCCGCGAGGCTGCGGATGCGGCGCGAGCCGTCGAACGTCATCGCCCCGCCGAAGCCCAGCCTGAAACCCAGCGCGATGAAGGCGTCGGCCTGCTGCCGGCTGCCGTTGAACGCGTGGGCGATGCCGCCGGGCACCTCGATGCGGCGCAGGTGCTTGAGGATGTCGTCGACCGCGCGCCGGACGTGCAGGATCACGGGAAGGCCGAAGCGGCGGGCGAGCTTCAGCTGTTCGACGAAATACAGCTCCTGGGTGACGCGGTCGAAATCCGGCGCGAAGAAGTCGAGACCGATCTCGCCAACCGCGACCGCCAGTCCGTGTGCGAGGCGCTCCTGCAGGATGTCGAGATCCTCCCTGCGGGCGCCACCGACATACAGCGGATGGATGCCGAACGCATGGACGATGTCCGCATGGGCTGCCGCCAGGGCCGCGACCCTGTCGAAGTTGGCGACCTCGACTGCCGGCACGACGAAGCGGGTGACGCCCGCCGCGCGCGCCGCTGCCATCACCGCGGCACGATCGGCGTCGAACTCGGCGGCATCGAGGTGGATGTGCGTATCGACGAGCATTGCAGCGACACCGGGTTCGCGGGCAGGCGCCAATTCCCCTGCCCCCGGACGCTCAGCGCCCGCGCCACTCCGGCTTGCGCTTGGCGATGAAGGCATCGATGCCCTCGGCGGCGTCCTCGCTCATCATGTTGCACGCCATCGTCTCGGCCGCCATCTGGTAGGCGCCTTCCATGCCCATCTCGAGCTGGCGGTAGAACATCTGCTTGCCCATGCGGATCGCGAGGGGGGATTTGGCGCAGATCGCGGTGGCGAGCTTCGCGATCTCGGCGTCGAGCTCCTCGAGCGGCACGACGCGGTTCACGAGCCCGCGGCGCTGCGCTTCCGCGGCGTCGATGAAGTCCCCGGTGACCAGCATCTCGAACGCTTCCTTGCGCCCCATGTTGCGTGACAGGCCCACGCTGGGGGTCGCGCAGAAGAGACCGACGTTGATGCCCGACACGGCGAAGCGCGCGACATCGGCGGCGACGGCGAGGTCGCACATCGACACCAGCTGGCAGCCCGCCGCGGTCGCGATGCCGTGGACACGGGCGATGACGGGCTGCGGCAGCTCGGTGAGCTTGACCATGAACTTGCCGCACAGGCGGAAGAGATCCTGCTGGAACTGCAGGGTGTGGTTCCCGCGCATCTCCTTCAGGTCATGGCCCGCGCAGAAGACCTTGCCCTCGCCCGCGAGCACGACCACGCGCACGCTCGCGTCCGAAGCGATCGCGTCGATCTCGGCGATCAGGGCTTCGAGCATCGCACGCGAGAGGGAGTTGAACTGGCCAGGACGGTTCAGGGTCAGGTACGCGACCCCACCTTCGTCGCGGCGCAGCAGCAGCGGTGCGTTGTCGGATTGCTGAGGCAGTGCGCTCATCGTCATCTCTCCCGTGATGTTTGTGCATGTAATGAGTTATTGATTTTGCCCGATCCAGCGACGGAGCGGAGGCGGTGACGCGCCAGCAAGGCCGCCTAGCGGCGGCACGCCCCCGCGGCGGAATCCGCCATCCAGCCCGCGACTTCGATCGTCAGCCGTTCGCCGGCCTTGCGGAACGCCGTGACGCCCCCCTTCGCGTCGGCGCCGGACGCGGGCTCGCGCAGTTCGAACATCCGCCGCGCGAGCGCATTTTCACCGCGCGGGGGCAGCAGCTCGGCACGCGCAACAATGACCGCCGTGCTCGCGCCGGGGGACTCGAACGCCTGGGTGAATTCGTCCACTTCAAGGCGCAGCCGGCAGCCGCCGCCGGTGGAAGACGGCGCCGACAGGGCCTGCAGCAGCAGCCGCTGCAGCATTTCGGCAGGCGGGGCGGCCCACCGGCTTTCGGCAAATACCTGGCGTTGCGCCGGCTGGAGATACTCCAGCCGGTACTGCATCGCCGACGTCGCGAGCCACGACGGCGCCCGGACTTCGATCTGCGACGGCAGGACGGCAGGCGCCGGGGAAACGGCGCCGGCCAGGCCGAGATCATAGATGGCGGGCGCAACCGGCCGTTGCGGCAGACCGCTGCATGCGCCCAGCGCCAGACCGGTGGCGAGCACGCCGAGGATCCTTGCCCCCCGCTTCCGGGCGCGAAGTGTCATGAGAGTTGCGTGGAGGTTCATCGGGACGGGAGCGCGGCAGGCGTGAATCCGTTTTCGCCGGGTCCGGGCGCCGCAGGCTGGCGACCGAGCAAGAGCATTTGCGGAGACGCGTCGACCTCCTCGACAAGGTGTCCGATACGTTGAGAGGTTCCTTTCAGTTCCTCGAGCAGGGCATTGAGCTGCGGCAGGGTTTCGTCGGCTACGCGCCCGCCCGTGGCAGCGGTCGCGGCATCCACGCGCTCGGCGAGCCCCTGCAGAGTGGCCATCAGGACCTTGAGTTCGCCGATGGCCGGGCCGGCGTCGACACTCGCACGCTCGAGGTTCTGCAGGGTATTCGACAGCCGGGCGAGATTCTCCTGATTGAGGACCGCGCGGATCGATGCCAGCGTCTTCGGTGCGTCGGCCAGCGTACGGTCGGCTCCCGCCGCCGCGGACTCCAGCTTCTGCAGGGTATTTCCGACCCGCCGGATATTCTCGTCGGTGACGAGATCGCCAAGTTTGTCGGCGACGAGCTTGAGCCTGCGCGCGGCGTCGAGGGTCGTCTCGGTAAGCTGTTCCATCGTCCCCGGCTCCATCGTGAGCCGCGGGGGTTCGGCGCCCTCCCCGGCCAGCGGTTCCGGATTCTCGCCACGGTCGTTGAGCTGGACGTAGGCGAGGCCGGTGACCCCCTGGTACGCGAGACTGGCCCGCGTTCCCCGTGTCAGCGGGATGTCGCTGCGCAGGCGGATGTAGACGAGGATCTTGCGCGGGTCCTCGGGGTCGATCGTGATGTCCGACACCTTGCCGGCGGCCATGCCGCGATAGCGCACCCGCGCTTCGAGGTTGAGGCCGGTGACGGTGCCGACCGACTCGAGGATGTAGGTGCGCTGCGAGTCGCCGTCGTCCGAGAACCACCAAAGCGACGCGAGCAGCGCAGTGCCGAGGACGATGGCGAAGAGTCCCGCCGCCAGCGCGTGGGCGCGATTTTCCATCAGCGCACGCCTCCGCCCCGAATGCCGGCGCGAAGGCCGAAGGGTCTGCGGAAGAAGCTCTCGACAAAGGGGTGGTCCAGTTCCATCGTTTCCTCGAGCGAGACGCAACTCACGATGCGTCGATCCGAGAGTATCGCGATTTTTGTCGCCAGCGCGGCGAGCGTGTCGACGTCGTGGGTCACGAGCACCACGGTCAGCCCGAGCTGGCGTTGCAGACTGAGCACGAGTTCGACGAAGGCCATGCTGCGATCCGGGTCCAGGCCGGCCGTCGGTTCGTCGAGCAGCAGCAGTTCGGGCTCGAGCGCAAGTGCCCGCGCCAGGGCGACGCGCTTGACCATGCCGCCCGAAAGCTCCGCCGGCATCAGCAGCGCGGTTGCGGGCTCGAGCTCTACCAGCGAGAGCTTCAGGGCGACGAGGTTGGCGATCTCCGCGTCAGTTGCGAGGCGCAGTTCCCGCAGCGGGAAACCGATGTTTTCGGCGACGTTCATCGCAGAGAACAGCGCGCCGTGCTGGAACAGGACGCCGAAGCGGCGGCGTCGCGTGCGCTGTTCGCGGGCACTGCCCGAAAACAGCGGCGCGCCGAACACCGACACCTCACCCGCAGCGGGCCGCGTGAGGCCGATGATGTGGCGCAGCAGGGTCGTCTTGCCGCTGCCGGAACCGCCGACCAGGGCGACGACTTCGCCACGATGCACGGTCAGGTCGAGGCCATCGTGCACGACCGTGGCGCCGAAACGCGTGACGATCCCGCGCAATTCGATCACCGGCTTTGTGTTCATCGCGGAATCCCGATCGAGCGCGTGGCGATCGCGAACAGCGCGTCGACCAGGATCACAACGGTGATCGACGAGACGACCGACGCCGTGGTGTTGGCCGACAGGCTTTCCGTATTGGGGCTGACGCGCAGGCCGAAGTGGCAGGCCACGAGGGCGATCATCAACCCGAACACTGCCCCCTTGGCGAAGCCGATGACGAGGTTCGCTAGCGGCACGACCTGCGGCAGGCGTTCGATGAAGAAGGCCATGCCGAGATCGAGCTGCAGCCACGCCGACAGCATGCCTCCGAGCAGTGCGACCGACGAGGTCCACAGCACCAGCAAAGGCATGGCGAGGGTCAGCGCGATGACCTTGGGCAGGATGAGGCGGAGGGTGCGCGAGACCCCCATCGCCGCGAGGGCGTCGATTTCCTCAGTCACGCGCATCACGCCAAGTTGGGCGGTCATCGCGGACCCGGAACGGCCGGCGACCAGCACCGACACCAGCACCGGCCCGAGCTCGCGGATGATGCCCAGGCCGAGGATGTTCACGATGAAGACGTCCGCGCCGAAGGCGCGCAACTGCAGCGCCGAAAGGTAGGACATCACCACGCCGATCAGGAAGCCGACGAGCGCGGCCACCGGCATCGCCTTGAACCCGGCCTTATATACGTTGGCGGAGATCTCACGCAGCGGCCATTCCGCGGGATGGCGCATGAGGTAGGCGAGATCGAGGCACAACTGGCCGAGCAGGCGGGTGAAGTCCAGCACGTGGTCACGGAACGCGAGCAGCGCGCTGCCGAGCACGATGACGGCGTCCACGATGTTGAAGCGCCGCACCCGCGGCAGGGGCGATTCCGCACTGGCGGCCACGCGGCCGATGATCGCGCGCAGGTCGTCGGGGATTTCGATGGACGCCGGCCAGCGCCTGCCCCACGCATGCCACATCAGCGCGGCGCCGAAGCTGTCGAGACGCGAGATGTCCGTCAAGGACCACGCCACGTCGTCGCGCCTGCCCGCCAGCTGCGCCCGGAAGCTCTGTAACCGGTAGGACAGCGCGCGCAGCGTCCAGTCGCCCTGCAGGCGCACCCGGCTGCGTGCGCCGGGCGCCGGCGCCGGATCGGTCGCGATCTCGGGGCTGCGCATTCCGTCCTCAGGCGGCGAGCGTGCGGCCTGAATGCGTATGCAGGACGAGGCTGCGCCCGACGGAGAACCACTGCCGCTGTTCCTCGTCGATCGCCGCCGCCGTGAGCGGGAGCTGCTTGAGCCAGCCTTCCCGCGCCGTCACGATGAAGCCCCGACCGTCGCGGCGGAGCTGGATCGGCGGAACGCCGCGGCCGTCTCGCGCGCGGTGGATGACGGCCGCCAGGCGCAGGCAGACGATCAAGGGCCAGTCTGGGCTGTCGGGGTCGAGCGCGGCAACGCGCTCGAGCTTGCCGCGATGCGCGAGCACGAGACGCGCGAGCCGACCCTGGTCCATGCGCGAGAAGCCGGGCATGTCGGCGTTCGCAAGAATGTAGGCGCTGTGCTTGTGGTAGCTGGAGTGCGCGACCGATACGCCGATCTCGTGCAGCGAGGCGGCCCAGCGCAGGAAGCGCAGGTCGGGATGCTGGCCGTCGCTGTGCACACTCTCGGGAACGAGTCCGGCAAAAAGATGCGCCGCGGTGTTCGCGACCTCGTCGGCCTGACGGCGATCCACCCCGTAGCGGGCGACGAAGGCCGACACGGTGGCATCGCGCAGGTCATGGTGGTGGTAGCGACCGAGAAGGTCGTAGAGTACCCCCAGACGCAAGGCTCCTTCGGAGAACACCATGCGCTCGAGGCCGAATTCCTTGAACACCGCCGACATGATAGCAAAGCCGCCGAGGAGAACCGGCAGGCGGTCGCCCCGCAGTCCGGCGAGTTGCAGGCGGTCGAGGCTGCCGGCGCGCAGCAGGATGGCCTTCAGGCGCTCCAGGCCGTCGCGCGTGACACCGCCGTCGGACAGGCCGTTCTGCTCGAGGATCTCGACGAGCGCCTTGGCCGAGCCGCTCGACCCGACGGCCACTTCCCAGCCGGCCTCGCGGTACGCGTGGGCGATCGCCTGCAGCTCGCGGCTGGCCGCCATCTCCGCGTCCTTCAACCCGCGCTTGTCGATCTTTCCGTCCGGGAAATACTGCAGGCTATAACTGACGCAGCCCATGTACAGCGACTCGAGCAGGATGGGTTCGAAGCTCTTGCCGATGATGAACTCGGTGGAGCCGCCGCCGATATCGACGACGAGCTGCTGGCGGTGCGGATCGGGCAGCGTGTGTGCGACGCCAACGTAGATGAGCCGCGCTTCCTCGCGGCCGGCGATGACTTCGATCGGCACGCCCAGCGCGGCCTCTGCCTGCACCAGGAACGCCGGGGCGTTCTTCGCCACCCGTAGGGTGTTCGTCGCCACCGCACGCACGGAGTCGCCATCGAAGCCGCGCAGGCGCTCGTTGAAGCGCTGCAGCGCCGCGAGGCCGCGCTGCTGGGCAGACTCATCGAGAATCTTGTTGGGAGACAATCCCGCCGCAAGGCGCACCGCTTCCTTGAGACCGTCCAGCGGATAGATCTGGTCGTTGACGATCCTTCCGACCTGCAGCCGGAAACTGTTGGATCCGAGATCGATCGCGGCGATCAGCTCGTGCATCATGGGGTGGGGGGCGAAGACGACGGCTACAGGGCAAGGGGGCATTCTATCACCGCACGCGAGCGTCGCCCGGCACAGGGGCTCGCGGCAAGGTCACCCGGCGCGGCGTCGTTCATGCCGATTGCACTGCGTCATGATTCCGCAACACAAATGTCACATAATTGTGCGACCGATTCCGCGTCCACGATCCGCAACAATGCACAGACCAAGCCGTCAGCAGCAATTCCCCACCAGTCACTTCATCAACCGCGAATTGTCGCTCCTGCAGTTCCAGCGCCGGGTGCTGGCGCAGGCGGCGGACAGGACGGTGCCGCTGCTCGAGCGCTTGCGCTTCCTGTGCATCGTGTCGAGCAACCTAGACGAGTTTTTCGAGATCCGCGTATCGGGGATCAAGGAGCAGATCAGGCTGGGCAGCCGCACCCCGGGCACCGACGGCCTGATGCCGAGCGAGTTGCTGGACCGCGTGAGCCACGAAGTCCATACGCTGATTGCCGAGCAGTACGCGCTGCTCAACAACGACATCCTGCCGGCGCTTAGAGACCAGGGCATCGTGTTCCTGCGCCGCGGCCTGTGGAGCGACGCGCAGGGGGCCTGGGTGCACGACTATTTCATGCGCGAAGTGATGCCAGTGCTTACTCCCATCGGGCTGGACCAGGCACACCCGTTTCCGCGCGTTCTCAACAAGAGCCTGAATTTCGCCGTCGAACTGGAAGGCCTCGACGCCTTTGGGCGCGACTCGGGCGCGGCGATCGTGCAGGCGCCGCGCGCCCTGCCCCGCGTGATCCGACTGCCCGCCGAGATCTGCGAGCACGAATACAGCTTCGTGTTCCTGTCCTCGGTCCTCCACCGTCACGTCGGGGAGCTGTTTTCGGGCATGCATGTGCACGGCTGCTACCAGTTCCGCGTGACGCGCAACTCGGATCTCTTCGTCGACGAGGAAGAAGTGAAGGACCTGCGCGCCTCGCTGAAGGGCGAATTGCAGCAACGCCATTTCGGCGACGCGGTGCGCCTGGAAGTGGCGGACAACTGCTCGGAGGAAATGGCCGCCTTCCTCCTTCAGCATTTCCGCCTGACACCGAACGAGTTGTACCGCACGCCCGGCATCGTCAACCTGGTGCGGCTGATGCAGGTGCCGGACTGGGTGAACCGTCCGGATCTGAACTACCCGCCGTTCCAGCCGCTCCTGCCGAAGGGGCTGGAGCAGCGCGGCGAGATTTTCGATGCGATCCGGCGTCAGGACATCCTGCTGCACCACCCGTTCCAGAGCTTCAGCCCGGTGATCGAGCTGTTGCGGGCGGCGGCCGACGACCCGCAGGTGCTCGCGGTCAAGATGACGGTGTATCGCACGGGCACCGACTCGGTGCTGATGGAGCATCTCGTGCGCGCGGCACAGAAGGGCAAGGAAGTGACGGTCGTGCTGGAACTGCGCGCCCGCTTCGACGAGGAGGCCAACATCTCCTGGGCGAACAAGCTCGAGGAGGTGGGCGCCCACGTGGTGTACGGCGTGTTCGGCTACAAGACCCACGCGAAACTGCTGATGCTGGTGCGGCGCGAGGACGCCGGGCTGCGCCGTTACGTGCACATGGGCACCGGCAACTACCACCCGCGCACGACGCGTTTCTACACCGATTTCGGCCTCCTTACCTGCAACGAGGAGATCGGCCAGGACGTCGCCGAGGTCTTCAAGCAGCTGACCGGTCTGGGCCAGGCGTCCACCCTCAGGCATCTCTGGCAGGCGCCGTTCTCGCTGCAGCGCAACGTGATCGCGGCGATCGAGGCTGAAGCGGAGATCGCGCGTCAGGGCAGACGCGCGCAGATCATGGCGAAGATGAACGCGCTGCTCGAACCGGAAACGATCGAGGCGCTGTACGCGGCGTCGCAGGCCGGCGTCGAGATCGACCTCATCGTGCGTGGCCCGTGCGCCCTGCGCCCGGGCGTTCCCGGCCTGTCGGACAACATCCGCGTGCGCTCCATCATCGGACGCTTCCTCGAGCATCATCGCATCTTCTACTTCCGCTCGGGCGGCGAGGACCGCGTCTATCTTTCGAGCGCGGACTGGATGGACCGCAACTTCTTCGGCCGCATCGAGATCGCCTTCCCCGTGCTCGACCAGCGCCTCAAACGCCGCGTCATCAAGGAAGGGCTGCGCGCCTACCTCGGCGACAACTGCCAGGCATGGGAGATGCTGGAAGATGGCCGCTACCGACACAAGACGCCGCGCGGCGTGCATCGCGCGGCACAGACCATTTTGCTGGCGGAACTCGCGAAGGGGCACTGAGGACGTTCGGTTGAGTCTCCTGGACTCCCGACCGCCCCCGGAACCACACATTACTTGCGCTGCACGTCGATCACGTCGCGCACTTCGCGGATGAGCGCGATCGCGCGCTGCACCTGTGCGACGCTGTTGACCTCCATCGTGAAGCGCATGAACGCCGTACCCTTCTTCGTGATCGTATTCACGGCGATGACGTTGAGTTTCTCGCGCGACAGAACCTCGGAAATGTCGCGCAGCAACCCCTGCCGGTCGGCCGCCTGAACGGCGACGTCGACCGGAAAGACCGACTCGCGGTTGTTGAAGGCCTGTTCGCCCCAATCCGCCTTGATGACCCGTTCCGGATGATCGCGCACCAGGCGCTGGAAGTCGGGACAATCGATGCGGTGGATCGACACTCCGCGGCCGCGGGTGACGAAGCCTTCGATCGCATCTGGAGGGGCCGGCTTGCAGCAGCGGCCGAGCGAGGTCATGAGCTTGCCGACGCCGACGACCAGCACCTTGTCGTTGGACTCGTTCTTGTGGCTGCGGCCGATGACGATCTCGGGTTCCGGAACGGCCGCTTCGGGCGCCTCGCCCTCGCGCAGCGCCATCTGCACCGAGCGGGGCCCGACCTCGCCGCGGCCGGCGGCGAGGTACATCGATTCCGCGTTCTTGAATCCCAGCCTGCCGGCAAGTTCGTCGATGTTCGCACGCGACTGGCGCTCGCGCTGCATTTCGCGCGCGACGAAGCTGCGCCCGCGCGCCAGCAGCTCTTCCTCTTCCTGCTGGCTGAAGAACTGGCGGATCTTGTTGCGCGCGCGGCTGGTCGCGACGTAGTGCTGCGTCGGGTTCAACCAGTCGCGGGAGGGACCGCCCTCCTTGGCGACCGTGATCTCGACGGTCTGGCCGTTCTCGAGCTGCGTGTTGAGCGTCACCAGGTGACCGTCCACCTTGGCACCGCGGCAGCGGTGGCCGAGGTCGGTGTGCAGGCGGTAGGCGAAATCGATCGGCGTGGCCCCGCGCGGCAGATCGACGACCTTGCCCTGCGGCGTGAGCACGTAGATCGCGTCGTCGAGCGAGGCACGCTTGAACTTCTCGACCCAGTCCGCCGAGTCGGTGACTTCGTCGCGCCACGACAGCAGGCTGCGCAGCAGCGCGATCTTTTCGTCGTAGTCGCTGCCGTGGCTCTTGCTGCCTTCCTTGTAGCGCCAGTGCGCGGCGACGCCGAGCTCGGCGTGGCGGTGCATGTCGTGCGTGCGGATCTGCACTTCCAGCGCGCGGCCGTCGCCGGCCAGCACCGCGGTGTGCAACGACTGGTAGTTGTTGCCCTTGGGGTTCGTGATGTAGTCGTCGAACTCCTGGCCGATCGGCTGCCACAGCTGGTTCACGATGCCGAGCACGGTGTAGCAGTCGCGCACGTTGTCGACCAGCACACGCAGTGCGCGGATGTCGTAGACCTGCGAGAAATCGAGCCGCTTGGCGCGCATCTTGTTGTAGATGCTGTAGATGTGCTTCGGCCGCCCGTAGACCTCGGCCTTGATGCCGACCGCAGCGATTTCCTTCTGCAGCCGCTCGATCGAGGAATGGATGAATTCCTCGCGCTCGACCCGGCGCTCGTCGAGCATCTTGGCGATGCGCTTGTAGGTCTCCGGTTCGAGGAAGCGGAAGGACAGGTCTTCCAGTTCCCACTTGAGTTGCCACACGCCGAGGCGATTCGCGAGCGGCGCGTAGATGTCGAGGCTCTCGCGCGCGACGTCGGCGCGAACGTCGACCTTGTGTTCGGTGAAATAGCGCAGCGTCTGCGTGCGCGACGCGAGCCGCAGCAGCACGACGCGGATGTCCTCGACCATCGCGAGCAGCATCTTGCGCAGGACTTCCGTCTGGGCGCGGATCTCGGGCGCGGTCGCGGTGGCGGTCATGCGCGTGAGCAGGCGCAGGCCGTTGAGGCGGCACAGCCCGTCGACGAGACGCGCGGCGGGCTGGCCGAACTTTTCCGCGATCTTGTCGGTGGCGCCATCGATATAGTCCGCGACCGCGAACAGGATCGCCGCGATCCGCGTCTCGACGTCGAGGCGCAGCGAGGCGACGATCAGCGCCATGCCGATCGCGTGGGTCCAGACGGATTCACCGGTGCCGAGGAAATGTCCTTCATAGACGCCCTCGGCAAGGGCAACGGCATCGACGATGGCCGCGCGCTCCTCGGTGCTCAGCCCTTCGGCGAGCAGGTCGATGGGGGCCGCGGATTCGGACTGGGAAATTGCATGCGTGACGGAAACCATGTGCGGATTATCCCATATGGTGCGCCAAACACGCCGCGCAGCACGCCACACACGCGCATTGTGAGATCATCTTCGGCCCGTCCGATGCGCCATGCGGATGTGCCGACACGCGTCCGGGGCGCACACGCATAATGAAAAAAATCTTCGTCAACCCCTACCTCCTGCTCACCCTCACCGTGCTGTTCTGGTCCGGCAACATGATCGTCGGCCGTGGCCTGCATGGCGCGGTCCCGCCGCTGGCGCTGGCCTTCTGGCGCTGGACGATCGCGCTCATGCTGATGCTCCCGTTCGCGCTGCCGCACCTGCGCAGCCAGTGGCCGCAACTGCGGGCACGCTGGCCTATGGTCGTGTTCCTCGGCCTCGTAGGCGTCGGCGGCTACAACACCTTCGCCTACATCGCGCTCCAGTACACGACCGCAACGAGCGCGACGCTGCTCAACTCCTTCACGCCAATCGCGACGATCGTGCTGGCCTTCCTGTTCCTCGGCAAACGCCTCGGACGGCTGGAGACGCTGGCGATCGTCTTGTCCTTCGCTGGTGTCATGACGATCGTGAGCCACGGCAGCGTCGCGACCCTGCTCGGGTTGAGCCTGAATCCCGGCGACCTGTGGATGCTGCTCGCGGTGCTGACCTGGGGTATCTACACCGTCGGGCTGCAGCGGCGCCCTGCCGGTGTGGATCCGATGCTGCTGCTCGCGGCCTTCACGCTGGTCGGCCTGCTGCCGCTGATCCCCGCCTATCTGTGGGAAATCGACCAAGGACGTACGATTGCCGTCAGCGCCGCGTCGATCGCCGGCATTCTGTACACGGGGATCTTCCCCGGCTTTCTCGGCTATGTGTTCTACAACGCCGCCGTGGCAGCCGTCGGCCCGAACCGCGGCGCGCAGTTCATCCACCTGATGCCGGTATTCACGACCCTGCTGGCGGCGATCTTCCTCGGTGAACGGCCGCTGTGGTACCACTTCGCGGGGATCGCGCTGGTGTTCTCCGGCATCGTGCTGGCCACGCGCGGCCCGGGGCGCTGACGCGATGATCGGCATCCTCGAACGCTTCCGCCGCTGGCGCAGGACGCGCCGCGTCGATGCGGTGTCGGTTTCGGACGCGATGTGGGCACGCGCGGAGGCGCGGCTGCCCTTCCTCGATTACCTCGAGCCGGAGCACCGCCCGCAGCTGCGGGAACTGGCGCGCGCCTTCATCGCCGAGAAGCAGTTCTACGGCGCCCACGGCTTCGCGCTCACCGACGAGGTCATCGTCACGATCGCCCTGCAAGCCTGCCTGCCGGTGCTGCGCATCGGGCTGCACGCTTACCGCGGCTGGGTCGGCGTGATCGTCTACCCGGGGGATTTCGTCATTCCGCGCAAGATCATGGACGAGACTGGTGTCGTGCACGAATACGACGACGAGGTGCTCGGCGAAGCGTGGGAAGGCGGCCCGGTGCTGGTTTCGTGGCACGACGAGGAGGATGCCCCGGAGGGGGTGAACGTCGTGGTCCACGAGTTCGCCCACAAGCTCGACATGGAAAACGGCGAGGTCGACGGCCTGCCCCTGCTGCCTGCGGGGATGTCGCGCAAGGCCTGGGCGGAGGCCTTCTCGGCAGGCTACGAGCGCTTCTGCCGGCAGGTCGACGCGCACGCGGAGACGGCGCTCGACCCCTACGGCGCCGAGAGCCCGGGCGAGTTCTTCGCCGTCGCCTCCGAGACCTTCTACGAAGCCCCCTGCCTGCTGCAGGAGGACTTCCCGGCAATCTACGAGCAGCTGCGGCAGTTCTACGGCGCCGACCCCGCGGCGGGCGAACGGCGCGTGTACGGCGAACCGCCACGGGACACGGGCGTCGAATCACCATGAGCGAACGCAAGCGGCTGCTCGTCGTGTATCACACCCAGTCCGGCAATACCGGCCGTCTGGCGGAGGCGGTCGTGCGCGGTGCGCGGCGCGTGGCCGAGACCGAAACCGTCGTGAAGCGGGCCTTCGATGCGGGCGTCGACGACCTGCTCGTCTGCGACGCCCTGCTGCTCGGCACGCCCGAGAACTTCGGCTACATGTCCGGCGCGCTCAAGGACTTCTTCGATCGCACCTATTACCCCTGCGAAGGCAAGCTCACGGCCCTGCCCTATGCCGTGTTCGTGAGCGCGGGGAACGACGGCACGGGCGCGGTGCGCGAGATCGAACGCATCGCCCGCGGCTACGGATGGAAGGCGGTGGCGGACGCAGTGATCGTGCGCAAGTTCGTCACCGACGAGTCGCTCGTGCAATGCGAGGAGCTCGGCGAGGCGATCGCCAGCGGACTCGGGCTCGGGATTTTCTGAACGCCCGGCCGGTCCCCACGAGCACAAACAGCGCCCTGCGCTGATATTCCATCTGGGTTTTACGGCGTATGTCCGGCACCCGAAAAATCCCGTGAATCCAAGTCCTACGGGCCTTTCACAATTCGCTTCAAACTTCGCAGACGAATTCGATTGCGATCCTGTGACAGCAGGTCTAAGCTGGAATCGCTGCGTTCGCAGGCGCAGCGTGCTGTCCGTTCGACTCAAATCCCGGAGGACGATTCATGGCGATTACCTGGATTCTGGTTGCCAATGCCAGCCTGGCCAAACTGTATGCGAATCTTGGTCCCAACAAGGGCCTGACGCTGGTTAAGGAGCTGATCCACCCCGAAAGTCGACAGAAGAATTCCGAACTCGTTACCGACCGCGCGGGCGCGTCGCCCTCGGCGGGCAACGCATCGGGTTCGAAGCAGGCGCAGACCCAGCCCAAGACTCACGAGGCCAAGGTCTTTGCGCAGGAGATTGCACAGGAGCTATACAAAGGACGAGCCACGAACGCATTCGGCCGGGCCATCGTCTTTGCACCGCCGGCATTCATGGGAATGCTCAATTCGGTGCTCGACACCCCGACTGCGCAGCTGATCACTGACCGCTTCGAAAAGGACTACACCAAGGAACCCGAACCGGTGCTGCGCGAACGCCTCGCGTCCTGCCTGTTCGTCTGATTCCGAACGATTCTTCGAGCGTCTCTCTTCAGGAGACGATGGGACCGTGAAGAGCGGTCCCGAAGAGCAGCGGGGCGCTTGGCGCCCCGCTTTTTTTCACCTGCGCTGCTCGCGCGCCGTCAGCTCAATGCCGCCACTGGCGCCCGCTGAAGTGCATGCGCTCGGCGTTCTCCATCTCCATCATGGTCATGAAGTCGCTGCGGCTCATCTGGATGATCTTCTCGTGGTCGCCGGCCTCGAAGTAGATCTCGTCCTCGTCGGCCAGACTTTCATCCACGATCATGCGCATGCCGTAGACCGCCCCCAGCGGCGGCACCGCGCCGGCTTCGCAGTCGCCGAACAGCTCCGACAGTTCCGACTCGGACGCCAGGCGCAACTCGCGATGCATTGCCCGGCTCAGGATGCCCAGTTGCACGTGCTGCGTCGACGGCAGCACGGCCATCAGGTAGCCGTGGTCGTCTTCGAGCACGACCGATTTCGCGAGGCTGCTCGCCGGAATGCGCGCAAGGTGCGCGGTATCCATGCTGCTGTGGGAATGGGGATGGCTCAGCACGTCGAAGCGCAGACCGTGCTCCATCATGAATTCATGGACTCTCGACGGGATTGCCATGGCAGTTCTCCTGGTCATCAGGTGCGGGCAATTCTTGTACGTCGCCCTTGGCAAGATTGGGATACGGAAACCCTCCCTGCGGCGCCCCCTGCACGTTCGCCGACGATGTATTTTAGGATGCCGGCGGCGAGCCTGCAGGGATGCCAGCACCCCTGCCCGCGCACTCAGCCCGGCGCGCCGGTAGTGCCCGGCCAGGATTCGAGCACGGTGTATTGAGCCCCTTCGGGCTTGGGATCGGACTCGACCAGCACGAAGTCGCCCACCGGCCACTCGACCGGAGGATCGAGTTCCGCAGCGGGGAGCTCGCCGCGAGCGTTGCGCAGCAGCGTGACGTGCGCGGCGAACTTGCGGCGTTCGACGGGGAAGCCCGCTGCGGCAAGGGCAGCGTTGAGCTGGGTCACGAGCGATTCCAGTTCGCCGGGCAGTTCGCTCGCCCCGGCCCACACGATGTGGTTGTGGCGCCAGCCGGCGATACGGTCGAGGCTGAGCGTGAACGGCGAGAACGCGACCTTGTCCGCTGCCGCGCGCAGTTCGTCGAGGCGTTCGCGCGGAATGTCGCCGATAAAGGCGAGCGTCAGGTGCAGGGTGTCGCGGCGCATGCGGCGGCCGCCGGTAAGCCCGTGTGCGAGCTCGCCCTCCTTGTGCAGCCTGCGCGCGGCCGCCGGCGCCGGCCAGAGGGCGAAGTACACCCGCGCGCGCGGCCTTTCGCCGGGCGCTGGATCAGGCGGCCGCGTCATCCTGCACGAGCAGGGCCACGACCTGCGCGGCGATGCCTTCGCCGCGACCGGTGAAGCCGAGCTTCTCGGTGGTCTTGCCCTTGATATTCACCATCGCGTCCCCGATCCCGAGGTCGGCCGCGATGTTCGCGACCATCGCCGGAGCATGCGGCAGGATCCGCGGTGCGCGACAGATCACCGTGGCGTCGACGTTGACAACCGCAAAGCCGGCAGCGCGCACGGCAGCGTAGGCCTCGCGCAACAGCACGCGGCTGTCCGCGCCGGAGTGCTGCGGGTCGGTGTCGGGGAACAGGCGCCCGATGTCGCCAAGCCCCGCGGCACCGAGCAGTGCGTCGGTCAGCGCGTGCAACAGCACGTCGGCGTCGGAATGGCCCAGCAGCCCGCGCTCGTAGGGAATTGTGACGCCGCCTACGATCAGCGGGCGTCCCGGCACCAGGGCATGCACGTCGAAGCCCTGGCCGATGCGGAAGGGTACTTTCATGTCAGCGTGAATCCCTGTTCGTGAGGATCCACTCGGCCAGGTGCAGGTCGAGCGGATAGGTGACCTTCAGGTTGGTGGCGTCGCCCTCGATCAGCCGGGGACGCAGGCCGGCGGCCTCGATCGCGCTGGCCTCGTCGGTGACGTTGCTCGCGGCCTCCAGCGCACGGCGCAGCATCACGTAGCGGAACATCTGCGGCGTCTGCGCCTGCCACAGGCTGTCGCGCGGCACGGTCTCGAGCACGTGGCGATGCGCGTCGGAACGCTTGAGCGTGTCGGCGACGGGCACCGCCAGAATGCCGCCGACCTCGTCGTGGGCGAGATCGCGGATGAGCTTCTCGATGTGCCAGCGGGCGAGACAGGGGCGCGCCGCATCATGCACGAGCACCCAGTCCGACTGCTCCGCCTCGCGCACGATCGCGCGCAGACCGCCCAGTACGCTGTCGGCGCGCGTGGCGCCGCCGCAGAACAGCGGCACCAGCTTGGGACCGAGGCCGGACCAGTCGTGGCGCTTCCACTCCGCATCGCCGACCGAGAGCACGACGAAGACCTTGTCGATCTCCGGCGTCGCGCACAGCACTTCGAGCGAATGCCGGATGAGCGGCTTGCCGAGCAGCTCCAGATACTGCTTCGGCTGCGATGCGCCCATGCGGCTGCCGCTGCCTGCAGCCGGAACGATCGCGAAATGGCGGGGATGAAAATTCTGCATGGCGCGGATTCTAACCGTGCCGCGCCAGGCCAGGCGAAACTCTGCCCGCCGCGTGCGCGCAGGCAGCGATTGGAATACAGTGGCAATTGTAACGAAAGGAACGCGGCTGCCCCCGAAACCCTCGCGGTATGTGCGAAAGGAGAGCCCGAAGTGCCTTTTGCAAAACCGGTCGACTTTGCCCAGATCGAGGCTTTCCTGATCGCGATCGGCATCGGCCTGCTGATCGGATTCGAGCGCGAGCGCGTCGCGTCGGCACGGGCCGGCGTCCGCACCTTCGGCATCGTCGGCCTGCTGGGCGCGCTGGCCGCGATGCTCGGCGAGCACCTCGCCTCCATCGCACCGGTGGTCGTCGGCATGGTGATCATCGGCGCCATGATCATCGCCGCCTACCTGCGCCATCCGGACCCGGTCGATCCGGGGACGACCTCCGTCGCGGCCCTGCTGGTCTGCTACTGCCTGGGGGTCGCAGTATGGATAGGCCATGCAATGGTAGCGGTGATCCTGTCGGTTGCGACGACGATCCTGCTTTACTTCAAGACCGAACTGCGGGGCGTCGCGACGCGGCTGGAGGCGAAGGAATGGATCTCGATCTTCCAGTTCGCCGTCCTGTCGCTGGTCATCCTGCCCTTCCTCCCGAACGAAACCTTCGACCCGTACAACGCGATCAACCCGCGCCAGGTATGGTGGATGGTGGTGCTGATCTCGGGCCTGAGCCTTGCGGGCTACGCAACCCTGCGCCTGGTCGGGGCGCGCTACGGCGCGGCCTTTGTCGGCATCGCCGGCGGTCTCGCATCGAGCACCGCCACGACGCTGATCTATGCACGCAATGCGCGCGAAATGCCGCCCTCCGCCCCGATGGCCGCACTCGTGATCGTGCTCGCGAATCTGGTGATGATGATCCGCGTCACCGTGATCGCCGCGGTAGTGGCGCCGGGCATCGTGACATCGCTGGCGGTTGCGGTGGCCCCCGCCCTGCTCCTCGGCGCGCTCAGCCTGTTCTGGTACTGGCGCGAGCAGACGAGCGGCCAGGCCGTCATGCCCGAGACGCGCAACCCGACCGAACTGCGCGCCGCGCTCGGCTTCGGTGCGGTGTACGCCGTGGTGCTTTTCGTGTCGGCCTGGCTCTCCGACATCGCCGGCAAGCAGGGGATGTACGTCCTCGCACTCGTTTCCGGCCTCACCGACCTGGATGCGATCGCGCTGTCGAGCATGCGCCTCTTCAACCTCGGGAAGCTCGCGCTCGACGTCACGGTGATCGCCATCTGCCTGGCGATGATCGCGAATCTCGCGTTCAAGACCGGCATTGCCGTCGTCGTAGGCGGACGGCCGCTGGGCATGAAGATTCTCGGCGGCATGGGCGCGGTCGCGGCCGGCCTGGGCGGCGGAATCGCCTGGCTTGCAATGTTTCCGGGAAGCCTATAATTCATCAGCAAACGCTAAACGACCAGTTCGGCTCCGCCACCTCACCCGAAAGGAAATTCATGGCCACTGCCTCCATTCGCCCCGCTGCGGTCGCCGGCTATTTCTATCCCGACGATCCGCATGTGCTGCAGGCGCAGATCGGTGAAATGCTCTCGACCGCCGTGCCGCTGGAAGCGGTGTCCGCTCCGAAGGCGTTGATCGTGCCCCATGCAGGCTACGTCTATTCCGGCCCAGTTGCGGCCAGCGCCTATGCTGCGGCTGCCGGGCTGCGCGACGTGGTGCGGCGCGTGGTGCTGCTGGGGCCCGCCCACCGCATGCCCGTCGCATCCTTCGCGCTGCCCGCCGCGCAGGTGTTTTCGACGCCGCTCGGTCAAGTGCCGGTCAGCCGCACGGACTGGCTCGCCTTGCAGCAACGCGCCGATGTCGTCGTCGACGACCGCCCGCACGCCCTCGAGCATTGCCTGGAGGTTCAGCTTCCCTTCCTGCAGACCATCCTCGACGCCTTCGAGCTCGTCCCGCTGCTGGTGGGCGGCGCCAGCGGCGATCAGGTGGCGGATATCCTCGATGCGCTGTGGGGCGGGCCGGAAACGCTGATCGTCATCAGCTCGGACCTCTCGCACTATCAGCCCTATGCGCAGGCGTGCTGCACCGACCGCAGCTCGGTCGACCAGATCCTCAAGCTGCGCACCGGCCTCGACCACGACCAGGCCTGCGGCGCGACGCCGATCAACGGACTGCTGCGCGTCGCGGCACGTCACGGCGTCGAACCCCACCTCCTCGACCTACGAAACTCCGGCGACACGGCGGGGGACCGCGCGCGCGTCGTCGGCTACACCAGCATCGCGTTCTGCGAATCGTCCAGCCATGCCGCTTCCGCCCGACACTGAACTCGGCCAGATCCTGCTTGCCCGCGCGCGTCACGCTATCGCTCATGAACTCGGCGCCGAGAAGGATCCGCCCGCTGCCGACCCGCGGCTGACCGAACGCGGCGCGACCTTCGTGACGATCAAGCGTCGGGGGGAGTTGCGCGGCTGCATCGGCAGCGTCCGCCCGCAACGATCGCTCGGGGAAGATGTCGTAATCAATGCGGTGGGCGCTGCCACGAGGGATCCGAGATTTCCGCCGATGTCGCGCGAGGAGCTCGACAAGGTCGACATCGAGGTGTCACTGCTGTCGTCGCCCGAATTCGTCGAGTTCCCGGGCGAGGACGAGCTGATCGGCAAGCTACGCCCCGGGGTCGATGGGCTGCTGCTGTTCTCCGGCTGTCGCAGCGCGACCTTCCTGCCGCAGGTATGGGAGCAGCTCCCGGAACCACGCATGTTTCTCGCTGCGCTCAAGCAGAAGGCCGGCCTCGCACCGGATCGCCCCGCACCGAACCTGATGGCGGCGACCTATACGGTGCGAAAATGGAAGGAACCGTGAAATGAACTACCCCGCGCGCTACTGGCATCATCTTGACGACGGTCGCATCCAGTGCGATCTGTGCCCGCGATATTGCCGGCTGCACGCGGACCAGCGCGGGGCGTGCTTCGTGCGCATGCGCGAAGGCGACGCGATCGTCCTCACCACCTATGGACGAAGCTCGGGCTTCTGCATCGATCCGATCGAGAAGAAACCGCTCAACCACTTCTACCCCGGCACCAGCGTGTTCTCGTTCGGCACCGCGGGCTGCAACCTCGCGTGCAAGTTCTGCCAGAACTGGGACATTTCCAAATCGCGCGACATGGACCGCCTGATGGACGCGGCCTCGCCGGAGGAGATCGCCCGCACCGCTGCGGACTGGGGCTGCAGCAGCGTGGCGTTCACCTACAACGACCCGGTGATCTTTGCCGAGTATGCGATCGACACGGCGAAGGCGTGCCATGCGCTGGGCCTGAAGGCAGTCGCCGTGACGGCCGGCTACATCACCGAACTCGCGCGCGCCGAGTTCTACGCCCACATGGACGCTGCCAACGTCGACCTCAAGGCGTTCACGGACGAGTTTTACGTCAGGGAATGCGGCGCGCACCTGCAGCCGGTGCTCGATACGCTCAAGTGGCTGGTGCACGAGAGCGACGTGTGGGTGGAGATCACGACGCTGCTGATCCCGGGGCTCAACGACTCGGAGGACGAGGTCCGCGCGCTGTCGCAGTGGGTCGCGAAGGAGCTGGGCACTGAAGTGCCCCTGCACTTCACCGCCTTCCATCCCGACTTCAAGCTCACCGACCTTCCGCCGACTCCGCCGGCAACGCTGACGCGTTCGCGCCGCATCGCGCTCGCGGAGGGGCTGAAGCATGTGTACACCGGAAACGTGCATGACCGCGAGGGTGGCATCACGCGTTGCACGCATTGCGGCGCCGCGCTGATCGAACGCGACTGGTACGAAATCCTCGACTACGCGCTCGACGACACGGGCGCCTGCCGCAAGTGCGGCACCGCACTCGCCGGCCGCTTCGGCCATTTCTCTTCGCCCTTCGGTTCGCGCCGCATCCCGGTCGCCATCCATCGGCAGCCCGCGGCGCACGCGAAGCCCTGACGCGGAACCGCCACATCGTGAAACTGCGAACGACGGACATCAGTATTCCCTTCGAGCACATCTGGCTCAGCGGCGAGCTCGTGCATGCGCCCGACGTCGATGGCCTTGCCGTGGTGCTGCGGCCGGCCGGCAGCCCGTTCGCCCAGTCGCGCGACC
This sequence comes from Aromatoleum toluolicum, assembly GCF_012911005.2. Classification (GTDB taxonomy): domain Bacteria; phylum Pseudomonadota; class Gammaproteobacteria; order Burkholderiales; family Rhodocyclaceae; genus Aromatoleum; species Aromatoleum toluolicum. Next base: position 6,662 of record NZ_WTVS01000013.1, on the reverse strand, counting down.
TGCGCGTGGCGCGCGAACTGCAGCGTGCCGGCTTCGCGACGCTGCTGATCAACCTGCTCACCGCCTACGAGGAAGCGCGCGACCCGGACGCCCGCTTCAACGTGCCGCAGATGGCCAACCGGGTGGTGGCCGTGCTCGACTGGGTCGGCCACCAGCCGCCGCTGGCCGGACTGGGGGTGGGATTGGTCTCCTCCGACACCGCGAGCGGCGCCGCGATCCGCGCCGGATGGAAGGCGGGCGACAGGGTGTCGGCGATCGTCTGCCGCGCCGGCCGGCCCGACCTCGCCGGCCTGATGCCGCTCAACACCCTTGCCGTGCCGCTGCGCATGGTGGTCGGCAGCGACGACCCGCAGGCCGGGATGATCCGCCAGGCCTGCGAACACCTGCGCTGCCCGCACGACTGGCACGTGCTCGACGGAGCGTCGGACGAATTCCGCGAACCGGGAGCCATCGAACGTTTCGGTGAACTCGCCGCGGCGTGGCTGCGGGAGAAGCTGCCCGTGCCCGGACCCGCCGAGCAACGCATCCACGACGGCACCGCCGCCGGATCGGCACCCGGAGGAACTGCGGACCAATCGCCACCGGCGCATCCCCTATAATTCGTTCCTCGATTGCCCCCTTTCCCCACCCGTCCGTTAGCGGCCCGGCCGCAACAGCCCGATGTCCCGACCGCTCGACGCCCTGATTCCGCAACTCGCCTCCCTCGCCTTCCCGAAACCCGGCGCACGCCTCGACCTCCCCGCCCTTGCCGGCTCCGCCGACGCGGTCGCGGTCGCCCAGCTCGCGTCGCGCGGGCGCTGTCTCCTGCTGGTGACGGCCAATCCGCTCGACGCCCAGCGGCTGCAGGAGGAGATCGCATGGATCGCGCCGGGCCTGCGCACGCACCTGCTACCGGACTGGGAAACGCTGCCCTACGAGAGCTTCTCGCCGCACCAGGATCTGATCTCCGAGCGCCTGTCGACGCTGTACGCCGTGAGCCGCGGCGAGGCCGACATCGTCCTCGTGCCGGCCTCGACGGCGCTGTATCGCATGGCACCGCCCGCCTTCCTCGCGGCCTACACTTTCTTCCTGAAGCAGGGCGCGAAGCTGGACGTCGACCAGCTGCGCAAGCAGATGGCGACGGCCGGCTACACCCACGTCACGCAGGTGGTCAGCCCCGGCGAGTTCTCGGTCCGCGGCGGCCTCGTAGACCTCTATCCGATGGGCGCGGCCCTGCCCTTCCGCATCGACCTCTTCGACGACGAGGTCGAGAGCATCAAGACCTTCGATCCGGACACGCAGCGCACCGTCTACCCCGTGCCGGAGATCCGCATGCTGCCGGCACGCGAGTTCCCGATGGACGAGAAGGGGCGCACGCACTTCCGCAGCCGCTTCCGCGAAACCTTCGAGGGCGACCCCTCGCGCGTGTCGCTGTACAAGGACGTGTCGAACGGCATCGCGCCGGCGGGCATCGAATACTTCCTGCCGCTGTTCTTCGACGACACGGCAACCCTGTTCGACTACCTGCCGGCCGATGCCGCGGTGGTCCTGCACCGCGACGTTCCGACAGCGATCGACGAGTTCTGGCGCGACACCCGCACCCGTTACGACTTCCTCAAGGGCGACCGTACGCGCCCGGTGCTGCCGCCGGAAGCGCTGTTCCTCGGACAGGAGTCCTTCTATACCGCGCTCAAGGAACGCCCGCGCATCCACATCGCCGCACCGGATGCCGGCGCCGACACCGCCGCCGCGGCGGCGCAGCTCCCCGACCTGTCCGTGGAGCGCAAGGCGACCGATCCACTGCATCGCTTCAAGGCCTTCCTCGAAGGTGAGTGGGCCGGGGCCGGCAGGCGGGTGCTGGTGCTGGCCGATGCCCCGGGCCGGCGCGAGACGATGTCGGAATTCTTCGCCGAGTACGGGCTGAAACCCGCGGCGAGCGCCGACTTCGCGAGCTTTCTCGCATCCGGCGAGCCCCTCACGCTGGGCGTGGGACCGCTCGCCACCGGCTTCCTGCTGCCCGACGCGAAGATCGCGATCGTCACCGAATCCGAGCTGTACGCCGCCACCACGCGCACGCGCGCCCGCCGCGACACGCGCAAGGCGGCGACGATGGAGGGCTGGCTGCGCGACCTCTCCGAGCTCAAGCCGGGCGACCCGGTCGTGCACGAATCGCACGGCATCGGCCGTTACCTCGGCCTGATCCACATGGATCTCGGCGAGGGGCAGACCGAGTTTCTCCACCTCGAATACGCCAACGGCGACAAGCTCTACGTGCCGGTCGCCCAGTTGCACGTGATTTCGCGCTACGCCGGCGCCGACCCGGAGGCCGTCGAACTGCACCGCCTCGGCTCCGGCCAGTGGGACAAGGCCAAGCGCAAGGCCGCCATGCAGGTGCGCGACACCGCGGCCGAACTGCTGGCCCTGTACGCGCAGCGCGCGGCGCGGCCCGGCCACCGCTTCGACTTCAAGCAGCACGACCTCGACGCCTTTGCCGAGGGCTTCGGCTTCGAAACCACGCCCGACCAGCAGGGCGCGATCGACGCCGTCATCGCCGACATGAAATCCGGCCGACCGATGGACCGCCTCGTATGCGGCGACGTCGGCTTCGGCAAGACCGAGGTCGCACTGCGCGCGGCCTTCATCGCGGTGGCCGACGGCAAGCAGGTCGTCGTCCTGACGCCGACCACGCTGCTGGCCGAGCAGCACTACCAGACCTTCGCCGACCGCTTCGCCGACTTCCCGATCCGCATCGCCGAGCTGTCGCGCTTCAAGAGCGCCAAGGAACAGGCCGAAGCACTGAAGCAGCTCGCCGACGGCAAGGTCGACATCATCATCGGCACCCACCGCCTGCTGCAGAAGGACGTCGTCTTCAAGCGCCTCGGCCTCGTCATCATCGACGAGGAGCACCGCTTCGGCGTGCGCCAGAAGGAGGCGCTGAAGGCGCTGCGCAGCGAAATCGACATCCTGACCCTGACCGCGACGCCGATTCCGCGCACGCTGGGGCTCGCGCTCGAAGGCCTGCGCGAGTTCTCGGTGATCGCCACCGCGCCGCAGAAGCGGCTCGCGATCAAGACCTTCGTGCAGCGCCACAGCAAGGGCATCGTGCGCGAGGCGGTGCTGCGCGAATTCAAACGCGGCGGCCAGGTGTATTTCCTGCACAACGAGGTCGATACGATCGAGAACGTGCGCGACGACCTCGCCGAACTGGTGCCCGAGGCACGCATCGTAGTCGGCCACGGCCAGCTGCCCGAGCGCGAACTCGAGCGCGTGATGCGCGACTTCACGTCGCAGCGCGCGAACCTGCTGCTGTGCACGACCATCATCGAGACCGGCATCAACATCCCGACCGCCAACACCATCATCATCAACCGCGCCGACCGCTTCGGCCTCGCCCAGCTCCACCAGCTGCGCGGCCGCGTCGGACGCAGCCACCATCAGGCCTACGCCTACATGCTGACGGACGCCCACGCCAAGCCGACGGCACTGGCGCAGAAGCGACTCGAGGCGATCACGATGATGGAGGAGCTCGGTTCCGGCTTCTACCTCGCAATGCACGACCTGGAGATCCGCGGCGCGGGCGAGGTGCTGGGCGAGAATCAGTCCGGCGAGATCCAGCAGGTCGGCTTCAGCCTGTACACCGAGATGCTCAAGCGCGCCGTGCGCGACCTGCAGGCGGGCAAGGAACCCGATCTCAGCCAGCCGCTGGAGGTCGTGTCCGAGATCAACCTGCACACGCCCGCGCTGCTGCCGAGCGACTACTGCCCCGACGTGCAGGAGCGTCTGACGCTCTACAAGCGCCTGGCGAACTGCGACGCGGACGACGAACTGCGCAGCCTGCAGGAGGAGCTGATCGACCGCTTCGGCGAATTGCCGCTGCAGACCCAGGCCCTGATCGAATCGCACCGCCTGCGCCTGCTCGTGAAACCCTACGGCGTCGCCAAGCTCGACGCCAGCGACGCGCAGATCAGCGTCCAGTTCGGCCCCAACCCACCGATCGATCCGGCCAAGGTCATCATGCTGATCCAGAAGGACCGCAACACCAAGATGTCCGGCCCCGACCGCCTGATCCGCAAGGCCAGCCTGCCCAATCTGAAACAGCGCGTGCAGGGCGTCAGGGAACTGCTCGACGCGGTGAGGGCCTGAGGGAAACGTCGCGCCGCCACGCCGACCTCAGCGTTGCGGCGACACGGTACGGGGCCATGTCGCGTCCGCCCCGCCCGAGTCCCCAAAATGGGCTCGATCATGCAAGAATAGGAATCGTTTGCGAAGAAACGGGTGCGCCATTCCGGCGTTCGCCCGACGACGGGAATCACATCGATGAAGCACCCTCTCTTCGAGTGCCTTGGCGACAAGTATCCGATCCATCTCGAAGAAAAATTCGACCGCATCCTCACGCGCATCGAGTTCCTGTGGGACACGCCCGAGATCCACGACTACTTCAGTGATCTCCTCATCGACAAGCGCGGCGGCCGACAGGGCTTCCCGCCCTTGGTACTGGCGGACATCATCACGCTGCGCGAATTCCGCGAACTGGAGACCTTTCGCCAGGCGGAGCGGCGCGAACATGCGGTCCGCGAACTCGCAGAACGCGGCATCACCGTCGACCGCGAGGCATTCATCGCCGCTTTGCGCGCCGGCGATCGCCAACTCATCGACCTCTTCGTGCGCGCGAAATTCAGCATCCACGGCATCGACGTCGACGGCACGCCGCCACTGCTCTTCGCCCTGAAGAGCGGCTTCACCGTGATCGCCAGCATCCTCGTGAACGCCGGCGCGGACGTGAACGCGCGCGACCGCCTGGGCCTCACCCCCCTCCTCGTCGCCTGCGGCAAACCGACCGAGGGCTACCGCAGCATTGCCGAGGCGCTCATCATCCGCGGCGCACAGGTCAACCTGCGCGATCCGCTGGGCAACACGCCACTCCTGCTGTCGCTGTCGGGCGGGGTCGCGGACATCGCCCGACTGCTGGTCGAACACGGAGCGGACGTCCTCACAAGCACCCGCAAAGGCGAAACCGCGCTAGCGCTCGCGAGCAGGCTCGACACCGCGGAAGGCAAGCACGTCGCCGAACTGATCCGGGACAAGGGGGCCACGCGCTGAGCCTGCGTCCGGCAACGCGGCAACACATCGGGAGGGAAGCATGAAGCCGAGACTGACAGTCCTGACCCTTGCGGTGGACGACCTCGAGCGCGCCGTGCGCTTCTACCGCGACGGCCTCGGCCTTCCCACACAGGGCGTCATCGGCACCGAGTTCGAACATGGCGCCGTCGCATTCTTCGACCTCCAGCACGGCGTCAAGCTGGCGCTCTGGCCACGGAGCAGTCTCGCACACGATACGGGACTGCCCCTCGGAGCCCCGTCCTCGACTGAATGCTCGCTGGGGCACAACGTTGCATCGAAGCAGGACGTCGATGCGGTCATGTCCCAGGCCCGGCAGGCCGGCGCGCGCATCGTCAAGCCGTCCGGCGACACGTTCTGGGGCGGTTACGCGGGCTATTTCGCCGATCCGGACGGGCACCTGTGGGAAGTGGTGTGGAACCCGCAGTTCGACCTCGCCGATTAGCAGCCGATTCCGGTATCTTGGCGCCCATGACCTGGGCGGCAATTCGATGAACGACTATCTGGGCCTGCTCGCGGGCGTCGTTGCCGCGGGCATCGGCGGCGAGCTGTTCGTTCGCGGTGCCGTGGGCCTCGCGCACTGGGCGCGCATCTCGCCCGGCATCATCGGTGCGACCGTGGCAGCGTTTGCCACGTCCAGCCCGGAGCTGTCGGTGTCGGTGAACTCGGCGCTCAACGGGACACCCGAGATCGCGCTCGGCGACGCACTCGGCAGCAACGTCGTGAACGTCGCGCTGGTACTCGCGCTGGCGCTGGTGATTGCCGGCATCCAGAGTCCGCGCGACAGCGTCAAGCGCGACTTTCCCGTCGCGCTGCTCGTGCCCGTGATCACCGGCGTGCTGTTTCTCGACGGCGTACTATCGCGGATCGACGGCGTGCTGCTGCTGGCGCTCTTTGCCGCCTGGCTGACTGCGGCCGTGGTGGAAGCGCGACGCCAGCGCAGCGCGGCCGAGGCGGTTCTGGGCACCCCGCGTGTCGGGGCGGCGCTCGCATTCGGCGTCGTCGGCCTGGGATTCCTTGTCCTGGCGGGGAATTTCATCGTGGTCGCCGCGAAGGGCATCGCAGCCACCTATGGCATCGACGAATTCATCATCGGGGCGACGCTGGTTGCCATCGGCACGTCCACGCCGGAACTCGCGACCACCGTCATCGCCAAACTGCGCGGCCACGACGAAGTGAGCCTGGGCACGATTCTCGGCAGCAACATCTTCAACGGACTGCTCATCGTCGCGGTCGCGGCGATCATTCACCCGATCCATGCCGACTGGCGCGAGGTCGCCGTCGCGCTCGTCTGCGGCCTGATCGCCCTCGGCGTGACGTGGCCGCCCCGCAACGGCTTCATCAGCCGGCGACGGGGCGTCGTGCTGCTCGCGCTGTACGCGGTATATATCGTCGCCATCGCTCAGGGGGCGACAAGCTATTAAGGCCGCAAATCGAATACAAGCGTTCGCCCTGAGCTTGTCTTCGAGAGTATTAGGCGCCAATGAGCAGGTTCCTCCCCCTTCAAGGGGAAGGACAGGATGGGGATGGGTTGCTTCCTGGCGCGTTGGCGTCCACCCATCCCC
>NZ_WTVS01000139.1 GCF_012911005.2 Aromatoleum toluolicum | reverse complement strand
TAGCAGGCGTAACCGAAACCCATCCCCCTCCTGACCTCCCCCTTGAAGGGGGAGGAACGCAGATACCAGCTGCCTTTGTTTAATTCATAACTCGATCAATCGAAGGAACAGCGAAACGATGGCCTACCCCGACCTGCGCAGCTTCCTGGACGACCTCGGTGACGACCTGCTGCACGTGCGCGAGGAGTTCGACCCGAAGTTCGAGATCGCGGCCGTGCTGCGCAGCCTGCCCGCCGATGCGCCCGCGGCGCTGTTCGAGAACGTGCGCGGGTATCCCGGTGCGCGCGTCGCGGGCAACCTGTTCGGTGGTCGCCGCCGCGTCGCCCGCGCCTTCGGCACGACGGAAGAACGCCTCGCGCAGACCTGGCTCGACAACAAGCAGCGCGCGATCGCGCCGGTGGCCGCGAAATCGGCGCCGGTGCAGGAAATCGTGCATCGCGCGCCGGACGAGCTGCTGCCGCTGCTGCCGGTGCTGACGCATCACGAGAAGGACGGCGCGCCCTTCATCACGACCGGCGTGGTGCTGTGCACCGACCCGGCGACCGGGCGACGCGGCATGGGCATCCACCGCATGATGATCAAGGGCGGCAATCGTCTCGGTATCCTGCTCGCGAACCCGCCGCTGTCGCAGTTCCACGCCAATGCCGAAGCGAAGGGCGAAGCGCTTGACGTCGCGATCGCGCTCGGGCTGGAGCCGGCAACGCTGCTCGCATCCGTCGTGCGCAGCGGCCCACTGGGGCCGGACAAGATGGCAGTCGCGGGCGGACTGCGCGGCGATCCGGTGGAGCTCGTCCGCGCGCTGACCGTGAATGTCGAAGTCCCGGCGCGCGCCGAGATCGTCATCGAAGGCCGCATCCTGCCCGGGGTGCGCGAGCCGGAAGGTCCGTTCGGCGAAAACACCGGTTACTACTTCTCCAACGTCAGCCCGGTCGTCGAAGTCACGGCGGTCACGCACCGCGACAACTTCATCTATCCCGGCCTGTGTCCGTGGTCGGGCGACGTCGACACCCTGCTCTCGCTCGCGGCCGGCACCGAGCTGCTGGGCCAGCTGCAGGCCCTGGTCGCGGGCGTCGTCGATCTGGATCTCACCGGTGGCACCGCCGGCTTCTCGGCGGCGATCGCCGTGCGGAGCTGCCCGCGCCACGAGGTGCGGCGCCTCGTCATGCTCGCGCTGAACCTCGACAAGCGCCTGAAGACCGTAACCGTCGTCGATGACGACGTGAACATCCGCGACCCGCGCGAGCTCGCGTGGGCGATGGCGACGCGCTACCTGCCCGAACGCGACACCGTGATCATCGGCGGCGCCGAAGGCTACGTCATCGACCCGTCGTCGGCCGGCACCAGCGCCGGCTCCAAGGCCGGATTTGTCGCCACGCGCGGCGCCGGCCCCGAATTCGACCGCGTCACCCTGCCCGCCGCCGCGCTGGCGAAGGCGCAGGCCCTCCTCGCAACGCTGCGCAATTGATGGAGACACGCACCATGAGAATCGTCGTCGGCATTTCCGGAGCAAGCGGTGCGATCTACGGCATCCGCATCCTCGAAGCCCTCAAGCAAATCGGCGTCGAGACCGACCTCGTGATGTCGGACTCGGCCAAGCGCACGATCGTGTATGAGACCGACTACTCGATCAACGACGTCAAGCGCCTCGCCTCCTGCGTGCACGACAACAACGACGTCGGCGCCTCCATCGCGAGCGGCTCGTTCAAGCACGCCGGCATGATCATCGCGCCCTGCTCGATCAAGACGCTCTCGGCCGTCGCCAACTGCTTCAACACCAACCTGCTGATCCGAGCCGCCGACGTCACGCTGAAGGAACGCCGCAAGCTGGTGCTTATGCTGCGCGAGACGCCGCTGCACCTCGGGCACCTGCGCCTGATGACGCAGGCCACCGAGACCGGCGCCGTGCTGGTGCCGCCGCTGCCGGCCTTCTACCACCGGCCCAAGACCATCGACGACATCATCAACCAGTCGGTGACCAAGGTTCTGGACCAGTTCGATCTCGACGTCGACCTGTTCGGGCGCTGGACGGGTAATGAAGAGCGCGAGCACGCGAAGTCGCACCAGGGGCAGCCGGCATGCTGAGCACCGCCACCGGCCTCGAACTCGAAGGCGAAGTCGCGCCGGGGCTCGGCGAAGGCTCGCGCTTCACGGCGATCGACTGGGTGATCGCGGAATTCCGCCGCAAGCTCGGCTTCATCCCCTGGCCCGGCACCTTCAACCTGCGCATGCGCGGCACGGCCTGGGAACGGGCACGCACCCGCCTGCGTGTCGCCACCGGCATCGCAATCACACCGCGGGACGGCTTCTGCGCGGCGAAATGCTTCGGGGTGCATATTGCGGGCCAGCTCACCGGCGCGGTCGTGTTCCCCGAGATGCCCGACTACCCCGACGACAAGTTCGAGATCGTCGCGCCGCTGCCGATCCGCGAGACGCTCGGGCTGCAGGACGGCGACCTCGTGAACCTGCGCCTCGACCTCGCATTTTCCGCCCGCGACGACGCGGCCGCCGCCTGACCACTTCAAGGAGCGCCATCATGGCCCCGAAGTTCTGCCCGCAATGCAGCACGCCGCTGGTCCTCGCGAAGATCCACAACCGCGAGCGCGAAACCTGTCCGGCCTGCGGCGAGACCTTCTTCCACAAGCCCGCGCCGGTCGTGCTGGCGGTGATCGAGCACGCCGACAAACTGGTCCAGATCCGCCGCAAGCTCGACCCGCTCGGCGGCTACTGGGCGCCGCCCGGAGGTTATGTCGAGCAGGGCGAATCGCTCGAGGAAGCCGTCGTGCGCGAGGCGCGCGAGGAGACCGGGCTGGAAGTCGCCGTCGATGGGCTGATCGGCGTGTATTCGCAGACCGGCGTGCGCGCCGTGATCCTCGCCTACCGCGCGCACTCGCTCGCGGGCGAACCGGTCGCGGGCGACGACGCCGGCGAGATCGCCCTCATCGCGCCGGGCCAGCTGCCGTTGCAGACGGCGCCCGAAGGCGCACCGCTGATCGACCGCTGGTTCTACGACGTCATCCAGGAAGTCACCGCACCATGGAAATGGGGGCGCCGCACGAGCGCCAGAACGATGATGAGGAGATAACGATGATCGCAGCGACACCCCGCCCCTCGGGCTGAGCGCCCGGCGCCCGCGCGACGCGGGCTCGACCGACAAATCCGCAGCATCCGCCCGTACGGCAATGCCCGCTCCCGAACCCGGACGGCATCGCCGCGGGGCGGTTCGTCCAGAATTTCGAGGAAGACAGACATGGCGTATTTCGATCAGACCACCGAAACCCTCCCGCGCAAACAGCTCGCCGGCCTGCAACTGGAGAAACTGCAGGCGATGATGACCGAGCTGTGGGGCAAGAACCGCTTCTACAGCGACAAGTGGAAGGCCGCCGGCGTCGAGCCGCGCGACATCCGCTCGCTCGACGACCTCGTGCGCCTGCCGCTGACGACGAAGTCCGAGCTGATGGAAGACCAGGCGGCGAACGGCCCCTTCGGCACCAACCTGACCTACCCGATCGAGCACTACACGCGCCTGCACCAGACGTCGGGCACGACCGGCGTGCCCTTGAAGGTGCTCGACACCGCGGAATCGTGGGACTGGTGGGCGAAGTGCTGGGCGCACGTGCTCGCGGGTTCGGGCGTGGATGCGAGCGACCGCGTCTTCCTCGCCTTCGCCTTCGGTCCCTTCATCGGCTTCTGGGCGGCGCTGGAAGGCGCGCGCAAGCTCGGCGCGGTGATGATCCCCGGTGGCGGGCGCGATTCGCTGCAGCGCCTGGAACTGATGCGCGAGACCGGCGCGACGGTGCTGTGCTGCACGCCGACCTACGCGCTGCGGCTCGCCGAAGTGGCGCGCGAGCACGGCTTCGACATGCGCTCGCTGGCGATGAAATCGACCGTCCATGCCGGCGAACCGGGCGCGAACATCCCATCGACCAAGCAGCGCATCGAGGAAGCATGGTCGGCGAAATGCTTCGACCATGCCGGCGCGTCCGAGATCGGCGCGCATTCCTTCGAGTGCGAGAAGCAGCCCGGAGGCACGCACCTGATCGAGTCGGAGTTCATCGCCGAAGTCATCGACCCGAAGACCGGCGAGGCGGTGAAACCGGGCGAGCGCGGCGAACTCGTGATCACCAACCTCGGCCGCTGGGGCTTCCCGCTGATCCGCTACCGCACCGGCGACCTCGTCGAGGTAAACCTCGACCCGTGTTCCTGCGGTCGCACTTTCATGCGCTTCCAGGGCGGCATCCTCGGCCGCGCCGACGACATGGTCACGGTGCGCGGGGTGAACGTCTTCCCGGCGGGCGTCGAGAACATCATCCGCAAGTTCGTCGAAGTCGACGAGTTCCGCATCACCGTCAGCAAGGTGAAGCACATGGACGAGATGGACATCGAGGTCGAGCTGTGCGAAGGCGCCGACCCCGCGGTCGTGCATTCGATCGCCGAACGCCTCGACTCGATGCTCGCCTTCCGTCCGCGCGTGCATAACGTCGGGCGCAACATCCTGCCGCGCTTCGACATGAAGGCGAAGCGCTTCCACGTGAATCGCGCGGCCTGAGCCCGTTTCCGCAACAGGTATCGGCAATGGCCCGGCCGAGGCCAGGGACGGCAACGCCTCGATTCGGCCAACGACGGCATCGCATACAAGAAACCAAGGAGGAGGAAGCATGAGACTGAAGCAGATCTGCGTGGCGGCGGCCCTGTCCGGACTGGTCGTCGGCGGCGCATTCGCGAAGGAAGGCGGCGACCAGTACCCACACGGAAGCGAGAACTGGGTGGCGGGCGCACTGCCGCCACCCGGAAACTACTTCCTCAACTACTTCGGCTACTACCATGCGGACGATCTGCGCGACGGCGACGGCGACAAGGTGCCCGGCACCGGCGTCAGCGCCTGGTTCGATGCGATGCGCGTCGTCAAGGTAACGAACACGAAGATCCTCGGCGGAGACTGGGCGGTACAAGCCATCCTGCCCGTAGTACAGCAAAAGCTGACCCTCGGCGACAGCAAGACCGTTACCGGCATCGGTGACATGCTGTTCTCGCCACTCGTGATCGGCTGGCACGCCGGCAACCTGCACTGGGTGTTCGCCCTCGACTTCTTCGCCCCGACGGGGGAATACAAATCGGGGCAACCGCTCAAGAGTATCGGTGCCAACTACTGGAGCGTGGAACCGGTCCTTGCGGTGACCTGGATCTCGGATGCGGGCTGGGAGCTGTCGGGCAAGTTCATGTACAACATCAAGACGAAGAACAAGGACTTCCGCCCCGCGCCGGGTGCGCCGAAGATGGACTACGAGTCGGGCGACGAGTTTCGCGTCGACTACCTGGCCGGCAAGCGATTCGGGCCGTGGGGCGTGGGCCTCTCGGGCTACTACGTGAAGCAGACGACCAACGACAAGCTGGACGGCGAAACGATCTCGTCGGCCCTCGGACCGTGGTCTTCGGGACGCAAGGGCGAGGTGTTCGCGGTCGGACCGAGCGTGAGTTACACGACCAAGGGCGGCACGATGCTGATCGGCCAGTGGCAGCACGAATCCGGGGCGGAAAACCGCTTCCAGGGCGACAAGGCGTGGTTCAGGCTGATCATGCCGTTCTGACCACAAGTAATTACCTGATGTCAGGTTGAATGCAGCACGGTCGCTCCCTCTCCTTCAAGGGGGCGTAGGCGGGGTTTCGCGGAGCACCGCTCCGCGCCACCGGAGCGGCGGAGCGAAGCGGAGACTCCCGGGTTGGGGTGGGGATGGGCTGTCTC
>NZ_WTVS01000138.1 GCF_012911005.2 Aromatoleum toluolicum | reverse complement strand
GGGTTTAGCAGTCGCCGCAGAGACCCATCCCCCTCCTAACCTCCCCCTTGAAGGGGGAGGAACGCTAAACCCGACAGGGTTTCGTCTGTTTGACAGCGGGGCAACTGAATCGATACCGGAGACAGGAATGCCGGACACATACAAATACCTCACCACCCGCATCGAAGACAACGTCGGGATCATCACGCTCAACCGCCCGGAGAAGCTCAACGCACTGAGCTGGGAACTTGCCGAGGAACTCGCCACGGTCTTCTACCGCTGGCGTTACGTTGATGAAGTTCGCGCCATCGTGCTGACCGGCGCCGGGCGCGCCTTCTGCGCGGGGGGCGACATCGACTGGATTTCCGGTGACAGCGACCGGCCTATGCCGGGCACCTCGGACGCGTCGCGTCCGATCTCGCGCTCGCAGCGCAAGACTCCGGGCGGCCCCTTCATGGACGCGACGCGGCAGATGATCGCCGTCGACAAACCCATCGTTGCCGCGCTCCACGGGCACGCAGTAGGCGCGGGACTTGCCTACGCCATGGTGTGCGACCGCCGCTTCGCCGACACGACCCTCAAGATGTCGGCCATCTTCACCAACGTCGGCGTCGCGCCGGACTGCGGGCTGTCGTGGTTCCTGCCGCGCGTGGTCGGCCTACCCACCGCGCTGATGATGGTCGAGACCGGGCGCGTTTTCCGCGCCGAGGAATGCAAGACGATGGGGCTCGTCGACGAGCTCGTGCCGGAAGGCGAAAGTTTCGCTGCCGCCTTTGAGTACGCGAAGACCCTCGCCCAACGCGCCAGCGTCGCCGTCGACATGGCGCGCCGCATGATCTACATGGGCCAGACCGCGACGCTCGAACAGATGCTCGACTACGAAGGCATTGCCGGCGTCATCGTCGCCTCGTCGCTCGACGCCAAGGAAGGCACCCAGTCCTTCCTCGAGAAACGCAAGCCGGTGTATCGCGGTATCTGACACGCCCGGCCGAGCGCGGCGCAGACCGGGCCGGCCCCCTCATCACCAACCCCGACACGACACCGATCCGATGGCGCGCCACGCGCCGCGGGCGCCACGACATGGAGTTGAGATGAGCAGATTCACCCTCGCGGCCGTTGCCGCACTGATCCTTTCGTCCTCGGCCTTCGCCGCGGCACCGCCCAAAGCCGACAACGTGGCCGGGCAGCTCAAGGCCCTGCAGGCCGAACTGCGCGCACTGAAGGACATCGAGGAAATCCGCATGCTGAAGCACGCGTATTTCCGCGGCATCGACAGTGCCGACCTGCCCCTTCTGCGCAGCATCATGCACCCCGAGGTCACCGTGCATTTCATCGGCGGCGGCTACGAGTGGAAGCTCACGGGCCGCGAGCAGTACCTCGAAGCCATCGGCAACAACTTCAACAGCGAAGTCATCGCCCAACACAACGGCCATCACCCCGAAATCCGCCTCATCAGCCCGACCGAGGCGGAAGGGATGTGGTACCTGCACGACAACTTCTACAACCTCCGCGAGAAGCTGTACACGACCGGCACCGCCTTCTACCGCGACCGCTACGTGAAGGTCGACGGCAAGTGGCTGCTCCGGAGCACCGAGTACAAGCGCCACTACGAGATCGTGGAGAAGCTCGACAAGCTGCCCAACGTCACCGTCGACTACCTCGCCGAGCACGGCCGCAAGGTCGATCGCCACTGTCACGGCGACGGGCTGTGCCGCGACGGCCAGGAGACGCCGGTCGCCTCGCAATAACCCATCCTGGTGATGCGGGTACCTCCCCACCCGCATAAAGTCAGCGCCACCGATCCCCCAGACCCGCACCGAGGGCCGCGCCATGAAACCGGCACCGTTCGAATACCACGCCCCGACCTCCCTCGCCGACGCCGTCACCCTGCTCGCGCGTCTCGAAAACGAGGGCTGCGACGCCAAGATCCTGGCCGGTGGCCAGAGTCTCATGCCGATGCTGGCGATGCGCGTCGCGCGACCCGATGCCCTGGTCGACCTCCGCCAAGTGCCCGGCCTCGACCACATTCGCCTGCAGGACGGCCGAATCGCGATCGGTGCAATGGCGAGCAAGCGCGCCGCCGAATTATCGGAGCTCGTCCGCGAGCGCCAGCCGCTCTTCCATGCTGCCACGCGACTCGTCGGACATCAGCAGATCCGCAACCGTGGCTCCGTCGGCGGTTCGTTTGCGCATGCCGATCCGGCTTCCGAATACCCCGCCGTCGCGCTGGTGCTCGACATGGAGATGGTCGCCACCGGTCCCGACGGGGAGCGCGTGATCCCGGCCGCCGAGTTTTTCGTCACCTACATGACCACCGCGCTCGAGCCGGGCGAGGTCCTTACCGAGGTTCGCATGCCGGTGCTGCCCCCCGGAACCGGCTGGGCCATCCGGGAGATCACGCGCCGCAGCGGCGACCTCGCACTTGCCGGCGTCGCGCTCACGCTGCGCCTCAAAGCGGGTCGCTGTGCCGACGCGCGCATTGCCGCATTCGGCATCGATGCGACCGCCGTGCGCCTGAGCGAGGCCGAAGACGCACTGCGCGGGGCCGTCCCAACCACCGAAAGCTTCGCCCGGGCGGGGGCCGTTGCAGCAGCCTCGCTCGCCGATCCGATGAGCTGCATCCACGCTTCCGCCGAATACCGGCGCCACCTCGTCGGCACCCTGCTCGAGCGCGCGCTCGCCGATGCGGCCGCGCGGGCGCACTGAAGCCTTCTCACTCCAGGCACGAGGTTCACCATGAGCACCCGGAAAACCATCCGCCTCACCGTCAACGGCAAGCCCTACGAACGCGAGGTCGAAGCTCGCCTCACGCTGGCCGACTTCATCCGCCACGAGTTGCACCTGGGCGGCACCCACGTCGGCTGTGAACATGGCATTTGCGGTGCCTGCACCATCCTCATCGACGGCAGTTCCGCGCGCGCGTGCCTGACCCTTGCCGTGCAGGCTGACGGCGCCAGCATCACCACCATCGAAGGGCTGCGCAACCGCGAGACCGGACAGTTGCATCCGATCCAGCAAGCCTTCGTCGATGCCCACGGCCTGCAGTGCGGCTTCTGCACCCCCGGTTTCATCATGACCACCCTCGAACTGTTGGGGGAGAACCCCGACCCGACGGACGAGGAGATCAAGGAAGCCCTGGGCGGCAACCTGTGCCGCTGCACCGGCTACCAGAGCATCCTGGACTCGGTGCGTCTTGCCGCAAGCCGGATCAACACAGCCACTGCCGCCTGACGCGGCTCACGGACCTCCCCTCATGGCGATCGACATTCCCACCCGCACCGATCAGCTGCCGACTAGCGCCACGCGCTTCATCGGCAAGGCCGTCAACCGCATCGAAGATCCCGCGCTCGTGTCCGGCACCGTCGAGTTCATCGACAACCTGTCCCTGCCCGGCATGCTTCACTGCGCGATCCTGCGCAGCCCGCATCCGCATGCGCGCATCACCGCCATCGACGCCAGCGCCGCACTCGAACTGCCCGGCGTCGAAGCGGTACTGACGGGCGAGGACGTCGAACGCTGGTGCGACCCCTGTTTCACCGCACCCGAAGGATGGGGCAACTATTGCCTGGCGGTCGGCAAGGTGCGATTCGTCGGCGAACCCGTCGTGGCCGTCGCCGCCAGCAGCCGCTATATCGCCGAGGATGCGCTCGAGCTGATCCAGGTTGAGTACGAAGTGCTCGATCCCGTCGCGAACCCGGACGAGGCCATGGCGTCCGGCGCCCCCCTCGTGTTCGAGAACCGCGGCACCAACGTGATCCAGAGCCGCACCTATACCTGGGGCGAGGTCGATCGCGTGTTCGCCGAGGCCGACCGCGTCGTCAGCCGCCAATTCCGCTGGAACCGCGTCGGCGCCAACCCCACCGAGACCTTCGGCTGCATCTGCCAGTGGGACCTCGCCGACAACAGCCTCACCTGCCGCGGCGCCTACCAGACGCCGCGCTTCATGGCGATCGGCCGCGCCGCCTCGCTGCGTCTGCCGGCCAACAAGGTCAAGATCATCAGCCACGCCCAGGGCGGCGGCTTCGGTGGCAAGGGCGGGCCGCGCGGCACCGACATCGCGGCGCTGCTGTCGCGCAAGTGCGATGGACGCCCCGTCAAGTACATCGAAGACCGCATGGAATACCTGCTCGCCGGCGGCGGACAGTCCTGGGACCGCTATTACGACGCGGCCATCGCCCTCAAGGCCGACGGCACCGTGACGGGCTTCAAGGTGCGACTCGTCGATGACCAGGGCGCGGGCGCCGAAGGCTACGGGACCATCTCGGCCGCCAAGCCGCTCGCGGCTTTCACCGGCAACTATCGTATCGAGGCGGCCTTCTACGACCTGACGCTGGTCGCCACCAACCGGGCGCCCACCTACCCCTACCGCGGCTACGGCCCCCCGCCGCACAACCTCGTCCTCGAATCGCTGATGGACGTCGCTGCACGCGAACTCGCGCTCGACCCGGCCGAGCTGCGCCGCCGCAATTACATCGGGCCCGAGCAGTTTCCCTACACCGTGCCGAGCGGCAACGAGTACGACAGTGGCAACTACGCCGCGGTGCTCGACCGTGTCCTCGAACTCTCCGACTACAAGGCACTGCGCGAGTCCCAGGCGAAAGCCCGCGCCGAGGGCCGCCTGGTCGGCATCGCCGTGGTGAGCACCGTCGAGCCGGGCGTCTTCGACTGGAACGCCTATGCCACCGTCGGCGTACCCGGCGTCGGCGTCCCCGAGGGCGTGAAGGTCGCCGTCGACGTCTTCGGCAACATCACCGTCGCGATCGGCTTCAACCTGCAGGGCCAGGGCCAGTTCACGGTCGCCGCGCAGGTCGTCGCCGACTACCTCGGCGTCGAGATGAACGCGGTCAAGGTCACCACCGCCTCCACCGACGTCGCCCTACCCCACTTTGGCCAGGGCGGGAGCCGGCTCGGCGTCGCTGTGACCGGCGCGATCCTGGGCGCCTGCGACAAGCTCCGGCAAACTTTCTGCCGCGTGGTCGCGCACGTGATGCAGACGGAGCCCGACCAAGTCGAACTGATGAACGGCCGCCTGCAACTCAAGGCCGCACCTGCCCACGGCATGACCATCGCGGAAGTCGCGGGCCTCATGCTCTCACGCAGCGACCTGCTGCCCCCCGGCGTCGAGCCCTGCCCGGAAGCCACCTTCGTGTGGGTGTCGCCGAACCGCAATCTGCCCGACGACCAGGGCCGCTGCCGCAGCTATCTCACCGCCGCTGCCGCCACGCACGTTGTCCAGGTCGAAATCGACCGCGATACGGGGCAAGTCAAGATCCTCGGCTATTACATCGTCGACGACTGCGGCACGCGCCTGAACCCCGCGAACGTCGAAGGGCAGCTACAGGGCGGCGTCGCGCAAGGCGTAGGCGCCGCGCTCTACGAGGAGTACGTCTACGACCCGCAGTGCCAGCCGCTGGTGAGCACCTTCGTCGATTACCTGATGCCGACCATCCACGAAGTGCCGATGACGGTGAAGGATCACATCGTCACCCCTTCCCCGATCGCGCCGCTGGGCGCCAAGGGGTGTGGCGAAGGCGCGATCCACACGACTCCCGCGGCACTGCTGTGTGCGATCAACGACGCCCTGGCGCCCCTCGGCCTCGAGTGTCGGGAAACCCCCGCGTCCCCGCGCCGGCTGTGGAACCTGCTGCACGGGCAGCACGGCCATTAAGTTACGTGATGTCAGTGATTACCCGAGCAGTCGAATGGATTCCCAGGCACCTAATCCCTCCCCCTTCAAGGGGGAGGTTAGGAGGGGGATGGGTTTCGGCCACGTCTGGTTAACCCATCCCC
>NZ_WTVS01000137.1 GCF_012911005.2 Aromatoleum toluolicum | reverse complement strand
GCGGTGGGGTCGGGGTCGGACTGGGCGGCGGCGAACTGTTCGGCGAAGCGGCACTGGGTGTCGCGGAAGCGCGTGAGCATGCGCCGGTAGAGCTTGTGGTTGTCCATCGTCGTGGCGAGGCCGGCGGCGATGTCGATGCCGGGCAGCGGGGGCAGGGTGGCCGCGCCGTGTTCCGGCGTTGCAGGTGCTGCCGGTGCTGCCGGTGCTACTGGAGCTGCCGGTGCGGTCGTGACGGTGGCCGGGGCCGCGGGGTGGATCCACTTCGCGAGGGTGACGAACATGCCGGCGACGTCGAGCGGCTTGGCGATGTGGTCGTCCATGCCCGCGGCGATGACCTTGTCGCGGTCGCCGGCCATCGTGTTGGCGGTCATCGCGAGCACGGGGAGCCCCGCCCACGCGGGGTTGCGGCGGATTTCGCGCGTGGCGGTGTAGCCGTCCATGACGGGCATCTGGCAGTCCATGAGGATGCCGTCGAAGCGGGCGTCGCGGGCGAGGATGTCGAGCGCTTCCTGGCCGTTGCCGGCGACGACGACGTCCATGCCGGCCTGGCGCAGCAGGTCGGTGGCGAGCTCCTGGTTCATTTCGTTGTCTTCGACGAGCAGCACGCGGGCGCCGGCGAGGGCCGCCATCGCGGCGCTGGAGCCGTCGATGCTTTCATGCGCGCGGGTATCGGCGAGGCCGCGCTTGTCGAGGGCCTCGCCGATGGCTTCGAGCAGGCGGGATGCGGTGACCGGCTTGGTGAGGGCGGACTTGACCGCGACGCCGCGCAGTTCGGCCGAGCCGAGCGCCTCTTCGCGGCCGTAGGCGGTGACCATGATGATGGCCGGCTGGCGCGCGGGGCGGCTGGCCTGCAGGCGACGCACGGCTTCGACGCCGTCGATGACGGGCATCTTCCAGTCCATCAGCACGAGATCGTAGGGGGTGCGGCGAGCGTCGGCGGCGGCGATCATGTCGAGCGCCTGGCTGCCGTCCCATGCGGCATCGACCGAGAGGCCGAAGTGCCGCACGATCGCGGAGAGGATTTCGCGCGCGGAGGCGTTGTCGTCGACAACGAGGACGCGCACGCCCTGCAGTTCGTCGGCGCGGAACATGCGCCGGCTCATGGGTTCGGCCTGCAGGCCGAAGCGGGCGGTGAAGTGAAAGGTGGAGCCGTGGCCGACGGTGCTTTCGACCCAGATGCGGCCCTTCATCATTTCGACGAGGTTTTTCGAGATCGCGAGGCCGAGGCCGGTGCCGCCGTACTTGCGCGTGGTGGAGGCGTCGGCCTGGCTGAAGCTGCGGAACAACGATTCGCACTGTTCGGGGCTCATGCCGATGCCGGTGTCGCGCACCCAGAAGTGCAGTTCGACCTCGTCGGCGGTCTGCGCGACGGTGTCGATGCCGACGACGATCTCGCCCGTTTCGGTGAACTTGACCGCATTATTGCCGAGGTTGACCAGGATCTGACCAAGGCGTAGCGGGTCGCCGACGAGGGCGGTGGGGACGTCCGGGGCGGCGTTGAACAGCAGCTCCAGCCCCTTGTCCTCGGTCTTGAGGCCGACGAGGTTGGCGAGGTGGTCCATGACGTCTTCGAGACGGAATTCGACCTTTTCCATCGACATCTTGCCGGCTTCGATCTTCGAGAAGTCGAGGATGTCGTTGATGATGCCGAGGAGGTTCTCGCCGGCGCGGTGCACCTTCTCGATGTAGTTGCGCTGCTTGCGGTCGAGCGGGCCCTGCAGGGCGAGGTGCGACATGCCGATGATGGCGTTCATCGGCGTGCGGATCTCGTGGCTCATGTTGGCGAGGAAGTCGCTCTTGGCGCGCGTGGCCTCTTCGGCGATTTCCTTGGCGCGCAGGATTTCGGCCTCGGCGCGCTTGCGGTCGGTGATGTCGAGCAGCCAGCCCATGACGCCTTTCTCGCCCTCGTGGGCGAAGGGCATGAAGGTGACGAGGAAGTCGCGCAGCTCGCCGCCGGCAGCAACCAGGCGCATCTCGCGGTCGCGGATGTAGCGGTCGCGGCGCAGGTCCTCGACCATGCGCAGGCGGTCTTCGGGCGATGCGTAGATGTGCAGCGCGGGGTCGCCCGGGCGGCTGTCGAACATGCGCGTGAATTCGGGGTTGGTGTAGCGGAACACGCCGTCGGTGGTGAAGGCGGTGCCGACCGGGCTGTGGTCGAGGATGTACTGCAGCGAGGCGCGCTGGTCGGCGAGGGCCTTCTCGGCCGCCCTGCGTTCGGTGATGTCGCGGAACACGACGACGGTGCCGACGAGGGTGCCGTCCTTGTGGATCGGGGTGGTCGAGTATTCGACCGGTAGCGGCGTGCCATCCTTGCGCCACAGGACTTCGCTGTCGACGGTGCGCGCCTGGCCGTCCATGCCGGTGCGATACATCGCGCATTCGTCGCGCGGGAAACTGCGGCCGTCCGGGTAGCTGTGGTGGATGAGGGCATGCACGGCCTGGCCGACGAATTCCTGCTCCGCGTAGCCGAGCATGGCGGGCGCGGCGGAATTGGCGAAGGTCATCACGCCGTCCTGGTCGAGGCCGATGATGCCGTCCTTGACCGAGCCGAGGATGAGGCGGCTGCGCTCTTCGAGGATCGCGAGGTTGGCCGAGGTTTCGCGCAGCGAGGCCTGCTGGGCTTCGAGCTCGACGGTCTGCTCCTCGAGCTGACGCGCCTGTTGTTCCATGTTCTCGGCCTGGCGCTGTGTCTCCTCGAGCAACGTCTGCGTGCGGGCGTTGCGTTTTAGGATCTCGAGGCTCATCGCGAGGATGGGCATCACGCCGTCGAGCAGGGCCTGCTGCGGGGCGCCGAACCCCTCGAAGGTGGCGAGCTCGACCACCGCCAGCAGGCGTTCGGTGCGCTGCACGGGGAGAACGGCGATCGCCCGCGGCGCGGCCTCGCCCAGCCCGGAGCCGATGTGGATGTAGTCCGTGGGCGGGTTGGTGAAGATGATCGGCGCGCGCTCCAGCGCACATTGCCCGACCAGGCCTTCGCCGGGGGAGAACTGCGGCACGGGGTGCGCCGGCCCGCGCAGGGCGTAGCCCGCCAGCAAAACGAGCCGGTTCGCGGCTTCGTCGTGGTAGTAGAAGGCGGCGTGGCCGAGCTTGAGGACCGGCGCAAGGTTGGAGAGGAATTTCTGTGCGAGTTCGGCGAGCGTCGTCGAGGTTTGCAGGTCGCCGGAAATGGCCGCGAGGTGGGTCTTGAGCCAGCGCTGCGTCTCGACCTTTCGCGCCTCGATGCGCAGCACTTCGATCGCGCGCGCGAGCTCGCCGATCTCGTTGGGATATTCGGTATGCGGGACGGACTGGTCGAAGTGGCCGGCGGAGATCTGTTCGACGACAGTGCGCAGGCGCTCGGTGGGCCGGCGGATGGACTGCGCGACGAGGGCCCCCAGCAGCAGCGCGAGAACGCCGCCACCGACGATCAGGGCGTAGGTGGTGCGCTTGATCTCTACCATGTGCCGGTCGGCGGCGATGGCGGCATCGCGCGCTTCCTCGTCCATGACCCGCGCGATGTCGACCAGCGCATCGCCCGCGACCTGGCCGGCGAGCTGGAATCCGGGCGAAGCGACCGCGCCCAGCGCATCCGTGAGATCGCCTTTCATCTGCAGGTCGACGACCCGCGCGATGCCGGCCTTGTACTGTGCGAAGCGCTCGTTGAAGTGCGCCAGCCGTTCGCGGTTGTCCTGGCGGTGGAACAGTTTTGCCGCAGCGTCGAGTTCGCTGCGCAGGCGGCTCTCCGATTCGGCAAGCTGGCGGAAGGCCTGGTCGCGTTCACCGGGCGCCTGCGGCAGGATGGCCTGGCGCAGGGCGTGGCCCATCTGCACGAACTGGATACGCGCCTCCTTGACGTGCGAGACGCCCATCAGCTCCCGCTCGTAGAGTGCCTGCAGTTCGTCGTTCAGCAGGTTCTGGTTGTGCAGCGAATGCAGGCTGATGCCGCCGACGACCAGCAGCAGGCCGGCGAAGCCCAGCATCAGTTTCGCCGCGAGCGAGCGGCGCTCCAGCGCGGTCATCGAAAGGCTCATCCTTGCGGCTCCTGTGTGGCGCGGCGGTGTCGATCTAGTCGGCAAAGCGCGCGGCGATGACGCGGAACTCGTCCTGCAGTTCAACGAAGGCATCGACGATGTCGGGGTCGAAGTGCGAGCCGCGGCCGTCGCGGATGATCGCGGCCGCGTCCTCGTGCGACATGCCCTCCTTGTACACGCGCCGGCTGATCAGCGCGTCATATACGTCGGCCAGCGCCATCAGGCGCGCCGAGATCGGGATCGTGTCGCCGGCGATGCCTTCCGGGTAGCCCGAGCCGTCCCACTTCTCCTGATGGTAATAGGCAATCTCCTTGGCGAGGCGGAGGAAGTCGACGTCCATGCCGAGTTTCCGCTCTGCGTGGATGATCGCGTCACGGCCGAGCGTCGTATGCGCCTTCATCGTCTCGAACTCGGCGGCGTCGAAGCGCCCGGGTTTGAGCAGGATGCGGTCGGGGATGCCGACCTTGCCGATGTCGTGCAGCGGGGCCGACTTGAACAGCATGTCGATCGTGCCGTCGGTGAGGAAATCGCGGAACCGCGGGTGCGGCTGCAGGTGCTCGGCCAGCACCCTGACGTAGAACTGGGTGCGGCGGATGTGGTTGCCGGTGTCGTTGTCGCGCGTCTCCGCGAGCGAGGCCATCGCGAGGATGGCAACGTCCTGGATCGCGGCGAGCTCGCGCGTGCGCCGGGCGACCTCGGCTTCGAGGTAGGCGTTCTTGTCGCGCAGGAAGTCGGTGGCGGCCTTGATGTGCAGGTGGGTCGCGACGCGCGCCAGCACCACCGGCGGATTGACCGGTTTGGTGATGAAGTCGGCCGCGCCCATCGCGAGGCCTTTCGTCTCGTCCTCGGTCGCGGTCATCGCGGTGAGGAAGATGATCGGGATGTCGCGCGTGGCCGCATCGGCCTTGAGCGCCTCGCACACGTCGTAGCCGGAGAGGCCCGGCATCATGATGTCGAGCAGGATCAGGTCGGGCGACGGCTCGCCGCGGGCGACGCGCAGCGCCTTGTCGCCGTTGTTGGCGACCTTCACCTTGTAGCGGTCCTTGAGCAGGCCGGACATCAGCGACAGGTTGTCCGGGGTGTCGTCGACCACCAGGACCGTGGGCTTCTCGATGATCGTCGGTATGTCCATTTCTCTCCTCACTGCTGCACCCGTCCGGGGGCATCCTCACCGCTCCGGTCCGTGCGCAACTGCTTGATCATTGCATATTCAAACGCCACGGCGCACCCGAGGCAACAGGCTTGCCGCCTCGCCGGTCATTCGGTGCGGTGAATTCCGCGGCGTGGCAGCGATCGTCCGTCAAATGATTGGATACGATTCGCCGACGTTTCGGCTAAACTGCCGGCCGACCCTGCGTACGCGGGATAACCCTGTGTTTGGAGCGTAGAACATGTTCGATCAGGAAGACGGAGAACTCAACGTTGTCATCGGTGTGCTCTTCGGCGTCATCGCGCTGGTGATCGCGCTGGTGATCGGCCTCGGGACGTGGAAGCTGCGTGCGGCCGACGTGCCGGCGCCGACTGCGGCCGCGGCGGGCGAGTTCGCCGAGGTCGCGGAAGTGGGCGAGGCGCTGGTGAAGTTCTATTTCGCGGTCGGCGAGGCGACGCTGCCGGCGGATGCGTCGCCGGACATCGCGACCATCGTCGTCGCGCTGGATGCGGCGCCCGAGAAGAAGGTGCTGCTGTCGGGCTTCCACGACGAGACGGGCGGCGCCGCGGTGAATGCCGAGGTGTCGAAGAACCGCGCGCTGGCCGTGCGCGAGGCGCTGGTCGAGGCGGGCGTGCCGGCCGAGCGCGTGCTGCTGCGCCGTCCGGCGGTGACGCTGGGGGGCGGCGACGCCGCCGAGGCGCGCCGCGTCGAGGCGCGCGTGCAGTAAGCGGGCACCTTTCCGCAGCACACGAATCAGCCGGGGACACCCCGGCTTTTTTGTTTTTGCGGGGAGGCCGGGCCACCGCCACGCATCCACCCCCCGGCCCGCGGCCGGCGTGGCGGCTATACTTCCGGCTTCCGCGAACAATAGTTACAAGGAGCCCGCATGTCCTCCCCGC
>NZ_WTVS01000136.1 GCF_012911005.2 Aromatoleum toluolicum | reverse complement strand
TCCGTTTAACCCATCCCCACCCCAACCCTCCCCTTGAAGGTGAGGGAGCGAATCAGAACGCGTGCGTCAGCGTCAGCTTTGCGTTGAGCGGCGCGCCCGGACTGATGTTGGTGTCGCTGTGCGCGGTCGGGAAGTACTCCTTGTCGGTGAGGTTCTCGACGTTGAGCGCGACGCGCGTCCTGCCGCCCGCGAAGGTGTAGTACAGCGCGCCGTCGACGCGCGTGAAGGCCGGCAGCTTCACGGTGTTGCTGAACGACGTGTAGCTCGAGTCCTGATGGATCACGCCGAGGCCCGCCCCCCAGCCGTGGCCGAGGTCGAAACGGTTCCACAGCGACACCATCTGCTCCGGCACGAGGCCGACCTTGCGGCCCTTGGGCGCGCTGGAGGTCGTCTTGGTGATCTCCGCATCGAGGTTCGCGTAGCCCGCGAACACCTGCCACCACGACGTGAGCTTGCCCTGCAGGCCGATCTCGACGCCTTCGGTGCGCTGCTCGCCGGTCTGCACCAGACGGCCGCTAGCCGGGTTGGTCGGATCGCTGGTCTTCATGTCCTCGCGCGTGAGGCGGAAGATGGCGGCCGATAGCGTGAGGTCGGGATTGAGATCCCAGCGCGCGCCGATCTCGTGGTTGATCGCCTTTTCCGGCTTCAGGTCTTCGGTGTTCGCGGCCAGGCTCAGCTGCTCGCCCGAGGGCAGGAAGGCATAGCTGTAGCTCGCGTAGTAGGTCTGGGCCGGGGTCGGCGTCCACACGAGGCCGAAGCGCGGGCTGACCTCGGTATCGGTGCGCGACAGGTCCAGGCGCGTCGTGGTCGTGCGCTTGTCGTCGAGATCGACCTTGAACTGGTCCCAGCGCAGGCCCGCGAGCACCTTCCACTGCTCGCTGAGCGCGATCTGGTCCTGCAGGTAGGCGGCGACGGTGTCGGACTTCACGGTGTTGTTCGCGTCGGTGCCGTTGAAGCGGAAGCTCGTCGCGGTCGCGACGGGGTTGGCGGCCGACACGGTGGCGCTCGTCGAGTTGCCGAAGAAGCCGGTGTTGCGCTCGTTGTCGCTGTCCTGATGGCCCAGCTCGATGCCGGCGAGCAGGGTGTGCTTGAGGCTGCCGGTGGCGAACTTCGTCGTCAGGTCGGTCTGGTTGAAGACGTTGGTGCGCAGGTTGGAGCTGTTGTAGGCCGAGATGCGCACGTTGCCCGCGCCGTTGACGGCGCCGCCGGCGAAGACGTTCTGATAAAACTTGTCGTACTGCGTAACGCTCAGGCTGTTCTTCAGCTGCACGCCACCGAAATCGTGCTCCAGCACGGCGCTGAGCGCATCGACCATCGCACGCGACTTGCTCTGGTCGGCGTTGCCGAAGAAGGTGCTGCGCTGCGTGTCGAACGGACGGTCGCCCTGCGAGGGAATGCCGCGATCGGCGGTGCGCTCGTCGTACAGGCGCTCATAGGCGAGAGTCAGCGCGGTGTTGCCGCCCGGCGTCAGCGTCACGCTCGGGTTGAAGGCGTAGCGCTTGGCGTCGACGCCGTCGCGGAAGCTGTCGGTGCGCTCGGCCATCGCATTGATTCGCCAGGCCGCTGCATCGCTCAGCTTGTTGCCGACATCGACGGTGCCGCGCAGCTGGTCGAAGCTGCCCAGCATCACGCTCGCCTCGCCGACATGCCCGAACACCGGGCGCTTGGTCACGCGATTGACGATGCCGCCCGCGCCGCCGCGACCGAAAGTCATGCCGCCCGGCCCCTTGAGCACTTCGACGCGCTCGACGTTGTAGAGGTCGCGGAAGATCTGCGCGTCATCGCGAATGCCGTTCACGAAGAAGTCGGCGGTCGTGTTGTTGCCGCGGATCACCATCTGGTCGCGGTTGCCCTCGCCCTGTGCCGCGGTCGTGCCCGGCACGTAGCGCAGCACGTCGGAGATGCTGCGCATCGCCTGATCCTCGATCACGCTTTCGGGCACGACGGTGATCGACGCCGGCACTTCCTTCAGCGGCGTGTCGGTCTTCGTGAAGGTCGCCGAACGCGTGGCGCGATAACCCTGCACCGGGCCGTCGGCGCGCTCGATCTGATCCTGGACGAGCACCGGCGACAGCACCGCATCGGCGGCGAGAGCGACATTAGCGACATTGCCGCACGCGCTGGCGGCGAGCATGGCAAACACGACCGGCTTCAGCCGGGGACGGAACGACATCTTTCTACTCCTGTAGGAACCCTGGCTGGCTGGGTAGAGATGTCGCCTGGCTTGCCGTGGATGAAATTTCGGTACGGTGCGGACCCCGTGCGCGCCGGCTATGGCCGGTCGGAAACTGCCGGTTTGCGGACGTCACACTTGAGAACGATTCGCACTCTAAATGATAAGCATTCGCAACACAATGTATCCCTGTACATGGCGCAAGCGCGTTGTGGCGAAAACACAACGGCTCTTATTTGCGATTGATTCGCATTTACATGCTGGAATACAATCCGCGGAAACACAGCCAGCCACTCCGCCCCCTCCGACCGGATCGCCAGCCAGCAACATTCCCCGACCGGAGTCCCCATGCGTCTTACCACCCTCGCCGTGGCGATCGCGGCTGCGCTGCCCGCCCTCGCTGCCGCCCAGGCCACCCCGCCGTCACCGTCACCGCCGAACAGGGCGGCGCCGCGCCGTCCTACAATCCGCTCGTCTCCTCCTCGGCGACCAAGGGCACCGCGCCGCTGCGCGACATCCCGCAGACCGTCAACGTCGTCGGCCCCGAGCTGATCGCCGACCAGGGCGTGCGCTCGCTCGCCGACGCGCTGCAGAACGTGCCCGGCGTGACGCTCAATATGGGCGACGGCCAGCGCGACCAGTTCGCGATCCGCGGCTTCACGGCGATCGGCGACACCTTTGTCGACGGCGTGCGCGACGACGCGCTGTACTTCCGCGACCTCTCCAACACCGAACGCATCGAGGTCCTGAAGGGCCCCGCCGCCGTGCTCTACGGCCGCGGCTCCTCGGGCGGCATCATCAATCGCGTGAGCAAGCTGCCGACGACGCAGGCGATCCGCGAGATCACCGTGCAGCTCGACAGCGAAGGCGAAAGGCGCATCAGCTTCGACACCGCCGGCGCAATCGGAGGAGAGGGAGAGGGCGGCCACACCTTCCGCCTCACCGGCGCCTTCGAGGACTCGACCGGCTACCGCGACGAATCCTTCCTCAAGCGCGAGGCCATCGCTCCCTCAGTCGACCTCAAGCTCGGCGAGGACACCCGCCTGCTGCTGCAGCTCGCGCACAACGGCGACCGCCGCCCGACCGACTTCGGCATCCCCGACAACAACGGCCGCCCGCTCGACGTCGATCACGACACTTACTACGGCTCCGGCAACGCCGATCGCGACGACACGACCACCGCGACGATGAACACCGCGACGGCCACCCTGTCGCACCGCTTCAACGACGACTGGTCGCTGCGCAACGTGCTGCGCTACTACGACTTCAAGCTCGACCGCGACAACACCCTGTACCGTTCGGGCAGCGCCTACACGCTCTCCGGCGGCCAGCTCATGATGCAGCGCACCCACGGCCACGTCGTGCGCGACGAGGAAGGCTGGTTCAACCAGCTCGAACTCACCCAGCGCGTGAAGCTCGGCGGCCTGCAGCACACGCTGCTCTACGGCGTCGAGGTCGGCACCCAGGACAAGGCGCTCGACATCGACAACTGGATCGGCATCGACCGCGTGCCGCTCTACAACCCCGGCGGCGCGATCCCGCCCTACACGACGCGCGCGCCCAACTCGCGCACCATCGACAACGTCACGACACAGGACAGCACGGCCTTCTACGTGCAGGACCAGATCGCGCTCGGCGAGCAGTGGAAGGCGCTGGTTGGTGTGCGTCATGACGAGTACCGCCAGAAGACCACCGAGGCGACCAAGCCGGACTTCGAGCGCACCGACCCCGAATGGAGCCCGCGCGCCGGCCTCGTGTGGCAACCGGACGCGAGCCAGGCCTACTACCTCTCCGTGTCGCGCTCCTTCCAGCCCTCGGCCGAGCAGTTCCAGCTCTCCGCCTCCAACGTCGACGCCGACCCCGAGATCACTACCAACCACGAGATCGGCGCGAAGTGGGACTTCCTCGGCGGCGCGCTGTCGGCCGGGGCGTCGATCTTCCAGCTCGTGCGCGAGGACATGAAGATCACCGATCCGGCGACGCGCCAGACGATCAATGCGGGCAAGCAGCGCACCGAAGGCCTGGAGCTGTCGATCTCCGGCCGCCCGGCGCCGGGCTGGCAGGTCCACGCCGGCTACGCCTTCCTCGACACCGAGATCGTGAAATCGACCGCCACCGGCGGGGCGAACTTCGGCACCCGCCGCGTCACCGTGCCCTTCGAGGGCAAGGACGCCGCGCTGACGCCGCGCCACAGCGGTTCGATCTGGGTGACGCGGGACCTCGGCCGGGGCTGGAGCCTCGGCGGCGGCGTGCGCGCGCAGGCGTCGCAGTACGCCTCGCCCGACAACCTCGTGCGCCTGCCGGGCTTCGCGGTGTTCGACGCGGCGCTGCTCTACCGCAGCAAGGCCTACGACCTCACGTTCAACCTCAAGAACGCCTTCGACCGCGAGTACTGGGCGACCGCCCACGGCAGCGTCAATGGCCTGAACCAGCCCGGCGCGCCGCGCACGCTGCAGGCGACGGCGACCTACCGCTTCTGATCCTTGTCGGCATGCCGCGTACACTCCGCCTCTCCGCAAAACTGAGCTTCTGAGCCCGCCGTGATCCACCTCCACCACCGCCCGCCCAGCCATCGCGGCAACTCGCAAAAGTGGCTGCGCCGCATCCACGCCTGGTTCGGCCTTGCGCTCGCCGCGATGCTGCTGCTGTTCGCGACCACCGGCTTCCTGCTCAACCACCGCGCGGAGATGAAGATCCCCGCGCTCGACCGCAAGGAGGTCACCCAGCTGCTGCCCGTCGAGGCGGCACCGGCCGATCCCGCGGCGCTCGCCGCTATGCTCGCGCCGGCATTGGGCCTCGACGCGGCGACGCTCAAGTCCCGCGTCGAGCCCGCGAAGGCGGTGGGCTGGGGCGGCGGCGACATCCGGCAACCCGAACGCTGGATCCTGCGCGCGGACACGCCGTCGGAAACCGTCCAGATCGACTACTGGGTGGGCAGCCGCCAGGCCGAAGCCAAGCGTACACAGCCCAACCTGTGGCTCTACCTCGCACGCCTGCACATGGCGATCGGCACCGGACCCGCCTGGGTGCTGCTGTCGGACGCCGCCGCGCTCGGCCTCGCTTTCCTCGGCCTGTCCGGCTTCTGGCTGTGGGGCCGGCTGCACGGCTCCGCGCGACGGCTCGCGCTGCTCGCGAGCGGCGGCTTCGCCGTCGCGACCGGGCTGGCATGGGTCGCGGGCTGAAAAGCGGACGCCGCCCATATACAAGCACATGCTAATATGACGAACTCGGCTGCCGACGGCCGGTCTTATAAAGATGTATCGTCAGCCTCATCCTCCCCGCCGGAGTTCGTCATGCCCCTTCCCATCCGCCTCCTGACCCGCCGCGCACTGCTGCTCGCGGCAACCGCCATCCTGCTGCCGATTTCGGCCGTCCATGCGCAACAGGGCGCCGCGCCCGAAATCACCCCGGCCGAGGCACAGGCAAAGGCCAAGGCCGGAAAGATCACGCTGATCGACGTGCGCACGCCCGAAGAATGGCGCGAAACCGGCGTCGCACCGGGCGCCACGCCGATCAACCTGTACCATCCGGGCGGAGCGGAAGGCTTTGTCAAGGAAGTGGTCGCCCGCGTCGGGGGCAAACGCGACACCCCGATCGCCTTCATCTGCCGCAGCGGCAACCGCAGCGGCCAGGCGCAACGCCTGCTCGCCGCACAGGGCTTCACGAACGTGTACAACGTCCGCGAAGGCATGAGCGGCAGCACCGCCGGCCCGGGCTGGATCAGGAGCGGCCTGCCGGTCGAAGCCTGCAAGGTCTGCTGACGGGAACGCGCCGGAGCCGCAGACCGCGGCTCCGTTGCACGGACGCTGCACTGCAGCAAATTTCACCCAAGAGGCGTACCAAACCTGCGAGAATCGGGGCTTCCGTCGCATCCGCGAGCCGCCCGCCCCCGCCGTGATCCTCCGTCCCCCTGTCTCTT
>NZ_WTVS01000135.1 GCF_012911005.2 Aromatoleum toluolicum | reverse complement strand
ACGGAGCAAGAAGCTCCTGATCCTGCTGATCGGTGCCGTCGTCGTGGTGGCGCTGCTCGCGGCCGTGGTGGTGGGCCTGCTGCTGTTGAAGAAGAGCCAGTCGGCCGACGCCGACGCCGACGAAGCACCCGCGGTCGCGGCCGTCGATCTGAACAAGCCGCCGACCTTCGTGCCGATGGATCCCTTCGTCGTGAACCTTGCGCCGGCGGAAGGCGAGCGCTACCTCCAGGTCGTCATGGCCCTTCGGGTCGCCGATGCGAAAACGGGAGAGAACCTGAGGGCCTTCATGCCCGAGATCCGCCACCAGATCAATCTGCTGTTGTCGAGCAAACTGCCTTCCGAACTGTCTACGATGGAAGGACGCGAGGCGCTGGCGGGCGAGATCGTCCTCCGCACCAATGGCGTGCTCGGCGCGCCGGCCGCAAAGGCGGGCGACGGGAAGAGCGTACCCCCCGCCGGACCGATCCAGGCGGTGCTGTTCAACTCGTTCATCATCCAGTAAGAGGACGTCATGTCTTCCGATTTTCTCTCCCAGGATGAAGTCGACGCACTGCTGAAGGGCGTCGCCGGGGAGCCCGAGGAACAGGAAGAGGAGCTCGGGGACCAGGCGGGCGTTCGCCCGTACAACCTGGCCACCCAGGAACGCATCGTCCGTGGGCGCATGCCCACGATGGAGCTCATCAACGAGCGCTTTGCCCGGTACCTGCGCATCGGGCTGTTCAACTACATGCACCGGAACGCGGAGGTGTCGGTCGGACCGGTGAAGGTGCAGAAATACGGCGAGTTCGTCCGCAACCTGGTGGTGCCGACGAACCTGAATCTCATCCTGGCCAAGCCCCTGCGCGGCACCGGGCTGATCGTCTTCGACCCGAACCTCGTGTTCATCGTCGTCGACAACATGTTCGGCGGCGACGGCCGCTTCCACTCGCGGGTCGAGGGGCGCGACTTCACTCCTACGGAGCAGCGCATCATCCAGGGCATGCTCAACGTCGTATTCGCCGAATACACGCGGGCGTGGGCACCGGTGTTCAAGATCGAGATGGAGTACGTCCGCTCGGAGATGAACTCGCAGTTCGCGAACATCGCCACGCCGTCGGAAATCGTCATCTCGGCAAGCTTCTCGCTCGAATTCGGCGGCTCGCAGGCGGACATGCACATCTGCTTCCCGTACTCGATGGTCGAGCCGATCCGCGACCTGCTCTATTCGACGATGCAAAGCGATCACCTGAGCCAGGACAACCGCTGGATCAGCCTGCTCTCGCGCCAGTTGCAGAACGCCGATGTCGAACTGGTGTGCAATCTGGGCAGCGCCGAAGTCACCCTGCGCGACATCGTCAATATGCGCGTCGGCGACGTGATACCGATCGACGTGCCCAAGGTGCTCGAGGCCGAAGTCGACGGCAGCCCGGTTCTGGAAGTGAGCTACGGCAGGCAGGGCACGAACTACGCGATCAAGGTCGAACGCTTCCTCGCCAACGACGACGACGCCACAACACTCGGAGGCCGAAATGGCTGACAACGATCTCGAAAACCAGGTCACCGAAGACGACTGGGCAGCGGCAATGATGGAACAGTCCGCGGCCGAAAGCAGCCCGGACGCGGAGGCGCGTCGCGTTGCCGCAGACCTTGCCGCCGCCGCAGCGGAGTCGCCCTACCAGGCGAAACCCGCCAGCCACCTCTTCCCGGACTTCGGCGCGTCCTCGCCGCGCACCGGCGGGCTCAACGACTTCGACATGATCCTGGACATCCCCGTCCAGCTGACCGTCGAACTGGGCCGCACCAAGATCTCGATCCGCAATTTGCTGCAGCTCGCGCACGGCTCGGTGGTCGAGCTCGACGGCCTGGCGGGCGAACCGATGGACGTGCTCGTGAACGGCACGCTGATCGCCCAGGGCGAAGTCGTGGTCGTCAATGACAAGTTCGGCATCCGCCTGACCGACATCATCACGCCCGCCGAGCGCATGCGGAAGATCCGCGGCTGAACGCCGCGGGGCCGCCGCAAGGGCGGCCTGCGTGGCGGCGCGCCCGCGCATCGAGCGCGCGGCAAAGCGCCGAATTGTCCCCTTTTTGCCCGTCTTATTGCCCCCTCGGCAAGACATGCGCACGGGTAAGCTTCTCCCATCCCAAGATGCGCAGATCCACCGTGACGCAATTTCCGAAACTTCCCGCGCCCGTCCGCCTCGCGCCGCTCATCCTGGCCGGCGCGCCCACGCCGCTCTTCGCCGCGGACGCAGCAGTCCCGGCTGCCCCCGGCATCACCGACGGCCTCGGCCAGATGCTGCTGGGCCTCGCGGTGGTCCTCGGCCTGCTGCTGGGCTGCCTGTGGCTGATCAAGAAGCTCTCGGCTCCGCACGGGGCCGCGGCCGGACTGCGCGTGCTCGGCGCCGTGCCCGTCGGCCCGCGCGAGCGCGTGGTGCTCGTCGAAGTCGGCGGACAGGTGCTGGTGCTGGGGGTCACGCCGACCAACGTCCGCACGCTGCACACGCTGCCCGCGGACACGCTGCAGAACACATCGCCGGGTGCGCCCCCGATCTCCGGCCCGTTCGGGGACTTCCAGGGCTGGCTGAAGCGTTCGATGGAGCGTCGCAACGATGCGAAATGACGCCCCTTCCGCGCTGATCCGCGCACTCGCTCCGCTCGCCCTGCTGCTCCTGCCGATCGCAGCCGGCGCCCAAGGCCTGCCGGCCGTCACCGGCGCACCGGCGCCGGGCGGCGGCACGACCTACAGCCTGAGCGTGCAGACCCTGCTGCTGCTCACCTCGCTGAGCTTCCTGCCCTCGGTGGTGCTGATGATGACGAGCTTCACGCGCATCATCATCGTCTTCGCGCTGCTGCGCACGGCGATGGGCACGCAGACTTCGCCACCGAACCAGGTGTTGCTCGGCCTGGCGCTGTTCCTCACCTTTTTCATCATGTCGCCGATCGCCGACAAGGTATACACCGACGCCTACCTGCCGATGTCGCGCAACGAGATCCAGTTCGACCAGGCCCTCGAGCGCGCCACGGTGCCCGTCAAGGCCTTCATGCTCAAGCAGGTGCGCGAACCGGATATCGCGCTGTTCGCCAAGTTGTCGAAGACGGCGCCGGTCGAAAAGGCCGAGGACCTGCCGATGCGCGTCGTCGTGCCGGCCTTCGTCACGTCGGAGCTGAAGACCGCCTTCCAGATCGGCTTCCTCGTGTTCATCCCCTTCCTCATCATCGACATGGTGGTCGCGTCGGTGCTGATGTCCATGGGCATGATGATGATGTCGCCAGTGATCGTTTCGCTGCCGTTCAAGATCATGCTGTTCGTGCTGGTCGATGGCTGGACCCTGCTCATCGGGTCGCTGGTCGGCAGCTTCGCGGTATAAGACAGGAGATTTCGCCATGACCCCGGGTACCGTCGTCGATATCGGCCGCCAGGCCGTCGAGATGACCCTGATGCTGGCCGCACCGATGTTCCTCGCCGCGCTGATCACCGGCCTGATCGTCAGCGTCTTCCAGGCCGCGACGCAGATCAACGAGATGACGCTGACCTTCGTGCCCAAGCTCATCGCGGTGTTCGTCACGATGGTCGTCGCCGGCCACTGGATGATCGCCCTGATCACCGACTTCACGCGGCGCCTGCTCGAGTCCATTCCGACGATGATCGGATAGCGCCGCCGATGCTGAGCGTCACTTCCGCCCAGCTCGACGCCTGGCTCGCGGCATTGATGTTCCCGCTCGCGCGTCTGCTCGGGCTGGTGAGCGCCGCCCCGCTGTTCAGCAACCGCATGGTGCCGGTGCGCATCCGCCTGGCCGTCGGCCTGGCGATGGCGATGGCCGTGCTCCCCGCCCTGCCGCCCATGCCCGAGGTGCCGGCCGATTCCATGCTGGCGCTGGCCCTGCTCGCCCAGCAGGCCTTCATCGGCATCGCCATGGGCTTCATGATGCGGCTGATGTTCGCCGCGGTGGACGTCGCGGGCGAGATGATCGGCCTGCAGATGGGCCTGTCCTTCGCGGTGTTCTTCAGCCCGCAGACCGGCGGCCAGACGTCGGTGATCGCCGAGTTCCTCGGCCTGCTCACGCTGCTCGTGTTCGTTGCCATGAACGGCCACCTGATGCTCGTGAACGTCGTCGTCGCGAGCTTCGAATGGCTCCCGGTCGGCAAACTGCCCAAGGGCGAGGGGTGGCTGCTGGTCGCGTCCTACGCCGCCGTGATGTTCGCGTCGGGCCTGCTGCTGGCCCTGCCCATGGTCGCGGCGCTGCTCATCACCAACACCGCACTCGGCGTGCTCACGCGCGCGGCACCGCAGCTCAACCTCTTCGCCGTGGGCTTTCCGGTGACGCTTTCGGTGGGCTTCGTGGTGCTGCTGCTGAGCATGGGAAGCTTCGCGCCGGTGCTGCAGCGCATCTTCGAATCCGGCTTCGACGGGATAGACCGGCTGCTGCGCGCCTTCGTATAGGCGGGTTCAGATGCCGGGGAAGGTGCGCGAACGCAGATAGCGCACTTCGCCGCTCGCGATGCGGCGCGCGAACGGGCGGGTGGAGTCGATGCCTTCCTCGAAACGCACCACATCGTAACCGGCAAGGCCTTTGGATTCAGCAATTTCCCGCGCATTGCGGACGAAGACCTGGCGCGCCTCGCCTTCGCCGCCCGTGACCAGCCTCTTCATGCGCAGATCGAAGCGCACGCGCTCCTCATCGAGCCGGGTCACCGAGATGTCCCAGGTCGGCGCCAGCGGATCGTAGATCGCATAGGCGATCAACGATCCGCCGATGAACTCGGGCTCGAACAAGTCCAGTTCCGAAGCCGTGATCACGGCGCCCACGCCCGCGGCCACCTTCGTGCCGTGATCCTGCAGCAGCGCGCACCCTGCGAAGGCCGGCACGATCAGGCACAGGGCGAGGCGGGAAGGCACGCGGAACACGTTCGGGACCTCAGCTGAGCAGGTTGAAGAGCGACAGGCCCGTCACGCGCACGTAGGACTGCTGTGCCGCCTCCAGGATCGTCTGCTGCTGGGTGAAGCGCGAGATGGCCTCGTTGTAGTCCAGATCCTGCAGCCGCGACAGCGTCTCGGCGTACTGCTGGTCCTGGACCGCAGCCAGTTCACCGAGCGCGTCGAGTTCCACCATGCGCGAGCCGACCGAAGCCCGTATCGTGCTGACGTTCTCCAGCGCCACGTCCATGTCGCCGATCGCCTGGGACACCGCGGCGGCGATGTCGCGCGTCGGATCGGCCGGATCCTTGCGCAGTTCGGTGATGAACTGCGAAATGGCGCCGAACACCTGCGACTCGCCCGTCGCCGGATCGGCCATGAACACCTTGCTGCCGGGCTCGGCCACCGGCATGACGCGGGTGGAACCGACCTGCATGCTGCGCTCGCCGCCATCGCCGTCGTAGATCACCGGACCGGGCCCGGCCGAGGGAAGCGCCGCACCACCGGAAAAGGCCGGCTGCGCCGACTGGTAGCCGGCGAACTGGAAATCCCCGGTAGCATCCTTGCCGTTGGCGATGCCCAGCAGGGCGTTGAACTGTGCCTCGAGGTCGGTCGCGATCGCCTGATGTTCGCTTGGACTGAGGACACCGTTGCCCGCCTCCACCGCGCGCGTGCGGATGTAGGTCAGGACGTCCGTGATGCTGCCAAGATTGCTTTCGAGCGATGCCAGCGCATCCTTCGCATAGCCCTGGTTGGTCTGGAACTGCGTGTTGACGCTCTTCGATTGCGTCACTTCGAGCGCGCGCGATGCACCGATGGGGTCGTCCGACGGGCTCAGGATGCGCCGCCCGGAGGAGAGTTGCTGCTGCGTATGCAGGAGATCCGCGCTCTGCCGCATCATCGAGTTGCGGCCCGCGTCGAAGATCATGCTGGTCGAGATTCTCATGATTTCACCCCGCTCAACGCGAAATCGACAGGATTTCGTCGAACAGCGTTCCCGCCACGGACATGACCCGCGCCGCTGCCTGGTAGGACTGCTGGAAGCGGATCAGGTTCGCCGCCTCTTCGTCGAGATTCACCCCCGAAAGGGCCTGCTGCGCGTCGATTGCCTGCTGCAGCTGCGATTCCTGGCTGCGCTCGCCGATCTGCACCTCGCGGGTCTTGTTGCCGACGAAGCTGACCAATTGCGCGTAGGCCGACTGGAAAGTCGCCGTGTCGCCGTTCATGACCTTATCCGTCTGCAGCGCGGCGAGTCTCAGCGCATTCTCGTTG
Source organism: Aromatoleum toluolicum (assembly GCF_012911005.2). Taxonomy (GTDB): domain Bacteria; phylum Pseudomonadota; class Gammaproteobacteria; order Burkholderiales; family Rhodocyclaceae; genus Aromatoleum; species Aromatoleum toluolicum. Next base: position 22 of record NZ_WTVS01000135.1, on the reverse strand, counting down.
TTGCTCCCGCCCGCCCCCACGG
>NZ_WTVS01000134.1 GCF_012911005.2 Aromatoleum toluolicum | reverse complement strand
CCGCTTCGCACCGCCGCTCCGGCGGTGCGGAGCGGTGCTCCGCGAAACCCCACCTCCGCCCCCTTGAAGGGGAGGGAGCTACCAACTACCACCCACCTCAGAACGCGACCGTCGTCCCCAGCACCGCACTCCAGCGCGGCGTAAGCTGCACGCCGTTCACATGCTGGTAGATCGGCCGCTGGTAGTACGCGTAGAGCTGCCAGTGCGGCGACATCTGCCAATTGATGCCCGGGCTCAGCGCCACCGTCGTCGAGCCGGTATCCTCCGGCTCGGCCTCCGCGCCGCGGTCGCGCGCCTTGAAGGCGACGTTGAGCTGCACCGGAATGCTCAGGCGCTCGCTGATCGGCTTCACCCAGCCCAGGTCCAGGTGCGCACGGTGTCCGGGGCGGTAGTCGTCATGCTCGGCGGTCGCCAGTTCCGCCGCCAGGCTCGCGAAGGCGGTCGAGCCGCCCGCCAGCTCCATGCGCCAGTGCGCCCCCAGCAGCACGTCGGTGGTGCCGCTACCCGGCTGCAGGCTGCGCTCCGCCTCCTCGCCGTCGCTGTTCTCCACGTCGCTGCGGCCGGTCGGCAGCTTCACGCCGACGCTCACGCCGACGCCCTGCTCGCGCCCGCCCAGGAGCTCGTGCCGCGCCTTGATGCGCAGGTCGCCGAGTTCGCGGAAATCCCAGCTCTCCGGGATGTGGTGCACCTCGCCGTCGTGCCGGTGGTGGTGGATGTGCTTGTGGTCGCGGTCGATCAGCGGCAGCGTCATGCCCAGCGTCCAGTCCGGCGCGAGATCGCGCTCCAGCGTGAGCAGCAGGTTACGATTGACGGTGCGCTTCTCGTCGTGGTGGCGCCGGATCTCGCCCACCGAGACATTGTCGTCGCCATGCATGGCGTGGCGCTGGTCGATGAACTCGAAGCGCAGGTCGAGGCGGGTATCGCCCGCGAGGCCGGCGTTCATGAACGCCGAACTGGTATTCACGGAACAGAAGGTGGCGCCGCAGGACGCCACGGCGGCGAGCGGTGCGGACAGCGACAGCGCAAGAACGCTCGCTGCCAGCGGACGGAGGATGCAGGACATGATGGCTCCCTCACCCCCGGGCGCCGCGGGCAGCGGGCGGCCGGAGGGCTGAAAACGGAATCGACTGGCAGCGGCCGTTCAGCCGATGCCGGGTGCGGTAGCGGGGATTCCGTCAGCAGCAGGGGGCGCACGCGGCGGCGGCGCGAGGTCGCGCCACGCCAGCGCGCGCGGCAGGGCACGCTCCGCGCCCGCGAGGACGGGCGCGGCAGCGGGAATGAAGAACCACTCCGCCGCGGGCGGAGGACCGGAGGCGAGGCGCACGGCCGAGCAGCAGCAATCCTGGCAGCGATGGCCGGCGGGGTGCTGCTCCTGCGCCTTGTCGTTCTTGGCGCCCGCCCGGCAGATGTCCGAACCGGGCACCGCTGCGCGCGGCGCGGTGTTGCCCAGCGCGAGGATGGGCGCCAGCCACAATACGAAGGCCAGCACGGCGACGACGACGCGTTCGCCCCGCTGGCGCGGCAAGGAGGATAGCGTGCGGCCGAACGCCGTCACGTCCGCCTCGCCGTGCTACGCGATCCGGACCGGGCGGGAATATCGTCCATGCTCATCGTCTTCGTCGTTCTGCACGAACAGCGTTGTTCGGTAGCATTCCCGGGGCGTGCGTCAGGCGCGAATCCACGGACGCGCGCCCCGCAGCCACCTCGCGCTATTGCTGATTCATCACGCAGGTCATGGCATCACCCGGCAGGGTGGATGCGGCGACGATGTTCGACGCATCGGCGCCGGAAAGCTTGCCCTGGTTGGCGAGATCGTTCGCCTTGTCGGCAATCTGGTACAGCAGACCTTCCGCCTCGAGCGGTTTGCTCTGGGACACCTTCTGGTCCGCACCATAGACTTTCGAGAGCAGACCGTCCTTGTTTGCGGCGGCATTCTTTCCGGAGAACGTCGACGAGCTGATCACCCCTGCGACGCCTTGAAGCTCCAATGCGCAGACGCTGACGTATTCATAGTTGACCGGATTCGGACGCGCCGCACTGGCACCACCGGCGCCCAGCGCGAAGGGAACAACGAGGGCTGCGACGAGGGTACGGATCTTGTTGGCCATTTCAAACCTCTATCAGGATCAAGGGTCCCGGGCACGAATCCGCGGGCGCTCGCGTGGGAATTCGGTTACTTGCTCACTGCTTCGCTTGCTTCCTTTACGACAGGCAAGGGACATACCGTGCCGGTACCGCCCTGCGAATGCATTGATTCGCGTCATTCAAGGTAGCCATGCAGACGGCCGCTTCGCCGGACCCGCTGCACACCCTGGACAAACTCCCTTGCTGCCTGTGCGAGCATGACGCCCGCCTCCTGCCGACCGGGATGGCCGCACTCGAGACTCAACTCCCGTCATGGGGCAGGGGAACGTTTCTGCCGATTCTCGCGCGCTGCCTCACAGGATCACCGCGCTCGCAGCTGCTTACGGGATGTAGTTGGGATTCAGGCACATGATCGCTGCGTACGCTCCGTTCATGATGTCCGTCGCATCGCCCATGCCCAGCTTCGGCTTTGCGGCAGAGCTGAGTTCGTCGGCCTTGTCGGAAACCGCGATCATCAGCATGACCGCCTCGTCCTCCTTGCCGGCTGCAACCTTGGTCACCGCTCCGGAGACTTTCCCCAGCATGCCGGTCCGGTCCTTCTCCGACTTGAACGATTTCGCGTACGTGATCACGCCCTCAAGCGTAGTGAATTGACTTCCGCAGGTTCCGGTGTACTCCGCATGGGCATTGCCCATCGCGAAGACCAGGGGAGCGGCGACGAGGGCGACGAGGGTACGAATCTTCATGGACATTTCAAAATCTCCGATAGGTTAGATTTTTGGGCTCGGGGTCCGCAGGCCCCGCGCCTGACACCACGTCGACCGATGAAACGCTGGCAGTTCGGCCCGGCGGATGCGTTGCGGGAAAGTCCCGCAGCACATACAGCAACCGGCGTGCCAATGTGTCCAGACCTGCCACTCCTCAGTTATTTCGCGGTTTTCAGCTCCGCAGTGGGCTGACTTACCCAATCCGCACCCCCCACATCCGGGGGCGTCGACTTACGTTTACGACATATATCGAAGGACTTATACACTTCGCAAATGTGGACGCATCCCGCGTCGTCAAAGGGTTTTGCGTGCCCGCCGCGGAGTTGGGTACATTTCCCCAAACGTGGGCAGAATTCCCCACATCTCAGGACATGCGCCCGCCGCGGCGGCCGCCGAGGCGCTCGAAATGTTCGATCACGCGCGGCACGTAGCGGCGCGTCTCGGCGAAGGGCGGGGTTCCGCCGCTGCGCACGACGGCCCCCGGGCCGGCGTTGTAAGCTGCGACGGCGAGCCCCACGTCGTTGCCGAACATGCCCAGCAGGCGCTTGAGGTAGCGCGCCCCGCCGCGGATGTTGTCGGCGGGGTCGCGCGCGTCGGCGACGCCCATCTCGCGCGCCGTTGCGGGCATCAGCTGCATCAGCCCCACCGCCCCTTTCGGCGACACCGCCCCCGGATCGTAGTTCGACTCGGTGCGGATCACCGCGTGGATGAGCGCCTCGGGCAGGTCGTGCTCGACCGCGGCCGCGGCGACCAGCGGCGCATACGGCAGGCTGCCGGTATCGGCGGCGGAAACCGCCCTGCCGGTCCCGCCTATGGGGGACTTTCCCCCGCTTGCGGGGCCGGGCGAGGCGACGATGCGCTCGAAGCCGCGCCGCGGTTCGTCGGTGAGCGTGACCGATCCGTCGGGCTCGACCTTCATATAAACGTCGGCGTGCGCGGCGAGTGGCAGCGCGAGCCAGGCTGCGAGCAGCAGCGGGGCGGGCGAAGGCATTTGGCGTCTCCCATTGCCATGTTTCGGTCAGATTGAGTGCCGCACGTTCACTCCCTCCCCTTCAAGGGGGCAGAGGCGGGATTTCGCGGAGCACCGCTCCGCGCCGCCGGAGCGAAGCGGAGACTCCCGGGCTGGGGTGGGGATGGGTTAAACGGACGCTGCCGAAACCCATCCCCCTCCTAACCTCCCCCTTGAAGGGGGAGGAACACGGTGCCCGAACGGATCTCATATGTTTGGTTGCCGGGTAAACAATTGGGGAAAATTCCCCACCACCTCGGGGCTTACGCAAGCGCCATGCCTTGTATTCCCGCGCCGCGACACGCGTCACGCCACGGGCATGTTTCCTGCTCGCTCAAATTGACGCCGCCCGAAGCCTGTTCCTACACTGGCGCACACCTAATCAACTGAGCGACAAAGCCCATGGATGATCGTCGAATGTTCCGCCGCGGCTCCACTCGTGACACCTCATTTGCCACCTCACTTGCCACCTCTCGCGGTTTCACGCTGCTGGAGCTGCTGGTCGTGCTGGTGGTGCTGGGCCTGCTCGCGGGCCTGGTGGCGCCAAAGTACTTCAGCCAGCTCGGCAAGTCGGAAGTGAAGGCCGCGCGCGCGCAGGTCGAGGGCCTGGTGAAGGCACTGGACCTGTACCGCCTCGACACCGGCCACTACCCATCGACCGAACAGGGCCTCGCGGCGCTGGTGACGCGCCCCGGCAACGAGCCGAAGTGGGGCGGCCCCTATCTGCAGAAGGCGGTGCCGCAGGACCCGTGGGGCCGCAGCTACGCCTACGCGGCACCGGGCGAGCACGGCGAGTACGACGTGTACTCGCTGGGCAAGGACGGCCAGCCCGGCGGCGACGGCGAGAACGCCGACATCACGAGCTGGGAGTGACGCGCCTGCCGCGTCGCGCCGGGGTCCGCCATGCGCTACCACATCAAGGGGGTCGGTCGGGATGCGGGCGTCGTTGCGCTGACGCTTGACGCGACCAGCCTCGCCGACGCGCGCCGCCAGGCCGAGGAGCAGGGCCTGCGCGTGATGTCGCTGCGCACGGCGCAACGCCTGCCGGCGCTGCGCTGGCAGCGCAAGGAGGTCTTCCCGCTGGTGCTGTTCAGTCAGGAGCTGGCGACGCTGCTGAAGGCCGGCCTGGCGCTGATCGACGCGCTCGAGAGCCTCGCCGAGAAGGAGAGCGACGGCCACGCGCGCAAGGTGCTGGACGACCTGGTGCGCGCGCTGTACGAGGGCAAGTCGCTGTCGCAGGCGCTGGCGCGCGCGCCGGAGGTGTTTCCCGAGCTGTACGTGGCGCTGATCCAGTCGAGCGAGAAGACCGGCGACGTCGGCGCCGCGCTGGGCCGCTACGTGGCCTACCGCGGCCGCGTCGACGAGGTGCGGCAGAAGATCGTCAGCGCGGCGGTGTATCCGGCGCTGCTGTTCGTGGTCGGCTGCGGCGTACTGCTGTTCCTGATCGGCTACGTGGTGCCGCGCTTCGCGGCGGTGTTCGAGGACGTGGGCACCAACCTGCCGTGGCTGTCGCGCGTGCTGCTGGCATCCGGCCAGTTCCTGCACGCGCACCAACTGGAGCTGGGCGTCGGCGCGCTCGCGGCCCTCGCCGGCGCGGCGCTGCTGCTGCGCCAGCCGCCGGTGCGGCGTGCGCTGTCGAAGCTGCTGGAGTCGGTGCCGACGATCCGCAAGCGCCTGTTCATCTACGAGATGGCGCGCTTCTACCGCTCGCTGGGCATTCTGCTGCAGGGCGGCATCCCCATTCTGACGGCGATCGGCATGGTGCGCGGCCTGCTGGGCGTGGCGACGCGCACCCGCCTCGACGAAGTCGCCGCCCGCATCCGCGAGGGCCACGCGCTGTCGTGGGCGCTGGAGGAAAACCGCATGGCCACACCGGTATCGCTGCGCATGCTGCGCGCAGGCGAGCACGCCGGCAACCTCGGCGAGATGATGGAGCGCACCGCGGACTTCTACGACGAGGAGATGAGCCGCTTCATCGAGTGGTTCGTACGCCTGTTCGAACCGCTGCTGATGACCTTCATCGGCCTGGTGATCGGCGTGATCGTGATCCTGATGTACATCCCGATCTTCGAGCTGGCGAGCAGCATTCAGTGATCGGTGGCTGGATGACCGTCCTGTCTACGCCATCAACCGCACTTGACCCATCCCCATCCTGTCCTTCCCCTTGAAGGGGAAGGGACCTGCTAATAATCTCGCGCGCACAGTTTCCTTCATCAGGTTGAGTGCTGCACGGTAGCTACCTCCCCTTCAAGGGGGCGGAGGCGGGGCTTTGAATGGGCGCGCGCGCGGCCCTCGGCACGACACCATGAGATTGCCCGCCGCGTCGTTAGAAGGTTCCTTCCCCTTCAAGGGGAGGGTTGGGG
>NZ_WTVS01000133.1 GCF_012911005.2 Aromatoleum toluolicum | reverse complement strand
CCTCCGGCGCGCCGGGCGGGGATGCGCCCCGGGGGCCGGACACGAAGAAGGGCGCTGGCGGCACGCCGCGCACGGTGACGCTCAAGGTTGCCCCGGCGGAGGGACCGCTGCAGGACCGCCAGGTCGAGATCGGCGTGCGCAGCCGCATCCACGCCCAGGTGCTGTCCGGCCTCGAGGAAGGGGAGCGGATCGTGTCCGGCATGGCCTCCGCGGACAAGGGCGGCAACGCCAGCGCGCCACGTCGCACGCCACGCATATGAAAGCCGAACCGCTGATCGCCGGACTGGACCCGGATTCGCCCCGGCGGTGGCCGTCGGGCGAACCGCTGATCGAGCTGTCCGGCGTCACCAAGACCTTCCGCACCGGCGAGCTCGCCGTCGAGGTGCTGCACGGCATCGACCTGACGATCTATCCGGGCGAGTTCGTCGCCATCGTCGGCAGCTCGGGTTCGGGCAAGTCGACGCTGATGAACATCCTCGGCTGCCTCGACCGCCCGACCACCGGCACTTACCGTTTCATGGGGCGGGACGTCGCAGGATTCGACCGCGACGAGCTCGCGCGCCTGCGGCGCGAGACCTTCGGCTTCGTGTTCCAGAGCTACAACCTGATCGGCGGCGCCAGCGCGCGCGAGAACGTCGAGGTGCCGGCCGTCTACTCGGGCATGCCACCGGCCGAACGCCATGCACGCGCGATCGAATTGCTGACGACGCTGGGTCTGGGCGACCGCACCACCAACCGCCCCAGCCAGCTTTCCGGTGGCCAGCAGCAGCGCGTGTCGATCGCCCGCGCGCTGATGAACGGCGGCCGCGTGATCCTCGCCGACGAACCGACCGGCGCCCTCGACAGCAAGAGCGGCGCCGAGGTGATGCAGCTGCTGCGCGAGCTCTCGGCGGCCGGGCACACGATCATCCTGATCACGCACGAGCGCGAGGTCGCCGAGCAGGCGCAGCGCATCATCGAGATCCGCGACGGCAACGTCGTCTCGGATCCGGGCCCGCGGCCGCCCGTGGGCCCCGAGCCCGATTTCGACCCGCACATCGACCGCACGTCCCAGCTTTCGGACGTCGTCGAGGCGACCCGCACGGCGCTGCGGGCGCTGCGTGCCAACCTGTTCCGCGCCGCGCTGACGCTGCTGGGCATCGTCATCGGCGTCGCGGCGGTGATCGCGATGCTGGCGATCGGCGACGGCGCCAAGCAGGACGTCATCGACCGCATCAGCGCGATGGGCACGAACCTCCTCACGGTGCGGCCCGGCGCACCGAACCAGCGCGGCCGCGACACGACCGCCACGCTGGTGCGCGAGGACGTGGATGCCATCATCGAGCTGCCCAACGTGCTCGCCGCGGTGCCGGAGCAGAGCGCGGGCGTGACGGTGCGCTACGGCAATGCCGACCACCGCACCTCGGCGACAGCGACCGGCGCCGATTACACGATCGCGCGCGACTGGCCGGTCGCGCACGGCACGTTCTTCAGCGCCGCCGACGAGCGCCGCTATGCGACGGTCGCCGTCGTCGGCCAGACGGTCGCGAAGGCCCTGTTCGGCGACGAGGATCCGATCGGCAAGTACGTGCTGGTGAATAACCTCGTATTCCAGGTGGTCGGAGTGATGGGACCTATGGGCGCGACGCCGTGGGGCTCGGACCAGGACGATGTGATCTTCGTGCCCTTCTCGACCGGTAGCCTGCGCCTGACCGGACAGCGCCACTTGCGCAGCGCCATCGTCGCGGTGGAGGACGTCGCGCAGATAGACGACACGCAGGAAGCCGTACGCGCGCTGCTGCAGACGCGCCATTCGGGCATCGAGGACTTCCAGATCCGGAACATGGCGCAGGTGATCGAGAGCGCGTCGGAGACGCAGAACACGCTGACCGTGCTGCTCGGCACCGTCGCGGCGATCTCGCTGCTGGTAGGCGGTATCGGCGTCATGAACATCATGCTGGTGTCGGTCACCGAGCGCACGCGCGAGATCGGCATCCGCATGGCGACCGGCGCGCGCATGAAGAACATCCTGCAGCAGTTCCTGATCGAAGCGCTGGTCGTGTCGGCGCTGGGCGGGCTGATCGGGGTCGCCGTGGGTCTGGGCGCCGCAGCCGTGATCGAGGCCTTCGACAAGCCTGTCGTGTATTCCCTGCCCCCCGTGCTGCTCGCCTTCGGTTGCGCCTTCGCCACCGGCCTGATCTTCGGCTACCTGCCCGCGCGCAAGGCGGCCCGCCTCGACCCGGTCGTCGCCCTTGCGTCGGAGTGATCCCTCGATGAACCGCATTCCTCCGCGCCGGCTCGCTCCGGTGCTTGCTACGAGCCTGCTGCTTGCATTGTCCGCGTGCGCGATCACCGAACCGGCGACACGGGCCGACCTCGCCGTGCCCGCGGGCTGGATCGAGCCGGCCGCGAACGGCGCGCTTCAACCCGACCCTGTGTGGTGGCGCGGCTTCGCTTCGGTCCGGCTGGAATCCCTGGTCGCCGCCGCAGTCGCGGACAACCCGGACTTCCGCGCCGCAGTCGAACGCGTCCGCCAGGCGGAGATCGCACTGCGCGTGGCCGGTGCGTCGCTGCTGCCCTCCGCCGGCATCGGCGGCGACACCGGGTGGCGGCGCAGCGATCCGGGCGACGGTGGACGCTCGGTCGATAGCGAATCGTCCGGCGCGAGCCTGTCGATCAGCTACGAAGTGGACCTATGGGGCCGCATCGCGGCCAACGTGCGTGGCGCAGAAGCAAGCTTCGCCGCGAGCCGTCACGATCACGACGCGGCACGCCTGACGCTGGTCGCCAGCGTCGCCAACACCTATTTCCAGCTGCTCGCGGCACGCGAGCGGCTGGTCATCGCGCGCGACAATCTCACGATCGCGGAGCGCGTGTTCCGCATCGTCGAAGCGCGCTACCGCAACGGCGCGGCGTCTGCCCTCGACGTAAGCCGCCAGCGCAGCACCGTGCTCGCGCAGCGTGCCGCCCTGCTGCCGCTGGAAACGCTCGAACGCCAGACGCACAGCGCGCTGGCGCTCCTCGTCGGGCAGGCGCCGCAGGATTTCAGCCTCGCCGCCGAATCCTTCACTACCCTTGCAATCCCCCCGGTCACCCCCGGCCTGCCCGCGGAACTGCTCACGCGCCGCCCGGACCTCGCCAGCGCCGAGTCCCAGCTCGCCGCGGCCGACGCGGATGTCGCGGCGGCGCGCGCGGCGTTGCTGCCGCGCATCGATCTTGCCGGCTCGGCTGGTCTCGCGAGCACGGCGCTGCTGTCGCTCGCGAATCCCGCCAGCACGCTGGGCCTGACGGCCAGCCTCACGCATAGCCTGTTCGACGGCGGGCGCCTGCGCAACGAGGTCGAAGCGGCACGTTCGCGGCGGCGGGCGCTGGTCGAAAACTACCGCTCCGCCGTGCATGTCGCACTGAAGGAAGTTGAGGACGCCCTCGGCAACGCCGACCGCGACCGCCGCCTCGAAGACAGCCAGCACGAGATCAGCCGCGAGGCGGCGCGCAGCCTGCGCCTCGCCGAGATGCGCTACCGGGAAGGCGCGGACGAGCTGCTGACGGTGCTCGACGCGCAGCGCACGCTGTTCCAGGCGCAGGACCAGCTCGCCCAGCTGCGGCTCTCCCGCCTCACGGGCACCGTGGACCTCTACAAGGCGCTCGGCGGCGGCTGGTCCTCACCAGGCTGATCGCACGCCCCGGGCTGCACCGCCAACCCCCGGTGCGCCCGCCAAACCCTCCTCCGTTGCCATGACATTTGTCATGCGCTGCAAGGGAGCATATGCGGATGTGCCGGTGCATGTCCGGCCATATCCTCACGAGCATGGGCGTCTGCGCGGGCATGCCATGCCCGCTGCAGGCATCCCAGACGCATGGGGAGGGCATCATGTGGGCGATCACTTCCGCTGATTCCGGCTGCCGCAGCACGCACCCCTCGCCGGGCTGCATTCCGGTCCCCTGCGCGGCGAGCGATGCGCGCAAGGCGGCATGCCGGGCGGCGATCAATTCCGGCGTATGCGGCTACAAATGCGGTGGTTACTGTTATGGGGTCGCCGGATGCAGCGTGCTCGCGCAGGTCCGCGCCCTGGTCGAACGGCTGTATGCGCGGCGCGGCTATCGCACGTCGGAGACCGCGCCGCGCGTGGATTCGCCCGACCGCGTGGTGTTCGCCGGCGCAAGCCGCGGACAGGTGTTCGCAACCATCACGCTGGGGCTGGACTCGCCCGCCGGACTGCTCGTCGACGAGTTGTACGGCCCCGAGGTTGCGGTGTTCCGCCGGATGAAGCGTCGGATCTGCGAACTGTCCGCCTTCGCGATCGACCCGCAGTACAGCTCGCACGGCGTACTCTCCGCGCTGTTCTACCTCGCATACCTGTATGGACGGACGCGACACCGCGTCACCGACGCATTCATCGAGGTGAATCCCCGCCATGCGGGATTCTACGAGCGCGTCTTCCGGTTCCGCCGCATCGGCGACGTCCGCCAGTGCCCGCGCGTCGAGGCTCCGGCAGTGCTGATGCACCTGGACCTCGAACGCACCGGCGCCCACGAAGCGCCGATCGGCAGGGCAGGGACGATTTCCGGACCGGATCCACGCACGGAAGCTGCGGCGACCTCACCACCCAAGGCGCGCAGCCCAGCCGTCATGCACGATTAGTACCGTCCGTCCCACAGCGCCGAGACGCGCAGAGGGCAGCCGATTGCCGATGACCGGCCTCATTGCGAGGTCGGTAGGGCGGCGCCCCCACTCCGCCAATCTTTATTGCGATTAATTCTCATTGTCGTTATTATTCGCAACAACATTCAGCCGATACGCTTATTCGCGATCGTTTCCGCATTTTCCAGACAGAGGAAAACCTCATGTTTCGCGCCCCGCTCCGTCCGCTTGCCATCGCCGCTTTAGCAGCCCTGTCGCTCTCCGCGCACGCCCTCGAGTATCCCATTGGCAAGCCACAACAGCGCAGCGGGATGGAAATCGCGGCCGTCTACCTGCAGCCAATCGAGATGGAGCCGCCGGGCATGATGAAGAAGGCGTCCGACACCGACATCCACATCGAGGCCGACATCCGCGCGCTGGCGAACAACCCGAACGGTTTCGAGGAAGGCAGCTGGATCCCCTACCTGACGGTCAAGTTTGAGATCGCCAAGGTCGGCAGCGACTGGAAGCTCGCCGGCGAGTTCATGCCCATGGTCGCGAGCGACGGCCCGCACTACGGCGACAACATCAAGCTCGCCGGCCCGGGCAAGTACAAGGTCAAGTACACGATCCTGCCGCCGGGCGCGAGCCACGCCAGCCACTTCGGCCGCCACACCGACCGCGCCACCGGCGTGCGTCCGTGGTTCAAGACCTTCGAGATCGAGAACGAATTCACCTACGCCGGCGTCGGCAAGAAGGGCGGCTACTGATGCCCGCGGCGCCGCGCGGCCCGATGCCATGCGGCAGCGCCCACGTTATCGCGAGGAAGCACCCGTCATGCCCCCCATCCCCCTGACCGCATTCCTGGCCGGTCTCGTCGTGCTTGCCGCACCGGCTGCCCACGCCGACATGCCGACGTTCGAGATCGTCGCCGAAAACGGCCGCCTCACGCCCGAGACGATCGAAGTGCCCGCCAACACGCGCTTTCGCCTGCAGCTGACGAACCGCAACGCGGGGCCGGAGGAGTTCGAGACGACGAGCCCGTTCAAGGAGCTCGTGGTCGGACCCGGGGTGACGCGCACGACGATTTTTCCGCCGCTGAAGCCGGGCTCCTATCCCTTCTTCGGCGAGTTCCACCCCGACACGGCGAAGGGCCGTTTCGTCGCCAAGTAAGCACTTCGGGAGGCCGGCAGCATGGGCAACGCACTATTCATCGTATGGCGCGAGAGCGTCGAGGCGATCCTGATCATCAGCATCCTGCTCGCGTGGATCCGCGAACGCGGAGACACCCGGATCGGCGTGCATCACCTGTGGGCGGGCGTCGGCGGCGGCCTCGCGCTGGCGGGCTTCCTGGCGCTGACGATGCTGGGCGTGCATGGCTGGCTCGCGGCCGACGCGCTGGACCTGTTCCAGACCACGATCGTGTTCGCCGCCACCGGCCTGATCACGCACATGGTGCTGTGGATGCGCTCGCACGGACGCCACATGAAGCGCGAACTGGAGGCCGGCCTCTCACGCGCCGCGGATTCGGCCGGCGGCGCATCGGTCGCCATGCTCGCGGCGATCGCGGTGGGCCGCGAGGGCGCCGAAACCGTGTTGTTCCTGTACGGACTGGCGATGGAGCAGTCCGGCGATACGCTCGCGCGCCTGTTCGCCGGCGCGGGCATCGGCTTCGCGCTGGCGCTGGCGACCGCATGGGTGATCCTGTCGGGTGCGCGCTGGCTGCCGGGGCGCCTGTTCTTCCGCGCGAGCGAGATCGTGCTGCTGCTGCTCGCGGCGGCGCTACTGGTGTCGGGTGTCGAGCGCCTGATCGACATGGAGTGGCTGCCGCCGCTCCTCGAGCCGGTGTGGGACAGCTCGGCGCTGCTCGAGGATGGCAGCACGGCGGGTGGCATCGCCGCGGCCTTCGCCGGTTACCGCGCGCAGCCCTCGCTGATGGTGCTGATCGCGTGGCTGGGCTACTGGGGCGTGGTCGCGCTGCTCGGGCGCCTGCAGCGGAGGTCCGCGGCATGAACACCTGCGCCATCTCCGCCTCCGCCC
>NZ_WTVS01000132.1 GCF_012911005.2 Aromatoleum toluolicum | reverse complement strand
TGCGGGCGCAGTTCTGCAAGTCACGCGGCATTAAAGTCGTGAGTCGGGATTTGCTCCCTCCCCTTCAAGGGGAGGGTTGGGGTGGGGATGGGTTACGTGCGATACCAATGGAAACCCATCCCCATCCTGTCCTTCCCCTTGAAGGGGAAGGGACCTGCTCATGGCGCCTTCACAAAGACCGCGCGGGGCAATGTGTCGTCGAGAGCCCAAGCGACACAAGGAGAGACCAATGCTTAACGTAGTACTCCCCATACTGATTTTCACCGCGCTGGCGCTCGCGCTGCTGGGCGCCCTCCGGCGAGTCGGCCTGTGGCGCCAGGGCAGGCCTTCGCCGGTATCCGTGCTCGGCGGACTGGCCGCGATGCCGCGCCGCTACCTGATGGACCTCCACGACGTCGTCGCGCGCGACAAGGTGTTCGCGAATACGCATGTGGCGACCGGCGGCGGATTCGTTGCGGCGGCCGTGCTGCTCATCCTTGTGCATGGCTTCCAGCTGGAGAGCCGCGTGCTGAGCGGGGCGCTGATCGTGGCCTCCGTCGTCATGTTCGCCGGCGCGCTGCGCGTCGCGGCGCGTCGGCGCAACCCGCCGGCCCGCCTGTCGCGCGGCCCGTGGATGCGGCTGCCGAAGAGCCTCTTCGCGTTCGCGAGCGGCGTGTTCCTGGTCACGCTGCCGACGGCCGGAGTGGTGCCGGCCTCGTTCGGAGGCTGGGCGCTGGCTGCGGTGCTGACGCTCGTCGTCGCATGGGGCATCGCCGAGATGTTCCTCGGCATGACCTGGGGCGGGCCGATGAAGCACGCCTTCGCCGGGGCGCTGCACCTCGCCTTCCACCGCCGGCCCGAACGTTTCGGCGGCGGGCGCTCGACCGGCCTCAAGCCACTCGATCTCGGCAATCCCGAGGCGCCCCTGGGCGTCGGCAAGCCGGCGGATTTCACCTGGAATCAGCTGCTGGGCTTCGATGCCTGCGTGCAGTGCGGCCGCTGCGAGGCGATGTGCCCTGCGTTCGCCGCCGGCCAGCCGCTCAATCCCAAGAAACTCATCCAGGACATGGTCGTGGGCATGGCCGGCGGCACGGACGCGGCCTATGCGGGCTCGCCTTATCCCGGCAAGCCGATTGGCGAGCACGGCGGCGATGCACACAGCCCGATCGTGCTGCGAGAGGGACGCGCGCTGGTCGACGCGGAGACATTGTGGTCCTGCACGACCTGCCGGGCCTGTGTCGAGGAATGCCCGATGATGATCGAGCATGTCGATGCGATCGTCGACATGCGGCGCTACCTGACCATGGAACACGGCAACACGCCGAACAAGGGCAGGGAAGTGCTCGAGAACCTCGCCACGACCGATAACCCGGGCGGTTTCGATCCCGCCTCGCGCATGAACTGGGCTGCGGATCTCGACTTGCCGCTGATTTCCAGGCGCGGTTCCGCCGACGTGCTGCTGTGGATGGGCGACGGCGCCTTCGACATGCGCAACCAGCGCACGCTGCGGGCACTGGTGAAGGTGCTGCGCGCGGCGCAGGTGGATTTTGCGGTGCTCGGCAACGAGGAGCTCGACAGTGGCGACGTCGCCCGTCGCCTCGGCGACGAAGCGACTTTCCAGGCGCTGGCGGTGCGCAACGCGGCGACGCTCGCGAAGTACCGCTTCCGCGAGATCGTGACCTGCGACCCGCACAGCTTCCATGTGCTGAAGAACGAATACCCGGCCTTTGGCGTGAGCTGCACGGTGACCCACCACAGCACCTTCATTTCCAGCCTGATGGAGAAGGGCCGGCTCGCGCTGGGTGAATGGACCGGCGGCCGCGTGACCTACCACGACCCGTGCTACCTGGGCCGCTACAACGGCGAATACGAGGCGCCGCGCAAGGCCCTCAAGGGCATCGGCATCAAGGTTGTGGACATGGAGCGTTCCGGCTTCCGTTCGCGCTGCTGCGGCGGCGGTGGCGGGGCACCGATCACCGACATTCCGGGCAAGCGACGCATCCCCGACATGCGCATGGAGGAAATCAACGCGACGAAGGCCGATGTCGTGGCGGTGGGGTGCCCGCAATGCACCGCGATGCTCGAAGGCGTCGTCGGGCCGCGGCCCGAGGTGCTCGACATCGCGGAGCTGGTCGCAGCGCAGCTGGTGGCGGCGCCTGCCGCGGCGCAGCGTGCGAAGAAGGATGTGGCAGAGGAGGTGGCAGCGTGAACGACATCATTCGACGCGATCCGCGCACGGAGTGGATTGCGCGCAATCGGCTGCATCCCGAGCACGATGCCGTCCTCGCCCGGATGGGCGGAAGCGCCCCTGCTGCGCAGTGGATGGGGCCGAACGGAATCATCCGGCGCAATCCCCATGCGGTGGGGTTCATCGGTCCGAACGGCATCCGTCGCATCGACCGAAGTGGCGCCCAGACCGCCAACGCCGGAGGGTCGGCCAGGCGCGACGCAGCGGTAGCCCCGACCCGGCGCCAGATCCGGATCGAGACGCCCGCCTTCTACGTTGCCGTGGTCGCGGACATGCCCGGCGGCCGCCTGTCGGCACACGACCGGGATGTGCTGGGACTGGCGCGCCAGCTCGCGGACGGCGCCAGCGACGGGCAGGGGGCCGTGTTGCTGGTGAGCTTCGGCGAATCGCGCGAGGAGGGGCTCGGCGATGCCGGCGTCGATCGTGTGGTCAGTTTCACCGGCGAGCGCTTCGAGGGGTACGTGCCGGAGCAGCGCGTGACCGCGCTGGGCGGTGTCGAGCGCCAGCACGAGCCGCGCCATTGGCTTTTCCCCGATTCGTCCCTGGGCGGAGCAGAACTCGGCCGGCGACTCGCCGTACGTCTTGGTGAACGTCCGGCGACCCAGGTCTGGCAGATCGCGATCGGAGAGTGCACGGGGCGCGGCGCGGCCGGCTCCATGGACATTTCCCGGCGCCTGCCGCGCATCGTGCTGGCGCTGCCCGAATGTGCCGAGCCGGTCAGCGACACCACGCATGCCGCCGAGTCGATTGCGCCTCCCGCGGCCCTGCCGCAGGCGCTGCGGCGCATCGAGGATCTGGGCGCTGTGGCGGTCGATCCTTCCAGCGTCGCGCTGGCCGAGGCGGAATTCATCCTCTCCGCCGGTAACGGCATCCGCGATTGGGACGGATTCCACCGCGCGGCGAGCGTCCTCGGCGCGACCGAAGGCGCTTCGCGGGTCGCGGTGGACAACGGCTTCATGCCGCGCCATCGCCAGGTCGGGGCGACCGGTACCTGGGTGACTGCGCGCGTGTATCTGGCCGTGGGCATCTCGGGCGCGATCCAGCACCTGCAGGGTATCCAGCAATGTGACAAAGTCATCGCGATCAACACGGATCCGGGCTGCGACATGGTGAAGCGTGCCGACCTCGCAGTGATCGCGGATTCGAGCGAAGTTCTCGCGGCCGTGGTGGAACTGGTCGAGGGGGTCAGGAAGGAGCAGCGAAATGCAGCGTGAGAGGAACGGAAATGTGACTGGCGATGAGCGCGTGAAGGTCGCCGCGCTGGTTTCGGTCGGGCGTCATCCCGTGACGGGGCGCCCGCGGCGCGCGGAATACGATGCGCGGGCGGTCGAGATCGGCTTGTCGCTCGCGACGGGCGGGGGCCTGCATCTCGTCCATGCGGGCGAATGCTCCTCCGAGTCGGAAGCTGCGCTGCGCGCTTATCTGGGTATGGGCATCGCGGCTGTCGATATGGTGCAGCAACCGGCAGGCGCGGACATCGTCCCTGCGCTCGAATCCTGGCTGCGCGAGCTGGGCCCGCGCCTCGTGCTCTGCGGCGCGCGGGGCGAGACCGGCGAAGCATCGGGACTCGTGCCTTTCCTGCTGGCGGAACGCCTGGGCTGGTCGCTGGTGTGCGGGTTGGCGGAGGTCGAATCGGTCGATGGCGATTCGATGACCGTGCTGCAGGCGCTGCCGCGCGGTCAGCGGCGGCGGCTGAAGGTGCGTCTGCCTGCCGTCGTCACCGTCGATGCCGCCGCGCAGCCCGCGCGGCAGAGCGCGTTCGGACCTGCCCGGCGGGGTGAACTGCAACGACTCGATGCCCCGGTCACGCCAGATAGGGAAGCGCAAGGATGGACGACGGCGCCGGCGCGCAAGCGTCCCAAGCGCCTCAAGATCGTCAAGGCAACGTCGGCACGCGACCGTTTCAAGGCCGCTGCAGCGAAGGCCGAAGGCGGTGGCGGCCAGGTGCTCACGGGGGTTTCGGCGCAAGCGGGTGCCGAGGCCATCCTGAAGCTGTTGCGCGAAGAGGGGGTCTTGCGATGAGCGCAGGCCTGAACCGGCGCGACGCGTGGCCGGAGAATGGCATTCGGTGCCGGAGGATGAAGCCATGATGTTCGCCGACCTCGTCGATATTGACGATTTCCGCCAACGCCTGCACGAACTCGGGATCGACGTGCCGCCGGACGCTTCGCCCGAATTCGGCGCATCGATCGTGCGGGCGGCGCAGCCTGTGGATGGCTTGCCCGAACTGATCGACTCCTTGTGCGCCGAGTGCGTCACGCTGCAGCCCGAGGTGCGCCGGGCGGTCGAACTCATCCTCTTGCCCTGAACTGCAGCGCACGCGCGGCTGCCACCGCGCTGTTTCTCCTCCGATTTCGTCCTTTTCGCCGCCGGCCTGCCTTGCACCGGCGGCGTTTTCTCGTGCGCGCTCCGTTCGACGCAGCGCAGTCTGTATTGAGCATATAAGCGGCGGATACAGGCAAATCCGCGCCGGGCGAACTTCCTAAGATTCATCCATCACCACAACGCCCGCCGCGCCCGTTCCGGGTTCGCCGAGGACTATCTATCAGGAGACACGCTGCATGTTCGCAATGACCGACCGTATTGCCGATTTCGACGACGAACTGAAGGCCGCGATGGACGGCGAGTTCGAGCGCCAGGAGTCGCATATCGAGCTGATCGCCTCCGAGAACTACACCAGCCCGCGCGTGCTCGAGGCGCAGGGCAGCGTACTCACCAACAAGTACGCCGAGGGCTACCCGGCCAAGCGCTACTACGGCGGCTGCGAGCACGTGGATGTGGTCGAGCAGCTCGCGATCGACCGCGCGAAACTCCTCTTCGGCGCGGACTACGCCAATGTGCAGCCGCACTCGGGCTCGCAGGCCAATGCCGCGGTGTACATGGCGCTCCTGGAGCCGCACGACACGGTGCTGGGCATGAGCCTCGCGCACGGTGGCCACCTCACGCACGGCGCCAAGGTGAACTTCTCCGGCAAGCTCTACAACGCGGTGCAGTACGGCCTCGATGAGGCGACCGGCGAGATCGACTACGCCCAGGTCGAAGCGCTCGCGCTCGAGCACAAGCCCAAGATGATCGTCGCGGGTTTCTCCGCCTACTCGCGCATCGTCGACTGGAAGCGCTTCCGCGACATCGCCGACCAGGTCGGCGCCAAGCTCTTCGTCGACATGGCCCACGTCGCGGGTTTGGTGGCCGCGGGCCTCTATCCCAACCCCATCCCCTTCGCCGACGTCGTCACCACCACCACCCACAAGACCCTGCGCGGCCCGCGCGGCGGCCTGATCCTCGCGCGTGCCAACGCGGAGCTCGAGAAGAAGCTCAACGCCGTGGTGTTCCCCGGCATCCAGGGCGGCCCGCTGATGCACGTCATCGCCGCCAAGGCCGTGGCGCTCAAGGAAGCGCTGCAGCCCGAGTTCCGCGCCTACCAGCAGCAGGTGGTGAAGAACGCCCGCGCGATGGCGGGCGTGTTCATCGAGCGCGGCTACAAGATCGTCTCGGGCGGCACCGATGATCACCTCTTCCTCGTCGATCTCGTCGCCAAGGGCCTCACCGGCAAGCAGGCCGACGCGGCGCTGGGTGCGGCGCACATCACGGTGAACAAGAACGCCGTGCCCAACGACCCGCAGTCGCCCTTCGTCACCAGCGGCATCCGCATCGGCACGCCCGCGATCACCACGCGCGGCTTCAAGGAGACGGAAGCGAAGGAACTCACCAACTGGATCTGCGACGTGCTCGACCACATCGACGACCAGTCGGTGATCGCCGCGGTGCGCGAGAAGGCCCAGGCCTTGTGCGCGCGCTTCCCGGTCTATCCGGCCAGCCGCTGAGCGGCCACGGGAGCGACACGCCATGGCGATCAGCGTATTCGAGATGTTCAAGGTCGGGATCGGTCCGTCCAGTTCCCACACCGTGGGGCCCATGCGTGCCGCGCTGACCTTTGCGACCGGACTCAAGGAAGACGGCCTGCTGGCGCGCGTGCGCCGCGTCAAGGCCGAGCTCTACGGCTCGCTCGGCGCGACCGGCAAGGGCCACGGCAGCGACACCGCCGTGCTGCTCGGGCTGGAAGGGGAGGCGCCGGATCTTATCGACCCCGACACGGTCGAGGCGCGCCTCGCGCGCATCCGCGAGGCCAAGCGGCTGTCCCTGATGGGCCTGCATCCGGTGGCCTACTGCGAGAAAACCGACCTCGTCTTCCTGCGCCGCCAGACGCTCCCGTTCCACCCCAACGGCATGCGCCTGACGGCCTACGGCGAGGGTGAGGGTGAGAGTGAGGTCGAGCTCGCGAGCCACGTGTATTACTCGGTCGGCGGCGGCTTCGTCGTGAACGAGGCGGCGGCCGGCGCGGATCGCATCGTCGAGGACCGCACCGAGCTGCCGTACCCCTTCCACAGCGCCGACCAGCTCCTCACCCAGTGCGCGGTGAACGAACTCTCGATCAGCCAGCTCATGCTCGAGAACGAGAAGGCCTGGCGCAGCGAAGCCGAGACGAGGAACGGCCTGCTGCACATCTGGAAGGTGATGCAGGGCTGCGTGCGCCGCGGCTGCGAGATCGAGGGCACGCTGCCCGGGGGCATGAAGGTCAAGCGCCGCGCCGCGGCGATGCACCGCATGCTGTCCGCGGCGCCCGAAGCCGCGCTGCGCGACCCGCTCACGACGATGGACTGGGTGAATCTCTACGCGTTGGCGGTGAACGAGGAGAACGCCGCGGGCGGGCGCGTCGTCACCGCCCCGACCAACGGCGCGGCCGGGATCATCCCCGCGGTGCTGCATTACTACTACCGCTTCATCCCCGGCGCGACCGAGGACGGCGTCGTGCGCTTCCTCCTCACGGCGGCCGCGATCGGCATCCTCTTCAAGGAGAACGCCTCGATCTCGGGCGCCGAAGTCGGCTGCCAGGGCGAGGTCGGCGTCGCCTGCTCGATGGCCGCGGGTGCCTTGGCCGAAGTGCTCGGCGGCACGCCGGAACAAGTCGAGAACGCCGCCGAGATCGGCATGGAGCACAACCTCGGGCTCACCTGCGACCCGGTGGGCGGGCTGGTGCAGGTGCCGTGCATCGAGC
>NZ_WTVS01000131.1 GCF_012911005.2 Aromatoleum toluolicum | reverse complement strand
GCTCGACCCGGCCCGCCCCTGCCCCGCCGGCTTGGTCGCATGGAACGGTTCGGAGGCGGCGACGCGATTCGCGGTGTATCGCAACAACGTGGTCGTGTCGCTGGTCGATGCGCTGGCGGACACCTTTCCGGTGACACTCGCGACGGTCGGCGAGGCGTTCTTCCGCGCAATGGCGCGCGAGTTCGTCTTCGCGCATCCGCCGCGCTCGCCGCTGCTGACCTTCTACGGCCGCGGCCTTGCCGATTTCGTCGCGGCCTTCGCGCCCGCCGCCAACGTGCCGTGGCTGGCCGACCTCGCGCGGCTGGAGATGCTGCGCGTCGAGGCATATCACGCGGCCGATGCCGATCCCTTGCCCGCCGAGGCAATCGCCGCCCTGCTCGGCGAGCCCGAACGCCTGCCTGCGCTGCGCTTGCGCTGCCATCCCTCGTCCGCGATCCTGCGGTCGTCGTGGGCGGTGCATTCGCTGTGGGCCGCACACCGGGACGAGCGCGATCCGGCCGAGGTCGATCCCTGCCGGCCGGAAGCCGTGCTGTTCGTGCGCAACGGCCTGGATGTCGCGACGGAAAGGCTGCCGCAAGCGGCCGCAGCCTTCATCAGGTCACTGATGCAGGGTGAAAATCTGGCGACGGCTGCGCAAGCCGGGCAATCCGACGATGGCGGGTTCGACCTCGCCGGAGCCTTCGCAATGCTGCTGCACTGGCAACTCGTCGTCGCTGTCGATTCCGAAATCCGGAGAACGAAATCATGAGCACCATTCCTGATGCCCTGCCGCACCTGCACGGGCGGATCGCCCCGCATGTCCTGCTGCGTCGCGCGATCGCGCTGCTGTCGCGCATTCCCGATTCGCTGATCGCCTTCATCGCGCGCTTCTCGATCGCCGCGGTGTTCTGGAAATCGGGCCAGACGAAGATCGAGGGGCTGGCGATCGACCTCGTGAGCGGTGAGTTCCGGCTCGGCGTGCCGCAGCTGTCCGACGACGCGCTGTATCTGTTCCGCGAGGAGTACCGCCTGCCGCTGATCCCGCCGGAGGTCGCGGCGCCGGCGGCGGCCGTGGCCGAGCACGTCTTTCCGCTGCTGCTCCTCCTCGGCCTGGCGACGCGCCTGAGCGCCGCCGCGCTGCTCGCGATGACGCTGACGATCCAGCTCTTCGTCTACCCGGACGCCTATCCGACCCACGGCGTGTGGGCGGCGGTGCTGCTGTACCTGATGGCGCACGGCCCGGGCCGCGTCTCGCTGGATCACTGGATCGCGCGGCACTGCGGCGGGCACTGAGAGCGGCGCAACGGCTACTCGTCCTTCGCGTCGCGCCCTTTCGCGTAGGCGCGCATGGCGTCGCGCAGGAGCTTCATCTGCTCGCCGAAGTTACGGCAGCCCGAGCACATCGCGACGTGCATGCGCAGCAGCGCCCGCTCCTTGAACGTCAGTTCGCGCTCCTGGGCCTCCGAATGCAGGCGCGTCGCTTCGCGGCAGTTCAGCATGCTCGCTCTCCGTCGAGGAACCAGCGGTTTTCGAGGCATTCGCGCAGGCGCACGCGGGCCCGGTAAAGCATCACATTGAGGTTGCTCACACTCACTCCGACCGCCGCACAGATCTCGTCCGATTCGAGTTCGACGAACTCGCGCATCATGAACACTCGGGCCTGCCTGCCCGGGAGATGGTCGAGGCAGGCATCGAAAACCTGCCAGAACTGGCTCTCGCGCAGCGATTCATGCGGATTGCCCCACGCGGCGGGGCGTTCGTCGGCGTGCCAATGGCCGCTGCGGTCGAACAGCACAGCGAAGTCCTCGCCTTCCTCGTCCTCGTGCAGCAGGCTGGAGGCATCCACGAGTCGCATGCGCTGGCGCAGGAGGTCCGCGATCTTGTGCTTGAGGATCGAGAACACCCAGGTCTTCAGCGCGGCCCGGCCGGAAAACGAGTCCGCGTTGCGCAGTGCGCCGACCAGGGCCTCCTGCACTGCATCCTCGGCGAGTTGTGCGTCGGACAGCTGGAGCGCAGCGAACCTGAGCATCTGGCGGCGCAGTGCGGCGAGAAAGGATTCGTCGTGCAAGGCGCCGCCGGGTGGCAGGTTCGCATTGTCCCCGATCGACGTCGTTCCGCTCATGGGAGGCTCTCCCGCATCACGCTTGGTAAAGCCCGGCGAGCGGGCCGCCTATTAACGATAGCGTACGCCGCGGGGTGCCGCCACGGCCGCCGCGAACATCCCTACGACATGAAATAGGTAACTTTGTGTGACAATATTGCGAATACGCCTTAGGTTATAGCCTTACGAACGGATGCAACCAGCGATGCCTTCAAGAAGACTCCTTGTCCCGCTGCTCGCGGCTGCCCTGTGCGCAGCCGGAGCACTCGCCGCCCCCGCTGCATCGGCCGGCGAGCAGGCCTACAAGGCGGTGGCCGCGGTGCGCAAGCTGATCACCTCGGGCCAGATCCCTGCGGGCAGCCGGCTCACCCTGGGGTTCAAGCAGGGGAACGTCAATGCCTTCCTCGGCAACGACCTGGCGCTGCAGAAGGAGTGGGAGAGCCTGACTGGTATCGTGCTCGACGTGCACATCGTGCCGCAACAGCCGATCAGGGAGACGCTGCGCAGCATGCCCGACATCGACATCGTCGTGGCGCGCAACCACGAGTATCCGGATCTCCTGGCGGACGGACTGATCACCGAGATCGGGCCGTTCATGGCCGAATACGGCTACCGCTTCGACGACAACGGCAGCGACGGGTACATCCGTCCGGAACTGCAGTCGAAGGTCGGCGAGCGCAGCGTCGCCATTCCGGCCGACGGCGACGTGGTGCTGCTGTACCTGCGCCGCGACCTGATGGAAAACGAGCAGGAGCAGGCAGCCTTTCGCAAGCTCCACGGGCGTGCACTCGCGGCGCCGAAGACCTGGTCGGAGTACGAGGACCTGGTGCGCTTCTTCCATCGTCCGGCGCAGGGCCTGTACGGAGTGGCCGAGGAGCGCGACGAGGAAGGCGCCTGGATGTTCTGGATGCCGCGCTTCCTGTCCTCCGCCGCGCCGCACGCGGAGCTGTTCGACGAGCAGATGCGGCCGCGCCTCAACACCCCGGGCGCCATCGCCGCAACCGAAAACTACGTCGCACTGGTGAAATACTCGCCGCCCGGCATCACCGATCCGGGCCGCAACTACAACTTCACGCTGCCGCAGTTTGCCCAGGGCAAGGCCTTCGCGACGATGAACACCATCGCCGGCGCACGCATGTTCAACTCCGAAGGCTCTGCGGTGCAAGGCAAGTTCGCGGCGGTCCCGCTGCCCGGCACACGCGCGGACAACCGCATCGTGCGTCAGAACACGCTGATCTACGGCAACAACCTCGTGATCCCGCAGTCGGCGCGCAATGCGCGCCTCGCCTTCCTGTACGCGATGTGGCTGACCGACCCCGACGTATCGACACGTTCGATCGGCGTGGCGGGCGGGTTTGCCGACCCGTATCGCTGGAACCACCTGCGCGACGCGCGCATCCGCAAGATCTACACGCCGGACGCACTCGACACCTTCAGCGGGGAATGGGCCGTGACGCGGCCGGCCGGCACCGGACTGCGCGGCGACGCGCAGTATCTCGCCGCGCTCGACCGCAACCTGACCGCCGCCGCTCGCGGCGAGATCGGGGCGCAGGAGGCGATGAGCCGCACGAGCAGCGAGTGGGAACAGATCACCGAGAAGCTCGGCCGCACCGAGCAGGTCCGGCAGTGGGCGGAATTCCGCCGCCAGTTCGGTAGCCGACAATGAATCACATGCACACCCCTTCCCCGGTGGTTGACATGCCGGTCCGGCGGAGCCCCTTCCGCCAGTCGCTGCTGGTGCGGCTGTCCATGATGTTCGCCCTCGGGGGGCTGCTCGTGGTGGCCATCCTGCTGATCGGCAACCGCGTGCTCGAGGATGCGAAGCAGCGCCTCGAAGATACCGTCATCCGCCAGGTGCAGCCGCTCGCCGCGACCCACCGCCTGCAGACGCGCAGCAACGAGCTGCGCACGCTGGAGCTCGAACTGCCCACGGTGCGCGACGTGTTCGCCCTACCGCAATACGCCGAACGCATGCAGGTGGAAATCGAGGCGATGACCGCCGAACTGACGCCCTTCCTCGCCGTGCTCGCGTCCTCGCGCCCGGACGATGCGCGGCGGCTGGAAAGGCACTGGGCGAGCTACCGCGGCGACCTGCAGGAAGTCATCCGGCTCGCGGGGAAGATGGATCTCGCCGCGGCAGAGGCGATCACCAGCACGCGCACGCGCACGGCGCACGCGGCAATCTCGTCGATCCTGCGCGAACTGGTCGGCGCAACCGAGCAGGCCGCCACCGAAGCCTACCGGCAGGCGCGCGACGAGCAGCAGCGGCAGCAGCGCTTCTTCCTCATCCTGTCGCTGGGCGGCTTCCTGTTCCTCGCCGCGGGGCTGGTCATTTTCGCGCGCTCGCTGTCGCGCCGGCTGCGCACGGTGCGCGATGCCGCGACGCGGCTGGCCGCGGGCGAGCATCGCGCGCCGATCGCCATCTCCGGCAACGACGAGATCAGCGACCTTGGCCAGGCGTTCAACGCCATGCAGGAGATCGTCGTATCGCGCGAACGCAGCCTGCGCGCCGCCCAGGAGGAGCTCGAGGATCGGGTGGCGCAGCGCACGCAGGCGCTGGCGACGGCCAATGCCCGGCTGTGGATGCTGTCGCAGGCGGTCGAGCAGAACCCCATCGGCGTGCTGATCGCGAGCGCGGACCGAAGCGTGGAATATGCCAATGCCGCCTATGTGCGCGTCACCGGTCGTCCGGCAGACGCCCGGCTGGCGAGTTCGCTGCCGGAGGCGGCCGACCCGGAACGCAGCCGGGAGGTCGACGCGGCATTCCGCGCAGCCCTGCTGGCCGCACGGGACTGGGATGGCGAGCGCCGCAGCCGCCGCCCCGATGGCAGCGAATACTGGGAACACGTGCGCCTCGTCGCGATGCGCACCGAGCAGGGCCGACCGGAGCACCTCCTGCTGATGCGCGAGGACATCACCGAACGGCGCACCCAGGAGGAGAAGGTCGCCTACCAGGCCTATTACGACGGCCTCACGGCGCTGCCGAACCGCACGCTGGCGCTCGACCGCCTGCAGCAGGCAACCGGGCGCGCGACCCGCGAGGGCACGATGTGCGCCGTGATGTTCATTGATCTGGACAACTTCAAGCAGATCAACGACACGCTCGGCCACGTCGCCGGCGACGAGCTGCTGTGCCAGGCGTCCGTGCGTCTGCGCTCGGTGATCCGGGCCGAGGACACCGTCGCGCGTCTGGGCGGGGACGAATTCCTCATCATCCTCGGCGTCGCGCAGGCGAGCGATGCCGACGCAGTCGCCACCAAGATCATCCAGGCCTTCGCTCCGCCCTTCCAGATCGAGGGGCGCGAGTTCGCGGCCTCGCCCAGCATCGGCGTATCGCTGTTCCCCGACGACGGCAATGATCCGTCCGTGCTGCTGCGCAATGCCGACCTGGCGATGTACGAAGCGAAGGATGCGGGGCGCAATACCTTCCGTTTCTTCAACCAGAAGATCCACGACGACTCGGTCGCGCGCATGGAGATGGAGCGCGAGCTGCGCGGAGCGCTGGAGCGCGGCGAACTGCAGGTGCATTTCCAGCCGCTGGTAGCGGCGCGCGACGGCCGCCTGGTGGGCGCCGAGGCGCTGCTGCGCTGGACTCACCCGTTGCTCGGGCGTGTGCCGCCCGACCGCTTCATCCCCATCGCCGAACAGAGCGGACTGATCGTGAGCATCGGCAACTGGGTGCTGGATCAGGCCTGTACCCACGCGGCGCGCTGGCGCGAGGCCTGCGGCGGCGAGTTCGTGATCGCGGTGAACGTCTCGCCGCGCCAGTTCGCCACGCCCGGCCTCGTCGACACCATCCGGGCCTGCGTCGAACGCCATGCGATTCCGCGCAACCAGCTCGAAATCGAGGTCACCGAAGGGCTGCTGATCCGCAATCCGGGGGAGGTACGCGAGGCGATGCTGGCGCTGGAGGCGATCGGCGTCACCGTCGCACTCGACGACTTCGGCACCGGCTACTCGTCGCTGAGCTACCTGCGCGCCTTCCCCTTCCACACGATCAAGATCGACCGCAGCTTCATCCGCGACCTCTCCGAGGACGCCGAAGACTGTGCGCTGGTCGTCGCCGCCATCCGCATGGCGCGCGCGCTGGGTCTGCGCGTGGTCGCCGAGGGGGTCGAGACCGAGGTCCAGTCGCGCTTCCTCACCCTCCAGGAATCTGACGTCCTGCAGGGATATCTTTTCGGTCCGCCGATTCCGCCTGAAGATTTTGTCGCTGATTGGGTGCACAATCCTACTCGCAAGGCATTCTCTTCATGAGAGGACATGGGCAAGGACGGCGGAACGAGACCGGGCAGACCGGGAGCTGACGACAAGTCGCGCGGGCGGAGGGAGCTGATCGCAGCAACCGACGCACGCTTGGGCATGTTTGTCGTCGAGCTCGACCGCCCATGGGTCGGCACCCCCTTCCTGCTGCAGGGCTTCCTGATCGACGACGACAGGACGCTCGAACAGCTGCGCGAATGCTGCCGCTTCATCTACATCGACCGCAGCCGCTCGGTCGGCGAGCACTACGCCCCCCCGCAGGACGATGCCGGGGCCCCGCACGCGGGCCGTGGGGCGCAACGCCAGGCGGTGACGGATGCCGGACCGGGCGCCAGCGGCAACCAGCTGAGCTTTCTGGAAGCGCTCGCACTCGTGCGCAAGGGCGGCCTGGACGCGGCCGCAGCGCGCCGGCTCGCAGGCGATGCGGTCGGCGACCGGCCCGAAACCCACTCCGTGGAGCGGGAACTGGTGCGCGCGTCGCCCGTGATGGCGGAGGCCGAAGCGGTGTTCGAGCAAGTCATCGCGGACGTGCGCGAGAACCGCAAGCCGGACATCGCCCAGGTGACGGAGTGCGTCGACGACATGCTGCAGAGCGTCAAGCGCAACCCCGACGCGCTGCTGTGGCTGATCCGGCTCAAGAAGTACGACCGCTACAGCTACCACCACGCGCTCGACGTCACCGTGCACCTGATGGTCTTCGCCCACAGCATGGGCTTTTCCGAGGACGGCGCGACCGTGCTGGGCGTCGCCGGCATGATGCAGGACGTAGGCAAGCTCCGCCTTCCTGAACGCGTGCTGCAGAAGGCCGGCCGCCTGAGCCGCATCGAAATGGAGATCGCCAAGTCGCACGTCGAGTTCTCGACGCAGATCATCCTGCAGGAACCGAATCCGACTCCGGGCCTGGTCGAGATCGTCAGCCGGCACCACGAACGCATCGACGGCTCGGGCTACCCCGCCGGACTGCGCGACGGGGCCATCGGCCTGCGCGCCGAGATGGCCGGCCTCGTCGACACCTTCTGCGCGATGACGAGCAAGCGCGCCTACGACGAGCCGCTGAGCACGCAGCGTGCGCTCGAGGCGCTGGGCCGGCAGCGCGACGTCAAGTTCTCGGCCAACGTCGTCGATGGGTTCATCCAGTGCATCGGCCTGTATCCCGCCGGAACGCTGGTCGAACTCAATTCCGGCGAAGTCGCCGTCGTCATCGCACAGAACCGCGTGCGGCGCCTGCAGCCGCGGGTGCTGGTGCTGCTGTGCTCCGACAAGACGCCGAACAATCATCCGCCGACACTGGACCTGCTCTACTCGCCGCTGACACCGACCGGCGAACCGTACCGGATCCTGCGCGCACTGCCCACCGGCGCCTATGGCATCGACCCGTCGGAGTTCTACCTATCCTGACCGCGACC
>NZ_WTVS01000130.1 GCF_012911005.2 Aromatoleum toluolicum | reverse complement strand
GGTCGGGGGTGTGGCTTCGTGTTGCGGACCGGACGGCGTGGCACAAGCGGAAAGCAGCGCGATCAACGCGGAAAGTGCCAATGCCTGGAAACGGGGCATGCTCGGGATATCCTGAAAGATGGAATTCGTGCGAGGCGCGAATTTTACCGCGTCGCGCGCGGCGGAATGACCCTTTTGCGCCCGAGGGTGAGCGCCGGCGCCGCCTTCGGTATGATGGAGTTCTTGTCGCCCCGCTTGCGGGCCCGTGATCCCGAGGAAGCCAGT
The DNA here is from genome assembly GCF_012911005.2 of Aromatoleum toluolicum. GTDB lineage: Bacteria > Pseudomonadota > Gammaproteobacteria > Burkholderiales > Rhodocyclaceae > Aromatoleum > Aromatoleum toluolicum. Next base: position 7,627 of record NZ_WTVS01000130.1, on the reverse strand, counting down.
CATGAGTGTCACCGCCGAGTCCGTTACCGAAGTGCTAAAAACCGTTGTCGATCCGAATACCGGCAAGGACCTCGTGTCGTCCCGGTGCATCCGTAACCTCCAGGTGGCTGGGGGGAGCGTGAGTTTCGAGATCGAACTGGGTTATCCCGCCAGGACACAGTTCGCGCTGATCCGCGACCTCGCCGTTGGCGCGGTGCTCACGCAGCCGGGCGTCGAGCAGGTCGAGGTCAAAGTCGGCAGCAAGATCGTCGCCCATGCCGTACAGCAGGGCGTGAAGCTCCTGCCGGGCGTCAAGAACATCATTGCGGTAGCCTCGGGCAAGGGCGGCGTCGGCAAGAGCACCACCGCCGCCAACCTCGCGCTCGCGCTGGCGGCCGAAGGCGCGCACGTGGGCATCCTCGATGCCGACATCTACGGCCCGTCGCAGCCCCAGATGCTGGGCATCGGCGCGCACAAGCCGCATTCGCTCGACGGCAAGACCATGGAGCCGCTCGAGGCGCACGGCCTGCAGGCGATGTCCATCGGATTCCTCGTCGACGTCGAGACGCCGATGGTGTGGCGCGGCCCCATGGCCACCCAGGCGCTCAACCAGCTACTCAAGGAAACAAACTGGAAGGATCTCGACTACCTGATCATCGACATGCCGCCGGGAACCGGCGACATCCAGCTCACGCTGTCGCAGAGCGTGCCGCTCACCGGCGCCGTCATCGTCACCACGCCGCAGGACATTGCCCTGCTCGACGCGCGCAAGGGCCTCAAGATGTTCGAGAAGGTCGGCGTTCCGATCGTCGGTGTCGTCGAGAACATGAGCATTCACATCTGCTCGAAGTGCGGCCACGAGGAGTCGATCTTCGGTACCGGCGGCGGCGAGAAGCTCTGCGCGGACTACAATGTTGCCTTCCTCGGAGCCCTTCCGCTCGATCTGCAGATCCGTCAGGAGGCCGACTGCGGCACGCCCACCGTGGTCGCCGACCCGGACGGACGCATTGCCGGCATCTACCGCGAAATCGCGCGGAAGGTGGCCGTTCGCGTGGCCGAGAAGGCCAAGGACATGACCCACAAATTCCCCAATATCGTCGTCAAAAATACCTGACGCGCGGGCGCCGTCGGATTTGTCTTTTGATCCGACGGCGCTTGCCCTAAACTACGCGGATTTTTCGCGTCCGGCCTGTGCCGGACAGGTCGCCGAGGAAAACGCGCACCCATGTCCATCAAGTCCGACAAGTGGATCCGCCGCATGGCGGAACAGCACGGGATGATCGAGCCGTTCGCACCCGAGCTGGTGCGCCACAACGACGGCGGCAAGATCGTCTCATACGGGACGTCGAGCTACGGCTACGATGTCCGTTGTGCGAACGAATTCAAGATCTTCACCAACATCAACTCGACGATCGTCGACCCCAAGGATTTCGACGCCCGGAACTTCGTCGACTTCGTGGGTGACGTCTGCATCATCCCGCCGAACTCCTTCGCGCTCGCCCGCACCGTCGAATACTTCCGCATCCCGCGCAGCGTCCTGACCGTGTGCCTCGGCAAGTCGACCTATGCACGCTGCGGCATCATCGTCAACGTCACGCCGCTCGAACCCGAATGGGAAGGACATGTGACGCTCGAATTCTCGAACACGACTCCGCTGCCCGCGAAGATCTACGCGAACGAAGGCATCGCACAGATGCTGTTCTTCGAGTCGGACGAAGTGTGCGAAACGTCCTACAAGGACCGCGGTGGCAAGTACCTCGGCCAGACCGGCGTGACGCTGCCGAAGATCTGATCCAACCGCCCGATCCGTCTCGCGCGGAGCGACCATCGACAGGGGCCGTCTGACGGCCCTTTGTACTTTCCGGTAATACGGGAGCAAACCACACACGGGTATGATTCCCGTATGCCGCAGGGCAGCAAGCTGGAGAAACTGGAATGCGCTTTCACTTTCCGATCATCATCATCGACGAGGACTTCCGCTCCGAGAATGCGAGCGGGCTCGGCATTCGTGCCCTTGCGGAGGCGATCCAGGACGAAGGCATGGAAGTGCTGGGCGTCACCAGCTACGGCGACCTGACCTCGTTTGCGCAACAGCAGAGCAAGGGATCGGGCTTCATCCTGTCGATCGACGATGAAGAATTCTCCTCACCGGAAGCGTCCGACAAGGCGATCGCCGACCTGCGCGCCTTCGTCGAGGAGATCCGTTTCCGCAACGCCGACATTCCCATCTTCCTGTACGGCGAAACCCGCACCAGCCGGCACATCCCGAACGACGTGCTGCGCGAGATGCACGGCTTCATCCACATGTTCGAGGACACGCCGGAATTCATCGCGCGCTACGTCGTGCGCGAGGCCAAGAACTACCTCGAGAGCCTGCCGCCGCCGTTCTTCCGCGCGCTCACGCACTATGCCGCCGACGGCTCCTATTCCTGGCACTGCCCGGGCCACTCCGGCGGCGTGGCCTTCCTCAAGAGCCCGGTCGGCCACATGTTCCACCAGTTCTTCGGCGAGAACATGCTGCGCGCCGACGTCTGCAACGCGGTGGAGGAGCTCGGCCAGCTGCTCGACCACACCGGTCCCGTCGCCGCGTCCGAGCGCAACGCCGCGCGCATCTTCAACTGCGACCACCTCTACTTCGTCACCAACGGCACCTCGACGTCGAACAAGATGGTGTGGCACACGACGGTTGCGCCCGGCGATATCGTCGTCGTCGACCGCAACTGCCACAAATCCATCCTCCACTCCATCATCATGACCGGAGCGGTGCCGGTGTTCCTTACGCCGACGCGCAATCACTACGGCATCATCGGGCCCATCCCGATCGACGAGTTCCGGATGGAGACCATCCAGCGCAAGATCGAGGCCAACCCGTTCGCCCGCGAGGCCGCGAGCCAGAAGCCGCGCATCCTCACGATCACCCAGTCGACGTACGACGGCGTGGTCTACAACGTCGAGACCATCAAGGAGATGCTCGACGGGCAGATCGACACGCTGCACTTCGACGAAGCCTGGCTGCCGCATGCGGCGTTCCACGATTTCTACGGCGACTACCACGCAATCGGCGCAGACCGTCCGCGCTGCGAGACGTCGATGATCTTTTCCACCCAGTCCACGCACAAGCTGCTGGCCGGCCTGTCGCAGGCCTCGCAGATCCTCGTTCAGGATTCCCAGACGTGCAAGCTCGACCGCGACATCTTCAACGAAGCCTACCTGATGCACACGTCCACCTCGCCGCAGTACGCGATCATCGCCTCGTGCGACGTCGCCGCGGCGATGATGGAGCCTCCGGGCGGCCCGGCGCTTGTCGAGGAGTCGCTGTCCGAAGCGGTCGAATTCCGCCGCGCGATGCGCAAAGTCGGCGCCGAGTTCGGTGACGACGACTGGTGGTTTGAGGTGTGGGGGCCGGAATACCTTCCCGAGGAAGGTATCGGCGAGCGCGAGGACTGGATGCTCAACGCGGGCGACCGTTGGCACGGCTTCGGCAATCTCGCCCCCGGCTTCAACATGCTCGATCCGATCAAGGCCACGATCATCACCCCGGGCCTAGACGTCGACGGCGACTTCGACGATTCCGGCATCCCCGCCGGCATCCTCACGCGCTACCTCGCCGAGCACGGCATCATCGTCGAAAAGACCGGTCTGTATTCCTTCTTCATCATGTTCACCATCGGCATCACCAAGGGCCGCTGGAACACGCTGGTGACGGAACTGCAGCAGTTCAAGGACGACTACGACCGCAACCAGCCGCTGTGGCGCGTCATGCCGGATTTCATCGCCAAGCATCCGCGCTACGAAAAGGTCGGCCTGAAGGACCTCTGCGCGCAGATCCACTCCTTCTACAAGACCCACGACGTCGCACGCCTGACCACCGAGATGTACCTCTCGGACATGGTCCCCGCGATGAAACCCGCCGACGCTTTCGCCAAGATGGCCCACCGCGAGATCGAGCGCGTCGCGATCGACGAGCTCGAAGGGCGTGTCACCGCGATGCTCGTCACGCCGTATCCGCCGGGCATCCCGCTCCTGATCCCGGGCGAGCGCTTCAACGCGACGATCGTGCGCTACCTCAAGTTCGCACGCGACTTCAATGCCGCCTTCCCGGGTTTCGAGACCGACATCCACGGGTTCGTGCGCGAACAGTCGAACGGCCGCGTCGACTACTTCGTCGATTGTGTGAAGTAGGACTGATGAGCAGTCCGGAGCCGGGCAGCCGCGGCGCTAAGCCGCTGCACCCGGCCCGGGTCAGGATTTGCGCCGGTATTCGACGAAGTCGAACGGAAATTCGTTGTTCGTGTCCGCGGCGTGGGTTTCGCGGCGGGATTCGGTAAACAGCGAACGATCGAAGGCGGGGAAGAACGCATCACCGTCCACCTCCGCGCCGACCTCGGTCAGCACCAGGGCGTCCGCGCGGTCCAGCAACTGCCGGTAGATTTCAGCCCCCCCAATCACGAAGACCTTCCCGTCACCCGCGGCCGCGAGTGCGGCGTCGAGGCTCGCAAACACTTCCGCCCCGCTGGCGGCATACGACTCGTCCCGCGTCACGACCAGGTTACGGCGTCCGGGCAGCGGCCGGCCCAGCGATTCCCATGTCTTGCGCCCCATCAGCACCGGGTGCCCGACGGTCGTCGCCTTGAAGTGCGCAAGATCCGCCTTCAGGCGCCACGGCAACGCATTGTCACGACCGATCACCCCGTTGCGGGCGACCGCAGCAATCAGTACCACATCGGGCCGCGCCGCGCTCATACCGCCACTTCCGCCTTGATGTGGGGGTGCGGGTCGTATCCGTCGAGCGCGAAATCCTCGAAGCGGAAGGCGAAGATATCCTTCACGTCCGGATTCATCGTCATTCTCGGCAGTGGGCGCGTCTCGCGGGACAGCTGAAGTCTGGCCTGCTCGATGTGGTTCAGGTAAAGATGGCAGTCGCCCCCCGTCCACACGAAGTCCCCCGGCTCAAGATCGCATACCTGCGCCACCATCATCAGCAGCAGTGCATACGAGGCGATATTGAATGGCACTCCGAGGAAGATGTCCGCGCTGCGCTGATACAACTGGCAGGACAGGCGTCCGCCCGCGACATAGAACTGGAACAATGCGTGACACGGCGGGAGCGCCATGCCTTCGACCTCGCCCGGATTCCACGCCGACACGATATGGCGCCGCGAATCCGGGTTGCGCCGCAAGCCGTCGATCAGTTGCCCGATCTGATCCACTGTTCGCCCATCGGCCGTTTCCCAGCGTCGCCATTGCTTTCCGTACACGGGCCCGAGGTCGCCGTTCGCGTCTGCCCAATCGTCCCAGATCGACACGCCGTTTTCCTTGAGGTAGCGGATATTCGTGTCGCCTTGCAGGAACCAGAGCAGCTCATGGATGATCGATCGCATGTGCAGCTTCTTCGTCGTCAGCAGGGGAAAACCCTCGTCGAGATTGAAGCGCATCTGCCATCCGAACACCGACAGCGTACCGGTGCCGGTGCGGTCCGACTTCCGGTGGCCGTGTTCGAGAACGTGTCGCATCAGGTCCAGATACTGTTTCATGCATGAATCCATCGCCGAGAGACCGCGATTCTACATCGTAGGTGGAGCGTACAAGTCGTCACGAATTACCGTCGCGGGCCTGTGTTAACCTTGTTACAAAACCGCCGGATCGCGGCGGCCGGTCAGCTTATGGAGATTGCGTGGTGATGCGGGGAGCCAGCGTGCCACAGGAACCGATCATCGCCCGGACGGAGGCAGGGCGAGCAACGGCGCGCGTCGGTGCGGATTACGCGAAGCGTACCGAATTGCTGCGTGAGATCAGTGGGCTCCAATACGAATTGGGGATCCTTTCCCGGCGGGACGTGGCCGATCTTGCGGATCACCACCGTGTCCTTGCAAACCTCGACGAGGCCGTTCTCGCGTGCGTTGGTCGTGTTCGCGAAATGCTCACAACGCTCGAAGACCGTCGGGACTGCCGCCCCCTGTTAAATGCGGCGCGCGACATTTCCGGAGCCCTGCTCGATCAGCTCGAGCGCTGCCTGAATGCATACGGCGCGGGGCGAGACGGTGTCCGTGAGCGCAATGCCATCATCGACCTCGGTCAGCGTCTTGTGCGCGCGGGTGCCGAACGGGTGATATGGGAGCGGTGCAGCGGGGGGCCTCCGCATCCGCACTTATGGCAATGGCTCGGACGCGCCTTCATGCATGCAGCAGGCGACCGCAACGCTTCGACCGCACGGTCGGTGCCGGTGGTCATGCCTTCCGATGAATCCGTCGACTTTCATTACGTCAGAGCGCTCGCAGCGTGCACGGCATCGCTTGACCTGCTTGCGCCGCGCCTGTTGGTAGCGGTGGACCGGTTGTTACGTCTCTCCGTGCCAGTGGTGCGATTCGAGCCAGAAGTCTTCGAGGGGGCTACCCATTTTGTCGATCCGCAGGGCGGCGTGCCGCGCAGGCTCGTCGGCATTTCAGAAGCTGCTGCGGGAGCCTGGTTCTTCTCGCCCGGGCTAGCATCCGAAATGTTCCGCGAGGCAAGGGCGCGCGCTATTGCGGACGCCCAGTCCGCTGCCTCGTCGTCTGACGCCGAATCGTCATCCCTTCACCTCCGTGCCCTGGATCATCTTCTGCAGCACTGGTCGGCCATCCCCCCCGTCAGGCGTCACAGGCGCCACCAGATCACGGGATCGCTCGCCGCCGTCGCCGGTATCGATGAGCTTCGACGCGTATTCGGTGGTGAGCAAGGCGTGCGTCGTGAAGAATGGCAAGTTCGCGACCTCAGTCGTAGCGGACTGGGTGCCATCGCTGAAAACGCCGCGGTCAGCGTCGGCCAACTCGTCGGGATTCATCCCGTCGATGGGCAGGGATGGCAATTGGCCTTGGTGCGGAGAGCCTGGACAGAGGAAGAAGGCGCCACGCATGTGGGGCTCGAGGTGTTGTCGCGCAAGCCCGTACTCGCCCACGTTGATGACGGGCGCAGGCCTGCCGCGGTGCTGCTGTGCGACCCCTTGCTTCGGGGGGAGGCTGTGCGGATTGTTGCGCCCTTGCGCGCACTCGACGCACCCACCGTTCCCCTCTTTGTCACCGGCAACGGCAGCGTGCAAAAACTCAAACCGCTCGATGCGTCCTACACGGGCGACGGATTCGAGCTTCGGGTTTACCAAGTCCTCTAGAAACGACTTCTGCCGGCCTCGCTTGGTTAAAAACACGCCGGCGATGACGAGTGTGAGTGTGCTACGCCCTCATTATTCGTGCATCCGCGGTTCGCGAAATCTTGCTGCAAAGAATTTGCGTCGAAACTCTTGACGGCCCGCTTGAGCTCTATATAATTCGCGCCTCTTCAGCGCTGCGGCGGATTTGGCGGCGGCGGTGGAGGGCAGGAAAGAGGGGCGCGGTGCGGCAGCGGATTTAAAAAAGTTTGCTGCGGTGCTTGACGAAAGCGGTTGAGTTTGTCAGAATTTCTTTCTCGCTGCTTCGGCAGCGGTTCTTTAAAAAATTGGACAACCGATAAGTGTGGGTGCTTGGTTGGCGCGACCGAACTGCTTCGGCGGTTTTAATGTTGCAAAGATTGAGTGCTCATATGTAAGTCAGTAATGATTTCTTTGGGTGCTTTGTTGGATTGAACTTAAGAGTTTGATCCTGGCTCAGATTGAACGCTGGCGGCATGCTTTACACAT
>NZ_WTVS01000012.1 GCF_012911005.2 Aromatoleum toluolicum | reverse complement strand
AGACAGACGCAACGCCCCCCACGGCCTCGCCACCATCGCGCCACCCGAAGCATGGGCTGCGTGCGATCCATTGGGGATGGCTGGCTGCGGTCGCCGGCGCACACGCGGCCGGACTGGCCGCGCTCTCGGGCCTGGGCGGAGATGCGCATCAGGTACCGCAACCGGCGGACACAGCGGCAATCAGCATCCGCCTGCTTGCGCCCGATGCCCGGCCCCGACCCGACGCCGCCGTCGCGTCGCCCGATCCGCACGAAGCTCCCGACACGCATGCAGCCGTCCCCGCACGACAGCAGAGCGCCCCGCCGCCCGCGCGGACCCGAGGACGCCGGAAGGAGCCTCCTGCCGGCCACCCGCCTCCCGCGGAAGCGCCCGCCCTTGCCAGCGGACGCACCACGCCCGAAACCCACTCACCGCAGACGCATGAAGAACCGCAGCATCCGGGCGGAATTCCAAACGCCCCCGCCGCGCCCGAACCCCCTGCGCCAGCAAGCGTCGCGCCGGCGTCGGCAGCGACTGCGCCGGGGGCAGGAATGTCGTTCCACGCATCGAGATACGACGCCGCCTATCTCGACAACCCTGCTCCGCAATATCCGAAGCTGTCCCGACGCCGCGGCGAACAAGGGAAGGTCACCTTGCGGGTGCGCGTTCGCGCCGACGGACGTGCGGAAGCCGTCGAAATCGCCCACAGCAGCGGACATCCGCGGCTGGATGACGCGGCGCTGGAAACCGTGCGGTCATGGCGGTTCGTACCGGCACGCCAGGGCGACACGCCCATCGACAGTTCGCTTCTGGTGCCCATCGCCTTCCGCCTCGACGACTGACCCAGCCAGGCGTGGTCAGGCAGGGCAACCGAAGCCGGCATCCTCCACCGCCGCGCGCATCGCCTCGACGGACACTTTCGCCGGATCGTACCGGACCACGGCCTGGCCCGCTTCGAGCGACACCTGGGCATCGCTCACGCCCGGCAGGGCCTTGAGAACGGTGGTCACGTTGCGCACGCACCCGCCACAGCTCATGTCCTCGACCTTGATCGTCACTTCCACCATTTCATTTTCTCCCGAGAAATCGGTTCAGCGGTCCGGCGCCCAGCGTCGCAACAGCAGCGAATTGGTGATCACCGAAACCGAACTCATTGCCATCGCCGCCGCGGCAATCACGGGATTGAGCAGCCCCAATGCCGCCAGCGGAATGCCCAGCACGTTGTAGACGAAGGCGAAGAACAGATTCTGCCGGATCTTCGACAGCGTCGCCCGCGACAGATCGATCGCGTCGGCAACCCCGTGCAGGCTGTTCCTCACCAGCGTGATGTCCGCGGCCTCGACCGCGACGTCGGCACCGACGCCGATCGCAAACGAAACGTCGGCCGCCGCCAGCGCCGGCGCGTCATTGATGCCGTCCCCAGCCATCCCGACTCGTCCGTGGCCGGCAAGCGCCTTCACTGCCGCGGCCTTGTCCCCCGGCATCACCCCGGCACGCCAGTCCTCGATGCCGGTCTGTGCCGCGATTGCCGCGGCCGTTGCCGGGTGATCGCCGGTCAGCATCACCACCCGCACGCCGCGCGCCTTGAGGCGAGCGACCGCGGCGGCCGAATCGGCGCGGACGCGGTCCGCCACGCCGATGACGCCTGCAAACACGCCGTCGACACCCACGGCCACGAGGGTCATTCCCCCCGCTGCAGTCCGCTCGCAGGCAGCAACATCCACCGCCACGTGCCGCTCATCGAGAAACGCCGGTGTGCCGACCACCACGTCGCGTCCGTCGACACGCCCCGCAAGCCCCTTGCCCGCCACGGCAATGACGTCCGCAGCGCCGGGTAGCGCCGCTCCCGATTCGCGTGCGGCACGGACGATCGCAGCGGCGATCGGGTGAGCGCTCGTCGCTTCGAGGGCGCCCGCGATCGCGAGCAACTCCTCGCGACTCCTGCCGGCCGCGGGAATCACGTCGCTCACCTCGGGCGAGCCTTCGGTCAGCGTGCCTGTCTTGTCGACCGCGAGTACGCGGATCTTTTCGGCCAACTCGAGCGCCTCGGCATTCTTGACGAGCATGCCTGCCCGCGCGCCCTGCCCCGTGCCGACCATGATCGCAGTCGGGGTGGCCAGCCCGAGCGCACAGGGACATGCGATCACCAGCACCGCGACCGAACTGATCAATGCCTGCGCAAAATCCCCTGCCAACCACCACCATCCGACGAAAGTGAGCGCCGCGATCACCACGACGACCGGCACGAACACGGCCGCGATGCGGTCCGCAAGCCGCTGCACCGGAGCTTTCGAGCCTTGGGCCTGCTCGACCATGCGGATGATTCCTGCCAGCAGCGTGTGCGCTCCGACCCCGGTCGCCCGGCAGCGCAAGACCCCCTGGCCATTCAGGGTCGCGGCAAAGATCCGGTCCCCGGGGCGCTTGTCGACCGGCATGCTTTCTCCGGTCAGCATCGCCTCGTTGATCGCGGACTCGCCCGCCTCGACCTCGCCGTCCACCGGGATCGCGTCGCCGGGGCGCACGACGAAGCGGTCGTCCGGCTGCAGCGTCTCGACGGGGACGGATACGATCTCCCCGTCGCGTTCGACGAACGCGAGTTTCGGCTGCAGGCGCAACAGGGCGTCGAGTGCCGCCGTCGTGCGCGCCTTCGCACGCGCCTCGAGCAACTTGCCGAGCAGGATCAGCGTGATGATCGTCGCCGACGCTTCGTAATACACGTGCAGATCGTGACGGCCAAGCAGCGTCACCACCGTGCTGTAGATCCACGCCATCGACGTGCCGAGCACCACCAGCACGTCCATATTGGCGCCGCCGCCGCGCAGAGCGGACCATGCGCCGCGGTAGAAGCGCGCGCCGATCCAGAACTGTACCGGGGTGGCGAGCAGCAACTGTATCCAGCGGGGGACGAGTTCATGCGCACCTGCCGACTGTCCGCCGAACATCAGGGGCATCTGCGCCAACAGCGGCAAGGTGAGCAGGACCGCGATCCAGAAGCGCTGCATCTCGCGCTTCCACGCCTGTTCCTGCTGCAGGCGCTGCTGCTCGCGCGCGGCAACGCCCGTCTCGACACCCGCGAAGCCCGCGCGGCGCACTGCTTCGCGAATGGCCTCAGGCACGACGAGGCCCGGCTGGTAACGCAGTGTCGCGCGCTCGGTCGCGAAATTCACCGTCGCATCGACGCCCGGAAGCCGATTGAGCACCTTCTCCAGACGCGTCGCGCACGCCGCGCAGGTCATGCCGGTAATGCCCAGTTCCATCGTAGCCTGCGGCACGTCGAAACCCGCCTTGCGAATCGCGGCGATCACCTGCTCGGGGCCGCTCGCCGGATCCATGAAACGCACACGCGCCTTTTCCGCAGCAAGATTGACCGATGCATCGACACCGGGCAGCCGGTTCAGCACCTTCTCGATCCGTGCTGCGCACGCGGCGCAGGTCATTCCGGAAACCGGCAGTTCCAGGGTAGGACTTTTCATTGTTGTTTCGGGTGCACTCATCTTCCCACTCCATTCGGCCTATCCGCGATCCGCGCATTCCGGTCGCCGATTGCGGAACGGAACGCTTGATGGCAGTCTAGACCCCGTACCCGAGTACGGAGTCAACCCCATGAACGACCTCACGATCGGTGCGTTGGCGAAATCGGCCGGAGTCGGCGTCGAGACGGTGCGCTACTACCAGCGCCGTGGACTGCTGTCGCCAAACGGCGCACACAAGGGCGCGTTTCGCGTTTACGGCAACGACGAACTCGCCCGCCTGCGTTTTATCCGTCGCGCCCAGTCGCTCGGCTTCAGCCTCGACGAGGTCGCCGACCTGCTTGCGCTCGACGAAGAGACAGACCGCGAGCGGGCACGTGCGTTCGCGCAGTCCAAGATCGCTGACGTCGAATCCCGTATCCGCCAACTGACGGAGATGCGCAGCGCGCTGCAGGGACTCGTGAGCTGTTGCGAGCATACCGAGGCGCCCGCCCCCTGCCCGATTCTGCACGCGCTGGCGAACAGCCCCGAGCCGCCGCCCGCGCCGCAGGGCAAGGCTCGCACCCGGTCCGCCAGGCAGGCACCCTGACGACGCTCAGACCTCGCACACGACGCCGCGCCAGAGGGCGCCGCCGAGGCTGGGCGCATGAAACAGCCCGAACACGCCGAACCCCAGCACCAGCATCCCGGCGACGAATCGCACGCGTCGATTGCGCGTGATGTCGCGGAAGCGCTTGAACACCATGCCCGCGAGCATCAGGTTCGGCAGCGTGCCGAGCCCGAAGGCCAGCATCAGCCCCGCCCCGCGCCCGGCCGAACCAGTCACGAGCGCCGTCGTCAGCACGCTGTAGACAAGGCCGCAGGGCAGGAATCCCCACAACAGCCCCAGCGGCAGGGCCTGCCCGACCGAACGGGCGGGGATGAAGCGCGCGGTGTAGGGCTGCACGCGCTTCCACAGAATCAAGCCCGCCCGCTCCACCGGCGCAAGGAGCCGGGTAAAGCCGGTCAGGTACAGCCCCAGGGCGACGAGCATCAGGTTCGCGAGCACATAAAGGCCCATCTGCACCGGAAGGATGTCCGAGAACAGCATCCCGACCGTGCCGAGGGCACCGAGCGCCCCGCCCAGCATCGTGTAGGTCGAGATCCTGCCGAGGTTGTAGGCGAGATGCACCGGCCACTGACGTCCGGCCCGGCCCGGCATGTTCACGGTGAGCGCGCCGACGATACCACCGCACATGCTGACGCAGTGCGTGCCTCCCAGAAGGCCGATCAGGAAGGCTGCGATGTAACCGGTTTCAGGCATGGCAATAGACGGCAAGACGGGAGAAACCCGGGGTCGCGACGCGAAAAAACAACGCGGGCGCCCGAGGACGCCCGCACTGTATCACCTTCTCCCGGCCGGTACAGCCCGCGGCCGCGAGCTGCCGGAGCGGCTCAGATGACCTTCGAATAGCGCGCGCGCTCGCGGTCGGAACGCAGGTAGCGGTCGAACACCATCGCGATGCCGCGCACCAGCAGACGCCCGGGGGGCAGCACGCTGATCCACTTGTCGCTGACCTTCAGCAGGCCGGCTTCTTCCATCGCCTTCAGGTCCTCGAGTTCGTCGGCAAAGTATTCGTCGAACTTGATCAGGTGCGCGATCTCGATCGAGTCGATCGACAGCTCGAAGTGGCACATCAGGGCCTGGATGATCGAACGGCGCAGCAGGTCGTCGGCGGTAAGCTCGATGCCGCGCAGGACGGGCAGCTCGTCGCGATCGAGGGCGTCGTAGTACTCGTCGAGCGTCTTCACGTTCTGCGCGTACACCGGGCCGATCTTGCCGATCGCCGAGACCCCGAACGCCAGCAGGTCGCACTCGGCCTGCGTCGAATAGCCCTGGAAATTCCGGTGCAGCCGCCCCTGGCGCTGGGCGATCGTCAGCTCGTCATCCGGCTTCGCGAAGTGGTCCATGCCGATATAGACGTAGCCCGCCTCGGTCAGGCGGCGGATCGCCAGCTGCAGGATCTGCAGCTTGGTGTCCGACGTCGGCATGTCGTTGATCGCGATGCGTCGCTGCGGTTTGAACAGGCCCGGCAGGTGCGCGTAGCTGTACAGGGAGATGCGATCGGGCGACAGCTCCAGCACCTGCTCGAGCGTGCGGTTGAAGCTGATGATGTTCTGGCGCGGCAGGCCGTAGATCAGGTCCATGCTGATCGACTTGAAGCCGGTGGCACGGGCTGCGTCGATGACGAGCTTGGTCTCGTCGTAGCTCTGGATGCGGTTGACCGCCTCCTGCACGTCCTCGTTGAAGTCCTGCACCCCGACACTCATGCGGTTGAAGCCGAGGTCGGCGAGCAGCTTCACGGTGTCGAAATCAACCTTGCGCGGGTCGACCTCGATCGAGTACTCGCCGTTCGGCACCAGCGTGAAGCGCTTGCGCACCGAATCCATGAGCTGGCGCAGTTCGTCGTGCGACAGGAAGGTCGGCGTACCCCCGCCGAGGTGCAGCTGCGTCACCTGATGGCTGCCGCCCAGTGCGGCAGCCTGCATCTCGATTTCCTTGTCGAGATATTTCAGGTACTTGGCCGAGCGCGCATGATCCTTGGTGATGATCTTGTTGCAGGCGCAGTAGTAGCAGATCGTGTTACAGAACGGGATGTGGAAGTATAATGAGAGCGGTTTACTCACGCCCCCAACACCGCGTTGCGCCAGCCAGTCCCGCAAAGCACGGGCATCGAACGCTTCGACGAAGCGATCGGCCGTCGGGTAGGACGTGTAACGCGGCCCGTTGATGTCGAACCGACGAATCAGCTGCTGGTCGAACACGAGATCTTTCTGACTGGTCATGGTTGTATCGCTTGAGTGCATTCCGTACGATCTCAAAAAGCTGCAGTTTCGTGGTTGACGTGGATCAACGGTCCATTCCGCCGGGCGCCTGCCACTTCTCGGTCGACGTAGAAGGAACAATATTATCGTGCAAATGAAGGCGACGGTGCCGATTACAGTTGCGAGTCTGAAGGTCGCATGCTCCCAGTGCAATCTGGTCGAGCTGTGCCTGCCGTTCGGGATGGCGGAATCGGAAATCGACCGTCTCGACGAACTCGTCGGCGCGCGTCGCAAGATCAAGCGGCAGCAGAATCTGTATCGCGCGGGCGATCCCTTCGAAGCGATCTACGCGATCCGCGCCGGGTCGTTCAAGACCGACGTGCTGCTCGAGGACGGGCGCGAACAGGTGACCGGCTTCCAGATGACCGGCGAGATGCTGGGCCTCGACGGCATCAGCACCGAAACCCATTCGTGCAACGCGATCGCGCTGGAGGACAGCGAGGTCTGCGTGATCGCTTACAGCAAGCTCGAAGAGCTGTCGCGCGTGGTGGAGGGGCTGCAGCTGCAGTTCCACAAGGTGATGAGCCGCGAAATCGTGCGCGACCATGGCGTGATGACCCTCCTCGGTTCCATGCGCGCTGAAGAGCGCCTGGCGGCCTTCCTGCTCAACATGTCCCAGCGTTTCACGGCGCGCGGCTTCTCTCCGGCGGAGTTCCACCTCCGCATGACCCGCGAGGAAATCGGTTCCTATCTGGGCCTGAAGCTCGAAACAGTCTCACGCGCCTTTTCGAAGTTCCAGGACGAGGGCCTGATCGCGGTGCAACAGAAGCACATCCGAATCCTCGACATCATCGGCCTGAAGCGGCTGATCCAGCACCCTTCGCCGCGCTCCTGAGGGGATCCCTCCCCCTTCGTCCGGCCGATCCGCCCGCGTCGTCCGCTATTGACGCCGCCGCGCGGTCATTGTTCCCGACAGGACGGCAATATCCTCCTCGGAAAGCAGACCGCGAGCGATCGGTAGCAGTTCGCCCTCCTCGCGCTGGATGTGACGACGGTAGGCGTCGGCAAACTCCTCGACATCCGCAGGCGACAGATCGGCGTTTTCGCCGCCGGCGATGCGCTCGAGCCGCGCCCGCATCCGCGCCCAGCCGGCAAAGAGCCTCTGGTGGTCGGCCAGGATCCAGTCGATGAGCGTGCCGAGTTCGGCGCGCCTGGCGTCATCGGCACGCGCCCGCAGGACGGGGAAGAGGTCGTCCTCCTCGTCCTGATGATGCTTCACGGCAGCGATGTCGAAGTAGCGCATCACGTTGACTGCCGCCTGCTGCGCCTGCTTGTCCGGACCATGCTCGGGCAGCCAGGCGGCAAGCCGGGCGAGGGTCGCGAGTTGCGCCTGCAGGCGCTCGTGGCAGGCTTCGAGCATCTCCAGAGGCGTCTCGAAACCCGGGGATGAAGGGATCAGCGAATCGGTCATCGGAACACTCCGGAAAATGCGAGGAATCCTGCCGGGTTCTTGCTCAGAGCCACCGACACGATCCATGAAAAGGTTAGCAGTGCCGCGAGCAGCGCCAGCACGCGGACGCGCATGGTGCGCCCCCAGCGCAGCGCGGTCGCGCCGAGAAGAATATAGACGACAAGCGCGACGACCTTTGCCGTGACCCACGGCGCGACGAAGGGGTACTGGCCGCTCATGGTCGCGAGCGTGATCGCGCTGCCGAGAAACACGGTATCGATGAGGTGCGGCAGTATGCGTGTAATCCGGTGATCGAGCAGCGGACTGCGCCGCATCATCCAGACGCCCTGGAGCACGAATCCGCTGATGCTCAGGACCGCGCACAGGACGTGCAGGTGCTTGATCGACAGGTACATCTTGCTCAGCCCGGGCGTCCATCGCTGCGCGGACGCCAGTAGATCGGCAGGTAGCGCGACGCCCACGCGCCGAACACGCCCAGCCAGCCGAGCACGGCCAGCAGCATGACAAATGCCGACCAGCCCGCAGGGACGAGTTCCGCGGCAATGCGCACAACGACGACCGCTTCGAGACCGAGAAACAGCACCCAGGTCAGGCGATCCGCAGAGAGCTTGCGTCCCGAGTGTCCGAGGGTGACGCGCGACACCATCGCCATCAGGACGGACCCGAAGAATCCGACGCCCAGCGCATGCAGCGGCGCCATCCCCAGCACGGCGTAACCCAGCAGGGACGCAAACCCTTGGATGGCGAAGAGCGTCAGCGCGATTCCGAGCCAGAGAAAACCGATGTGCAGCATTCCCAGCAGCGGCACCTTCATGGCCGGTACCGGCCTCCACTGCCGCGACAGCCACAGGGCCGCAAAGGCGGCGGGAGCGTCGACGATCCAGCGCAGCGACAGCAATCCCGCCACGTCGAGCGCAGCGTGCAGGACGCTGCCGCCGACGACCAGCACCAGTACCCACAGGGGACGCACCATCACGTAGGCCGGGATCACGCTGCTCGAAAAGAACGGCACCATACGGTGGCACACGCCGAAGAACACCGGCAGCAGCGAGCAGAACACCGCGATCTCGATTGCGATACGCGCCCAGACCGGGTTGCCGCTCAGCGCAAAGCCGAGCCAGGCGAGCACGGCGACCATTCCGGCGATCATCGCATAGCACACGAGGCGGGCATGCAGCGCCTCGAGGTCACCGTGATGCGCGACCTGCCACAGGATGCGCTGCATCCCGCCCCATCCGAGAAACACCAGTACGAGGCCCGGGACGGCGACACCGGGCACGACCATGCCGACGATGGCCAGCGCCCACCCTGCCGCCAGCAGACGCCAGGACCAGAGCCAGCGTCCTGCGTCGATCTCGTCATAGCCCTGCCAGCGCGGCATGGCGGTGAGGAGGAAGCCGAACATGAAGAACGGAAACACGCCGCTCGTCACGAGCAGGGCGTGCATCCAGCCCGGCGGGAACACCCAGCCGATCGCCGGCAGCAGTCCGACCCGGGCGCCGAGTTCCGCTGCCCACATCGCAAAGCTCACGAGCAGCATCACCGCGCCGGACAGGAACAATGTCCGGTGCGGTGCGACAAACAGCATGAATGAGGGCGGAACCGGCTTCGCGTGCCCCTGCATCTTGCCTCCTGTTGCCCCCAGCGGAGACAGTCTGCGGGACGCCGGATCGCGGCCCGTGCCGGGTTGCGGGTTAAAATGCACGAGTTTCTCCACGGAGTCCGAGATGCCCAACCATCCAGTCGATATTCCCACCGCACTGCGCCAGGTTTCTTTCTTCAGCGAACTGACCGCAGAGGAGATCGACCGTGTTGCCCGCTTCACCCGCGAACGCCATCTCGAGAAGGGCGAAATACTGTTCCAGCGCGGCGATCCCGTGCATGGTTTCTACTATGTCGCCTCGGGTCAGATGAAGCTCGCGGTCTCGTCGGCACAGGGCAACGAAAAGGTGGTCGAGATCATCAGCCCGATGCACACCTTCGGCGAGGCGGTGATGTTCCTCAACCGCCCCTACCCGGTTTTCGCCGAAGCCCTCACGTCGACGCACCTGCTGCACATCGGTCAGGCGGTGGTATCCGAGCTTATCGACCAGGATCCGGGATTTGCGCGCAAACTCCTTGTCGGCATGGCAATCCGCCTGCACGGCATGATCCAGGACGTCGAAACCTATTCCCTGCGCTCGAGCATGCAGCGCGTGATCGGCTACCTGCTGCAGCAGGTCGACAGCGAAAGCGGAGTCGCCTGCAACATCGCCCTGCCGACCAGCAAGCAGGTCATCGCCTCGCGGCTCAATCTGACGCCCGAAACGCTGTCGCGCATCTTTCACGACCTGTCCGAAGCGGGACTCATCACGGTACACGGCAAACACATCTCCCTGCTGGACCCCGCCCGCCTGGCCCGCCACCAAGGCTGACCGGCACCCATTGGCAGGGTTTGCAGGGGGATTCTCGGTGTGCAGGCCCCGGGTGACCTTGACAGGGGTCAATCGGGCGAAGCCGCCCCGATCCGCCGCTGGATCGAGCCCCTGACCTGAGGACGGATCAGCGCTCGAGGACGTACCGTCCGGGCGCCTTTGCCAGTTCGGGAAATGCCGCGGACGCGGCCGGGCGGGCCTCGACGAGCTCGCCGCAACGCGGCTTGAGCCAGGCCATCCAGTCGTTCCACCAGCTGCCGTCATGCGCTTCCGCGTGCTTGCGCCAGTCGTCCGCCTTGTCCGTGCGCCGCGCCGCCGCCGCCCAATACTTGCGCTTCGGCGGACTCACCGGCGGATTGACGATGCCGAGGATGTGGCCCGAGCTCGACAGCACGAAACGACGCGGCCCCGTGACGAGGTTGTTGATGCGATACGCCTGCTCCCATGGGGCGATATGATCGTCTTCGGCGGCGACGGCATACAGCGGCTGCACGATGCGCGACAGATCGATGGGCTGCCCCGATATCGTCAGCCCATCCACTTCGATCAGGCGATTCTCGAGATAGAGTTCGCGCAGGTACCACGAATGCATCGCATAGGGCATGCGCGTGGCGTCCATGTTCCAGTACAGCACGTCGAAGGGCGCAGGCGCCTCGCCATACAGCCAGCCGTGCACGACGTAGTGCCAGATCAGGCTGTTGGAGCGGAGCAGGCGGAAGGCGGAAGCCATTTCCTTGCCTTCGAGGAAGCCCTTGCGTGCCATGTTTTCCGACAGGAAGCGGACGCTCGCACCATCGATGAACACCTCGATGTCGCCCGGACGATGGAAGTCGACCAGGGTGGTGAATAGGGTCCAGTCGGCCACCGGCACCTCATCGGCACCGAAGCGGCGGTTCGCCCATGCCATGTACATCGCCAGGGCGGTGCCGCCGATGCAGTAACCGACCGCATGCACCTTCGGCGCACCGGTGAAGCTGCGTGCCGTTTCGACGGTGGCATGGACGCCTTCCTCGAGATAGCTGTCGAAGGCGACGTCGCGCATCGCCTCGTCGGGGTTTTTCCAGCTCGTGATGAACACGTCCAGCCCCTGATCCAGCAGGTAGCGGACCATGCTCTTCTTCGGCGTGAGGTCGAGGATGTAGTACTTGTTGATCCAGGGCGTGACGATCACGACCGGTTCCGCGTGCGTCTTCGGCTGCGTCGGCGCGTAGTGAATCACCTCGAGCAGACGGTTGCGGAAGACGACCGATCCCTCGGTCGTGCCTAGTGTCACGCCCACCTTGAAATCGCCCGGACTGCTCAGGCGGATCTCGCCCGCCTCGAGGTCGGCGAGCATGTTCCGTGCGCCGTTGGCGAGACTCTCGCCCTTCGTCTCGATGGCCTTGCGGATGGCGACCGGGTTCGTCCAGAAGAAATTGGTCGGCGCCACGGCGTTGAGCCACTTGCGCCACCAGAACGCGGCACGGCGCCGCTCCTTGCTCGACAGCCCCGGCGTGTCGAAGAGCATGTCCTGCATGTGGTGGGTGAATGCGAGGTACCACTCCTTCGTCAGGTCCCACGTCGCCGAATCGGACCACACCGGATCGGCAAACCGCTCATCGTCTGCATTGGGAACTACCGGATCCTTGCTGGCCAGCCCCATCGCGCGGCAGGCAGAGTGCCATTGCAGACGCCACAAATCGCTCGAGAGCTCGACCATGCGCTCTGCGAGTTCCTGGGGATGGGATAGCCACGCAAGCTGGGCATGCACGATGGGTGCCGCCATCCCCAGCGGGTCGAGACTTCCTTCGACGTTGTCGTGGATCTCTCGCAGCGCCCGCTTGACGGACCGCGGGGAATCGCCCGCGCCGTGCTTCCTGGTAGTCGTACCGTTCTTCATTCCTCGACGCTCCCGCGCTTCGCGATGACACTCAGGTCAGACTATAGCAGCGCCCTGCAAGCGGAACCGTGACATGCGCCCAGCCGAGCCGCTCATCGATCGCATCGGCCAGCGCAGATGCGGATTCCTGTTCGCCATGCACGACGAAGGTATGCCGCGGCGGGCGCACGAAATTCGACAGCCAGGCCAGCAGGGCCGGCTGGTCGGCATGGGCGGACAGCCCGCCGATCGTGTGGATCGCCGCTCGCACCGGCACTCGCTCGCCGAACAGGGTGACCGCGCGAGCACCGTCGACCAGTCGCCGGCCCAGCGTACCTGCTGCCTGGAAACCGCAGATGACGACACTGCATTCGCTGCGGTCGATGTTGTAGCGCAGGTGATGCTTGATGCGACCGGCCTCGCACATGCCACTTGCCGAGATGATCACCAGTCCCGAGCGCTCGTTGTTCAGCGCCTTCGACTCCTCCACATCCTGCACGAACCTCAGGCGCATGCGCTCGCCGTGCGCGCGAATCCATTGCAGCAACTCGCGCGTCTCGTCGTCCCACAGTTCGTCGTAACGCAGCGTAAGCTCCGTTACCGCTGAAGCCATGGGCGAATCGACGACGACATCCAGCGCATCCAACTTGCCCTGACGCACGAGGCTTGCAAGCACGAACAGCATCTCCTGCGTGCGGCCGACCGCGAACGCGGGAATGATGACGTTGCCTTTCCTGCGCTCCAGCGTGTCGTGCAGGACCGCGAGCAGTTCCTTCTCGGTTTCGGCCATGGCCCGGTGAGCGCGATTGCCGTAGGTCGACTCGACGACGAGGAAGTCGGCCTCCGGCACGGGGGTGGGGTCGCGAAGCACCGGTCGGGTCGGCTGCCCGAGATCGCCGCTGAACACCACCCTCCGCACGGCACCGCCCGATTCGATGTCGAGTTCGATCACCGCCGACCCGAGGATGTGCCCCGCGTCATGGAAGCGGCAGCGGACGCCCGGGTGTGGTTGAAGCTCCTCGCCGTAGGACACCTTGCGCAGGCTCGCCAGGCTCGCGCGCGCCTGGTTGACCGTATAGAGCGGCGCCGCCTCGTAACCGCGACGCAGATTCCGCTGACGATTGCCCCGGTTGATCCACTCCGCCTCCTTTTCCATGATGTGCGCCGAGTCGAGCAGCATCACGCCCAAGAGGTCGACGGTCGCCGCCGTGGCGTAGATCTTTCCCTTGTAACCGAGCGATACCAGCCGCGGAACGAGACCGGAGTGATCCAGGTGGGCATGCGTCAGGAGCACGAAATCGATTCCGCGCAGATCGAAATCGAGCGCCCGCAAATTCTTCCGATCCGCATCCCGTCCGCCCTGGAACAGGCCGCAGTCGACGAGAAACGCGCTGCCGTCATACTTCAGACGCGCACAGGAGCCGGTAACTTCCCCGGCAGCGCCGAAAAATGTCAGTTCCATGCGACCTCCGAGATGACCATTGACTGCCTGACGCGACCGCGACGAAGCTTGTCGGGAATCAACAGCCCGACATCATTACCTTCGCTTTCGCACAAGCGGGCTGGCTATAATCGACCCGTCCTTGCAAAACATTGGGAGATGCACGATGTTCAAGCACATACTGGTCCCCACCGATGGCTCTCCGCTTTCCGAGAGCACGGTGGCACGTGCCGTGTCCTTCGCGAAGGACGCCGGTGCGCGCATCACGTTCTTCTACGCACAGCCTGACTTTCCCATGCCTATATACGGGGAAGGAGCGCTGATCGATCCCACCACGCCGGAACAGTTCAGCAAAGCAGCCGCCGACGAAGCGAAACGCATCCTCGACGCGGCGAAGAGCGCAGCGGATGCGGCTGGCGTCGCATCCGACACCGACACGATCGTCAACGAGGTACCTTATGAAGCGGTCATCGACGCCGCCGAGCGCCACGGCTGCGACCTGATCTTCATGGCGTCGCACGGGCGCCGCGGCATCGCCGGCCTGCTCCTGGGAAGCGAGACGCAGAAGGTTCTCACCCACAGCAAGACCCCCGTACTCGTTTACCGCTGACCCGCGGCCGATCGGTTGCTCCATGCGCATCGGGCAGCGGAGGATCGCTGCCCGATGTCCATGTTACGCTTTCCGGTTGATCTCCGCGGCGCTGCGCTGAAAGAACAACGTCAGCAGACTGGACGCGGCGCCCACCAGCCAGAAGCCGAAGAAGCCGATCGAATATGTCGCCGTGAGCGAGTAATGCACGGGTTCGCCGAAGAGGTAGAGCTCCTGCGGATCGATCACCGTGAAGAAGACCGCCTCGGCAAGACCGGCCACCAGAAAGGACGGCCACAGCACCTGAATCCATCTCAGCATCGCATTCCCCTGCATGGCAACGGTCAGGACTTGGCGGGAACGATGCGGATCACCGCATCGGCAGGAACGTTCGCCGACCCGTTCATGCGCCAGCCGCGCGATTCGTCCTCCACCTGCAGCAGCCACCGTCCGGCAGACAGCGGCGCAAGCGGTGCCACAAACACGCCATCACGGCGTTTCAGCACGACCACCTGATCCATTCCGCCGCGTGTCGGATGGGAAATCGTCAGCACCACGGTCGGCGGCAACGGAGCGTTGGCCGCAGAAGAGAGATCGAGCGTCACTTCCTCTGCGCGCAGCCTGACGTCAGCCATCAATCCCAGTTCGGCGGCCCTCTGCGAGCGAGCGATCGTCTTTTCGATCGCTTTGCCCTCTTGGTAATAGTCGTCTACGACCAGCCCGTCCCAAGTGCTCACGGCAAGCCACAAGGTAATCATCCCTGCAACCACTGCTATTGCGGGGATGGCGATCAGGAACCACGGCCAGCCCTGCCGATACCAAGGTTCCACCGTCTTGTGCATATTTGCACTGCTCATGCGTTTGCTCCTGATTAGCGCGGAAGAAGGAAAGTCGTGCGTTCGCGGACGGCCACGCCGGAGTCGCCCGGGACGCCGATCTCGAAAACGATCTCGTGGCTGCCGGGCGTCGCCGCCTCGGGTGGAACCTGCACCTGCACCGTCACCGATTCGGTCATCGCTGGCTGGATCTCGAACTGCTGCGGCCCTTCCAGGCGGATTCCCTCGAGGCCGGACACACGCACGACGACCGGGCGGGTGACTTCCTGCATGTTCATGATGCGCAACTGATAGACGTTCTCGATCAGCCCGCCCGCGACTTCGCGCCCCAGCGTCGCGCGATCGCGGATCACGTCCACCCGCAGGTCCGATCGCGTTGCCAGACTCCAGACCGTCGCCAGCAGGATCAGGACCAGTACCCCGCCGTAGATCAGGGTGCGGGGGCGCAGCACGTGCCGCACGATCTCGCTCCGGCCCCAATGACGGCGCAGCGCGTTCTCGGTCGAATAACGGATCAACCCGCGCGGATAACCCATCTTGTCCATCACCTGATCACACCCATCGATGCAGGCGCCGCAGCCGATGCACTCGTACTGGAGCCCCTCGCGGATGTCGATACCTGTGGGGCACACCTGGACACAGATGCCGCAGTCGATGCAATCCCCTACCCCGACGCTGCGTGGCTCCACGCCCTTGCGGCGGCTGCCGCGCGGTTCCCCGCGTTCCTCGTCATAGGTCACGACGAGCGTATCCGGGTCGAACATGACGCTCTGGAAGCGCGCATAGGGGCACATGTACTTACACACCTGCTCGCGCAGCACACCCGCGAACAGGTAAGTGAAACTGCCGTAGAACAGGATCCAGAAGATTTCCCACGGTCCGAAGCCGAAAGTCCGGGCGGACTGCAGGAGCTCCTCGACCGGAGTGAAATAGGCGACGAGCGTGAAACCGGTCCACAGCGAAAACAGCCCCCAAGCCGAGAACTTGGCCGCGCGCAAACCGAATTTCCGCGCATCCATTGGCGCCGCCTCGAGCTTGCGGCGCTTGTTGTGATCGCCCTCGATCTTCTCCTCGACCCACATGAAGATTTCGGTGTAGACCGTTTGCGGACAGGCGTATCCGCACCAGAGACGACCGGCGATCGCAGTGAAGAAGAACAGCGCGTAGGCGGAGATGATGAGCAGAATCGCCAGATAGAACACGTCCTGCGGCCAGAAGACCCAGCCGAACACGTAGAACTTGCGCTCGGTGAGATGGAACAGAACCGCTTGCCTGTCGTTCCAGGTCAGCCACGGCAGGCCGTAATAGAGAATCTGGGTCAGCCAGACGAGGGCCCAACGCCAGTTTGCAAAGACGCCCTTCACCGACCGGACATGAATCTTCTGCCTGGACGCATACAGCTCGTCGCCTTGCTCTTCCCGAAGCTGCGATTTCGGAACCACGCGCACCCGTACCGGATCGCTCATTATCGCTATATCCGTATCTTCTAATTTACTGGCAAGAATTTTCCCCGGGGCGAACCCCGGGGACTAAGCAGCAGTGCAGCAAATTCAGATCTTCGACTTACTTGGCGGCCGGTTGGTTCGAGAGGCCATACACATACGACGCCAGCAGATGGACCTTCGCCTCGCCGAGGAACTCCCCGAAGCCGGGCATGCGGTTGGTACGACCGTTTTGCACCGTCTCCGTCATGACCGCTTCCGTCGAACCGTACAACCAGTCGCCGTCGGTGAGGTTCGGAGCGCCCATCGCCTGGGTTCCCTTCGCCTCGGGGCCGTGGCAAGCGACGCAGTTCTGCTGGAACAGCTCCGCCCCGCGCTGGGCGCGCAGCGAATCATGGGCAAGACCCGACAGCGAACGCACGTAGCTCACCACGTCCTTGACCCCCTCAGGCCCCAACACGGGCCCGAACGGCGGCATCATGCCCATGCGCCCGCCGGTGATCGTGGTCTTGATCGTCTCGGCTTCGCCACCCCAGTTCCAGACCCTGTCGGTCAGGTTCGGGAAGCCCTTCGCACCGCGAGCATCCGCCCCGTGGCACTGGGCGCAGTAGGTCACGAACAGCCGCTTGCCGGCGCCGCGCGCCTCGTCGTCAGCCGCCACAGCGGCCACTTCCATGCCCTGGTATTTGGCAAAGATCGGGGCGTAACGCTCTTCGGCCTTGCGCATTTCGGTCTCGTACTGACCGACAGCGCTCCAGCCCAGCACGCCCTTCGTATTGCCGAAGCCCGGATACATCACCAGATACACCACGGCAAAGATCAGCGTGATCCAGAAGAGGTACAACCACCAGCGCGGCAGCGGGTTGTTGTATTCAGCGAGGTTCTCGTCCCACACATGGCCGTGGAGTTCGACCGGACCGGTTTCCCGCTTGTTGTTCGACATGAGCACGAACAGACAGAACAGCAGGCTCAGGCCCACCAGGCCCATCACGTACGCGTTCCAGAAGCCGCTAATAAAGTCAGCCATTTTTATCCTTCCTTGCTGTGCCGTCCCCCGGAGAGGGCCGGCGCATCATCATCGGTGAAGGGAAGTCGCGCCGCCTCCTCGAAGCCTGCCCGTGCGCTCCTGCTGTATGCCCATATGCAGATGGCGACGAAACAGGCCAGGCCGAGCACGGTGACCAGGGACCGGAGATCGTTGATATCCACGGCGCTTCTCCTTGTTCTTACTTAAAGTTCGACAGTACGATGCCCAATCCCTGGAGGTAGGCAACGATGGCGTCCATTTCCGACTTGCCTTCGAGCGCGGCCCGCGCACCGGCGATTTCCTCGGCGGTGTAGGGGTGCCCCAGCGTCTGAAGCGCGCGCATCTTGTCCTCGATGTCGTCGGCCTTGACCGGCCGCTGCAGCCACGGGAACGCGGGCATGTTCGATTCCGGCACGACATCGCGCGGGTTAACCAGATGCACGCGGTGCCATTCGTCCGAATAACGGCCACCGACACGCGCGAGGTCCGGACCGGTACGCTTCGAACCCCACTGGAACGGACGGTCGTAGATGTATTCACCCGCGACCGAGTAGTGGCCGTAACGCTCGGTTTCCGCGCGGAAGGGACGGATCATCTGCGAGTGGCAGTTGTAGCAGCCTTCACGCACATAGATGTCGCGCCCCACCAGACGCAGCGGTTCATACGGCTTGACGTTGAGCGGCTTGCCGGTGCGGTCGATCGCGGTCGTCGTGGTCTTCTGGAAGAACAGCGGAACGATCTCGACGAGACCGCCGACGCTGACCGTCAAAAGGGTCAGCACGATCAGCCAGCCGACGCTGCGCTCGATGAATTCATGTTTCGATTGAGCCATGTCCTGTCTCTCCGATTAAGCGTGGGCGGCAGCAGGAGCGACCACGGGCGCCTCATACGCCTTCTCGCCCGCCATCGTCTTGACCATGTTGTAGAACATGATGAGCATGCCGGTCAGGAACAGGACACCGCCGAGCAGGCGGATCGCCCAGAACGGATAGCTCGCCTTCACGCTCTCGACGAAGGAATACGTCAGCGTGCCGTCCGGGTTGGTGGCGCGCCACATCAGCCCCTGCATCACACCGGCGATCCACATCGAGGCGATATACAGCACGATGCCGATCGTCGCGATCCAGAAGTGGGTGTTGATCAGCCCGACCGAGTACATCTGGGTCTTGCCGTACATCCGCGGGATCAGGTAATACATCGAACCGATCGAGATCATCGCAACCCACCCGAGCGCGCCCGAATGCACGTGACCGACGGTCCAGTCCGTGTAGTGCGACAGGGCATTGACCGTCTTGATCGACATCATCGGCCCCTCGAAGGTCGACATGCCGTAGAAGGACAGCGCGGTGATCAGGAACTTCAGGATCGGATCGGTACGCAGCTTGTGCCAGGCGCCCGAGAGCGTCATCACGCCGTTGATCATGCCGCCCCACGACGGCGCCAGCAGGATCAGCGAGAAGATCATGCCCACGGACTGAGTCCAGTCCGGCAGCGCCGTGTAGTGCAGGTGGTGCGGACCCGCCCACATGTAGGTGAAGATCAGCGCCCAGAAGTGCACCACCGACAGGCGATAGGAATACACCGGACGCTCGGCCTGCTTGGGCACGAAGTAGTACATCATCCCGAGGAAGCCCGCGGTCAGGAAGAAACCCACCGCATTGTGGCCATACCACCACTGGATCATCGCGTCCTGCACGCCGGCATAGGCGGAGTAGGACTTCGTCAGGCTGACCGGCATCGCGGCGCTGTTGACGATGTGGAGCAGTGCAACCGTGAGGATGAAGCCGCCGAAGAACCAGTTCGCAACGTAGATGTGGCTGGTCTTGCGCTTCGCGATCGTGCCGAAGAACACGATCGCGTAGGACACCCACACGACAGCGATCAGGATATCGATCGGCCACTCGAGCTCGGCGTACTCCTTACCGGACGTCAAGCCCAGCGGCAGGGAAATCGCCGCCAGCACGATCACCAGTTGCCAGCCCCAGAACGTGAAAGTCGCCAGCCCGGGCGCGAACAGCGGCGTGTGGCATGTCCGCTGCACGACGAAATACGAAGTCGCGAACAATGCACAGCCGCCGAAGGCAAAGATCACGGCGTTCGTGTGGAGTGGGCGCAGCCTGCCGAAATGCAGCCACTCGCCCAGATTGAGCTCGGGCCAGACAAGCTGTGCCGCGACGATCACCCCCACCAGCATGCCCACCACTCCCCATACCACGGTCATGATGGAGAACTGGCGGACGACGTTGTAGTTATAAGTCGCCTGCGATTGCATGGAACTCCCCTTGAGATGAAGAAAACTTCAGCACCAGTCCGGGAGAGCATGTGCAACGGCTCGCCACGGACTCGTGACAACGGCCGACATTCTATTGCACTGCAGTAGTGGGTGAAAATACCCAATTACAAAAAATACCTGTTGCCAGCATGGTTTTAATTACCGCATCATAGCCCATGCCATCGGGCAAAAAAAAAGGGTGCGCATCAAGCGCACCCCCAACCCCAACAGAGAGACAAAAATTCCTTACCAGACTGGCGCGATCGAATCGCGACGCACCAATCTCGAAAACCGTAAGAAAAGTATGCCAATCCTCGTTCTCCGGGGCGTTGACGTAGGTCAACAAACCCCTCGCGACGCGCGGAGAAGGCGTTTCCCCATCGCGTGGATCACTGCTTCCTGACCTGCGAGGGAGTGTCATCGGATTGTTTCTGCTTCGGGCCTTCGGGCTGGTCACGGTCGTCCATCAGCATGCGATAGGCGGGACCTTCCATGTCATCGTACTGGCCCGAGCGCAGCGACCACCAGAAGATCACGCCGATCACGAACACCAGCACCACCGAGAGCGGCACGAGAATGTAAAGACTTTCCATGAGCAGTCAACTTACCCGGCGATAACCCTGCAGGCGTAGGGCATTTAGCACGACGAGCAGCGAACTTCCTGCCATGCCTATCCCCGCCATCCAGGGCGTGACCAATCCCGCCATTGCGAGCGGGACGGACGTGAAATTGTAGGCGAAGGACCACCACAGGTTCTGCCGGATGACCTTCAGGGTACGCCGGGCGAGGTCCACGCCCCGCCCCAGACCTGCGAGGTTCTCGCTCAACAGCACGATGTCACCCTGGTTGCGGGCGAGCTCGGTCCCTCCCCCCATCGCTACCGAAACATGGGCCTGGGCGAGCACCGGCGCGTCATTGACCCCGTCACCGACCATCGCCACCACCGCCGACGGATCACGCTGCAGCGCGGCAATAAAGTCACGCTTGCCCTGCGGCGTCATCCCGCCATGCGCGTCATTCAGTCCCAAGCGCGCCGCGATCGAGCTCGCGACCGACGGTGCATCACCACTCAGCACGCTCGTGCGGATTCCCTCAGCTGCCAGCTTCGCGGCCAGCTGACCGGCCTCGGGGCGCGGCACGTCGGCCAAGCGGAAGAGCCCCAGCCAGCGCCCCCGCCCGCCCAACGCAACGATGGTGCCCCCGCGTCCGGACAGATCTTCAAATTTAGACGGCAAATCGCAGCCCAGATTCCCGGCCACGAAATCGGGACGTCCCAGCCAGTACGATTCGCCATTCACCGTCCCGGTGACCCCCTGGCCCGTTTCCGACTCGAGGTTCCGGGCTACGGGGAGCTCCGCATCGTCGCTCGAGCGGCGCAGGGCCCGGGCGACCGGGTGCTCGGACGACTGTTCCAGTGCCCCTGCGATCGCCCCTAACTGCCGGACATCGAGATCGGCGAGCGGCAGCGTTTCCTCAAGTGTCAGGCGCCCAAGTGTCAGGGTACCGGTCTTGTCGAAGACGAAATGGTTCGCGTTCGCCAGCGTCTCGATTGCGTGACCGCGGGTCACAAGCACGCCCATCCGCGCCAGCGTGTCTGTCGCGACGGTGAGCGCAACCGGCGTGGCGAGCGACAGCGCGCACGGACACGCCACCACCAGCACCGACACGAACACCCACAGGGCCCGCGACGGATCCACGAAGTACCAGACGACGCCCGTGATGCTCGCCAGGACCAGCAAGGCAATGATGAAAACGACGGCAACCTTGTCGGACTGCCGGGCGATCTCCGGTTTCTCGCTCGCCGCACGCTCCATCAGCCGCCGGATTGCCGCCAGCCGGGTCGAATCGCCTGTCTGCTCCACCCGGATTGCAAGCGGGCTGGAGATGTTGATGCTCCCGCCCGTCACCTCGCTGCCGACCGACTTGGGCACCGGCAGGCTCTCCCCGGTGAGCAGGGCCTCGTTGGCATCGCTCAGCCCGTCGATGACGACGCCGTCAGCCGGAACGACCTCGCCCGGACGAACGCGCAGGATGTCGCCCACCACGAGCTGGGATACGGGAACCCGCTCGCCGGTGAGGGACGGCCAGCGGGAAAGCCGTTCGGCGAAAGCCGGCAATACCTTGCCGAGTTCTTCCACACCGCGCACGGCCTTCTGCCGCGCGACCATTTCGAGGTAGCGCCCGCAGAGCAGGAAGAACACGAACATCGTCACCGAGTCGAAATACACCTCGCCGCGCGCCGTCAACGTTGCCCAGACGCTTGCGACGAATGCGCTGCCCACCCCCAGCGCAACCGGCACGTCCATGCCCAGACGACGCAGCCTGACGTCGCGCAGTGCGCGCCGGAAGAACGGCGCGGCCGAATACAGGACCACAGGCAGGGTCAGCACGAGGCTCGCCCAGCGCATCAGCAGTTCGATGTCGGGCGTCAGGTCGCCGTCACCGGCGAGGTACGCCGGGAAGGCGTACATCATCACCTGCATCATGCCGAAGCCGGCAACGAACACGCGCCACAGCATCGAGCGACGTTCGCGTTGCGCGATCTGCTCGGAACGCTCCGCATCGTAGGGATAGGCGCGGTAACCGATCGCCTGAATGGCCGCAAGGATGTCCGACAGGCGCGTGCGGCGCTCATCCCAGCGTACCCGCGCGCGACGCGTGGCGTAATTGATGTCGACCAACGACACGCCCGGCTGGCGCGAGACATGCTGCTCGTTCAGCCAGACACAGGCTGCACAGGTGATCCCCTCGAGGATCAGCGACGCCTCCCGCTCGTGCTCGCCGACCGGTTCGACGAAGCTCTTCTGGAAGTCCGGATGGTCGAACAGGCCGAGCTCCTGCAATTCCGCCGGCAGGGCCTCCTTTTGCGGTTCCGGCATCGCGTCGCGGTGCCGGTAGTAATCACTGAGCCCGTTATCGACGATCGAGCGCGCGACGGCCTCGCAGCCCACGCAGCACATCCGCCGCTCGACGCCGTCGATCGCAACGAAGTGGCGGGTCTGTGGCGGGACGGGCAGTCCGCAGTGGTAGCACTCCTCGTCAGGAGATGAATCAGGGACGGCAATTTCGGACGAAGTCATCGGGACGGGCGGAAGGGGGCCGGGCATGCAGCCGCTGCAGCGCAGCATGAGACTGGAAGGAACGCACTTTTAGCACACTTCCCCGATCTCGACCAACGCCCCATCCCGGCTCCCGCAAGAACGCGGGGGCGGCCGCAATCGGCGCCCCCTGCTCCGGCCAGAAAGACCGGAAGGCGACTTACTTCGCGGTCATGCGGATCGCACCATCCAGGCGGATCGTCTCGCCGTTCAGGTAGGCGTTTTCCACGATGTGGCGAACGAGCGCCGCGTACTCGGACGGACGTCCCATGCGCGACGGGAACGGGACGGTCTTGCCGAGGGAGTCCTGCACTTCCTGCGGCATGCCCATCAGCATCGGCGTCTCCATGATCCCCGGCGCGATCGTCATGACCCGGATGCCGAAGCGGGCAAGCTCGCGCGCGACCGGCAGCGTGAGTCCGACGACCCCCGCCTTCGACGCCGCATAGGCGGCCTGGCCGATCTGGCCGTCGTAGGCGGCGACCGAGGCGGTGCTGACGATCACACCACGTTCGCCCTCTTCGTTCGGAGCCGCCTTGCTCATCACGTCCGCAGCCAGCCGCATCATGTTGAAGCTGCCGATCAGGTTGACGTTGATGGTGCGGGCAAAGGACTCGAGGCGGTGGGGTGCCTCGCGGCCCAGGACCTTTTCCGCCGGAGCGATACCGGCGCAGTTGACGAGCCCGTGCAGCCCGCCGAATTCGGACACGGCACGCTCGATCGCCGCCCGGGCGCTGTCCTCGCTCGTCACATCGGTCTGTGCAAACACGACGTTCGCGCCGAGCTCCTTCGCGAGGGCTTCTCCCCCTTCACGGTTCACATCGGCCAGCACCACCCTGCCGCCGGCCGCCGCGAGCATGCGCGCCGTTGCCGCACCAAGACCGGAGCCGCCCCCGGTCACCACGAATACGCTGTTTTCGATCTTCATGCCGAACTCCTCTCCATCGCCGTCCACATGCGGCGACACGAAGGCGCAAAATAATTGCAGTTGACGTCAACGTCAACTCCAGCCGCCGGTCGCACTACCTGCCCTCGCCCAGAAACCTGTACAGGGAAACGAGGATTCCCGCGGTCGCCCCCCAGATGAAGTAATCGCCGTAAGGCATCGCGTAGTACTCGCGCATCCTTCCCTGGTACTCCGCCTGATGCTTCTGGTGCCTGGCCGGATCGAGAAAATGCGACAACGGCACCTCGAAAGCCTCGGCGACCTCGAAACTGTCGAGCGACAGATCGAACGGCGGGTGCACCAGCCCGACCACCGGCGTGATGCGAAATCCCGTGCCGGTCCGGTATTCCGGCAGTTCGCCGAGCAACTCGACGCAATCGGGATCGAGTCCGATCTCTTCTTCCGTCTCGCGCAGCGCCGTCATCACCGCCGAAACGTCGGTCTCTTCCACCCTTCCGCCAGGAAAACTGATCTGTCCGGGATGATGATGCAGATGGTCGGTGCGACGCGTCAGCAGCACGGTCAGCGCCTCCGCGCGCGCAACGACCGGCACCAGCACCGCCGCCGGCCTCAGGCTCGTCACCGACGGGCTGCCATCCTCGTGCACCGGTTCGATCGGCCGCGCCTCCGTGAACTGCCGACGCAGCCACTCCGCATCCCGGAATTCCCCCGAACGCACGCCTTCCTTCTCTGTCACGCCCACCTCTCAGAACCGTTTGCGCAGCGTCAGCCGATCGCCTTCCCGCTGCATATCCATGCGACTGAGGAAGCTCATCCCGAGCAGCACGAACGGAAGGTCGTTCTCGTGAATCAGCCCGTCGACGCCGTGCAACGTGACGTCGCCGACGCGCACCGTATCGAGCCTCACCTTCCATACCCGCGCCGGGCCGCTCGCCGTCTGGCTCACGCCCCCCACGCCCTTGCGAAAGTCGATCCCGGCGCGACGCGCGTCCGATGCCCCCATCGAGACCATGCTCGCCCCCGTATCCACGAGGAAACGGACCGACGCGCCGTTGATGCTGCCGCTGGAAAAATGATGACCGCGCACGTCCGCAACCAGACTGACCGCCGCGGCGCCCCCCTGCTCGCCCGGAGCGCTGCGGACCGGGCCTGCGCCCAGTGCCACTTTCTGCCGTTTTCCGCCGATCTCGACCGTTGCCGCACCGTCGGTCACCTCGACCAGACGCAGTCCGTCACGAGTCTGCTCACCCACTGCAAGTGTACGCGGCGCGCCGCCGTCGACGACCAGCACCGCCTTCCTTCCGAAGAGCCCGACGACTTCGATCTCTGCAGCCATCGCTAAGGCCCCGCTGCTCGCAGCAATCGCAACTGATGACAATAACTGCAGCAATCTGAAAATCCGACTCATCATTCACCTTCCGGACGAAACCGCTTCCCGAGCCCAAAAGCAGACATGCCCCGCCGCGCGGCGGAAAAGCGTACCTGTTCCGCACCCGACCTGCCAAACAAGTCACGCCACTCGGGCACGCCGGCTTGAGGCCGAACGCGGGATGCTGACCTTTACGACGAACAACCTGTCCTTCAAGGAGATTCGCATGCTGCCTTCGGCATCGAAATGTAAAGCGAGGCGTTCCTCGATGTTCGCCAACGCAATCCGGTTCCCTGACGGAGCCCGTGTGTCTCCCCCCAAGACCGAGTTCCTCACCTCGATGACAAGTTCGCGCGAATTGCCTCCTATTGAGACGTACACATCTCCGCCATCTGCCGACGGTTCGACCCCGTACCTGACCGCGTTTTCCAGCAAGGGCTGGAGGACGAGAACCGGAACCTGCGCGGCGAGCGGAGCAGAATCAAGTGCCCAGTGCATTCGCAAGCGTTCGCCGAGGCGGAGTTGCTCGATCTGGAGATACGCCTCAGCGAGACGGATCTCATCGGAAAGTGGCACCAGTGAGCGACTGTCGGCAAGTAACGCTCTGAACAGGTCAGACATGTCCAGCAGGACCTGTTCCGCAAGGCGCGGATCCTGCCGCACGAGGGACACCGCCGTGTTCAAGCTGTTGAAGAGGAAATGCGGACGTATGCGCGACTGCAGAGCCATCAGGCGGGCGTTCGAAAGTGCGGGGGACAGGACCCTTTGCCGCCAGTTGAAATACATCAGGATCAATGCAGCCATCACGGTCGCCAACACCATGGATGTAAATGGACTTGCAACGGCAATACCTCCGCCAAGCCCTTGCATACCTGCATCCAGCCCCCCGCTCGTCAGTGCTGATACGCCACAGACCAAACAAACGCCTCGGCGATAGGGGCACGACGCAAGCCAAGGTGACAGCATGAACAGAACCAGCACGATGGCCAGAACCGAAACCTCGAACAACACCCCCCAGTTCGCAGCGACCAGAAGCGACGAAATTCCTTCCGGCGCATGCGCCATCAGCGAAAGAAGATTCGCAGCCTCCGCGATCACGATGATGCGAAGCATCACCCCGAGATTCCGGAAGTCTGGGAGTTCCTCCCGCATATCTGGATAAGGCCCCTTTCCCATTCGTGCATGCTACACAGAAAGTGATCGTTGGGCGCACCGCCACTCGTACGCAAAATTTACGCGCTCGTCGGATATCCATGCGATGCATGCTGCCCGGCGCTATGCTCACCTCAGCCACCATGGTGATCGTATCGACCAACCCCTCAATCCGGAAATATCGTGAGCCGTCAGCAAACTCCCCCTCGCCCTTCGCTTCGCGGATTCACGTTGATCGAATTGATGATCACCGTGGCTATCATCGCGATCCTTGCCGCCGTCGCCCTGCCCAACTATCAGCAGTACGTCATCCGCGGCAAGCGTGCTGCGGCGCAGGCAGAAATGATGGACATTGCGAATCGCCAGCAGCAGTTTCTTCTCGCGAACCGTGCCTACGCGAGCAAGGCGTCATTGGAAGCCAGCGGATACGCCCTACCGACCGAGGTCAGCACTAATTACTCGTACACGATCACGGTGGGAACCGGGGCCGTACCGTCGTTCACGATCACGTTCACGCCGACTGGTGGTCAGGCAAGCGACGGGGCACTGACCCTGAACAGCGAAGGCGTGAAGACGCCAGCCGGAAAGTGGAAATGATCCTCACCACCCCTTCCCCCCTCGCTCAACGGGGCACAACGATGATCGAGGTGCTCGTCACCATCATCATCCTCACACTCGGATTGCTGGGGCTGGCCGGCCTGCAGTCACGATTGCAGGTATCCGAAATGGAAGCCTACCAGCGCGCCCAGGCCGTGATCCTGCTTAACGACATGGCCAGCCGGCTTACGACGAACCGCAAGACCGCACCAAACTACGTCACCGGCAGCGCATCGCCGGTTGGCGCAGGCATGACCTGCCCGGCCATCAGCAACACGTCATCCCGCAAGGACATAGATATTGGCGAGTGGTGCAATGCCCTGCAAGGGGCAGCCGAAACGTCGGGCAGCACGCTGATGGGGGCGATGGTCGGAGGCCGCGGATGCATCGAGGATTTGGGGGCGGACGAGTATTTGATCACGGTCGCCTGGCAGGGGCTTACCCCGTTGTCGCCTCCGCCCACCGCCATAGCGTGCGGGAAGGACAGCTACGACGGCGCCAGCGGCTCGACCTGCGTTGCGGACAGATGCCGGCGAGTTGTAACGACCAGAGTGAAGATCGCGAAGCTGGACTAACGGCCATGACGAAGAATACCCGGACCGGTTCGACCGGAGCCCTCTCGACCCGACGACAAAGGGCATTCACCCTGATCGAGTTGATGGTCGCGATGACTGTCGGCCTGCTGTTGATGTCCGCACTCCTCGCGGTCTTTCTCAACGTCTCGCGCACCAACCGCGAGATGGCGCGAACCAACATACTGATAGAGAACGGGCGGTTCGCGGTCCAACTTCTCGAAAGCGATCTCGTGCACGCTGGCTACTGGGGGGAACTCGACTACACGAGCACCGACCCCACCCCCACATTCGCTAATGCCAATGCGATTCCCGATCCCTGCGCCGCTGTCGCGAGTTGGACTTCCGCATACAAGGACAATCTCCTTGCCATTCCGGTCCAAGGGTATGCGAACGGGGCTGCATTGACCGGCTGCGGCATCACCAGCGGCAGCGTGCTGGGCACGAGCGATGTTCTCGTCATTCGCCACGCTAATACCTGTGCGCGCGGGGCGGCCGACTGCGCGGAGGGAGCGGATACCGGGCCGCATATTCAAGTTTCGACTTGTCGCAGCGAAGTCTCACCCGGCGCCACAGAACCCTTCTATGCGATGGCTGTTTCCGGGGACACTCCATCGACGGCAGCATTTCCCCTTCGGGACAAGGCTTGCCCGCCGACACCGGTGGCAGCTATCGACGCCCCCTTGCGTAAGGTGATCTCACATATCTTTTACCTTGCAACGAGCAGTAATCAGCCGACGCTGATGCGCGCTTCCCTGGAAAATGGCGCCTATGGGACGCCGCAACCATTCATCGAAGGCATCGAGGAGTTCCGCGTAGAGTACGGTGTCGATGAGAACGGCAAGAATGGCTTACCGATCAGTGCAACCAACCCGGGCGACGGCTCTGCGGACCGCTTTGTCACGACCGCGCAGATTGCGGCCGCACCGACAACTGCATGCGATGTCGCCGGCTCGCGCTGCTTCCTCCTGGCAAACACGGTCGCGGTAAGGGTGCACGTGCTGGCGCGAAACCTCGAACCGACACCCGGATACACCGACACGAAAACCTACGACCTCGGGGAAACCACGGTGGACGCGAAGAACGACAACTTCAAACGCCACGTCTTCTCACGCACGGTTCGCCTCGTCAATCCTTCCGGCCGCAGGGAAACGCCATGATCGCATCCAGAGGTTGCCACCAGCGTGGAGCAACGCTTGTCGTAGGCCTGATTCTGCTCGTCCTGATCACGCTGATCGTCACCAGCGCCTTCAATCTCAGCACCGGCAACCTCAAGGCGGTCGGCAACATGCAGACGCGCGACGAAGCAGTCGCGGCCGCGAACGTCGCGATTGAACGCGTCATCAGCACCGATACCATTTTCTTTGCTCCTGCCGCAAAGACTGAGTCGGTGGGGCCCTATAGCGTTTCGGTGGCAGCACCGGTATGCATTTCCTCCGTAAGCATCAAGGATTACACAAGCGCCGACACCAATCCAAACGTCCTGATCGAGGGCGGACCAGGCGGAAGTGGGTCGGCAACCGGATTCGTGGTCACTTACTGGGACATTACCGCGACGGTCAATGACACGACGACCGGTGCGCGTGCGGAAGTCCATCAGGGCGTGAAGATCACCCTGCCGGCAAGCCCGAACCCCTGCACCTGATCCCATACCGAAACCGCTGCATCTGGAATAACGAACATGACACGCACAAAACCGCTTGCGAAGGCCGTCGCGCTAATGGTTCTGGGATTCTCCTGGCCCGCCGCAGCCGAGGACATCGACATTTTTCTCACGAATCCGGATATCACCGGCACGCGGCCGAACGTCGTCCTGGTTCTCGACAACGCCGCCAGCAATAACTCCCAGGTCACACTACTGAACGGTTCCAGCGGTCAGAAACTGGAGATGCTCCGACAGGTGCTGAACAACATCGTCGACCCACTGAACTCCCCGTACTTCCCGAGCTGCGTTGTGACCGAGACGGAGTCCGGGGAGTCACGCAATCCCGAGGGCTGCGTAACGCGGGCCGAAGTCGATAAACTCCTCAGCGGAATCAATCTTGGCCTGATGCTTGCCAACCCCTCGGGTTCCGGTCGCGGCGGCTACGTCCGTTCACATGTCAGATCGATGGAGGTCGCGGCGAACCGCAGCTCGCTGCTCGCCAAGATCAACAACACGTCCAGCAGCCCCACGGGGATTCCGCAGGCTAACAACGCGCCGTACGCGAAATCGATGCATGAAGCCTATCTCTACTTCGGTGGACGGGCAGCCTATGTCGGTTTCGACAGCAGCCAATACGATAACGCTGCGAGAAGCGGCCAGAACTATGTAAGCCCGGCAGGCGACGCCTGCGCCGACAACTACATCATTTTCGTCGGCAATGGCGGCCCGGACTCCGGCGAGGAGAACGACACCAGAACCCTGCTCACAGGAATTGGCGGGATCCTCAGCACCGACCCGGTTCCCTTTACCCCTTCTAACCTCATGAGCAGTTGGTTCGACGAATACGCACGTACGCTGAACAAGCAGGATGTCGTTCCGTCGATAACCGGAACTCAGACCGTCACGACCTATACGATCGCCGTCCAGAACCCGGCCGACGCCAATTACAACACGGCGCCGGTCAAGAGCTCCCGCGAACTTCTGCGCAGCGCTGCAAGCCTAGGCGGCGGGGAGTACTACGAAGCAAGTGACGGACAGAAGGCAATGAAAGCGTTCATCAGCATGCTGCAAAAAATGCAGGCGGTAAACTCTGTGTTTGCGGCAGTGACCCTTCCCGTGAGCGTGAACGTGCGCGGCACCTTCCTGAACCAAGTCTACATGGGCCAGTTCCGCCCCGACAAGGACGCTCGGCCCCGCTGGCCAGGCAACCTCAAGGTGTATCAGATCGCGCTCGACGCCAATGATCAGCCAATGCTCGCGGACCGTAACAAAGAAGGCGTCGAGGACACCGTCAAGGGCTTCCTGCTGCCTGACAAGACCAGTTTCTGGACCACGAGCTCGAGCTATTGGGAATTTGACAAGATGGGGACGCCACCGTCGGCGAGCGACGCACCCGACGGTGCAATCGTCGAGAAGGGAGGCGCGGCCCAGCGTCTACGCACGAAATTTGCGTCGAGTCAGACAAGTCGGAAATTATATACTTGCAATGGGGCCTGTTCGACCGGAGCTTCATACTCGTCGATGCTCTTCAGCACCGAGAACAGTACACTGACAAGCAATACCACGTTGTCCGCCGGTTCGACTGAACGAACGGCTCTGATCAACTGGATCCGCGGACAGGACAATCAGGAAAATGAAAACAAGAATAAGGATGCGAGCGATGCCCCGATACTAACGGACGTACGTGCACGCATTCACGGCGACCTCCTGCATTCGAGACCCGCGGTGGTAAACTACAACCGCACGGATGGCGATCGTGACATCGTCGTCTATTACGGCACGAACGGTGGCGTATTCCATGCCGTGAAGGGCGGACTTGCCGATGCCACCGCGACTGAAGAAGGCGACGGTTTCGAGAAATGGGGCATCGTATTCCCGGAGTTCTATGGCGACCTGAAGCGACTCAGGGATAATTCGCCCGACATCTCGACCGCATCGCCGAGACCCTATTTCGCCGATGGCCCCGTCTCCATTTATCAGAAGGACGCAAACGGAGACGGACGGATCGTTGCCGCCGATGGCGACAAGGTCTATCTATACGTCGGCATGCGGCGCGGCGGACGTTTCTTGTATGCACTCGACGTCAGCAACCCCGATGATCCGAAGCATCTATGGAAAATCGACAGTTCCCAGACTGACTTCTTGGAACTCGGCCAGACTTGGTCTGCTCCGCGCCCGGCGCGCATCCGTGCCGTCACCGACGATCCGGTCGTGATTTTCGGCGCGGGCTACGATTCCGAGAACGAGGACTTGTCGACGGCCACCGTCAACGACAAGGGCCGCGGCATTTTCGTCGTCAATGGCCGAACCGGGGCGCTCGTCAAGCACATCATCATCCCGGGCGAAATGGGGAGCGTTCCCAGCGACGTCACCGTCGTCGATCGCGACAACAATGGCTCGCAGGATCGCATATACACTGCGGATACCAAGGGCAACGTCTGGCGTTCCGATATCGACGATGCAAACCCGGACAACTGGGCGACCTACAAGATCGCGTCTCTTGGTGGCAGCGGTCCGAGCGCGCGCAAATTCCTTAACAAGCCCGACGTTGTGTTCGGCAGGACGTACGATGCCGTCCTCGTCGGCTCGGGCGACCGCGAACATCCGTTCGACACCACGGTGGTCAATCGCTTCTACATGCTGCGCGACTCATTCACCAGTCTCACGGGCGGCCTTTTCTGCGGCACGACCGACGCGCCGGCTACCTGCACGGAGAGCGATCTCGAGGATGTGACGAGCAATCCTCACCAGGAGTCCCCCCTGCTTACCAACTCGAAGGGTTGGTACATGACGATGGCGACCGGCGAGAAGGTCGTCGGTAACGCGATCACCGTTTTCGGAACCACGTTCTTCGGCACCAATCGTCCAACCCCACCCACGCCAGGGGAGTGCACGAGCAACCTCGGCGAAGCGCGCCTTTACTCAGTGGGATTCGAGACGGGCAATGCGACTCGCGACCTCAATGCGGATGGCGTGATCAACGGGCAAGACCGCTCCGAAAAGATCGAAGGCGGCGGCTTCCTGCCGTCGCCGGTCTATGCGCCGGTCCAGATCAACGGGAAGAAGATCGACACCGTGTGCACCGGACCGAACTGCTTCGGCCCCGGTGGCAAGAGCTTCGGAACCGATCGAATCCGGACATACTGGCGGGTGCAACAATGAGTTCGTTCATTGAGCAGCCTCGCGCACCGCTCCCGTGGGTGCAACGGGCGTCCGGGTTCACGCTCGTCGAGATGATGGTCACCGTTGCCGTGATGGCAATCCTCGTCGCGATTGCCGTCCCGTCATTTACCGACACGCTGCTCGGAAGCAAACTTGCGGCCTACGCAAACAGCCTTTCGGGCGGCGCAATGCTTGCGCGCAGCGAGGCCATCAAGAGAAACGCAACGGTAAGCCTGTGCGTATCCTCGACGGGAACGTCCTGCGACACGGGCTCCTGGGAGCAGGGATGGATCGTTATCAGCGGGACGTCCGTCCTGCATCGCGAGGAAGCTCTTCCGACCGGGCTCCGGATCACGGAGGCGAGCGCGATTGAACGTGTCGACTTTCGGCCCGCCGGAGTCGGCACTACGGCAGCAACCTTGACCGTGTGTCGCCACGCTCCAAGCGTCGGCCCCCAGGAACGCGTGATCACAATCAGCACAACGGGACGTACATCAGTCAGCAAGACGACGAACGCCTCATGCCCCTGAGACCCGATGACCGGCCTCGACGCACAGCGCTCTTCCCGCACGACGCGCGAAAGGTTGCTGCGCGCCCTCCGTAGCGCCCTAGCAGGCAAGCTTCCCCGAGATACGCGGACGGCCGGTCGCACTGATTATCACTTGCCGTGCAGCCCCCTGATCGCATAGCGTAAGAACACCCATCTGCAGGGCTCCAGTGAAGGCTCTCGTCTCGCCGGTGGGAACGTAGGATATGTAATCGCGGACTGGCGTGCTACCCACGATCACAAGTGATGGATCTCGGGGCTCCGACAAGAGCAAGATCGGTTCGATCACGTCTCGCTCGCCGTCGTCATCAAGATCCTCAAACACCAGCCAACCGTGCTGCCATCCGATGCTTCTTGCGCATTCGGACAGCGATATGGTGGTGCAGATACTGACGCGGCGACTACGCTTGACGGCCTCCGAACGAGCAAAATATAGCGTGCCAAGAAGATCATTGGCCGACGTCGTGAGCCGGGACTCTCGCGCCAGCGCTGCAAGACTCGGAGCTGCCGAAGCGGCAAGAACCGCCGTTATCGCGATCACGAGCATGATCTCGACTAACGAAAATCCTCGGCTCAATGCCGTGTGCCGATGCGAATATCTGTGAAGCGAACGACGGACTGTCTCGTACTCAGGACAATCTCCGATTCGCCTCGACACCTCGTCACCTCGTTCCATCAAAAAATGACGAATGATATTACATCAACCTTTAAATTATTCCAAAGGCGTATTCAAATTAATTAACAATCCAACTCTGGGGAAGCAACCGGTTAGCGCAATCGACGGTAACGACAAAGTCGTCGCCGGATAAAGCGCGTGGTTCGCTACGTCATCGGTGTGTCGAGGCAGTCTTGACTGAGTAGACGGATTGCCGCCCTCTCGCAGGAACTAAGCCCGAGGTCAAAGGCATTGTGGTGTGCGACGACGGCGAACAACGCCAGCCCGACGCAACGACAGAAGGTCCCGACGCTCGTGGTCTCGTAGTTCGTAGGCGACTGACCTGTTACGGGACCCCGAGATACTTTATACAAACGTGTCAATTACGCTACCCAGCCTAGCGCCCGGAGTCGGGCCAGCAGGAGCGGGAAGAGCCTGCAGGAGTTGCGCCGCATTGAGCGTCTGCAACTCCATCGCTTTCTTGAGGACCAGGACGGAAGCCTGGGCCTTGAGGGAGGTCGATGCGTTGGCGGAGGCGATGGATGCGATTGTGGTGATGTCCATGACGCCTCCGGCTGGCGGTATCAGTCGCGGAAGTTGCCGAACTGGAGCGGGAAATCGACGATTTCCTTTTTGACCAGCGCGATGGCGTCCTGCAGCACGTCGCGCTTGGCGCCGGAAACGCGCACCACGTCGCCCTGGATCGCCGCCTGGACCTTCATCTTGCTGTCCTTGAGGAGCTTGACGATCTTCTTGGCCAGATCCTGCTCGACGCCGACCCGGACCTTCACTTCCAGCTTGACCTTGTTGCCCGAGATCTTCTGCACGTCGCCGTAGTCGAGGCAACGCACGTCGACGCCTTTCTTGGTCATCTCGGGCAGCAGGATGGTCTTCATC
Organism: Aromatoleum toluolicum; assembly: GCF_012911005.2. Taxonomy (GTDB): domain Bacteria; phylum Pseudomonadota; class Gammaproteobacteria; order Burkholderiales; family Rhodocyclaceae; genus Aromatoleum; species Aromatoleum toluolicum. The sequence continues at coordinate 76,082 of NZ_WTVS01000012.1, read as the reverse complement.
TGGTCGAGCTGGAAGTCGGTGTCGCCGAACATCGTGATCAGCTTGTCGCCGAGTTCGAGCTTCGCGCTGGTGCCCTTGAAGTCATGGCGCCCGGCGATCTTGCTGTTGGCGACGTCCAGGGCGTTCTTCAGCGAGGGCTGATCGACCTCGGACATGATGTCGAAAGACGGCATGTTCGGCTCCCTGCGCGAAGATCAGCCGTAGTGGCAGACGTAGTGATAGGGCTCGCCGGTCACTTCGATATCGAAGCTCGAATTGCCCGGAACGTTGAAGGACTGGCCAGCCCCCCAGGTGGTCCACCCGGTTTCGCCCTTCAGCCGCACGCGGCAGCTGCCGCCGACACCTTCCATGATCTCGGGCGCCCCGGTATTGAACGTCAGCGTCGCGGGCAGGATCACGCCGACCGACTTGCGGGTGCCGTCGGCGAAGGTGATGCCGTGCGAGATGCACTTGCCATCGAAATAGACGCTGGCCTTGGTCGTGACGGCGACGCCGTCGATCTTTTCGGTAATGCTCATGAAACGGGGCCTCCCTATTCGATACCCATGAATTTCTGGATGAAGCTCTTGGCGATGAACCCGATGAAGCCGAGGCCGAGGGCGACGAACAGCCAGATCGTTCCGTAGCGCCCTGCCTTCGACTGCTTCGCGAGGTTGCCGATGATGAACAACATGTACACGATCAGCGCGGAAACGAGGATCTTGAGCGACCAGTCCTCGAATTCCGCTACCGTCAGCCCGAATATGATCGGGTCACCCTCCATCCAGACAGCTCCTTAACCGCGCTTGTTGCGCGCGTTCGCTGCGATGCGCATGCGCAGCGCGTTGAGGCGGATGAAGCCGTGCGCATCCTTCTGGTTGTACGCGCCCTGGTCGTCCTCGAAGGTCGCGATCGTCGGGTCGAACAGCGAATCGGTCTTCGAGTCACGGCCGGTGACGATGACGTTGCCCTTGTAGAGCTTGAGGCGGACCCAGCCATTGACGGTTTGCTGTGTGTGGTCGATGAGCGCCTGCATCGCCTGGCGCTCGGGGCTCCACCAGTAGCCGTTGTAGATCAGGCTCGCGTAACGGGCGAGCAGGTCGTCCTTGAGATGGGCGACTTCGCGGTCGAGCGTGATCGACTCGATGGCACGGTGCGCGCGCAGGAGGATGGTTCCCCCCGGCGTTTCATAGCAGCCGCGCGACTTCATGCCGACATAGCGGTTCTCGACGAGATCGAGGCGGCCGATGCCGTGCTTGCCACCGAGCTTGTTCAGTTCGGCCAGCAGTTCATGCGCCTTCATGCGCGTGCCGTTGATCGCGACGAGATCGCCCTTCTCGAACTCGAGGTCCACGTATTCGGCGGCATCCGGTGCGGCCTCGGGCGAAACGGTCCAGCGCCACATCGATTCTTCCGCTTCGGCGGCGGGGTTCTCGAGATGACGGCCTTCGAAGGAGATGTGTAACAGATTGGCGTCCATCGAGTACGGCGAGCCGCCCTGCTTGTGCTTCATCTCGATGGGAATGCCGTGCTTTTCGGCGTAGGCGAGCAGCTTCTCGCGCGAGAGCAGGTCCCATTCGCGCCACGGGGCGATGACCTTCACGCCGGGCATGAGCGCGTAGTAGCCGAGCTCGAAACGAACCTGGTCGTTGCCCTTGCCCGTCGCGCCGTGCGACACGGCGTCGGCGTTGGTGGCGCGGGCGATCTCGATCTGGCGCTTGGCGATCAGCGGACGTGCGATCGAGGTGCCGAGGAGATACTCGCCCTCGTAGACGGTGTTGCAGCGGAACATCGGGAAGACGAAGTCGCGCACGAACTCTTCGCGCAGGTCGTCGATGAAGATGTTCTCCGGCTTGATGCCGAATTTCAGTGCCTTCTGGCGCGCGGGTTCGAGTTCCTCGCCCTGGCCGAGATCGGCCGTGAAGGTGACCACTTCGCACTTGTAGGTGTCCTGCAGCCACTTGAGGATGACTGAGGTATCGAGTCCGCCCGAGTAGGCGAGGACAACTTTCTTGACGTCGCTCATGTGGATTTCCGCTCTTTCCTTACCGCTTGACTGATTGGCCGTGTCACCACGACCGCTTTTCGCTCCGGGGTCGGCGAAAACTTCGCTCCCCGGTCAACTGCCGTTCCTCCGGCTCGCCCTGCACGCGCGGTCGCTCCGCGTGCGCCGGGCCGAGTCGTCAGCTGTCGACCTTCCCGAGCACGAGGTACTCCATCAACGCCTTCTGCACGTGCAGCCGGTTTTCCGCTTCGTCCCACACGACGGACTGGGGACCGTCGATCACGTCGGCGGTGACCTCCTCGCCGCGGTGTGCCGGCAGGCAGTGCATGAACAGGGCACCCGGATTCGCCGCTGCCATCATGTCGGCATCGACGCACCAGTCGGCGAAGGCTTTCATGCGCGCCTCGTTCTCGGCTTCATACCCCATCGACGTCCACACGTCCGTGGTCACGAGATCGGCACCGCGGCACGCCTCCATCGGGTCGGCGAACAGTTCGAAGTGTCCGGTGCCGGCAAGGCCGGCACGCGCCGGATCGATTGCGTAGCCCGGCGGCGTCGACACGCGGACCTTGAAGTCGAGAACCTCGGCGGCCTGCAGCCAGGTGTAGGACATGTTGTTGGCATCGCCCACCCAGGCGACGGTCTTGCCCTGGATCGAGCCGCGATGCTCGATGAAGGTGAAGATGTCGGCCAGGATCTGGCAGGGATGGTATTCGTTGGTCAGCCCGTTGATCACCGGCACGCGCGAATTCGCCGCGAAACGGTCGATGATGTCCTGTTCGAAGGTGCGGATCATCACGACGTCGCTCATGCGCGAGATGACCTGCGCCGCGTCTTCGACGGGCTCGCCGCGGCCGAGCTGCGAGTCGCGCGTATTCAGGTAGATCGCAGACCCGCCGAGCTGCTGCATGCCCGCTTCGAAGGACAGGCGCGTGCGGGTGCTGGCCTTCTCGAAGATCATGACCAGCGTGCGGTCGAATAGCGGGTGATACGGTTCGTAACGCTTGAACTTGTCCTTGATCCAGCGCACGCGGCCGAACAGGTAGTCGTACTCCTCGCGCGTGAAGTCCTTGAACTGCAGATAGTGCCGCGGCGTGTTCATCCCGGGCCTCCTTATTGCGTCAGGAACTTGCGCACCAGCGGCGCGAGCGCCGACACGAGGTTTCCGGCGTCCTGCTCGGTGAACACGAGCGCGGGCAGAAGACGGATGACGCGCTCGGCCGTGACGTTGATCAGCAGGCCCGCCTCGAGCGCCTGGCGCACGAGATCGCCGCAGGGGCGGTCGAGCTCGATGCCGATCATCAGGCCGCGGCCGCGGATGTCCACGACCCCTGCCACGCCGTCCAGCGCTTCGCGCATGCCGTTGCGGATGGCATCGCCGACACGCACGGCGCTCTCCCGCAGGGCCTTGTCCTCGATCTCGGCGAGGGTCGCAAGGCCCGCAGCGCACGCGAGCGGATTACCGCCAAAGGTCGAGCCGTGATTGCCAGGCGAGAACAGGCCGGCAGCGCGCCCTGCCGTGACGCAGGCACCGATCGGCACGCCCGAACCGAGGCCCTTTGCCAAGGTCATGATGTCCGGCTTGACGCCCGACTGCTGGAAGCCGAACCAGTGGCCGGTGCGGCCGATCCCGCATTGCACCTCGTCGCAGATCAGCAGCCAGCCGCGCTCGTCGCATATCGCGCGCAGCTCGCGCTGGAAGGTGTCGTCGGCGATGTTGATGCCGCCCTCGCCCTGAACCATCTCGAGCATGACGGCGACGACGTTATGGTTGTGTTCGCCCACCGCGCGGATCGCGCCGATGTCCTTGTACGGGACGCGCACGAAGCCCGTCACGAGCGGCTCGAAACCGGCCTGAGTCTTGCGGTTGCCCGTTGCCGAAAGCGTGGCGAGCGTGCGGCCATGGAAGGCGTTTTCCATGACGATGATCTCGGGATGGTCGACGTTCTTCTTGTGGCCGTAGAAGCGCGCGAGCTTGATGGCAGCCTCGTTGGCTTCACAACCGGAATTGCAGAAGAACACTTCGTCCATGCCGGACAGGGCGGCGATGCGGTCGGCCAATTCCTCCTGTAGCGGGATGCGGTACAGGTTGGACGTATGGAGCACGCTCGCCGCCTGCTCGGAAATGGCGCGCACGAGCCGCGGGTGGTTGTGGCCGAGCGTGGACACGGCAATGCCCGAAAGCGCATCCAGGTAGCGCTTGCCGGTCTCATCGAAGAGCCAGACGCCCTCCCCATGCGTGAAAGCAACGGGCAATCTGGCGTAGGTGTTCATGAGATGCGACATGGGGGACCCCGTTCAGGATGTAGCAGAAACGCACACGGCGGCACATGCCGCCGTGAAAAGGTTGGAAGCCGATGTTAAGCGAAAACCGCAGGCGTTGTATAGGTTCGGGAGCCTGCGCGGATAGTCGCCCGGGGGCTCACGGCAACATCCACATTCCGGAATCGCCCGCCGCATCGCGGGATATAGCAGGGGATTTCTGCTAGAATCCGCCCCGTCTTTCGCGGTGCCAGCAGTTCCGGCCGCAGCCGGCGCACCAATCCCCCGGAAATTCCCGCAGCCGCCGAGTCTCGCCCTATGAGCCAATCGATCGAAAGCTTCGTCATCATTGGAGTCACGCGCGAAGGAAAGACCTTCCGCCCGAGCGACTGGGCCGATCGGCTGTGCGGAATCATGTCGGCCTTCGGTTCCGACAACCGGATGATGTACTCGCCCCATGTGCGCCCGGGATGCACGCTCAAGGGTCACAAGGCGGTACTGGTGGATGCCCAGCTGTATGACATCGAGCCCCTCGCCTACAAGTTCCTGATCAACTTTGCAAAGGACAACGACCTGGTCGTCGACCGCATCGACGACGAGCAGGTGAAGATCTGACGAAGGCGAGCAACGGCAAGCGCGCACAAGTAAAACGGAAATAAAAAACGGCGACCTCGGTCGCCGTTTTCTTTATCGCAAGAACGCGAGGATCAGGCAGCCATCGCCTTGACCGCTGCGGACAGGCGGCTCTTGTGGCGGGCAGCCTTGTTCTTGTGAATGATCTTCTTGTCGGCGATGCTGTCGATGGTGCTCGTCGAGGTGCGGAACACCGCCTGAGCAGCAGCCTTGTCGCCACCGACGACAGCCTTTTGCACAGCCTTGATCGCGGTACGCAGACGAGAACGGAGGCTGCCATTGTGAGCGCGGGCCACGACCGCCTGACGGGCGCGCTTGCGGGCTTGTGCCGAGTTGGCCATATCTATGTTCTTCCGTTGAGTGGTTCTTGAAAACGCGCGAGTTTAACCATTCGATCGGCAAGGCGCAAGTGCACCGGCGAGCGACTGCGGCTATCATCGCGTCTTTTGCCACGGCAGCCTCCGATGAACCTGTTGCGCGCCCTTGCCACCGTCAGCAGCATGACCTTGCTGTCGCGGATCCTCGGCTTCGTCCGGGACTTCGTGATCGCGCGCACCTTCGGCGCCGGCATGGCGACCGACGCATTCTTCGTCGCGTTCCGCCTGCCCAACCTGCTGCGACGCATGTTCGCGGAGGGAGCATTTTCCCAAGCCTTCGTGCCCATTCTCGCCGAATACAAGAACCGCCAGGGCCCCGAGGAGACGCACCAACTGGTCAGCCGCGTGGCGACCGCCCTCGCGCTGGCCGTGACGGCAGTGGCCGCGATCGGCATCGTGGCCGCGCCGCTGATCATCTGGATATCCGCGCCGGGTTTTGCGGATGAGCCCGACAAGTTCGCACTGACGGTCGAACTGACCCGCATCACCTTCCCCTACATCCTGTTCATGGCGCTGGTAGCGCTTGCCGGCGGCGTGCTGAACTCCTGGAGCCGGTTCGCCATTCCCGCGTTCACGCCGGTGCTGCTGAACCTCTCCTTCATCGGCATGGCGCTGTTCGCCGCACCGTGGTTCGACCCGCCGGTCCTCGCGCTGGCCTGGGCGGTGTTCATCGGCGGGGTCCTGCAACTGGCGCTGCAACTGCGCCCGCTGGCGCGCATCGGGCTCCTGCCGCGCTTCGACCTGAACCTGTCGGATCCGGGCGTGCGCCGCATCGCCAGACTGATGCTGCCGGCGATGCTGGGCGTTTCGGTGAGCCAGGTGTCGCTGATCATCAACACCATCTTCGCGTCCTTCCTCGAGAGCGGCAGCGTGTCGTGGCTGTATTACGCCGATCGCCTGATGGAGTTCCCGGCGGGCCTGCTCGGTGCGGCGCTGGGGACGATCCTGCTGCCCAGCCTGTCGAAGCTGCACGCGGACGAGCAGCCGGAAGCGTTTTCGTCGCTGCTCGACTGGGGACTGCGCCTGACGCTGATGCTCACGCTGCCGGCCGCCCTGGCGCTGGCGCTGCTGGCCGTGCCGCTGCTGTCGACGCTGTTCCAGCATGGCGCCTTCACGGTAACGGACGTGCAGCAGACGCGCCTCGCGCTCGTCGCCTACAGCGTCGGGCTGAGTGGGCTGATCCTGGTGAAGATCCTCGCGCCCGGCTTCTATGCGCGCCAGGATATCCGCACGCCGGTGAAGATCGCGCTGATCACGCTGGGCGCGACACAATTGATGAACCTCGCCTTCATCGTGCCGCTCAAGCACGCGGGCCTCGCCCTGTCGATCGGGCTCGCTTCGCTGCTGAACGCGGCGCTGCTGTACCGGGGTTTGCGTCGCCGCGGGGTCTATCGGCCGCAGCCGCGCTGGGGGATTTTCACGCTGCGCCTGCTGGTCGCGCTGGCAGTCCTGGGGGTCGTGCTGTGGTTCGGCATGGGCGACGAGCCGTGGTGGTACGCGCAGCATGCGACGACGCGCGTGCTGCGCCTGTCCGCCGTCGTGTTGGGAGGAGTCGCGGCGTACTTCCTGACCCTGTTCGCGCTGGGGATCCGCCTGCGGGACTTTCGCCGCCGCGCGGCGTGAGCGGCGCGCGGGCGCGCCGCGTCGCGGTCGCTGCGCCACGGACACCGTCGGGGGCACTACAATGAAGCGATTGATTCTCCCGATCGACATCGAAGGAGTTCCCTGGCATGAAACTCAGCAGCCAAAGCTTCACCGACGGCGCGCCGATCCCCGGCGAATTCTCGTTCTGCATTCCTGCCGCCGAGGGGCACGTATGCCTCGGCAGCAATCGCAATCCGCATCTGGCCTGGAGCGGGGTGCCGGCGGGAACGCGGTCCTTCGTGCTGATCTGCCACGACCCGGACGTGCCGAGCAAGGGTGACGGCGTCAACCAGGAGGGCCGCGTCGTACCGGCGAGCCTGCCGCGCGTGGACTTCTTTCACTGGGTCGTTATCGACCTGCCGGCGGACCTGCGCGAAATCGCCGCCGGCAGCTTTTCGGATGGCGTTACGCCGGGCGGGAAGAACGGACCGGAAGGGCCGCTCGGCACGCGTCAGGGCATCAACGATTACACGGCGTGGTTTGCCGGAGACGAAGCGATGCGCGGGAACTACCACGGCTACGACGGCCCCTGCCCACCGTGGAACGACGAGCTTGTGCACCACTATGTGTTCACGCTGTACGCGCTGGAAAAGGAATGCTGCAACCTCGACGGCCAGTTCGGGGGAGCCCAGGTGCGCAACGCGATCGCCGGCCACGTGCTTGCCGAAGCGAAGCTCACCGGCACCTACACGCTGAATCCGTCGCTGCGTGGCTGAGCATTCCGCCGAAGACGGACACCGGCCGGCGACTCAGTATCCGGCGGCAGCGCCCTCGCGACGCGGGTCGGCCGCGCCGACCCATTCGCGGCCGCGCCTGACGATCACACCCAGCCCGCTGGTCAGGTCGCGCATCACGGTTTCGTGGCCGAAGGCTGCGAGACCCGCCGCCAGTTGCCGTGCGTCGGCGCGGTCTTCGACTTCGGTGGGGCCATTGCGGCTGCCGACGTGCGGGCGCGCGAGCAAGGCGTCGGGCGCCATGTTCCAGTCGAGCAGGCCGACGAGGTTTTCCGCGACATAGTTGATGATCTGGCTGCCGCCCGGCGAGCCGATCACGACATGGAGTTTTCCGCCGGCGTCGAACACGAGGGTCGGCGACATCGAGCTGCGGGGGCGCTTGCCCGGACCGACGCGGTTCGGATGGGGGCCGCGCTCGTCGGCGGGCACGAAGGAAAAGTCGGTGAGCTGGTTGTTGAGCAGGAAGCCCCGCACCATGCGCCGGCTGCCGAAGGCATCCTCGATCGAGGCGGTCAGCGAGACGGCGTTGCCCGCGGCGTCGACGACCGAGACATGGGAGGTCGCGGGCTGCTCGACGTTTACCGCTTGCGGCGCTGCCGCCTTGCCCGGGGAGCCGGGCAGGGCCCGGTCGAGGCTGTCGTCGAGCAGGATCTGTTGTGCGCGACCGTCGAGATACTCCCGCGCGAGCAGTCGCGCCGGCGCGACCGGCATCGCAGCGGGGTCGCCATACCATGCATCACGGTCGGCGAACGCGAGCCGCCCCGCCTCGCTGAACAGGTGGGCCGCGAACGCCGAGTCGGACGGGATCTCGGCGAGCCGGAAGCGTTCGAGCATGCCAAGCATGGCCAGCACGGTGGCCGCACCCGAGCTGGGCGGGGGCATGCCGCAGACACGGTAGACGCGGTACCTGCCACACAAGGGGGGACGCTCGACCGCACGGTAGCCGGAGAGGTCGCCGAGGGAGAGGGCCCCCGGGTTCGGGCCGGAGGCGACTGCGTCGACGATGTCACGCGCGATCGGTCCTGCGTAGAAGGCATCCGCGCCCTGCTCCGCGACGGTGCGCAAGACCTCGGCGAGCGGGGGATTGCGCAGCGTAGCCCCTTCCGCCAGCGGGCGCCCGTCGGCATCGAAGAAGAGCTGCCGCGCGGACGGATCGCGACTCAGGAAGCGATCCTGCGCGATCAGGGTGTGCAGGCGTGGCGAGACTGCGAAGCCGTCAGCGGCGAGGCGGATCGCCGGCTGGAACAGGCGCGACCAGGGCAGCCGGCCATGCCGGGCATGGACTTCGGCAAACATGCGCAGCAGCCCCGGCACGCCGACCGAGCGCCCACCCACGACGGCGTCGTAGAAGGCCATCTTGTCCCCTTGCGCCGTGAGGAAGAGACGCTCGTCCACGGCTCGCGGCGCGGTTTCGCGCCCGTCCCACGCGCTCGTCCGGCCTTTTCGCGCATCATGGTGGACGAGAAACCCCCCTCCGCCGATGCCGGACGACTGCGGCTCGACGACATTGAGCACCAGCGCGGCGGCGATCGCGGCATCGACGGCACTGCCGCCGTCGCGCAGCACGCTCACGGCGGCGTTCGTCGCGTGCGCATTCGCGGTCACGACCATCGCCTGCGGCGCCACGACGGCGGGCTTCACGCGGAAACCGGTCGCGGCTTCGGGCTGAACGGGAACCTGTCCGAAGGCAGGGGTGGGCGCGGGAAGCGCCGCCAGCCATACCGCCAGCAGAGCCGCCAGCGACGTTCGCGATACGTTCATGTTCCCTCCGAGTTCCGCATGACGGCGGGTTGGCATGCCGGAACGATACGCCCAGCCGCCGTATGCCTGCGCCCGCGGAGTGTATCGCGACGTTTCAGGGGACGTAGGCGGCGAGCTGTCGCGGGACCGAAGACAGACGCGGACACCGGTAGTCAGGCACACCGCCGGCGTATGCGGGATACACCTCCCCTTCGATCAGGGGGTGCAGGTAGCGCCGCGCCGCGTCGGTGACGTGGAGCCCGTCGGCGCGGATGAAATGGGCGGGAACCCGGCGTTCGAGGCTGGCGATCGCGGCCACGTCGCGGAACACGATCTCCCAGCGATAGGGATCGTCGGACAGGCGCCGGATGGCGGGCATCACGCAGTCGCGCCCGGCGATGGCGGCTTCGACAGCGGCGCGTCCGACGGCACACGCCTGGGCGTGATCGACGGCGGAAACGAGGTGCCCCGCGGCGCGCTGCAAATAATCGGGAATGGCCCAGTGGTGCTTGTGGCCGAGACGCGCGTGGATCAGCCGCGCGATGCACTGGCCCGCGCCGCCGAGCTGCACGTGCCCCTTGCGGTCGTGGTCCTGTTCCATCACGAGGGTGCCGTCGGCGCGACGGATCCCCTCCGACACGGTGACGGCGCAGTAGCCGAGGCGCCTTACGGTCGCGTCGACGACGGCGAGAAAGGCGCCTTCGTCGAACGGCACTTCCGGCATCAGGATGATGTGCGGCGGCGCGTCCGCCGTGCGTGCGGCGAGCGCGGTTGCGGCGGCGATCCAGCCGGCGTTGCGCCCCATCACCTCGAGCACGAAGACGCGCCCGGTGCTGCAGGCCATCGACGCGATGTCGAGGCCGGCTTCCAGCATCGCCACTGCCGCGTACTTGGCGGCGGAGCCGAAACCGGGCGAACAGTCGGTGCCTTCGATGTCGTTGTCGACCGTCTTGGGCACGCCCACGCACACCAACGGATAGCCGCGCGCGCGCGCCGCGGCGGAAACCTTGGCGACGGTGTCCATCGAGCCGTTTCCGCCGTTGTAGAGGAATTGGTCAATGCCGTGGGCGGCGAAGACCGCGAACAGGCGGTCGTACTGGGCCGCATTGCGGTCAGGCGGATCGAGGTCGAAGCGGCACGACCCGAAGGCCCCGCCCGGCATGTGCGCGAGCGCTTGGAGATCGTCGGCGCCGAGCGCGGCCGTGTCGATCAGATCCTCGTCGAGGGCACCGAGAATGCCATGGCGCGCGGCGAAGATCGTCCCGATGGCGTCGTCGCGTTCGCGGGCCGCGGCGATGACCGCCGCCGCGGAGGCGTTGATGACCGCGGTGACGCCCCCCGACTGCGCATAGAGTAGATTGGTCCTGGCCATCGCGCTCTCGTGTGATGCAAAGGAAAACGCGGCGAGAAACGGGATGGCTCCCGCCGCTCGCCGCGCTCGTACCGGAGACGCCCGCTTACTTCAGCGCGTCAAAAGCGCGCGCGGTGATCGCGTCGACCGCGCCGAGTCCTTCGATCTTGCGGACCTTCGGGGCGGAAGCCGCACCGGAGGCGGCCCACTTGGTGTAGTACTCGACCAGCGGCTTGGTCTGGGCGTGATAGACCTCGAGGCGCTTCTTCACGGTTTCCTCGCGGTCGTCATCGCGCTGGATGAGCTCCTCGCCGGTCACGTCGTCCTTGCCGGCAACCTTGGGCGGGTTGTACTTGACGTGGTAGGTGCGGCCCGAGGCGAGGTGCACGCGGCGGCCGCTCATGCGCTCGACGATCTCGCTGTCGGGAACGTCGATTTCGAGGACGAAATCGATCGGCACGCCGGCTTCCTTCATCGCGTCAGCCTGCGGAATCGTGCGCGGGAAGCCGTCGAACATGTAGCCGGTCTTGCAGTCGTCCTGCTGCAGGCGGTCCTTCACCAGGCCGATGATGATGTCGTCGGAAACCAGGCCGCCCGCATCCATCACCTTCTTGGCTTCGATGCCGAGCGGGGTGCCGGCCTTGACCGCGGCACGCAGCATGTCGCCGGTGGAAATCTGGGGAATGCCGAACTTTTCCTTGATGAAGTTCGCCTGAGTGCCCTTGCCTGCTCCCGGGGGTCCCAACAGAATCAAACGCATGAATCCTCTCCTCCCTGTCATGCCGCGCCGGTAAGGCCGCATGGTTCCCAAAAAATGAAGCCCGAAACTTACTCGACTCGCCCCGCGCGGTCAAACGCCGCCCGGACCCGCTCGAGGTCTTCCGCGGTATCGACGCCCGCTGCCGGCGCGCGTTCGACCGTAAGTACCCGAATGCGGTAGCCGTGCCACAGCGCGCGCAACTGCTCGAGCGCTTCCCAGTTTTCCAGCGGCGACGGCGCGAGACCTGCGTAGCGGCGCAGGAAGTCCACGCGGTAGGCGTAGATGCCGACGTGGCGCTGCACCGGCAGCCCTGCGGGGATGAGGTCGCGCGATTTCGCGAAGTCGTCACGCGCCCACGGAATCGGGGCGCGCGAGAAGTACAGCGCCTGATCGCGCGCGTCGCACACGACCTTGACGACGTTCGGATTGAAGAGCTCGGCGGCATCGTGCAGCGGATGCGCGGCCGTTGCGATCGCGGCCTCCGGCGTGTCGGCGAGCGCGCGGGCGACGTCGGCGATCAGGGCCGGATCGATCAGTGGCTCGTCGCCCTGGACATTGACGACGATCTCGTCATCGCCCCAGCCGAGCGCGGCAACGACCTCGGCAAGGCGGTCGGTGCCGCTGGGGTGATCGGCGCGCGTCATCAGCACGTCACCGCCGGCAGCCTGCACGGCATCGACGACGCGCGCATCGTCGGTCGCGACCCACGCGGACAGCGGTCCCGCCTTGCGCGCCTGCTCGAGCACGCGCACGACCATCGGCTTGCCGCCGATGTCCGCGAGCGGCTTGCCCGGCAGTCGCGTCGACGCGTAGCGCGCCGGAATGACGACGTGAAAACCCGCCATGCTCAGCGGCGCAGCGCGTCGACTTCTTCGGTGGGCAGCTGGCGCGCCTCTTCCTCGAGCATCACCGGAATGCCGTCGCGGATCGGGAAGGCAAGACGATCGGCCTTGCAGACGAGTTCCTGCTTGTCCTTGACGAAGTCGAGGGGGCCTTTGCAGACGGGGCACACGAGGATTTCAAGCAGTCTGGCGTCCATGCGACAGTTTCTCCAGGATTTGTTCGGCCGCGCCCGCCGGAATCTGTGCCCTGACCGGGAATTCCCAAGTGTCGGCAGGCGCGAAAGCCGAGCATTTTACCGCATCCTTGCTGGTCAGGACTTTCGCCTCGCCGGGCGCGAACGCGAGGTCGGCGGCGGTGAACGGGTGATGGTCGGGGAATGGATGGGGCACGACGTCCAGCCCCATCGCGCGCAGCTGATCGAAGAATCGCTCGGGGCGACCGATGCCGGCGACCGCATGCACGCGGCGCCCCTGGAATGCAGCGGACCGGCATTGTTTCGCGCCATCGTGCAGGGCAATGAAGGTATCGCCTTCGAGTCGCATCGGAAACACCGGCGTGGCGCCGATCGCCTGCTTCAGGCCGGCCGAGAGCGGGCCGTGCGCAATCACGAGGTCGACTTCGCGCAGCCGGGAAAGCGGTTCGCGCAGCGGGCCGGCGGGCAGCAGCCAGCCGTTGCCCAGCGTGCGTTCATCCACGACCACGAGCTCGATGTCGCGTGCGAGTCGGTAGTGTTGCAACCCGTCGTCGGACACGATGACGTTGCATTCGGGGTGTTCGGCGAGCAGCGCACGCGCGGCGGCCGGACGGTCGGCGCCAACGGCGACCGCGCCGCCGGTCAGGCGTGCAAGGAGGACGGGCTCGTCGCCGTACAGCGACGGATCGCCATCCGGGGGCACGACGGAGACGCCGCCGACCCTACCGCCATAACCACGACTGACCACTCCGGGCACCCACCCTGCAGCGCGCAATTCGCGCACGAGCCAGTCGACGACCGGCGTCTTGCCGCTGCCGCCGACGGCGATGTTGCCGACGACAATGACGGGAACGGGCAGGCGTTCGACACGCCGCGGATCACTGCGGTAACGGCCGCGCCGCGCCGCGGCGAGCGCTCCGAACAGCGCCGACAGGGGGCGCAGCAGGTGCGCTTGGGGCGACCGGTCCTGCCACCAGACTGGACTGCTGCGCGCCATGGATCAGGTGCGCGGCAGCAGCGATCGAGGCGTCGGCGACGCCCCGGCGGCGCAACAGCTCACGGAGCGGACTGGGTAGCGAAGGTGATGTGCGGCAGGCCCGCACGCTGCGCTGCCTGCATGACGTCGATGACGCTCTGGTGGGCCGCCTTGGCGTCGGCCGTGATGACGACGACCGGATCCTTTCCGCCGGCGGGAACGGCGCGACCGAGCGCCGCAGCGATCGCGTTGATGTTCTTGTCGCCGACCGGCTGGCGGTTGACCAGCACGTCGCCGGCCGCGTTTACCGCGACGACGATCTCGTTCGGCGTCACTTCCGCCGCCTTGGTGTCGGCCGTGGGCAGATTGATCTCCAGCCCCGACACCTTGGAATACGTCGTCGTCAGAACGAGGAAGATGATGAGTACCAGCAGGACATCGATCAGGGGGATCAGGTTGATGTCCGGGGCTTCGTGCTTGCGTCCGCGCTGGAAGTTCATGCGCATTCCCGCTCAGGGACGACGGTCGCCGTGCACGACCTCGACCAGCTTGATCGCCTGCTGCTCCATGTCGACGACGAACCCATCGACGACCGCGCGGTAATGGCGCCAGAAGATGATCGAGGGGATCGCGATGATCAGGCCCAGGCCCGTGGCGTAAAGGGCCGTCGAGATGCCCTGCGCGAGCTGCTGCGGGTTGGTCGTGGCCCCGCCCTGGGCTGCGAAAATGTCGATCATGCCGACGATGGTGCCGAACAGGCCCATCAGCGGGGCGATCGACGCGATGGTACCGAGCGTGTTGAGGAAACGCTCGAGTTCGTGCGCAACGGCGCGACCGGTTTCCTCGATCGACTCCTTCATCACTTCGCGCGAACTGCTGACGTTGCGCAGCCCGGCGGCGAGAACACGCCCGAGCGGGGAATGGGCGGCGACGCGGCTGGCCATCTCGGACGTGGCGCCCTTCTGGCGCAGGTCGGCAAGAACCTTGTCGAGCAGCCCGTCGGGCACGATGCGCGAGCGACGCAGGGTCACGCCGCGTTCGATGATGAGGGCGACGGCAACGATGGATACCAGCAGGAGGGGCCAGACGGGCCAGCCCGCGGACTGGATGAGCGCGAACACGCAGGAACTCCGGAGCTCGAAAAAAGAAGAACTCTAACCCCCGGCCGCGAACACGGCAAGGGCGCAACCCTTTGTCATGGGGACAGCAAGAATCCACAAAACCTGTGGATAAGTTTGTGGATTCTTCGCGAATTAGTCGCCAAATAGCTGTCGCGACAAGCGTTTTCTTACTTCGCTGAAAAATTAAGCAACAATTTTTTCGTTTAAAAACAGCTACTTGAAAATATCCTTAAATACTTCAGGGGTTCGTAAATACACCATTGACAGAACGGCCCCCTTGTGGATTCCGCTACAATCCCGCCCATGCAGAACACCGTTTCCCTCCCCCTCGGCGGCCCCGAGGACACGAACGGCGCCAGCCGGGCGATCAGCGTTTCCGCGCTCAACCGGGTCGCCCGCGAGACGCTCGAGGCGCGCTTCCCGCTGCTGTGGGTGAGCGGCGAGATTTCCAACCTGACGCGGGCGCCGTCTGGCCACCTGTATTTCACGCTGAAGGACGCCCAGGCGCAGGTTCGCTGCACGATGTGGCGCAATCGCGCCCAGTTGCTGCCGTTCCGCCCCGAGAACGGGATGCGCGTGGACGCGCGTTCGCTCGTGACGCTGTACGAAGCACGCGGCGATTTCCAGCTCAGCGTCGAGGCCTTGCGCCAGACCGGACAGGGGAACCTGTTCGAGGCCTTCCTGCGGCTCAAGGAGAAGCTCGCGGCGGAAGGCCTGTTCGATCCGGCGGCGAAGCGGGAACTGCCGCCCTACCCGCGCCGCATCGGCGTCGTGACCTCACCCGCGGCCGCGGCATGGAAGGACGTGCTGGCGGCATTGCAGCGGCGTTCGCCGCACCTGGAGGTCGTCCTCTACCCGTCTCCGGTGCAGGGCGCGGACGCCGGCGCAAGGCTCGCGGAAGCCGTGCGCACGGCGGATGCACGTACTGCGGAAGACGGCATCGACCTGCTGCTGCTGGTGCGCGGGGGCGGCAGCATCGAGGATTTGTGGGCCTTCAACGACGAGGCGCTGGCGCGCGCGATCCGTGCGTGTCCGGTGCCGGTAGTGACCGGAGTGGGCCACGAGACCGATTTCACGATCGCCGATTTCGCCGCCGACGTGCGCGCGGCGACGCCCACCGGCGCGGCCGAACTGGCGAGCGCGGGCTACCACGCCGCGCGCGCCCGCGTCAGTGAGATCGAACGATCCCTGTCGGTGGGGATGGAGCGGCGTCTGCACGGACTGGCCCAGCGGCTGGACCGGGCGGCGTTGCGGCTGGTGCATCCGCGCGAGCGGCTGGGGCTCGCGCGCGAACGCAGCGAACGGATCGCCGCCCGCCTGGGCGCGGCGATGACGCGCCGCCTGGAGCGCCTCGAAGGTGCACGGCGCGTCCTGGAACTGCGCCTCGTCGCCCGCAAGCCCGACCTTCGTCGGGACATGGAACGCTGCGTCCGCGCGGCGCAGCGGCTGGGCGCTGCGGGCGAGCAACTGGTGCAGCGCCGCGCGGAGCGGCTCGCTGCGCTGGCGACCCACCTGCAGCACCTGGCGCCGCAGGCGGTGCTGGCACGCGGCTACAGCATCACGCGCGATGCCGAGGGCCGCATCCTGCGGGCCGCCGACGAGACGACGGCAGGCGAGGAAATTTCGGTGGAACTCGCAATCGGGCGCCTGCGTGCTATCGTGAATAGCACGGAAGCATGAAGGGCGCCTCAGCGCGCCAGGAGATCTCCCCGCGGACAGGCAGCACGGCCCGCAGGATTGCCAGCGGGGTCAAATCCCGACTAGAATAGTCAGGCTTTAACCCCGACAACCCTGAAACAAAACAGGAAGGAGAACAAATGGAACATACCCTGCCCCCCCTGCCCTACGCCAAGGACGCCCTGGCTCCGCACATTTCGGCCGAGACCATGGAGTTCCACTACGGCAAGCACCACCAGGCCTATGTAACCAACCTGAACAACCTGATCAAGGGTACCGAGTACGAGAATCTCGACCTCGAGGCGATCATCAAGAAGGCGCCCGCTGGCGGCGTGTATAACAACTCCGCGCAGGTGTGGAACCACACCTTCTTCTGGAACGGCATGAAGCCGAACGGCGGCGGCGAACCGACCGGTGCGCTGGCCGACGCGATCAAGGCCAAGTGGGGCAGCTTCGAGGACTTCAAGAAGGCCTTCACGACCTCGGCCGTGGGCAACTTCGGTTCCGGCTGGACCTGGCTGGTGAAGAAGGCCGACGGCAGCGTCGACATCGTGAACATGGGCGCCGCCGGCACCCCGCTGACGACCGGCGACAAGGCCCTGCTCTGTATCGACGTGTGGGAACACGCCTACTACATCGACTATCGCAATCGTCGCCCGGACTTCGTCGCGACCTTCCTGAACAGCCTCGCCAACTGGGACTTCGCCGCGAAGAACTTCGCCGCCTGATCCCCGCACGACATCGGCCGGCCTCCCCGGAGGCCGGCCGCGAGGCCTCCCCCTGCGGCGCAGGGCGGAGGCCTCGCCGTTTCTGAATATACTTTCCAGATTTTCTTGGTTCAGGTTCCAAGCGCGCAACGGTAGATTTTCTCCATCGAATTCCATTCAAGGGAGAAAGCACCATGACGACCAGCCTCATCCGCCGCAGCCTGCTGGCGCTCGCACTCACCGCCGGCCTGATTGGCAGCGCGCAGGCCGAGACGACGCTGCTCAACGTGTCCTACGATCCGACGCGCGAGCTGTACCAGGCCTTCAACCCCGAATTCGCGAAGTACTGGAAGGCGAAGACCGGCCAGGACGTGACGATCAAGCAGTCGCACGGCGGCTCGGGCAAGCAGGCGCGGGCGGTGATCGATGGGCTGGAGGCGGACGTCGTGACGCTGGCGCTGGCCTACGACATCGACGTGATCTCCGCGAAGACGAACAAGTTTCCCGCCGACTGGCAGAAGCGCCTGTCGCACAACAGCTCGCCCTACACGTCGACGATCGTGTTCCTCGTGCGCAAGGGTAATCCGAAAGGCATCAAGGACTGGGGCGACCTGGTGAAGCCGGGCGTGGAGGTGATCACGCCGAACCCGAAGACCTCGGGCGGCGCGCGCTGGAACTACCTCGCGGCGTGGGGCTACGCACTGCAGCAGCCGGGCGGCAACGAGGCGAAGGCGAAGGAGTTCGTGACCCAGTTGTTCAAGCACGTGCCGGTACTCGATTCAGGCGCGCGCGGCGCGACCAACACCTTCGTGCAGCGTGGCATCGGCGACGTACTGCTGGCGTGGGAGAACGAGGCCTTCCTGTCGGTGAATGAGCTGGGCCCGGACAAGTTCGAGATCGTGGTGCCGTCGGTGTCGATCCTCGCGGAGCCGCCGGTCACCGTGGTCGACGGCGTCGCGGCGAAGCGCGGCACGGCGGACGTGGCGAAGGCGTACGTGGAATATCTGTACTCGCCGGTCGGGCAGAAGATCGCGGCGCAGCATTACTACCGCCCGGTGAAGCCGGAGCTGGCCGACGCTAAGGACGTGGCGCGCTTTCCGAAGCTGAAGACCTTCACGATCGACGGCCTGTTCGGCGGCTGGGCGAAGACGCAGAAGGCGCACTTCGATGACGGCGGCGTGTTCGACCAGCTCTTCACGCGCTGAACCGCGCATCACTACTGACGAAAAGCGCACGGAGAGCCGCGCATGCGACACACGACGCTGATCGTGCCGGGTTTCCACGGCAGCGGGCCGGACCACTGGCAGACGTGGCTGGAACAGCGCTTGCCGGACGCGCGGCGCGTGCGCGGCGTCGACTGGGAAGCGCCCGTGCTGGCGCGCTGGGCGGCGGCGGTGCGGCGCGAAATCGACGAGTCGACGCACGCGGTATGGCTCGTCGCGCACAGCTTCGGCTGCCTGGCGAGCGTGGTCGCGGCGGCCGACCGGCCCGAGCGGGTCGCCGGGGCGCTGCTCGTCGCGCCGGCCGATCCGGCACGCTTCGGCCCGCTCGGACTGCAGGAGGAAACGGCGGGGCCGATCGACGACCTCGGGCCGTGGCTGCCGCAGGGGCAGCTCGGCTTTCCCTGTGCGGTGATCGCCAGTACCAACGACCCCTGGGTGCGGCTGACGGTCGCCGCCTACTGGGCCGACCGCTGGGGGGCGCGCTTCATCAACGTCGGTGCGGCCGGGCACATCAACGTCGACTCCGGCTTCGGTGCCTGGCCCTACTGCCACGACCTGCTCGAAGGCATGCAGCAGGCCCACGAGGATCTGCCGCTGGGCGCAATCTCCGGTCGGCGCGAGTCACACAAGGGCCGACGCAGCGCACTCGCACGCCTGCGCCATCACACCCGCAGTTCGCTCGATCTGCGGCCCGGCGATCCGGACTAGCTCTTCCCGTCCCCTCGCCCCCGGCAGCAGCGGCGCCCGCCCGCGGACGGACTTCGGTCCGGACGACGGCGGGCGCCGTGCCGCATGTGCTTATCGCATCCGACGATAAGCACCGTATTTCTTCCCCGCTGCAATACATCCGAATTTTTCTTGGTTCGTCGGCGCGCCGCTGCCGCGTAGATTTTGTGCATAGGACGGCGGCAGCGCATGAGGCGCGGGCCGCGGACGTCGCACATCGCCCAGGGAGAATTCCAATGCATCCATCTCGAATCGCACGCGCCGGCCTCCTCGCGCTGTCGCTGCTTGGCGCAACCAGTCTCGCGCATGCGGAGAGCCTGAAGGTGGGCTACCTTCCGGTCACCGGCCACGCCAAGTTCTTCGTCGCCAAGGAATACGGCCTGTTCAAACAGGAGGGGCTGGACGTCGAGCTGATTGAGTTCCAGAACTCGGCCGACGGGCTCAATGCCGTCACCGCCGGCAAGCTCGACGTGGGCGCCTTCGGCACCACCGCGCCGCTCGCGCACTACGCGAAGGGGGCCGACCTGAAGGTGATCGGCGGCATCATGGGGCTCGATGCGGCGCTGGTCGTGACGCCCGAAAAGGCGGCGTCGATCCGCAACATCGGCGACCTGCGCGGCAAGAAGGTCGCGACGGTGCGGCTGGCGACGGGCGATGCGGTGCTGCGCGGCGCGCTGCACGACGAGAAGATCGACTGGAAGAGCGACCTGAAGATCTTCGAACTGAAGAATCCGCCCGCGGTGATAGAGGCGGTGAAATCCGGCCAGGTCGACGCGGGGGTGGTGTGGGGACCGCACGACATCCGCGCCGAGCGGCAGGGGCTGAAGATCGTCGTGCGTTCGTCCGAGCTGCAGCCGGGGCATCCGTGCTGCCGCATCGTCGTGACCTCGGACAAGCTCAAGCAGGGCGACACGCACGTGCGCTTCCTGCGCGCGATCCTGAAGGCGGAGAAGTTCGCGGCGGAGCGCAGGACGGAAACCATCGACGCGATCCAGAAGTACGTGAAGCTCGATCGCGACGTGCTGGAACAGGGCTACTACTCGGCCCATCTGGACCAGTCGACCGACCCCAACGTGCAGGGCACGCAGAAGTTCTGGACGACGCTGGTGAGCTCGGAAGTGGTCGACGGCACGCGCCCGCTGGCGCCGATCTTCGAGCTGACGCCCTACCGCAAGGCACTCGACAGCCTCGCGAAGGAGAACCCGCGCGACGCGTTCTGGCAGACGCGCCTGAAGAGCGAACCGACGAGGAACCAGCTGTGAGCGACGCGACGACTGCGGCCTTGCGCCTGGAGCGGCTGCGTTTCGGCTACGGCGGGACGACGGTGCTCGACGGCATCGACCTCGCGGTGGAGGAAGGCAACTTCCTCGCCCTGCTGGGCCCCAGTGGTTCGGGCAAGAGCACTCTGCTGCGCCTGATCGCGGGCCTCGAACGGCCCGAAAGCGGGCGCGTGTTCGCCGGCGATCGGCCAGTCGCCGGGCCGGACGTCGAGCGGGCGGTGGTGTTCCAGAACTATGCGCTGTTTCCGTGGATGCGCGTGGTCGACAACGTCGCCGAGGGCGTGCGCAAGGCGCGGCCGGGGATTGCCCGCACGGCGGCGCGCGTGCGGGCAGCCGACTACCTCGAGCGCGTAGGTCTGCCGGGCGTCGCGGAGAGCTACCCGTTCGAGCTGTCCGGCGGCATGCAGCAACGGGCGGCGATCGCCCGCGCGCTGGCGCTGGAATCGCCCTTCCTGCTGATGGACGAGCCCTTCGGGGCGCTGGATCCGGTCAACCGCGCTCGTCTGCAGGATCTGCTGGTCGAGCTGTGGCAGGGGCGCGCGCCGCGGCCAACCGTGGTGTTCGTGACGCACGACGTCGACGAGGCTCTGCTGCTCGCCGACCGCGTCCCGGTGCTGGGAGCCTCGCCGGGGCGGGTCATCACGGACTTCGCGGTGCCCTTCGAGCGTCCGCGCTCGCGCGCGGCGCTGTTCGGCGAACACCGCTTCCACGCACTGCGCGAATCGATCGCCGAGGCGCTCGACGCGGACACGCTGGCCCGCCTTGCGGCGGCCTGAACCGTCATCTGGAGAACCATTCATGATTTCCGAAACTTCGACGCTCGACGCTGTGTCGGCGCCGGCGGACACGCGGGACGACGCCGACGCTGGGGCCACGCGCTCAGCCCGACTCGCCTTCGCGTGGGAACCCTGGCTGCTATGGCTGGCGCTGATCGCCGCGTGGCAGGGCATCGCCAGCCTGATCGCCGGGCAGGGCAATCCGCTGCTGCCGCCCCCCGTGGTGGTGCTCGACGCGCTATGGCAGTCGCTGCCGGAGCTGTTCACGGGGACCTGGTCGTCGCTGCTGATCCTGCTGCCCGGCTTCGCGCTCGCGGTCGTCGGCGGTGTCGGGCTGGGTCTCGTCGCGGGCACGTCGCCGCGACTGGGGCGGGCGTTCTTCCCCTTCGCGAAGGTCGCGGCGCCCGTGCCGCCGACCGTCTACATCCCTTACGCGATCGCGGTGCTGCCGACCTTCCACCTGTCGGCGACCTTCGTCGTGTTCGTCGGCGCCTTCTGGCCGGTGTTCCAGAATACGGTCGCCGGTGCGCACGCTGTGGAGGGGCGGCATCGCGACAACGCCGCGGTGCTGGGCTTTTCCCGCCTCGAATACCTGCGCAAGGTGGTCTTTCCCGCGAGCCTGCCGCACATCTTCTCGGGGATGGCGGTGGGCCTGGGCTTCGGCTTCATCCTGCTGACCGTTGCCGAGCTCTTCGGCGCGAACGCGGGCCTCGGTCGCTTCGTCCAATACTACGCGGACTTCGCCGACTACCCGCGCATGGTGGCAGGCATCCTGTACACCGGCGTCGTGACCTGGGCAGCGATGACCGTGCTCGAGCGGGTCCGGGCACGTGCGCTGTTCTGGCTGCGCTGAGGGGGCGGCGATGAGCACCTTTCTGCGCAAGCACGATTTTCCGGGGACTGCCGTCATGTCCGAAACACCCCGCCCGGACGACGAGGAAGACAAGGAACGCTACGTTGCGCGCCAGTTGTGGTGGGCGCTGGCCGGCCTGCTGCTGTTCGCGCTGGCCCTGCTGTTCGGCTGGGGCGGCGCATACGCGGCGGGGGGACGCTCAGCGCCGGACGCGCCCCTCTTCGCTCCGAGCGCCGACCTCGCCACCGCGCTCGCCGACGCGCGCCGCGCCGGACGCAAGGGGGTCGCGGTGCTGTATGAGATGGACGGCTGCGGCGAATGCGCACGCGTGAAGGCCTCGACCTTCCGCGATCCCGCGCTGCAGCGCGAGTTGCGTGCCCACTTCGTGCCGGTCAGCCTGCGCGCCGACGAGCCGGTGGCGCTGCGCGACTTCGACGGCGGCACGACGACGCTGGCCGCGTTCGCCAACGCGCAGCACGTGTTCGCGCTCCCGACCGTGGTGTTCTACGACCTCGACGGCATCGCCGTGGCGCGCCAGCCGGGCAGCCGCTGGCCGACCGCCGAGTGGCTGCGTCTGGCGCGCTACGTGCGCGACGGCGGCTACGAGGACGCGCCGTTCCAGCCGCGCACGCCGGCCGCCGGACACTGACCGGGATGCACCCCCGCGCAAGCGGCGCGCACCGCGAAATTCCCCGCCACCCGCACTGCGCCGCGGCGCTCGCCGCCCGTGCGCGCGCGTTCGTCCCATTCCCATTTCCGTTTCCATTCCCATTCCCATTCCATTCGACGCACACAGGAGCTTTCCACGATGCAGGGATTGATGATGCAGCTGCCGCTGCTGATTTCCGGCCTGATCTCCCATGCCGACCGCAATCACGGCGATACCACGATCGTCAGCCGGCTCGCCGAAGACCCGCACGGCCCGCTGCACCGCACGACCTGGCCCGAAACCCACCGCCGGGCCCGCCAGCTGGCCAATGCGCTCGCGCACCTGGGCGTGCGCCAGGGCGACCGCGTCGCGACGCTCGCGTGGAACACGCATCGTCACCTCGAGCTGTACTACGCCGTGGCCGGCAGCGGCGCGGTGTGCCACACGGTGAATCCGCGCCTCTTCGATGACCAGATCGCCTGGATCCTCGCGCATGCCGACGCGCAGGTGCTGTTCTTCGACGCCACCTTCGCGGACATCGTCGCACGCATCGCGCACAAGCTGCCGCAGGTGACGCACTTCGTGCAGATGACCAGCCGCGAACACCTGCCCGCGAACTTCCCGCGCGAGCTGCTCGCCTACGAGGATCTCGTGCATCGCCACTCGGAACACTACGCGTGGCCGCAGCTTGACGAGAACACGGCATCGAGCCTGTGCTACACGTCCGGCACGACCGGCAACCCGAAGGGCGTGCTGTACAGCCACCGCTCGACGGTGCTGCACGCCTACGCCTGCGCCCTGCCCGACAGTTTCGGTATCTCCGCGCGCGACGCCGTGATGCCGGTGGTGCCGATGTACCACGTCAATGCCTGGGGCCTGCCCTACATCGCGGCGCTCACGGGCGCACGCCTGGTGCTGCCGGGGCCGCTGCTCGACGGCGCGTCGCTGCACCGGCTGATCGTCGACGAGGACGTCAGCTTCTCGAACGGGGTGCCGACGGTGTGGGCCGGCCTGCTGCAGCATCTCGCGCAGCATGGCGGCGGGCTCGGGCGCCTGCGCCGTCTGGCGATCGGCGGCTCGGCCTGTCCACCGGCAATGGCGGAGTCCTTCGCCCGTCACGGCGTCGACGTGCTGCGGACGTGGGGCATGACCGAGCTGTCGCCGATCGGCACCGTGAATGTGCCACGCGCCGACGAGGCGACGCTCGCGCCCGAACGGCGCGAGGCGCAAGGACTCACGCAGGGGCGGCCGCTGCCGGGGATGGAGCTGGCGATCCTCGACGACGACGGCCAGCCGCTGCCGCACGACGGCGAATCCTTCGGCGAACTGGTGGTGCGCGCGCCGTGGGCGCTGCGCCAGTATCACGGGCGCGAGGAAGGCGACGGCTTCACCGCCGACGGCTGGTTCCGCACCGGCGACGTCGCGACCATCGACGCAGGCGGCTACATGCAGATCACCGACCGCGCCAAGGACGTGATCAAGTCCGGCGGCGAGTGGATCAGTTCGATCGAGCTGGAGAACATCCTCGCCTCGCATCCGGCCGTCGCCGAAGCGGCGGCGGTCGCCGTGCCGCATCCGAAGTGGGACGAGCGGCCGCTGATGGCGGTGGTGCTGAAGCCCGGCGCGGGACTCGACCGCAATGCGATGCGCGCCTTCTACGACGGCAAGATCGCGCACTGGTGGTTGCCCGACGACCTCGTCGTGGTGGACGAGATTCCGCACACGGCCACCGGCAAGATCAACAAACTCGCACTGCGCGAGCGCTTCCGCACCTACCGCTGGCAATCGCAGCCGGCCGCCGTTGCCCCGCCACGGTAACTGCCTGCGGCACGCGTCCCGCGCAGCACGGGCAGCCGGGACGCGGGCGACCAACCGGTCGAAGGCGGGATTGCCGCAGGTCGGCACAGTTCCGGTCCGGCGGGAAGCAGCGGATGGCCCACAACGCACATGGAGAGACGGACCGGCATAAGAGGCGCCGGACGCCCTTCGCAGGAATTCGAATAACCAGCCCGTTTTTTATTATTTAGCGAGCACAAACGGCGCGCATAGACTTGATTCATGAAATGCATATGGAGCGCCAATATATGAGCGCCAGCCGGACCTTCCGGGTGCTGCCGGGTTTCCACCTGACGCTCGGCTGCACCCTCGCCTACCTCTCGCTGATCGTGCTGCTGCCGCTCGCGGCGGTATTCCTCAAGAGCGCCAGCCTCAGCGCCGCCGAATTCTGGAACGTGATCAGCGCACCGCGCGTCGTCGCGACCTACCGGCTGTCCTTTGGCGTGTCGCTCGCCGCCGCCACTATCAACGCCGTCTTCGGCCTGATGCTGGCGTGGTCGCTGGTGCGCTACAGCTTCCCGGGCAAACGCTTCATCGATGCTCTCATCGACCTGCCCTTCGCGCTGCCCACGGCGGTCGCCGGCATCGCGCTCACTGCGCTGTACGCCAAGAACGGCTGGATCGGGCAATACCTCGATCCGCTGGGGATCCAGGTGGCGTTCAAGCCGCTGGGCGTGCTGGTCGCGCTGGTCTTCATCGGCCTTCCCTTCGTAGTGCGCACCGTTCAGCCCATCCTCGAGGACCTCGACACCGAACTGGAGGAAGCCGCCGCCAGCCTGGGGGCACAGCGCTGGCAGATTTTCCGCCACGTGATCCTGCCGGTGCTGCTGCCCGCGCTGCTGACCGGCTTCGCCCTGGCCTTCGCGCGCGCAGTGGGCGAATACGGCTCGGTCATCTTCATCGCCGGCAACATCCCGATGGTGTCGGAGATCACGCCGCTGATGATCATCACCAAGCTGGAGCAATACGACTATGCCGGCGCGACCGCGATCGCCGTCGTGATGCTGGTCCTGTCCTTCCTGCTCCTGCTCCTGATCAACGGCCTGCAGGCATGGACCGCGAAACGCACGGGGAGAGACCGCTGATGTCTGCCGCAACGACACTCAACTGGACTGCGGCTCCGCGGGGCGACGCCGCCATCCGCTTCGAATCCCGGGAGGCCACACGCGAGGTGCCATGGGTCAAATGGACCATTCTCGGCATCTCGCTGACCTTCTTCGCGGTGTTCCTGCTGATGCCGCTGGTCGCGGTCTTCGTCGAAGCGCTGCGCAAAGGCTGGGAAACCTACTGGAGCGCCCTGATCCATGAAGATGCGCTGTGGGCGATCAAGCTCACCCTCACCGCGGCCGCGATATCCGTTCCGCTCAACCTGGTGTTCGGCGTAAGCGCCGCATGGGCGATCGCGAAGTTCGAATTCCGCGGCAAGCATCTCCTCATCACGCTGATCGACCTGCCCTTCTCGGTATCGCCCGTGATCGCCGGCCTGATCTACGTACTGATCTTCGGCGCGCAAGGCTGGCTCGGTCCATGGCTCGCGGAATACGACATCAAGATCATCTTCGCCGTCCCCGGCATCGTGCTCGCGACCGTGTTCGTGACTTTCCCCTTCGTCGCGCGCGAGCTGATTCCACTGATGCAGGCGCAGGGGCGCGAGGAGGAGGAAGCCGCAATCGTGCTCGGCGCGAACGGCTGGCAGACCTTCTGGTATGTGACGCTGCCGAACATCAAGTGGGGCCTGTTGTACGGCGTGATCCTGTGCAACGCGCGGGCGATGGGCGAGTTCGGCGCCGTTTCGGTGGTTTCCGGCCACATCCGCGGCCAGACCAACACGCTGCCGCTGCACGTGGAGATCCTTTACAACGAATACCAGTTCGCCGCCGCCTTCGCGGTGGCCTCGCTGCTTGCCCTGCTCGCCCTCGTGACCCTGGCGGTCAAGACCTGGGTCGAGCACCGCGCCAGCGGCGGGAATCAATCACGAGAAGCCCATCAGGACGCTGCATCATGAGCATTCAGGTCAGGAACATCTGCAAGACCTTCGGCAACTTCGTCGCGCTGGACGACGTCTCGCTCGACTTTCCCACCGGCGAGCTGGTCGCCTTGCTGGGGCCGTCGGGCTGCGGCAAGACGACGCTCCTCCGAGTCATCGCCGGCCTGGAACAGGCCGACGCCGGACAGGTGCTGCTGGACGGGGCCGACGCCTCGCGCACGCATGTGCGCGAACGCCAGGTCGGCTTCGTGTTCCAGCACTACGCGCTGTTCCGCCACATGAACGTGTTCGACAACGTCGCCTTCGGCATGCGCATGAAGCCGCGCGATCAGCGCCCGTCGGAGAAGGCGATCCGCGCGAAGGTCGAGGAGCTGCTCGCCCTCGTGCAGCTCGAATGGCTCGCCGACCGCTTCCCCTCGCAACTTTCGGGTGGCCAGCGCCAGCGCATCGCGCTC
Organism: Aromatoleum toluolicum; assembly: GCF_012911005.2. Taxonomy (GTDB): domain Bacteria; phylum Pseudomonadota; class Gammaproteobacteria; order Burkholderiales; family Rhodocyclaceae; genus Aromatoleum; species Aromatoleum toluolicum. The sequence continues at coordinate 49,295 of NZ_WTVS01000012.1, read as the reverse complement.
GCCCGCGCGCTTGCGGTGGAGCCGCGTGTGCTGCTGCTCGACGAACCCTTCGGCGCACTCGACGCGAAGGTGCGCAAGGAGCTGCGCCGCTGGCTGAGGAAGCTGCACGACGAGCTGCACATCACGTCGATCTTCGTCACGCACGACCAGGAGGAAGCGCTGGAAGTGGCCGATCGCGTCGTCCTCATGGACCGCGGCCACGTCGAACAGATCGGCACGCCGGAGGAGGTCTATCGCCAGCCCGCCACACCCTTCGTCTACGGCTTCCTCGGGTCGGTGAACTTCTTCCACGGCCGCGTCGACGGTGGCAATCTGCGTGTCGGCGAGGACGTGCTTCCGCATTCGCCGCAGGATTTCGACACCGGCTCGGAAGTCATCGCCTTCGCACGCCCGCACGAACTGGACCTCGTTCCCGACGCGCATGCCGACACCGGCGTCGCGGCGCGCATCACGCGCATCCTTGCCTTCGGCGTCACCGTGCGCGTCGAGCTCGACGGCCTGAACGGAGCGACCGGCCAGCATTTCGAGGTCGAATTGACGCAGCAGCGCGTCACCGAACTCGCCCTCGCCGAGGGGCAGACCGTGCGTCTGCTACCCTCGCGCCTGAAAGTCTTCCAGCGCAACGACGCCATCGGAGCAAGCGCATGAATTTCCAGCAGCTACGCATCATCCGCGAGACGGTGCGCCGCAATTTCAATCTCACCGAGGTCGCCAACGCCTTATTCACGTCGCAGTCGGGCGTCTCCAAGCACATCAAGGACCTCGAGGACGAGCTCGGCGTCGAGCTCTTCGTACGCAAGGGCAAACGCCTGCTCGGCCTCACCGATCCGGGCCGCGAGCTCGTCGTGATGGTCGAGCGCATGCTGCTCGACGCCGGCAACATCAAGCGCCTGGCCGAGCAGTACAGCAACCGCGACGAAGGCCGCCTGACGGTCGTGACCACGCACACGCAGGCGCGCTACGCGCTGCCCCAGGTGGTGACCGAGTTCAAGAAGGCTTACCCCAAGGTACTCCTCAAGCTGCATCAGGGCAGCCCCGAGGAGATCGTATCGATGCTGCTGGACGGGCAGGCCGACATCGGCATCGCGACCGAGGCGCTCTCGGATGTGCCCGAACTGGCGTCCTTCCCTTACTACTCCTGGCATCACTCGGTGATCGTGCCCGCCGGCCATCCGCTCGACAACGCAACACCGCTCACGCTCGAGGCGATCGCCGAATACCCGCTGATCACCTACCACGAAGGCTTCACCGGGCGCTCCATCATCGACCGCGCCTTTGCCGCCGCGGGGCTGTTGCCGGACGTCGCGATGTCGGCGATGGACGCGGACGTCATCAAGACCTATGTCGAACTGGGCCTGGGCGTGGGCATCGTCGCGTCGATGGCCTTCCAGCCCGGGCGCGAGGGCGAACTGCGCCAGCTCGACAGCAGCCACCTGTTTCCCGCCAACACCACGCGCATCGCCGTGCGCCGCGGCCATTACCTGCGCGGTTTCGCCTACCGCTTCATCGAGATGTGTTCGCCGACGCTCACCGAGGCGACGGTACGCAGCAGCGTCACCCCGGCGGGCAATGGCCACGCCGAAGAATGAAGCAGCCCGCCGCGCGCCAGCGCCTGCTATTCTCCGTTTTCCGGACCAAGGAGCCATCACATGTCGAACTGGTACAACGATAATGCAGAATCCATCGGCAAGACGCCGCTGGTCAGACTGAACCGCATCACCGACGGCGCCGCCGCGACGGTGCTGGGCAAGATCGAAGGGCGCAATCCCGCCTATTCCGTGAAGTGCCGCATCGGCGCAGCGATGATCTGGGACGCCGAGAAGCGTGGCCTGCTGGGCCCCGGCAAGGAAATCGTCGAACCCACGAGCGGCAACACCGGCATCGCGCTGGCATTCGTCGCCGCCGCACGGGGCATTCCCATCACGCTGACGATGCCCGACACGATGAGCGTCGAACGACGCAAGCTGCTGGTCGCCTACGGCGCCAAGCTGGTCCTGACCGAAGGCGCGAAGGGCATGAACGGCGCGATCGCGAAGGCCGAGGAGATCGCGGCGTCCGACCCGAACAAGTACGTGCTGCTGCAGCAGTTCAAGAACCCCGCGAACCCGGCGATCCACGAGGCGACGACCGGCCCCGAGATCTGGAACGACACCGACGGCAAGATCGACATCCTCGTGTCGGGCGTCGGCACCGGCGGCACCATCACCGGCGTGTCGCGCTACATCAAGCAGACCAAGGGCAAGGCGATCCATTCGGTTGCCGTCGAGCCGACCGCGAGCCCGGTGCTTACGCAGACGCGCGCCGGCGAACCGCTGAAGCCCTCGCCGCACAAGATCCAGGGCATCGGCGCAGGCTTCGTGCCGCAGGTGCTCGACATGTCGCTGGTCGACGCGGTCGAGACCGTCAGCAACGAAGACGCGATCCTCTACGCCCGTCGCCTCGCGCGCGAGGAAGGCATCCTGTCGGGCATCTCCTGCGGCGCAGCCGCGGCCGTCGCTGCGCGCCTCGCACAGCGGCCGGAGAACGCAGGCAAGACCATCGTCGTGATCCTGCCGGATTCCGGCGAGCGCTACCTCAGCTCCATTCTGTTCGAAGGCCTGTTCGACGCGACCGGCGCGGCGCTTTGAGCGACGCGGTTTCGACGACTGCCGCGGGGGCGTCCGCCCCCGCGGCACAGGCGGCGGAAACCCTGCCCATCCTGTACCGCGACGACTGCCTCGTCGCCGTGCACAAACCCTCGGGGCTGCTCGTCCATCGTTCCGTCCTCGACGTGCATGAAGAGCGCTTCGCGGTGCAGATCCTGCGCGACCAGATCGGCCGCCACGTGCACCCCGTGCACCGCCTCGACAAGGGCACTTCGGGCGTGCTGCTGTTCGCGCTCGACCGCGAGACGGCCGCCCTGGTGTCGTCGGCCTTCGAACGGCAGGCCGTGCGCAAGACCTACCTCGCCGTCGTGCGTGGCCATCCGCCCGCGGACGGCGTCATCGACCACCCGCTGACGCGCCGTTTCGACGACGCCGAGCGCCGCCCCGAGACAGTGGCGGAGGCCCCCGCGCAGGACGCCGTGACGCACGTCCGTCGCCTCGCCACCGCCGAACTGCCCTACCGGGTCGACCGCTACCCGACGAGCCGCTACGCGCTGGTCGAGCTCAGCCCCGCCACCGGCCGGCGCCACCAGATCCGCCGCCACCTGAAGCACATCTCCCACCCCATCATCGGCGACGCGACCTTCGGCAAGGGGCGGCACAACCGCCTGTTCGCGCAGCTCTTCGGCACCTCGCGCCTGCTGCTCGCCTGCACCCGCATGCAGCTCGCGCATCCGCACACCGGGGAAGCGCTGGATCTGCGCACGCCCCTCGCAGACGACTTTGCACGCGTGCTCGATGCACTCGGCTGGAGGGAAGCAGCAATGGCTAGCTGGTAGCCGCGCCGCAAGGAAATCCCGTTCGGGCTGAGCCTGTCGACGCCCTGCCCATGCCCGTCGGCGCGCTCGGGGCGTACGCCTCCATTGGATTGCCGCCTTGATGATGGGCGACGGACACGTCCGGCAACAGCATCGCGCAAGCGGCGTCTTTCGGCGGTCACCGATTCGTTGCACAATGAATCTCCACGATTACCAACACGACACCGGCTCATGAACCCCCTGCTCCAGGTCCGCGCCCAGGGTCAGCAAGTCTGGCTCGACAACCTCTCCCGCACCCTGCTCAACGAAGGCCAGCTCGCGAAGATGATCGCCGAGGACGGCATCGACGGCGTCACGACGAACCCCGCGATCTTCCACAAGGCCATCGCCGGCGGGCGCTATTACGAGGACGACCTCGCGGCACTGAAGGCGCAGCCCCTCGATGCCGAGGCGCGCTACGAAGGCCTCGTGATCCCCGACGTGCAGCGCGCCTGCGACCTGCTGCGCCCCACGTGGGAGCGCAGCGGCGGCAACGCCGGCTACGTGAGCCTCGAGGTGTCGCCCGCCCTCGCCCACGACGCGGCCGCCACGGTCGCCGCCGGCGTTCGCCTGAAACAGGCCGTCGCACGCGACAACCTGCTGATCAAGGTGCCGGCGACCGTGGCCGGGCTGGACGCGATCGAACTGCTGATCGGCCGCGGCGTGAGCGTCAACGTGACGTTGATGTTCTCCCTCGCCCACGTCGATGCGGTTGCCGACGCCTACGTCCTGGGCCTGCAGCGCCTGCGCCAGGCCGGCGGCGACGTGCGCAAGGTGATGTCGGTCGCGAGCCTGTTCCTGTCCCGCGTCGACACCCTCATCGACAAGCAACTCGACGAACTCGGCGGTGATGCGCTCGCCCTGCGCGGCAAGGCTGCCGTGGCGATGTCGAAGCTTGCCTACCAGCGCTATCGCAAGCGCTTCCACGGCACGGCGTTCGCGGAACTGCGCGCGCTGGGCGCACGCCCGCAATACATGCTGTGGGCGAGCACCGGCACCAAGAACCCGGCCTACAGCGACCTGCTCTACGTCGAGCCGCTGATCGGCCCGGAAACCGTGAATACCCTGCCCGACGCAACGCTCGCGGCGCTGCGCGACCACGGCAAGGTCGCAGCGACGCTCGGTGACGACGTCGGCGCCGCGCGCTCGACCTTCGACGCGCTGAACGCCCTGGGCCTGGACATGACGGCAGCCGGAGAGCGCCTGCAGCGCGAAGGCCTGGCGCAGTTCGAGGACGCGTTCGCGCAGCTGCTGCAACTCACTGCCTGACGCACGCGCGACGGACGCAACAACCGCCACAAGACAAAGCCCGGCGGAGGCCATGCCTCCCGCCGGGCTTTTCGTTTAGCGCGCCGTCCGGCGCTCAGGCGGCCGCGACCTGCTTCGCCATCATCGTCAGGCGGCTCAGCCAGCGCTGGTCGCCGGCGCTGCCGAGCAGCTCCTTCATGTCGAGGATCAGCACGATCTGGCCATTCGACAGCGTGGTCACCCCGGCGACGCCCTTCGGGCGGAAGTCGTCGAGCGACTTGATCACCGCATCCTCGCGCCCCGCGAAGCTGTCGATGCCGAGGATGAAGGACATCTCCGCCGTCTGCATCAGCACGCCGTAGTACGGCGCGCGCTCGAGCGGCCAGCCCAGCAGCCCTGCCAGCGGCATGATCGGCAGGACCTCGCCGCGCACGACCATCGTCGCGCGCCCGCCGACCTCCTGCACCTCCTTCGCCTCGATCGGCAGGATCTCGCGCACCATCGACAACGGCACGGCGAAGGGCTGATCGCCCAGGCGCACCAGCAACACCGGCAGGATCGCCAGTGTCAGCGGCAGGCTGATCACGAAGGTCGTACCCTTGCCGAGTTGCGACTGGATCTCGATGTTGCCGTTGAGCTTCTGGATGTTGGTGCGCACCACGTCCATGCCGACACCGCGACCCGACACGTCCGACACCTGCGCCGCCATCGAGAAGCCCGGCAGGAAGACCAGGTTGAAGCTCTGACGCTCGTCCATCGAGTTGGACTCTTCGTCGGTGATGAGCCCCTTCTCGACCGCCTTGGCGCGCAGGCGCTCGGCGTTCATGCCGCGTCCGTCGTCGGCGACCAGGATCACGATGTGGTCGCCTTCCTGGCGCGCCTCGAGGCGCACGATGGATTTTTCCGGCTTGCCGGCCGCGATCCGCCCCGCCGCATCCTCCACGCCATGGTCGACCGCGTTGCGGATCAGGTGGATGATCGGGTCGGCGAGATCCTCGATCATGGTCTTGTCGATCTCGGTTTCCTCGCCGGCGAGCACCAGCTCCACATCCTTGCCCATGCTGCGGGCGAGGTCGCGCGCGATGCGCGGATACTTCTGGAACAGGCGCCCGATCGGCTGCATGCGCGTCTTCATGACGGCGTTCTGCAGATCGGATACGAGCAGGTCGAGCTGGCTGACCGCGATATCCAGCGAATGCAGGGTCTCGGTGTCGTTGCGGCCGGAGAGGATGTCGCTGCGCAGCGCGTTCAGGCGGTTCTTCGTCAGGCCGATCTCGCCCGACAGGTTGAGCACTTGGTCGAGACGCGTCGTATCGACGCGGATCGAGTTGTCGCGCTGCTTCTCGCCGTCGCGGCGGCCCGTGCTGACCTGCGAACCGGGTTTGTCGCTCGCGCGGCGGCCCACCGCCGCCTTGATGACCTCCTCGGGCGGGCGCGTCGGGGCGGCCGCAACGACGGCTGCCACCGGCCCGGCTTCGCGCACCGGCTGCACTACGCGCGCCACGCCGGTGACGACGCCGTGCAGCAGTTCCCAGTCGGGAGCGCCGCCGGCCACCGCCTGGCCAGCCGCCGCCGGTTGCGCCGGGGCGGTCGTCTCATGCGCACTGCCGGCGACCAGCTCGCCCGCGATCGCCTGCCTGAGGCGAGCGATCAGGTCCGGATCGGCAGCCGTCGGCTGCATGCCCTGCTCGAGGCTCGCGAACATCTCGCGCACCGTCGCCGTCGCCGCCAGGATCACGTCCATGATCTCCGGCGTCACGGCGAGTTCGCCATTGCGCAGGTTGTCGAACAGGTTTTCTGTCAGGTGGCACAGGGTGACCAGCTCGGTCGCGTTGAGGAAACCCGCCCCCCCCTTGATCGTGTGGAAGCCGCGGAAGATCTCGTTGAGCAGGCCGCGGTCGTCGGGCGAGCGCTCCAGATCCACGAGCTTGTTGTCGACCCCGGAGAGCAGGTCTCCCGCCTCGATCAGGAAATCCTGAAGAAGGTCTTCCATTCCGGCGAAGTCACTCATCACGTTCTCGCTTACTTGTTGCGGGCCGGCGGCCCCGTTCATTCGCCGGCCCAGTCATCCGGGGTGCCCGGCCCGGCGGAACCGGGCAGCGACCGTTCAGAAGCCCAGGCTGTCCAGCAGGTCGTCCACCTGCTCCTGCGTCGTGACCACGTCATCGCGGCCCTCGGTGCTGACGACGGGGCCATTCATCAGCCCGCTGTGCTTGTCGCCGCGCTTTTCCGCCGGCGTCACCTCGAGCAGCACCTGCAGGAGTTCCGTCTCCAGCTTCTGCGCGAGGTCGACGACCTTCTTGATCACCTGGCCGGTCAGATCCTGGAAATCCTGCGCCATCATGATTTCCATCAGCTGCGCGTTGGTCGCGCGACTTCCCTCGACCACGTCGCCGAGGAAGCTGCGCGTTTCGCCGGACAGCGCCTTGAACTCCTCGACCGACAGCTGGTTCGCGAACAGCTTGTCCCACCGCGCCTGCAGCTCGGCAGCACCGGACTGGATACGCCCCTGGATCGGCTGGGCGATGTCGGTCGCATTGAGCACACGGCTCGCCGCCTGCTCGGTCATCTGCGCGATGTAGGTCAGGCGCTGGCGCGCATCGGGAATCGCCTGCACCGCATCCTGCAAACCGTCGTCGGTGCCCAGCTCGCGCAAGGTGTTGTGCACTTGTCGTGTCATCTGTCCGATTCGCGTGAACACCGCATCGCAGCTGTGCTCGGATTGCGCAGGCGCGACAACCGATGCGGCGGGCGCGGCAGTCTCTGCGGCCACGGCGCCGGCCTCGAAGTCCGCGGCAACGGAATCGAACAGCGCCTGCAGTTCGTCGTCGTCGCCCCCTGAATTCCCTGCTGCAGCAGGGGCGGGCGCAGCCCGCGCTGCCGCCGGTGCCGGCTGCGCCTGCGTGTTCGCGATGCTGTCGAACAGGGCCTGGAGTTCGTCCGAATCCCCAACCTCGTCCTGTTTCAGCTTCTTCGCCATTATCGGCCTCCCTGATCGTCTCTCTTCCCGCCCGTCAGGCGGTGGCCTTCTTGCCCATTTTTTCGAAGATCTTTTCCAGCTTTTCGGACATCGTCGCCGCGGTGAAGGGCTTGACGATGTAGCCGCTGGCGCCGGCCTGTGCCGCAGCGATGATGTTTTCCTTCTTCGCCTCGGCGGTGACCATCAGCACCGGGAGGTGCCGCAGGTGCGGCGTCTGGCGGATCGTCTGCAACAAGGTCAGCCCGTCCATGTTGGGCATGTTCCAATCCGTCACCACGAAGTCGAACGGAGCGCTGTTGAGCTTCTGCAGGGCGACGGCGCCATCCTCGGCCTCGTCGACGTTGGTGAAGCCCAGCTCCTTGAGCAGATTGCGCACGATGCGGCGCATGGTCGAGAAATCGTCGACGACGAGGAATTTCATCTTGGGGTCGGACATTCTTGTATCTCCGTAATCTTGCGCACGACCCGGGTCAGCCTTGATGACCCCGGGTCAGCAGCGGACGCAGAGTGTCTGCGAGCGCATCGGCGTCGAATTTTGCCACGTAGGCGTCCACACCGACCCGCTTTCCCATCGCCCGGTTCGCTTCCGACGACAGCGAGGAGTGCATCACGACCGGGATGCCGTCGAAGCGGCTGTCGGCCTTGATGTTGCGCGTCAACACATATCCATCCATTTCGGGCATCTCGGCATCCACGAGAATCAGGTCGAGCTCGTCGCTCACCCGGTGGCCGATCTGCTGCGCGTGGCTGGCCATGCCCTGCAGGCGCGTCCAGGCCTCCAGGCCATTGACCGCGTGCTTGTGCTTCACTCCCAGCTTGTCCAGCACCTCCGAGATCTTGCGCCGGGCGACGCCCGAGTCGTCGACGTAGAAGACCTCGTAGTCCTCACCGTCGGGGATCGGCGCGATGTTGCCGACCACCGCATCGCCGAAGGTCGTGGCCAGCACGGTCTCGACATCGACGATCGACACCAGCTTGCCGTCGGGCAGCTCGGTGATCGCGGTGATGTAGTTATGCACGGAGCTCGAAATGTTGTCCGGCGCGCGCACCTTGTCCCAATCGACGCGGATGATGCGATCGACCCCGGACACGAGGAAGCCGAGCGTGCGCTTGCTGTATTCGGTGACCATCATCGACCCGCCGAGCGGATCGCCGGGCCGCGCAAGGCCGAGGATCTTCGCCAGCGCCAGCACCGGGATAACGTTGCCGCGCAGCGAGATCAGGCCCTCCACCCCCGCCGGCATGTTGGGCGCGCGCGTGATGAAGGGCGCGGCCGACACCTCGCGGACCTTGAACACGTTGATGCCGAAGGTCTCCGAGGTGCCGAGCGAGAACAGCAGGATCTCCATGCGGTTCGAGCCGGCGAGGCTGGTACGGCCATCGACGACGTTGAGCACGCCGTTTTCTTCGGTCTGGTAGCTGGACATGACAGGAATTCCTCAGGACGCGCGGGTTTGCTGCTCATCCCGATTGAGCAGGCGGCGCAGCGTCTCGGCGAGACGCTGAGGTTCGAACTTGGGAACATATTCATCGACGCCGACCGACTTGCCGAGCTGCTGGTTCGACATGCCGGACAGCGACGAGTGCATGATCACGGGAATGCCCGCGAAACGCGGATCGGACTTGATCGACTTGGTGAGGATGTAGCCGTCCATCTCCGGCATCTCGACGTCGGTGAGCACCAGGCTCACCACGTCGCTGACCCTGCGCCCGGTGGTTTCGGCGAAGCGTGCCGCCTTCTGCAACTCTTCCCACGCCATGCGCCCGTTGATCGACCCGACATACGGCACGCCCAGCACGTCGAGCGTGCGTTCGATCTGGCGGCGCGCCACCGAGGAGTCGTCGGCGAAATACACCGTGTGCGCGCTTCCCTCGATCGGCTCGATCCCCTTGAAGAGGTACTGGTCGTCCTGGGTCGTCGTTTCCGCCAGCACCTTCTCGACGTCCAGCATCATGACCAGCTTGTTGTCCTTGAGCTCGGTGACCGCGGTGACCAGTCCGCCCATGTTCGCCGTGAGCATGTCCGGGGGCACGCGCATCTGCGCCCAGTCGAGGCGCAGGATCGTATCGACCGCCTCGACGAGGAAACCCTGCGTGTGGCCGTTGTACTCGGTGACGATCATAATCTCGCGCTTGGCGTCGGCTCCGACACCGACATAACGGCCGAGATCGACCACCGGCACCAGCACGCCGCGCAGGCTGACCATGCCTTCCACCGAGGACGGCATCTCCGGTGCCGCGGTAATGGCCGGGGTGCGCATCACCTCGCGCACCTTGAACACGTTGATACCGAAGGTCTCGCGACGTCCGGTGCGCTGGTCGACACCGAGCGTGAACAGCAGTATCTCCAGCTTGTTCGTGCCGGCCAGACGCGTGCGGGCTTCGATATTCTTGAACAGTTCGGACATTTCACTCTCCGCGTTACGCGGCAATATGATCGGGGCGGCATCCCTGCGCCGTGATTACAATCAAGATAACGTCAGTGACCTGAAATACTTGAGGCGCCGCATCACGGAATTTGCACCGCATTCGCGTCGGCCCGACATTTTCGCATTATGGTCGTGCTCCGGGTGAACCGCTCCCCGGTTCCCGGCTAGGCATCGCGCGCGCCGCCCGGCACCACCTGGCGCAACACATGCTGCGCGACCTCGTCCAGCGGCACGACCTCGCACGCCGCGCCGATCATCGCCGCCTCGCGCGGCATGCCGTACACGACGCACGAGCCGGCGTCCTGGGCAATGGTCCACGCCCCCGCACGCCGCATCGCGAGCAGGCCCCGTGCGCCGTCCTTGCCCATGCCCGTGAGCAGGACGCCCACCGCCGCAGCCCCCGCCAGCTCCGCGGCTGCGGCGAAGAGCACATCGACGGAAGGCCGGTGACGATTGACGGGCTCCGCACGCGACAGCTCGCACTGAAAACCGCCCACCGACGCGCGCCGGATCAGGAGGTGCGAATGCCCCGGCGCAATATAGGCCGTGCCCGGCAGCACCGCCTCGCCGTGCTCGGCCTCCTTGACCCGTAGCGCGCACAACCCGTCGAGGCGGCGCGCGAACGCGCCGGTGAACATCTCCGGCATGTGCTGCGTGATCAGGATCGGCGGCGAATTCTGCGGCATGCCGAGCAGGACCTGCTTGATCGCCTCGGTACCCCCCGTCGAGGCGCCGATGAAGATGATGCGGCCACCGGACACATGGCCGGAGGACAGGGGTCTAGTTGCCGTCGGCATCGGTGCGCTGATAGACGGTGCGTCCCGTCGAACGGAACAGGTCGCCCGCGTGCATGAAACTCTCGGAATGGCCGGCGAACAGCGCCCCGTCCTTGCGCAGCAGCAGCGGCACGAAACGCTTGAGGATGCTGTACTGGGTCGTCTTGTCGAAGTAGATCATGACGTTGCGACAGAAGATCGCATCCAGCGGCCCCTGCACCGGCCATACGGCATCGAGCAGGTTGATGCGCCTGAAGCTCAGCAGGCGCTTCAGCTCCGGCCGCACACGATGCTCGCCGGCCGCGAGACCGCCCCCCTGCTCGAAATAGCGCCGCAGCATCTCCGGCGACATGCGCGCCACGCGGTCCTCGCGATACACGCCACGCTCGGCATGCGCGAGGACACTGGTATCGATATCGCTGGCGATGATCTGGACCGGCGGGGTGAGCGTATTGAACGCCTCGCAGGCCGTGATCGCAAGCGAGTAAGGCTCCTCGCCGGTGGACGCCGCGTTGCACCAGATGCGTATCGTGCGGCGTTCGACGACACGCCGCATGCGCTCGGCCAGGATGTCGAAATGGTGTGCCTCGCGGAAGAACGAGGTGAGATTGGTCGTCAGCGAATTGACGAAGGTCTCCCACTCGGCGCGATCGCGCTCGAGGCGGCCGATGTATTGCGCGAAGCTGCGGTCCCCGCACGCGCGCAGCCGCCGTGCCAGCCTGCTGTAGACCATGTCCTGCTTCGCCTGCGACAGGACGATGCCGGCGTGGTCGTAGATGAGCTTGCGGATGCGTTCGAAATCGGCCTGAGTCAGCTCGAACTCGCGCTCGCCGGACGCCGACAGCGCCGACGCGGCCGCTGCGGCGGCCATCGCCGCCAGCCCCGGCGCGGAATTCGCCGCGAGATTGGGACGAACCGGAGCGTCCGCCGCCGTGTGGGCAGCAGCTCCCGGCACTGCGGGCTTGCGGCCGAAGGGGGAATCACCAGCGGGCATCTTCAGACCACCTCACAGGCCGTGTCCGGACGGCAGCTCATCACACGGCATCGCATCAGGGCGACTTCACGGGTGGTAGCGGGAGCGGCAAGGGACTGCGCCCCCGCACCGGCGCCGCGGGCGCCTGGTTCCTGCTCTCGATGTTCTCGCGCAACTCCGTGCCGTCGAGCGGCGCAGACGAACCGATATCCAGAGCGCCCGCCTGGTTGCGCACGGCCTCCTCGGTCTTCTTGTTCATCACGATGATGCTGATGCGGCGATTCATCGGATGAAACAGGTCGTCCTTGCGCAGCGGCACCATGTCCGCGAGGCCCACGACGCGGATCACCTTGCCGGCCTCCAGACCGCCGACGACCAGCTCGCGGCGCGAGGCGTTGGCGCGATTGCTCGACAGCTCCCAGTTCGAGAAGCCGCGCTCGCCGCCGGCGTATCGCGCCGCATCGGTGTGCCCCGACAGGCTCAGCCGGTTGGAGACATCGTTGAGCGCACGCCCGATCGCCCGCAGCAGCTCGCGCGTGTAAGGCAGCAACTCGTCACTCGCGGTGTTGAACATGGGGCGGTTCTGCGCATCGACGATCTGGATGCGCAAGCCCTCCGACGTGATGTCGAGCAGGATCTGGTTGCGGAAGGGGCGCAGCTTGGGGTCGGCCTCGACGAGGGCCTCGATGCGCCCCTTCAAGTCCTCGAGGCGCGCGCGTTCGCGCGTCGCTTCCACGCCTTCGTCGTCGCCCTCGACGCGATACACCTCGCGTCCCTTGGCTGCATCGAGGTTGATCGAGCGGCGCCCTTCGATCTCGCCGCGCTTGCGCTGGCCGAGGGAGCGGGTGAGATCCTCGCCGCCGCCCTGGATGACGCTGGAGCTGTCGCCCGCCCCGCTGCCACCCTGCATCGAGACCTTGAGCGGATTCAGGAAGTGGTCGGCAATGCCTTCGAGGTCGCCCTGCGCCGTGGAGCCGAGCAGCCACATCAGCAGGAAGAAGGCCATCATCGCCGTAACGAAGTCGGCGTAGGCGATCTTCCACGCGCCGCCGTGTGCCGCGGCGGCGACCTTCTTGATGCGCTTGACGACGATGGGCTGCTGGCTATCGTCGCTCATGGGCGCCTCATGCCGCGGCGGCGGTCAGCGTCGAGCATTCGCATGGCGACGGCGGTCATCGCGGCCTCACCCCTTGCGGGCCTTGATGTCCTGCTCGAGCTCGGCAAAAGTCGGGCGTTCGCTCGAGTACAGCGCCTTGCGTCCGAACTCCACGGCGACCTGCGGAGCGTAGCCGTTCATGCTGGCGAGCAGCACCAGCTTGATGCATTCGAACATCTTGCCGCCTTCTTCCACCTGCTGTTCGAGCTGGCTGGCGATCGGCTGCACGAAGCCGTACGAGATCAGAATGCCGAGGAAGGTGCCGACCAGCGCACCGCCGATCATCTTGCCGAGCACGGCCGGCGGCTGGCCGACCGAGCCCATCACGTTCACGACGCCCATCACCGCGACGACGATACCGAAGGCCGGCAGCGCGTCGCCGAGCTTGGCCATGACGTGCGGCGCGATGTGGGTTTCCTGATGGTGCGTCTCGATTTCCTTGTCCATCAGGCCTTCGATCTCGAAGGCATTGAGGTTGCCGCCGACCATCATGCGCAGATAGTCGGTCAGGAACTCGACCGCATGATGGTGCGCCATGATGGTGGGGTACTTGGTGAAGATCGGGCTCGACTCGGGATTGTCGACATCGTTCTCGATCGACATCAGGCCTTCCTTGCGCACCTTCGCCAGCACCTCGTACAGCAGGCCGAGCAGGTCCAGGTACATGGCCTTGGTGTAGGGCGAGCCCTTGAACAGGCTCGGCAGGGCCTTCATCGTCACCCTGAACGCCTTGGGGCCGTTGCTGCCGACAAAGCCGCCGATCATCAGGCCGACGATGGCAAGATATTCCATCGGCATCCACAGCGCCATGAGACTGCCGTGGACGGAATACGTGCCGACCGATGCTGCGAGGATGATCAGATAACCAATGATGAGGAACACCGGGAAGCCCCCGTCGATTCGACACGCGCGGCAACACCGCCGCACGCCGGAAGATTTATTGCGATTCTAACGTCACTCGGCGTGCAAACTTGAACCCGGAAAATGAAAAGGCCGCCGGCATGTGCGGCGGCCCCATGCGCGGACGGACGCCGCGAATCAGTCAGCGGTAGCGAGCGCCTTGGTCTTGGCGACGCGCCGGGTGGCCGGGGCGCGCTTGGCGCCCGTCGCCCGCGCGGCCTCGGCGGCACGCTTGGTCTTGCCGGCGCGCGAGGGCATGTTGCACAGGCCGCACACGAACTCGTGCGTCGGGTCGTAGGCGTGCGCGACGAAATGGCCCCCACAGGTCGTGCACGAGGCCATCTGCAGCAGGTCGGCATCGAAGAAGCGCACCAGCGTCCAGGCGCGGGTGAGGCTCAGCGCCGGCTCGATCACTTCGGCCTCGATGTGGTCGAGGTACAGGTGATAGGCCTTCAGGATCGCGTCCAGCCCCTTGAGGCCGGTATGCGCCTGGAAGAAGCTGAAGAAGTTCATGAACAGCGACGCATGCACGTTCGGCTGCCAGGTCATGAACCAGTCGGTGGAAAACGGCAGCATGCCCTTCGGGGGCGACATGCCGCGGATTTCCTTGTAGATCTTGAGGAGACGCTCGCGGCTGAGCTTGGTTTCGGCTTCCAGCATCTGCATGCGGGCACCGAGGCGGACCATTTCGGCCGCGCGCTGGATGTCCTCAGCCTCTTCGATGATGCTCTTGTTCTTCATCGTATTCTCCTTGCCGCCCCACCCGGGGGCGCTCCGCCGCGATCCTGCAGTGGCCTGCGGCATCCTCTGCCGCCCGTGCCCCTGCACCTCCCGCGGCGCCGTGTCGGCGCCTATCCCGCCAACCGCTTCACCGGCTTGCCCGCGGCGAGAATCGCCGCATGCAGGCTGGAACTCGTCTCGTCACGCCCCTTGCCCGCGAGCAGCCCGGCAAGCAGCGCATCGTCGAAGCGGAACAGCAGCATCTGGCTGCTGGCCATCTTGACCAGCTTGGCGCTCGAAAGCCCCTCGACCAGATCGGCGACGTCCTTGTCGATGCCCAGGCGGAACATCGCGGTCTCCCGGTCGCTGCGCAGCATCTGCTGGGCCAGCATCAGGTACGCGAGGTTCAGTTCCTTGATTTCCGCCTGAAAATCAGGACGTTTCATTTCCGCTCCCTTTCAGGGACAAGCGCCATAAAGTTAAAGTGAATTGTGAGCAATTGCAAGAAAATGTGCCGGATGGCATGTTGCAGATACGCCACAGGTAATAACCACAGTACGACCAAGGTGCTGTAACGAAAGAGAAATTACCGAAATCCCGCGGCTTTCCGGACGAGAGCCGGACTTCAGTCGGCGGCAGTGGCGACGCCATCCGATTCGCCGGTCTTCTGGACCGTCGCGACACGGTTGCGCCCCTTCTGCTTGGCGAGATAGGCGCCCAGGTCGGCCTGTTTCATCAGGGCGTCGACGTCGGGCATCCAGTGTTCGCGCATCGCGACGCCGATGCTGGCGCTGATCGCGACGCGCGCGTCGCCGGCCTGCAGCGAAAGGCTGTCGAGCGCCTTGCGCAGGCGCTCGGCGCAGCTCAGGGCGTGGGCCAGATCCGTTTCCGGGCAGATCGCCAGGAACTCGTCGCCGCCCGTGCGGCACACGACGTCCTGGCCGCGCAGCGCGCCCCTCAGGGCGTCGGCCGCGCTGCGCAGGACTTCGTCGCCGACGTCGTGGCCGAAGGTGTCGTTGATCTGCTTGAAGTTGTCGAGGTCGATGATCATGCACGACAGGGGGCGCCCCCAGCGCTGTGCGGCGGACCATTCCTGCTGGATGCGGTCGATGGCGTAGCGGCGGTTGGGGAAGCCGGTCAGTGCGTCGGTGAGGGCGGCTTCGTGCAGGCGGCGGTTCGTGACCGCCAGCTGCGACGCGAAGTGGCGGATTTCCTCGTGCTCGCGCTCGACCTCCTGCTGCAGGCGCACCACCCGCTGGCCGGCCTTGAGGCGCGCGGCGAGCACGCGCGGGCGCAAGGGCTTGGCGATGAAGTCGTCGGCCCCGGCGTCGAAAGCCGCGACGAGGTGTTCGTCGTCGCCGCTGTGCGTGAGGAGAATCATGTAGATCGCCTGGCCGATGCGCGTCTGGCGTAGCGAACGGACCAGATCCGGACCGTCGAGTTCGGGCAGGTTCCAGTCGAGGATCATGATCTGCGGTTGCAGCTCGAGGGCCAACTCCATGCCCTGACGTCCGTCGCCGGCCTCATGCACTTCGTAATGCGCCTGCTCCAGAACGGCGCGCAGGCCGGCGCGTGTGCGCGGTTCGTCGTCGACGATCAGCGCACGCTGGTGGGCGCGCGCGGCCGGCTCGCCCGCAGCCGCGTCGGCGGGCTCGGGCGTCGCAGGCAGCTTGACGGCGCTCCGCTTGCGGGCCTGCGACACGGCGGGAACCTTTGCCGCGGCCACGACCACGGGGCCGGCCTCGGCCAGGTCGGCGAAGTTCGGGGCGCGGGGTTGTTCGAGCTGGAGCAGGCCGCCCCAGTCCAGCCACAGGGCGGCAATGCGCTCGCAATCCGCGACGATGCATTCGCGTTCGATGCCCAGACGCGCGCCGTCCATGAAAAGACCGGCTGCGAGCCTGTTCCGCGCGACGTCGTCGGAAACGCAGATTTCGGCAACGTCGCGCGCCGCGACAAGGACCTGAAGCATCCGCCGCGCCCGCGATCCGTCGGCGAGGTGAGTTTCTTCCGGATCGTGGGATTGCGCGACGGCATCGATGAAGATCCGCGGCAGCCCCCAGTCTTGGAGCATCGCGCCGGTCAGCTCGCGGTGGTTCATCGCAAACTCGGCCTGCTCCAGCTCGAGCAGCGGCGCAGCGCCGGGCCGGCTTGCCGCCTCGAGCACGGCTGCGTATTCGGCCGGATAGAGCGTCGCGAGGGAAAGCTCGCCGACGCTGCCGAGCAGGCCGACGGCGAAGAGTTCGTCCGCCGGCGCCGCGCGGGTGCGCTCGGCGAAGACCTGGGCCGCGAGCGCACGGGCGAGCGAAGCACTCCAGAAGCGGTTGTAATCGAACGCCTGGCAAGCTCCGCGCCGGTAATGCGAGAGCAGCGAAAAACCCAGCACCATGGTCCGCACGGCGGGCAGGCCGAGCACCATGAGTGCCTCGTGCACCGAGGCGACCGGGCGGCGGCTGAAGGCGACGAGGCCGTTGGCCGCCTTGATGAGCCGGCCGACGAAGGCCGGGTCGGCGCCGATCACCCGCGCGAGCTCGGCCGTCGACACGTCCTGCTGGCGCGTCAGGCGGATCACCGCGAGCGCGATTCCCTTCGGCGACGGGAGATCGCCGGAAGCGCGGATCTGTTCGAAGCGGGTCGAATCCAACGGGGGAGGCATCGGCGGCGGTAAACGGGGGGTGGATTGTCGCCGCGCTGCAGGCGTGCTGCGGACGGCGTTCGGGTCGGGCGAACTGTACCGTGCCGGGCAGTCGGCTGTCACGAAGGACGATCGGCGAAACGTCGCCGGGAGGTCTCGGGGGCGGTTTAGGGGCTAGAATTTGTCCGAACGAACAGGTCGGCGAACACGATGAAATACTGCTCAGACTGCGGCGCGAACGTCACGCTGCGCATTCCGCCCGGCGACACCTTGCCGCGCCATGTGTGCGCGAGTTGCGGGACGATCCATTACCAGAATCCCAAGATCGTCGTCGGCGCGATTCCCGAATGGGGAGAACGCATCCTGCTGTGCCGTCGCGCGATCGAGCCGCGCCACGGGTACTGGACGCTGCCGGCGGGGTTCATGGAGAACGCCGAGAGCACGGCCGAGGCAGCGGCGCGCGAGACGCTGGAGGAGGCGTGCGCGCGCATCGAGGTCGGCGCGCTGTTCACGCTGATCAGCGTGCCGCACATTAACCAGGTGCATATCGTGTATCGCGCACGCCTGCTGGACCTGGAGTTCGGGCCGGGCGAGGAATCGCTGGAGGTGGGGCTGTTCGAGGAGAAGGACATCCCCTGGGACGACATCGCCTTCCGCACGATCTCGCTGACGCTGCGCCATTATTTCGAGGACCGGCGGCGCGGCAGCTTCGGCACGCACAACGCGAGCATCACATTGCCGCCGATGGCGACGATTCCCTGAGGAGCAGCGATGCGCGCGATCCGCGGCGAGATCCTGTACTTCACCGGCGATCCCGCCGGCGGGGGAGCGGATGCGCTGCGGCATTTCGCCGACGGATTGCTGATCGTGCGCGACGGACTGGTCGCGGAAGCCGGGCCGGCGGACGCCCTGCTGGCGAAGCTGCCCGCAGACATCCGGAGCGAGGACCGGCGCGGACGGCTGATCGTGCCGGGGTTCGTCGACACGCACATCCACTTCGCACAGACGGACATCATCGCGAGCTCGGGCGGGCAGCTGCTCGAATGGCTCGAATGCCACACCTGGCCGGCCGAACGGCGCTTTGCCGATCCGGACCACGCGGCAGCCGTGGCCGGTTTCTTCTGTGACGAACTGCTGAGGAACGGCACGACGACCGCGGCGGTGTTCCCCACCGTCCATCGCGTCTCGGTCGAGGCGCTGTTCCGTGCGGCGCAGCGGCGGCGCATGCGCGTGATCGCCGGCAAGGTGCTGATGGACCGCAATTGCCCGGATTTCCTGCGCGAGACGGCCGAGGACGGCGATGCCGGATCACGGGAACTGATCGCGCGTTGGCATGGCCGGGATCGCCTGCTGTATGCGGTGACGCCGCGCTTCGCGGCGACCTCGACGCCGCAGCAGATGCGGCTTGCGGGCCGGCTGTTCGCCGAGCACCCGGGCATCCATCTGCAATCCCATCTTGCGGAGAACCGCGCCGAGGTCGCGTGGATCCGCGAGCTATATCCGGAGGCGCGCAGTTATCTGGACGTGTATGAGCGTTTCGGGCAGCTCGGCCCGCGCAGCGTGTTCGCACATTGCGTGTGGCTGGACGACGCCGATCGCGGGCGCATGGCGGCAACCGGCGCGGCGATGAGCTTCTGCCCGACCTCGAACCTGTTCCTGGGCTCGGGGCTGTTCGACCTTGCGAAGGCCGACGCCGCGGGGGTGCGCGTCGGCATCGGCACCGACGTGGGCGCGGGGACGAGCTTCTCGATGCTGCAGACGCTGGGCGAGGCTTACAAGGTGCTGCAGTTGAACGGGCAGTCGCTGTCGGCTGAGCGGGCCTTCTTTCTCGCGACGCTGGGGGGGGCACGCAGCCTGTATCTGGACGACCGGATCGGCAGTTTCGCGCCGGGGCGCGAGGCGGATTTCGTCGTGCTCGATCCGGCCGCGACGCCGCTGCTCGCACGACGCAGCGCGGCGTGCGAGACGCTGGCGGAGCGGCTGTTCGTGCTGATGATGCTGGGCGACGACCGGGCCGTGGCCGAGACCTGGGTGATGGGTGAACCGGCGTGGCGCCGGGCATGACGTGAAGGTTGCGTCGTCTGTAGGGCGGGCGTAGCGCAGCGCATCCCGTCAAACCCAACGACGGCGCGCGCTCCGGGCGCGCATGGCGGGATACGTCTTCGGTTACTCCCGCCCTACGATCCGGGGGAGTAACCGGCGTTCGGGGCATCGCATGGACGGAAGCACGAAGCGCATCCCACCCCTTAGGACGCCAGTTCCGCACGATCCTCGAACAGGTCGAGGGCCTCCGGGTTGGCGAGCGCCTCGATGTTCTTGACCGGCCGGCGATGCACGACGTTGCGCACGGCGAGTTCGACGAGCTTGCCGCTCTTGGTGCGCGGCACGTCGGTGACCTGCACGATCTTCGCCGGCACGTGGCGCGGCGTCGCGTTGTCGCGGATGGCCTGCTTGATGCGCGCGACAAGGGCGTCGTCGAGCGCGAGGCCTTCGCGCAGGCGCACGAAGAGCACCACGCGCACGTCGGTCGGGTCCTGCGGCGGCCAGTCCTGGCCGATCACGATGGACTCGACGACTTCGGGCAGCTTCTCGACCTGGCGGTAGATCTCCGCGGTACCGATGCGCACACCGCCGGGGTTGAGCGTCGCGTCCGAGCGGCCGTGGATGACGAGGCCGCCGTGCGCGGTGATCTCGCAGAAGTCGCCGTGGCACCACACGTTGTCGAAGCGCTCGAAGTAGGCCGAGCGGTATTTCGTGCCGTCCGGGTCGTTCCAGAAGCCGATCGGCATCGACGGGAATGGCCTGGTGCATACCAGTTCGCCCTTCTCGCCTGCGACCGGACGGCCTTCATCGTCCCACACCTCGACCGCCATGCCGAGGCCGCGGCACTGGATCTCGCCGCGCCACACCGGCAGGGTCGGGCTGCCGAGGACGAAGCACGAGATGATGTCGGTGCCGCCGGAAATCGACGCGAGCTGCACGTCGGCCTTGATCGACTCGTAGACGAAGTCGAACCCTTGCGGAGCGAGCGGGCTGCCCGTGGACAGCACGGCGCGCAGCGCAGAGAGATCGTAGGACTCGGCCGGGCGCAGGGCGCTCTTGCCCAGCGTCTCGATGTACTTCGCTGAAGTGCCGAAGTGGGTGATGCGCTCCTGCTCGGCGTAGTCCCACAGGACCTTGCCGTCGTCCACGAAGGGGTTGCCGTCGTAGAGCATCAGCGTGGCGCCCGCGGCGAGGCCCGAAACGAGCCAGTTCCACATCATCCAGCCGCAGGTCGTGAAGTAGAACAGGCGGTCGCCTGCGCGCACGTCGGCGTGCAGCGTGTGTTCCTTGAGGTGCTGCAGCAGCGTGCCGCCCGCGCCGTGCACGATGCACTTGGGCACGCCGGTGGTGCCGGACGAGTACATCACGTACAGCGGGTGGTTGAACGGCAGGCGCTGGTAGCGCGGCTCGGTCTCGGCCGCATGCGGCGCGAGGAAATCGGCATAGGCGACGGCGTCGCGGATGCCGGCGAGATCAAGCGAAGCATCCCCCGCCAGATAGGGGACGACGACGAAGCGCTCGACGCTGGGCAGCTGCGGCGCGAGTTCGGCGAGCTTGCCGCGGATGTCGATCGGCTTGCCGTTGTACCAGTAGCCGTCGCAGGCGATCAGCACCCTGGGCTCGGTCTGGCCGAAGCGGTCGAGCACGCCCTGCACGCCGAAGTCGGGGGAGGCTGAGGTGAAGGTCGCGCCGAGGCTCGCGGCGGCCAGCATCGCGACGAGGGTCTCGGGCAGGTTGGGCATCCAGGCGGCGACGCGGTCGTGCGGGCGGACGCCGGCGGCACGCAGTGCGGCGGCGAAGCGCGCGACTTCGGCACGCAGCTCGCTGCGCGTCATCGCGCGCTTGACCTTGTCTTCGCCCCGGAACACCAGCGCTTGGTCGTTGCCGCTGTCGCGCAGCAGGTTCTCGGCGAAGTTCAGGCGCGCGTCGGGGAACCAGGCGGCGCCGGGCATGCGGTCGCCGTCGATGAGCGCGCGCGCGCCGCGCTCGCCGATCACGCCGCCGAAGTCCCAGACTTCGCACCAGAAATCGGTCGAATGGCGCACCGACCAGTCATGCAGTGCGTCGTAGTCGGCGAGTTGCAGGCCCGAGGCGCGGCGGATGCGTTCGGTGAAGGCGGCCATGCCGGTCGCGGCGATCTGTTCGGGACGCGGGGTCCACAGCGGGCGATCGTCGAATTCCTTGTTCGTCATGTTTCGTGTGTCTCCTCGTTCAGAACGGGCCGGTCGCCTGGGCGACCGGGTGCGCCGGCACGCCCTGCTCGACCGCAGCACGCTGTTGCGCGGCGAGCGCTCGCTGGTAGCCGTCGCGTGCCTGCAGGCGCTGCCAATAGGCGAGCACCGCCGGCTTGAAGCGCTCCTTGAGTCCGATGTCGTCGGCGAGCATCAGCGCGTAGCCGACCGACACGTCGGCGGCCGTGAAGCGCCCGGCGCACATGAACTCCTGCCGAGCGAGCAGCGGTTCGAGCGTGCGCAGGCGCGACAGGAACCAGCGTGTGTAGTCCTCGGCGACCTGGGGCTGACGCCGCTCGGCCGACTCGAAGCGGGCGTAGCGCAGGATCAGCGTCTGCGGGAAGGTCAGCGTCGCCTCGCCGAAATGCAGCCAATTCAGGTAGGCGCCGAAGTCGGGCTCGTCGGTTTCAACGTTGAGCGCGCCCGGCGAGTGTCGCGCGGCGAGGTAGTGGCAGATCGCCGCCGACTCGGTCATGCGCGTGGCGCCGTCGAAGAACGCCGGGATCGTGCCGAGCGCGTTGAGTTCGAGGTAGGGCTGCGCCTCGAGCCGCGGCGGGAACGGCAACACCTTGAGCTCGTACGGCAGACCGAGCTCCTCAAGCATCCACAGCGGCCGGAACGAGCGCGCGCTGACGCAGTGGTACAGCGTGATCATGTGCCCCTCTCCGCGCCGCTCAGGCGGTCTTCGCTTCGTCCAGACCCAGTTCGCGCTTCATCTGCTCGCGGATCTGGAATTTCTGGATCTTGCCGGTGACGGTCATCGGGAAGGTGTCTACGAACTTGATGTAGCGCGGCACCTTGTAGTGCGCGATCTGGCCCTGGCAGAAGTCGCGCACTTCGGCTTCGGTGAGCGTCTGGCCTTCGCGCACGATGACCCACGCGCACAGCTCCTCGCCGTATTTCTGGTCGGGCACGCCGACGACCTGCACGTCGAGGATCTTGGGATGGCGGTAGAGGAATTCCTCGATCTCGCGCGGGTACAGGTTCTCGCCGCCGCGGATGACCATGTCCTTGATGCGGCCGACGATATTGCAGAAGCCTTCGTCGTCGATGGTCGCGAGGTCGCCGGTGTGCATCCAGCGGCCGGGGTCGATCGCCTCGCGCGTCTTCGCTTCGTCGCCCCAGTAGCCGAGCATCACGGAGTAGCCGCGCGTGCACAGTTCGCCGGGCGTGCCGCGCGGGACGATGCGGCCTTCGTTGTCGACGATCTTCACTTCCAGATGCGGCTGGACGCGACCGACGGTGGACACGCGGCGGTCGAGCGGGTCGTCGGTGCCGCTCTGGAAGCTCACCGGCGAGGTCTCGGTCATGCCGTAGGCGATCGTCACCTCGCGCATGTTCATCTTGTCGATGACGCGCTTCATGACCTCGATCGGGCACGGGCTGCCGGCCATGATGCCGGTCCTGAGACGCGACAGGTCGAAGTCGTTGAAGCGCGGGTGATCGAGCATCGCGATGAACATCGTCGGCACGCCGTAGCTCGCGGTGCAGCGCTCTTCGGCGAGGGTTTCGAGGGTTGCCAGCGGGTCGAAGGCTTCGGCCGGATAGACCATCGTCGCGCCGTGCGTGAGGCAACCGAGGTTGCCCATGACCATGCCGAAGCAGTGGTAGAGCGGCACCGGGATGCACAGGCGGTCACCTTCGACGAGGCGGATCGCTTCGCCGACGAAGAAGCCGTTGTTGAGGATGTTGTGGTGCGACAGCGTCGCGCCCTTGGGCTGGCCGGTGGTGCCGGACGTGAACTGGATGTTGATCGGGTCGTCGAACTGCAGCTCCTCGCCCAAGGCTTCGAGCGCGTCGAGTTCGTCGCCGGTCGGCGCGTGCAGCAGGTCGTCAAAGCTCAGCATGCCGTGGGTTCGGTCGGCCCCCATGCGGACGACGATTTCGAGCGTCGGCAGCTTCGCGGCCTGCAGCTTGCCGGCTTCGGACTGCGCGAGCTCGGGGGCGAGGTCGCCGATCATCTCGAGGTAGTTGCTGCTCTTGAACGCGGGCGACATCACCAGCGCACGGCAGCCGACCTTGTTGAGCGCATATTCGAGTTCGGAGCGGCGGTAGGCGGGGTTGATGTTCACGAGCACGAGGCCGGCCTTCGCCGTCGCGAACTGGGTCAGCGCCCATTCGACGTTGTTCTGCGACCAGATGCCGATGCGCTCGCCGCGCTTGAGGCCCAGGCGCATCAGGCTGCAGGCGAGGGCGTCGACGCGCTGCTTGAGCGCCGCGTAGGTGAGGCGCACGTTCTGGTGGCGCACGACGAGGGCCTCGCGTGCGGCGTGGCGGGCGCAGGCCTCGTCGAAGAAGCGGCCGATGGTCTGGCCGATGAGGCGCTTTTCGGAGGCGCCGTGGACGTAGCTCAACTGGGTCATGTGTCTCTCTCCACTCTGTTCGATTCGATGTCTTCTTCTTGCGTTTCGCGGGCCAAACGCCGGTAACGCGGGACATGGGAAAGCACACACTGGCCGGGGCGCGAGGCGCCGGCCAGTGTGGTGGCAGCAGATGCCGATCAGCCCTTCGCCGGCTCGAACTCGACGAGTTCCGCGCCGTCGCCGACCTGGTCGCCGACCGCGAAGCGGAAGGCCTTGAGGGTGCCGGTGGCGGGCGCCGTGATGGTGTGTTCCATCTTCATCGCCTCGAGGATCAGCAGCGGCGCGCCCTTCTCGACCTTGCTGCCGGCTTCGGCGAGCAGCGCGATGACCTTGCCGGGCATCGGCGCGAGCAAGCCCCCTTCAGCGCCGCCGCCCTCGCCCGCGTGGTGCAGCGGGTCGACATTGGCGAGCTGCCAGGTGCGGCCGTCGAGGAAGACGTGGCGTTTCTCGCCCGCGACGATCACGGTGGCGCCCAGGCGCCGGCCGTCGAATTCGACGCGCAGGCCGCCACGGTCGTCGAGCTTGCCGCGCGCCTCGGTGCTGCGGCAATCGACCGTGAGGGTGTAGCGGTCTCGTCCGCGGTAGGCGACGGTGACGGCCTTCTGCGTCTCGCCGAAGCGGAACAGCAGTTCGCGGCTGGCCGTGGCATTGAGCCGCCAGCCATCGCGCGCATGCCACGGCGAACCGGGGTCGTTGCCGCGTTCGGCTTCGCCCTCGGCCCACGCCGCCTCGCGCAGCAGTTCGCCGAGTGCGACGACGAGATAGACCTCGGCCGGCGGTACTTCGCCTTCCGGGAAGAGGTAGGCCTTCTCGCGTTCGATCAGGCCGGTGTCGAGATCGGCATTGGCGAAGGCCGGGCAGTTCGTCAGGCGCGACAGGAACTCGATGTTGTTCGCGACGCCGACGACGCGGTAGTCCGCGAGCGCCTGCAGCATGCGCGCGAGTGCCTGGTCGCGGTTCTCGTCCCACACGATCAGCTTCGCGATCATCGGATCGTAGAAGGGGCTGATCTCGTCGCCCTCCTCCACGCCGGTGTCGACGCGCACATGCAGGCCTTCGGCCGGCGGCGCGAGGTGCACGAGCTTGCCGGTCGAGGGCAGGAAGCCCTTCGCCGGGTCTTCCGCATAGATGCGCGCTTCGAGCGCATGGCCGCGGATCTGCAGTTGCTCCTGCGCGAGAGGCAGCGGTTCGCCCGAGGCGACGCGCAGTTGCCATTCGACGAGGTCGAGGCCGGTGATCATCTCGGTGACCGGGTGCTCGACCTGCAGGCGCGTGTTCATCTCCATGAAGTAGAACGAGCCGTCCTGGTTGGCGATGAACTCCACGGTGCCGGCGCCGACATAGCCGACGGCCTTGGCGGCTTCGACCGCGGCCTTGCCCATCGCGGCGCGGCGTTCGGGCGTCATGCCCGGCGCGGGCGCTTCTTCCAGCACCTTCTGGTGACGACGCTGCACCGAGCAGTCGCGCTCGAAGAGGTACACGCAGTTGCCGTGGGTGTCGCCGAAGACCTGGATCTCGATGTGGCGTGGGCGGGTGATGTACTTCTCCACCAGCACGTGCTCGTCGCCGAAGGACGAAGCTGCTTCGCGCTTGCAGGAGGCGAGCGCGGCGATGAAGTCGTCGGATTTCTCGACGAGCCGCATTCCCTTGCCGCCGCCGCCGGCCGCGGCCTTGATCAGCACCGGGTAGCCGATCTGGTCGGCCTGCTCGTGCAGATACGTCGGCTCCTGGTTGTCGCCGTGGTAGCCGGGGGTGAGCGGCACGCGCGCCGCTTCCATCAGCTTCTTCGCTTCGGACTTCGAGCCCATCGCACGGATCGCCGACACCGGCGGGCCGATGAAGACAATGCCTTCGCGCTCGCAGGCGTCGCAGAAGTCCTCGTTCTCGGACAGGAAGCCGTAGCCGGGGTGGATCGCCTGCGCGCCGGTCTGCTTCGCGGCGGCGATGATGCGGTCGATGACGAGGTAGCTTTCCTTGACGGCAGCGGGGCCGATCAGCACGGCCTCGTCGGCGAGTCGCACGTGGCGGGCATTGGCGTCGGCTTCGGAATACACCGCGACGGTCTTGATGCCCATGCGGCGCGCGGTCTTGATCACTCGACAAGCGATCTCCCCGCGGTTCGCGATCAGGATTTTTTCGAACATTGTTGTCTCCTCCCCTTACATCCGGAACAAGCCGAACTTCGTCTGCGGGATCGGCGCGTTGAGCGTCGCCGACAGCGACAGCCCCAGCACGCGGCGGCTCTGCGCCGGGTCGATCACGCCGTCGTCCCACAGGCGCGCGGTGGCGTAGTAGGGGTGGCCCTGCACTTCGTATTGTTCGCGGATCGGCGCCTTGAACGCCTCCTCGTCTTCCTTGCTCCAGCTGCCGCCCTTGGCTTCGATGCCGTCGCGGCGCACGGTGGAGAGCACGCTCGCGGCCTGCTCGCCGCCCATCACCGAGACGCGGGCGTTCGGCCACATCCACAGGAAGCGCGGGCTGTAGGCGCGGCCGCACATGCCGTAGTTGCCGGCGCCGAAGGAGCCGCCGAGGATCATCGTGAGTTTGGGCACCTGTGCTGTCGCGACCGCGGTGACCATCTTCGCGCCGTCCTTGGCGATACCGCCGTTCTCGTACTTGCGCCCGACCATGAAGCCGGTAATGTTCTGCAGGAAGAGCAGCGGGATGCCGCGCTGCGCGCACAGCTCGACGAAGTGCGCGCCCTTCTGCGCCGATTCGCCGAACAGGATGCCGTTGTTCGCGACGATGCCCACCGGGTAGCCGTAGAGTTGGGCGAAGCCGGTGACCAGCGTCGTGCCGTAGCGCGACTTGAATTCGTCGAAGCGCGAGCCGTCGACGACACGGGCGATGACTTCGCGCACGTCGTAGGGCTTGCGCGGATCGGCCGGGATGATGCCGTAGAGTTCTTCGGGGTCGTACAGCGGCTCTTCACCGGCGCCGACTTTCAACGACACGGGTTTCTGGCGATTCAGGTTCGACACGATGCGACGCGCGATGTAGAGCGCGTGCGCGTCGTTCTCGGCGAGGTGGTCCGCGACGCCCGAGATGCGGGTGTGCACGTCGCCGCCGCCGAGATCCTCGGCGCTGACGACTTCACCCGTCGCGGCCTTCACCAGCGGTGGGCCGCCGAGGAAGATCGTGCCCTGGTTCTTGACGATCACCGCCTCGTCGCTCATCGCCGGCACATAGGCGCCGCCGGCGGTGCAGGAGCCCATCACGACCGCGATCTGCGGGATGCCCTGCGCGCTCATGTTGGCCTGGTTGAAGAAGATGCGGCCGAAGTGATCACGGTCGGGGAAGACTTCGTCCTGCGTCGGCAGGTTCGCGCCACCGGAGTCCACCAGATACACGCAAGGCAGATTGTTCATCTGCGCGATTTCCTGCGCGCGCAGGTGCTTCTTCACCGTCATCGGGAAGTAGCTGCCGCCCTTCACCGTCGCGTCGTTGGCGACGATCATGCACTCGACGCCCTTCACGCGGCCGATGCCGGCGATCACGCCGGCCGAGGGGGCATCGCCGTCGTACATGCCGTACGCCGCCATCTGGCCGACTTCGAGGAAGGGCGTGCCGGGATCGAGCAGGTGATTGACGCGATCACGCGGAAGCAGTTTGCCGCGCGCGGTGTGCTTCGCCCGCGCCGACTCGCCGCCGCCGAGGGCCACTTCCGCTGCCTTGTCGCGCAGGTCGCCGACGAGCTTGCGCATCGCCTCGGCGTTGCCCGCGAAGTCCGGGCT
Organism: Aromatoleum toluolicum; assembly: GCF_012911005.2. GTDB lineage: Bacteria > Pseudomonadota > Gammaproteobacteria > Burkholderiales > Rhodocyclaceae > Aromatoleum > Aromatoleum toluolicum. The sequence continues at coordinate 21,668 of NZ_WTVS01000012.1, read as the reverse complement.
GCGCGTGTTGATCGAAGATTTGATGACGCTCATGTCTCCATCCTTTTCTTGTGAGGGAGAAAGGTTTCGGCCCCCTCCCCTTCAAGGGGAGGGCTGGGGTGGGGATGGGTTGACGGTGCAAATGCCAAATGGCGGCGCTTCCTTCCACCCATCCCCCACCTGTCCTCCCCCTTGAAGGGGGAGGAACCTGCTAACTGCGCTATCCCTTACCGACTCACAGCGTCTCCGCGAACAGCTCGCGACCGATCAGCATGCGACGGATCTCGCTCGTGCCGGCGCCGATCTCATAGAGCTTGGCATCACGCCACAGGCGGCCGGTGGCGTATTCGTTGGTGTAACCGACGCCACCCAGAGTCTGGATGGCCTCGCCCGCCATCCACGTCGCCTTCTCGGCCGAGTACAGGATCGCACCCGCGGCGTCCTTGCGCAGCGTGCGCGCGTGATCCGCGCGGTCGCAGGCCTGCCCCACCGCATACACGTAGGCGCGCGTCGCGTTCCACACCGAATACATGTCCGCGACCTTGCCCTGCATCAGCTGGAACTCGCCGATCGCCTGGCCGAACTGCTTGCGCTCGTGGAGATAGGGCACGACGACGTCCATGCACGCCGCCATGATGCCCAGCGGGCCGCCGCACAGCACGGTGCGCTCGTAGTCGAGGCCGCTCATCAGCACCTTCACGCCGTTACCGACGCCGCCGAGCACGTTCTCTTCCGGCACTTCGACGTCGTCGAAGAACAGCGGAAAGGTGTTCGAGCCGCGCATGCCGAGCTTGTCGAGGTGGGTGCCGTGGCTGAAGCCCTTCATGCCCTTCTCGATGATGAAGGCGGTCATGCCCTTCGGGCCGGCGTTGATATCGGTCTTCGCGTAGACCACCAGCGTGTCGGCGTCGCCGCCGTTGGTGATCCACATCTTGGCGCCGTTGAGCACGTAGCGGTCACCCTTCTTGTCCGCGCGCAGCTTCATCGACACGACGTCGGAGCCCGCATTCGGCTCGCTCATCGCCAGCGCGCCGACGTGGTCACCCGAAGTCAGCTTCGGCAGGTACTTGTCCTTCTGCGCGGCGTTGCCGTTGCGGCGGATCTGGTTCACGCACAGGTTGGAGTGCGCACCGTAGGACAGCCCGACCGACGCCGACGCGCGCGAGATCTCTTCCATCGCGATGATGTGCGCGAGGTAACCCATGCCGGTACCGCCGTATTCCTCCTCGACGGTCATCCCGAGCAGGCCCATGTCGCCGAACTTCTTCCACAGGTCGGCGGGGAATTCGTTCTCGCGGTCGATCGCGGCCGCGCGCGGAGCGATCTCGGCCTCGGCGAACTGGCGCACCGCGTCGCGCAGCGCGTCGATGGTTTCACCGTGGTGGAAGTTCAGGCAGGGGATGTTCATCGGGGGTCTCCTCGTTCCTTGGTGGCTGTTCGTTTTCGGGGCGTCGCCAGATGCAGCTTAGACGCCCGCGGGCAAGACTGTTTGACTGCGTAAGAGTAGGCCCGCGCGCGACGCAGCGGGCGCCAAGGTGGTTGCAAATCCTGCCAAGCGAATTATGATGTCCCGATGGCAACCGTGATCCCTTCGGTCGGCGATCCCACGCGCGGCCCCGCTGCGACGCCGGTCGCCTTCATCCGCGCGATCGTCGCGGCCTACCGCCGCTACGGGATCAATCCTGCCAACGCCTTGCGCGAAGCGCAGATTCCGCCGGCGGCACTCGACGCCCCGGCATCACGCGTGACCGCGGCGCAGATGGAGATCATGTCCGCAGTCGCGATGCAGGAGCTCGACGACGAGGCGCTGGGCTGGTTCTCGCGCCGCCTGCCGTGGGGCAGCTACGGCATGCTATGCCGCGCGTCGATCACCGCGCCCGACCTCGGCGTCGCGCTGAAACGCTGGTGCCGGCACCACCGCTTGCTCACCGACGACATCCTGCTGCAGCTCGACGACGACGGCGCAGTCGCGACGCTGCGCATCGAGGTACGCCGCTATCTCGGCGAGATGCACGAGTTCTGCCTCGTGACGCTGCTGCGCTACGTGCTCGGTTATGCGTGCTGGGCGATCGACTCGCGCATCCCGCTGCTCGCGGCCTCCTTCCCCTTCCCCGCGCCGCCGCACCGCGGCGTGTATCCGCTGCTGTTCCAGGGTCCGGTGCACTTCGACGCCGAACGCGCCGAGATCCGCTTCGACGCGCAATACCTGCACCTGCCGCTGCGGCGCGACGAGACGGCGCTGCAGCAGATGCTGCGCCGCGCGCTGCCGCTAACCGTGCTGCAATACCGCCGCGACCGCCTGCTGGTGCAGCGCGTGCGCCATCTGCTGCGCGAACGTCTGGACGAAGGCGCGACTGCCGAGACGCTGGCCGAACGCTTGCACCTGTCGCCGCGGACCCTGCACCGCCAGCTCGACGAGGAAGGCGCGTCGCTGCAGCAATTGAAGGACGAGGCGCGGCGCGAACGGGCGATCGAGCTGCTGCATCGCACCAGCCGGCCGGTGAAGCAGATCGCGCAGGCCGTCGGATTCCGCAACGAGAAGAGCTTTTCGCGCGCGTTCAGGCAATGGACCGGCGAGTCGCCGGGTGCCTTCCGGGAAAGACAGATCAAGGTGCGCGGCGCACACGCGGAAAGCTGATCGCCACCGCGCAGCCGTGACGTACCGGCTCCGCCCGCTAGACGCTGAAATGCCCGACAGAGCGCTGCAGCAAACCCGCCAGCTCCGCCAGGCGCTGCGCCGCCTCGGCCGTCTGACGGGTGGCCTCGCTGTTCTCTTCCGACATTTCGGTGATGCGCGCGACGTTGATGGCGACCTCGTTGCTGGCCGCACTCTGCTCCTTCAGCGCCAAGGAGATTTCGCACACGGCGTGCGCCACGCCGGCTGCGCTGCTCTTGATGCCGGTGATCGATTCCCCCGCCTGGTTGGCCAGCGTCACGCCCTGGTTGGCCTGCCGCACGCCGGTTTCCATGCTGCTGACGGCACTGCGCGTGCCGGTCTGGATGCTCGCGATCATCTCGGCGATTTCGCGGGTGGATTGGCCGGTGCGCTCGGACAGCTTGCGCACCTCGTCGGCGACGACGGCGAATCCCCGCCCCTGCTCACCGGCACGCGCGGCCTCGATGGCGGCGTTCAGGGCCAGCAGGTTGGTCTGGTCGGCAATGTCCTTGATGACATTGACGATGGCGGAGATTTCCCCCGATTTTTGCTCCAGCGCCTCGATCACCTGCGACGAGTGGCTGACGGTCTGGGCGATGTTGCCCATTTCGGCCACCGCGCCGTGAATCACTTCGCCCCCCTCCTCGGAGAGATTTCCCGCATGCCGGGAAATGGACTCGGCCTCGGTGGCGCTGGCCGACACCTGGTCGATGCTCACCGTCATCTGCTCGATCGCTGCCGCCACTGCAGCGGCGGCCGAACTCTGCTCCGACGAACTCACCGCGACCTGACAGGAGGCCGCAGACAACATGCCCGCCGCGCCGTTGAGCTCGGCCGATCCGGCGCGAATCTCCCCCACCGTTTTCGACAGCGCGGCCTGCATGGTGGCCAGCGAACCGAGCAAGTTCCCGATCTCGTCGCGACCGGCGGCGTGTACCGCACCGGTAAGATTTCCGCCGGCAATCCGTTCGGCGACGGCGACCGCCTCGCGCAGGGGGCGTGTGATCGAGCGGATGATCCACATGGCGACGGCGATGCCGGCCAGCAGCCCGGCGACGATGGTGCCGACCGTCGCCTCCCGCACCGAATCGTACTCGAGCCTCGCCTCCCCGAACTGCATGCCGGTGGCGGAGGCTTTCAGCTCCATCAACCTGCGCAGGTTGCGCACGGCATCATTGTACTTCTCGCCCGCGCCAGTCGCTTTCATGATTGCCGAAGCCCTGTCGCGATCACCGCCGCGAATCGCCTCGATTACCTGGTGGCGTACGGTGACGTAGGCATTCCAGCCGTCGTCGATACGCATCACCGTCGCCTTCTCCTCGGCGCTGAGCGGCAGTGCCATCACGGCGCCGCGCGCGGCGCCGATCGTCGCGTCGAGCTCCGGGATGTGCCGCAACTGATCCTCCACGAGGTCGTGGTTGCCGGCGGAGATCGCCGCGGCGAGGACATGCACGCGGATGCGGTGCATGCTGTCCAGTGCACTGCCGAGTTCGACCAACGGCAGCGTCTGATCCTCATAGACCGACTTCAATCGGGCATTCGACCCCGACATGCCGTGCAGGCCGGTGATACCGACCGTCACGAGCAGGGCGGCAAGCACGCCGACGAGAAGGATCAGGCGGGCTCGAATCGTCAGACTCCGAAACATCGTTTTTGTCTCCCTGTATTGTTTTATCTGCGGGTTTGTCGTGCTGAAAGCGTGAAGGCACTGCCTACGCGCACACGGCGCCGGTGCGCAGCAGCGCTGCAAACGGTTCGGCGGAAAGAGGCCGGCTGAAGAAGTAACCCTGCATTTCGTCGCATCCGTGTTGGCGCAGGCACTCCAGCTGGCCCGCATCCTCGACGCCCTCGGCGACGACCGTCAGACCCAGGCTGTGGGCGAGCGACACCACGGCAGCCGTGATCGCGGCATCGGTGCGGTCGGTGGTGATATCCCTGACAAACGAGCGGTCGATCTTCAACGCGTCGATCGGGAAACCCTTGAGACGGTTGAGGCTGGAGTAGCCGGTACCGAAGTCGTCGAGCGACAGGCGGACCCCGACCGCCTTCAGTTCCCGCATGGTCGCGATCGCAGAATTCGGATCGTCCATGAGCATGCTCTCGGTCAGCTCCAGTTCGAGAAAGGCGGGATCCAGTCCGCACGCTTCCACGGTGCGCGCGACCAGCCCCGCCAAACCCTCCTTCCTGAACTGGCACGCCGACAGGTTGACCGACATGCGTACCGGCGGCAGACCACGCTCGAGCCACGCGCGAGCCTGCAAACAGGCGGCCCGCAATACCCACTCGCCGATCGGCACGATGATGCCGGTCTCTTCCGCCAACGGAATGAACTTTGCCGGCGGCACGAGGCCCATCTGCGGATGGTGCCAACGGATCAGGGCCTCGGCGCCCACCACCTGCATCGAACCGATATCGACCTGCGGCTGGAACTGCAGCACGAACTCGTCGTTCTTCAGCGCACGGCGCAGCTTTCCCGTCAGTGCAATGCGTTCGCCGGCATGGGCGTTCATCTCCGCGGCGTAGAACTGGAAATTGTTGCGCCCCTGCGCCTTCGCCCGGTAGAGCGCAGTGTCCGCGTTCATCAGCAGCGTCTGCACCGAGTTGCCATCCCGCGGGCACAGGCTCGCACCGATGCTGCACGATACATACAGCTCGTTGTCATCCAGTTGGTACGCCCCGGTCATCGCCTCCTGGATGCGGTGGATGGCCGCCGCAACCTGCGCCTCGTTTTCGACCTCCTGCAGCGCAACGACGAATTCGTCGCCGCCCAGACGGGCGACGGTATCCTCTTGCCGCACGCACGAGGACAGACGCTCGGCCACGGCCTTCAGCAGGCGGTCGCCTGCGTTATGGCCGAGGCTGTCGTTGACGTACTTGAAGTGGTCGAGGTCGATAAACAGGATCGCGGCATTGCGCCGGTAGCGCTGCGCCCGCCCGATCGCCTGCTGCAGGCGGTCCGTCAGCAGCGCCCGGTTCGGCAACCCCGTCAGGCTGTCGTGACCGGCCTGGTATTCGAGCTGCTCCTGGTAACGCTTACGGTCCATCGTGGTCCGCAGGGACATGATCCCGTATGCCAGATTCTCGGCGAGCTTGCCCAGCAGTCCGACCTCCTCGTCATCAAAGGCACCGGTCTCTCCGGCATAGATCGCCAGCACGCCGATGACCTGACCGTCCTTGCACAGCGGCAAGCCGACGCAGGCATGGTAGTCGCGGCCCAGCGCCTCGTGACCGCGCACGAAACTGTCGTCGTCGCGAATGCTGTTCACGACCACCGGCCGGCCCGTGCGCACGGCCCTGCCGATCGGCCCGTTCTCGCGCACGGCGCTGTCCCACGAGATATCCAGCGTGTCGAGGTATCCCTGCTCGTACCCGGCATGCACCACCGGACGCACGCTCTTGCGCTCGTCGTGTTCGGCGTAGCCCGCCCATGCCAGCCGGTAGCCGCCGGTGCGCGTGATGGTGTCGCAGATGTGGCGCAGCAGTTCGCCTTCCTCACCGATGCGGACCAGCGCCTCGTGGCAATGCGTCAGCAGCCTGAGCGTGCGATTGAGCTTGTGCAGCGTGCGCTCGGTCTGCTTCCGCTCGGTCAGGTTCTCCTTCACGGCGACCAGATGGGTGATCTGGTCGTGCGCATCACGGATCGGCGACGCCACCATGTGTTCCCAGTACAGCTCGCCGTTCTTTTGCCGATTCAGGAGTTCGCCACGCCACACCTCGCCGTTGCACAACGAGCCCCACAGGTCCTTGTAGACGCGGGTGGGCGTAGTGCCGGAACTGAAGATCCGCGGCGATTTCCCCAGCACCTCGTGCGCCTCGTAGCCAGTCACGCGGGTCACGCTCGGATTCACGTATTCGATGCGCCCGTTGCAGTCGGTGATGACCACCAGCGACGGACTCTGCTCGACCGCACGCGACAGCACCCGCAGATGCTCGACCGCACGGCGCCGCTCGGTGACGTCACGAATCACGCTGACGATGATCCGTCCCCGGTCGGCCATGTCGGACAACAGTACGGCCTGCATGTCGACCCAGCGACGCGTCCCGCCGAAGCCGACGATCTCGAACTCGAGTGCGACCGGATTGCTATCGGAGATCTGCGCGGACAATCGACGCAGCGCGCGAAAATGCTTTCTCGGCACCACCTCCTGCACCCTGCGCCCGACGACGTCGTTGGACTCGTCGGCCTCGATCATCTCGAGCCCCGAGCGGTTGATGCTCAGCACCCGTCCATGCTCGTCGATCATCGCCACGCAGTCCGGCACCGTATCGACGACGGCCTGCAGCAGGCTTTCGCGAGTCTCCAGTTGCCGGCGATCATGGTCGATGCGCTGCATGCAGTGTGCGGTCTGCTCCGCGAGCAAGTTCAGGTCCGCGGCGAGCTGGCCGATCTCGCCGTGACCGGCGATCGCCAGTCGCGGGGAGTAATCGCCGCAGGCGAACCGGCGACTCGCCACGGACAACTTGCGCAGCGGCACGACGATGTGACGCCGCACGGCGAGCAACGCGAGTCCCAGCAACAGGGCATCGAGCACCACCAGCCCATGCATGTAGAACCTTGCTTCCCGCTCTTCCTCGTTGGCATGGTGCGTCAGCCCTGCGACCACCGCTTCGAGGTTGCTCAGCAGGATCGCGGCGTCGTTGACCAGATGTTCGAGATCGATCTGCGAAAGATTCCGCTCGCCGTCCGGACGCAGCAACAGTGCAACGTCGGCACTGTAGTCCGCCCACGTTTCGCGGACGATGCGCATCGCACCGATGATCGCCGGGGGCGATACCCGGACGGCGTAACCGAAGGCGTTGCCCCCCTGCTCGAGCGCCCTGAGCCCCGCCTCGAACTCGCGCACGGCCAGTTCGGCCTGCGCGCCACTCGCGAACCCCTGATGCGCCAGGACCCCCTGGAAGGCGATGCGCTGGCTCAGCATGCGCATGCGCCCGGCCACATTGATCGTGTCGGCGACGTGATGGAGTCGTTGCAGCAGACTGTCGATGACCGTCGCATTGGCCACGATCAGGGACAGGAACAGCACGGACGCCAACGCGAACTTGATTCCCAGCCCAGGGCGGTGGAATTCTGCAGGGGGCATCATGTCACGCATGTTTCCGGTCTCTTCCGTCTCGCCAAGGCCACCTCGTCGCGACACCGCTGCGTCGCGCCCACGTACGACGTCTGCCCCCGGCACGGAGCCGATCGGCACGTCTGCAGAAAGACCGGTTTATTGGACGCGGACAGGCCACATGTCGCGCTGGGCTGCCGACACGGCAAGACCATCGCGGGAACGCAAATCCGCCGCCCTGTGAATACGCACCGCCTTGCGGCGGCGCTCCATGCAAAGCACGGGCTCCCGACCCAGCAAGACGGACTGTCTCCGGTTTTCTTTTCATTATTCGACCGCTGCGTCGCTCGACGACAACTCGCCCCATTCCACCCGGATCGATGTCGCATCCACTTCGCTCGTCCTGAAACCCCATGAACAGTCGATCCTGAGAGCAGGAAAAACCCGACGGCATTCACGCAGGCGATCGTGCGCACACTATGGGTAATCCTCAAGGAAGGGTCCATCCCTCCTTCGGCCGAGCCGGCATAGTCCGGAGCGACTACCGCAGGCGCCCCCAGCTGTTGCGATTACGTCTTCTGGACTATTGACACGGGCAGGCGCCGCAGCGGCGACACCCGGAGAATCGATCGCCACACACTCACGGCTGCGGCGTCATCGTGAGGGCAAAGAACCAGGCATTCCCATCGCTTCCCCCTGCGCGCGCTCGCTGCAACCCCGTCGCGAAACGGCGATCCACCCTCCACGTTCGCGGGGGTGCCCGCGCCGGTCAGTCGTGCGCGGCGGCAGCGAACCCGCTGACCGAAAGGGCCGACCGATCCCCGACCCGGTGCAGGCGCGCGTGCATGCGGCGCAGGCCGAACCAGGTCGCGCCTGCGACCAGCGGCAGCGCCAGCCCGATCGCCTGGTCCACAGGCACGTCCACACCCCAGCCCTTCAGCGCCTTCAGCGCATAGGCGGCGAGGCCGATGCCGTAGTACGAGATCGCGACCACCGACAGCCCTTCCACCGCCTGCTGCAACCTCAGCTGCAGGCGCGCGCTGCGGCTCAGGCTTTCGAGCACGCTCTGGTTCTGCCGCTCTTGCGCGAGATTGACGCGCGTGCGCAGCATGTCGTTGGCCCGGCTCACCTTGTGGGCGAGCGCGTCCTGCCGCGCGGCCACCGACACGCAGCTATCCATCGCCGGCGCGAGGCGCCGCTCCATGAACTCGCCTATCGTCGGCACGCCCTCGATGCGCTGCTCGCGCAGTTCGCCGATGCGCGACTGCACGATACGGTAGTAGGCCTGCGCGGCGCTGAAGCGGTAGCCGGTCGCGTGCGACATCGCACGCATGCGCGCATCCAGCCGCGAGATCTCGTGCAAGAGCTGCTCCGCATCGCCGTCGATCTCGAGCTCGCACATTCGCGCACCGAAACCGCTCAGGTCTTCCTCGATGCCGTCGAGGCGCACGATGCCCTCGCGCGCGAGCGGCAGCGCGAGCAGCGCCATCATCAGGTAAGTCTCGATCTCGCAGATGCGCTGTACGAGTCGCCCCATCTGCGCCTCGCGCAGCCCGGTATCGCGCACCAGGTAGCGTGAGAAGCCGTCCGGGCCGACCTGGAAGTCGGTCCAGATCTCGCCGCCGGAGAGCACGCGGCTGCCGACCAGCGGCGGCATCGGGAACAGTCCGTGCAGACGTTCGTCGGCGAGGTCGAGCGGTTCGCCCGACTCCGCATGGATGTGCGAGGCGACGACGACCGACGCGCCGAGCGATTCGAGCCAATCCATCGGCACGTGACGCATCGCCGTCTGCGCGAAGTCCGCGCCGCCGCGCCCAGGCTCGACGAACGTGAAGGTGGCGAATTCGGTATGCCGCTCCCACTTGATGCGGAAGTGGCCGAAGTCGTGGAAAAAGTGCTGCGCGCCGTCCTTGGGGCCGGATACGCCGAAGCGCGCGCACAGGGCCTGCAGCGTGCGCTCGTGCCAATCGCCACCTTCATCGCAATGGATCGCGAGGTGGGAGACGCGTGCCGGCGCGCCGATGACCATGAAGGGCCGGGAGTGGATCTCGCTCGCGAGCGCGAGCCGCTGCGGGTGATTCAGACTGCGGGGAAGATTCATCGCGGGATGCCGCGGCGGGGCGCGCTGCGCGTCGTCCAGTGCGGAGCCGACGGGCTCCACGCGCCCGCCAGCCGGTCAGTTGTAGCCGAGCACGACCACCGCTGCGAGGTCGCGGCGCTCCGCCTCGACCTGGGTGTCGTAGTCCTCGCAACGCGGATCGACGCGGCGCTTCAACCGGCTTGCGAGCTCGCTGCCGATCTTCGCGCCGGTCTGGCCGGCGATGAATCCGAATTCCTTGAGGGATGCCTGTTGTTGGGGAATCATTGTGCTGTCTCCGATTCGAGCGTCGTGTAAAGAAGGAAAACAATCGGCTTTCCCGGAGCGATGCTCCGCCTTCCCTGTGCGCACCTTGGCGTCGTTTATCGTTATTGGGGTGCCGACTGACCGACGCGAATTCTTGTGCAAGCGCCGGACATGCTCAAACGAAATAAACTACGAAGATCGTGACTCGGAGGAAGTATCCATGCGCCGGCGCATTCCCAGCATCGAGGCGCTCGTTGCATTCGAGGCCGCTGCACGCCACCTGAGTTTCACGCGCGCGGCCGACGCGCTGTCGCTCACGCAGAGCGCGGTATGCAAGCAGATCGCCTCGCTCGAGGACTATCTCGGCGTGCCGCTGTTCAACCGCATCAAGAAGCGCATTTCGCTGACCGAGGCCGGGACGATCTACGCGAAGCGTGTCGCCGAGGACCTCGACCGTCTCGAGCGCCATACGGTCTCGCTGATGTCGCACCGCGGCGAACGCAACGTGCTGGAACTGGCGGTGATTCCGACTTTCGGTTCGCGCTGGCTGATCCCGCGGCTCGCGCAGTTCCATGCGGCCAATCCGGGGATCACGGTGAATCTGACGACGCGCTCGGATCCCTTCGTGTTCACCGAGACGCCGTTCGACGCGGCCATCCATTTCGGGGCGCCGACGTGGCCGGGCGCCATCTCGCATCCGCTGTTCGGCGAAGAGATGGTGCCGGTGTGCAGCCCCGCACTGCTGCGCGACCAGCCCTGCCGCGAACCGCGTGAGCTCGCGCGCCTGCCGCTGCTGCATCAGGTGAATCGCCACGCCGCGTGGCAACGCTGGTTCGAGGCAGCGGGCGTGAAGGACGTGGATGCAATGGGCGGCCCGCGCTTCGATCTGTTCTCGATGCTCGTGGAGGCCGCCTGCGCAGGACTGGGCGTGGCCCTCGTGCCGCGGTTCCTGGCGCTCAGCGAACTGGAATCGGGGCAACTGGTCATCCCCTTCGACCTGCCGCTGCGCTCCGAAATGGGCTACCACCTCGTCTATCCCGACCCGCCGAGCACGAACCCGGCGCTGCGGCGTTTCACCGACTGGCTGCTGGCCGAGGCGGCGGCCTACCGGGGCGCCCAGAACCCGGTCGCGGATCGGGCGGTCTAGCGGCAGCGTACCGGGCCCGCCGCGGACGGCGGACCCGGTATGACTCAGGCAGCCTGCAGTTCGCGGACCGCAGCGCGCGGGGCCGCGCTGACCGGCACCGAACCGAACAGGTTCTTCGGGTCGGCGAGATCGGGGATCAGCGAAATCTCTTCCTCGACGCCCAGCTCGATCGCGAGGTCGCGCATGAAGCGCAGCGCCGAGAAGTCCTCCAGCGCGAAGCCGACCGAATCGAACACCGTCACTTCATCCGCGGCCTGACGCCCCGGAAGCTTGCCGGCGAGCACGTTCCACAGCTCGGTCACTGCGAAGTCCGCCGGCATCTGCTGCATGTCGCCCTCGATGCGCGACTGCGGCTCGAACTCGCAGAACACGCGCCCCATGCGCAACACGTCGGCGTGCAGTTCGGTCTTGCCCGGGCAGTCGCCGCCGACGCCGTTGATGTGCATGCCCGGCTCGATCATGTCGGGCGTGAGAATGGTCGCGTTGGTCTTGTCGGCCGTCACCGTGGTGACGATGTCGCAGCCCTTCACGGCGTCCCTGGTGCTGGCGAAGCGCTTCGCCGACAGGCCCATGCGCTCGAGGTTGCGCATCAGCTTGTCGGTCGCGGCGGCATCGACATCGAACAGGTGGAATTCGGTGATGCCCAGCAGGTGGTGGAAGGCCAGTGCCTGGAACTCGCTCTGCGCGCCGTTGCCGATCAGCGCCATGCGCTTGCTGTCCGGACGGGCCAGCGCACGGGCGGCAAGTGCGGAGGTGGCGGCGGTGCGCAGCGCCGTGGTCAGGGTCAGCTCGCTGACCAGGGTCGGTGCGCCGGTATCGACGTCGGCGAGCACGCCGAAGGCCATCACGGTACTCAGGCCGAAACGATGGTTCTTCGGATGGCCATTCACGTACTTGAAGGAATACAGCGCGTCGTCCGAGATCGGCATCAGCTCGATCACGCCGTCGTCGGAATGGTTCGCGACACGGGCGGTCTTCTCGAACTCGTTCCAGCGCAGGAAGTCCGCACGAATGTAGTCGGCCATACCTGCCAGACAATTCGCGATACCCTTCGCGGCGACGAGCTCGGCAGCGCGCTCGGCGCTCAGGAAGCGGGTGGGGATGCGGTTGCTGGTTTTCATGGTGTCGTCCTCTTTGGTGTCCTGCGATTCTGTGAGGACATCATCGACCAGTTCCGTGTCAATCAAAATATCAAGTACTGTGCTATTTTGATAAAAACCTGATCATTTAGACATACATCTCTGACAGATCGACAAAATGGACACCCTCGACCAGCAACTGATCAGTCTCCTGCGCAACGATGCGCGCATGAGCGTCGCGAACCTCGCGCACAAGCTGAAAGTGTCGCGCGGCACCGTCACGAACCGCATCACCAAGCTCGAGAACGACGGCATCATCGTCGGCTATACCGTCAAACTCAGGCCGGATTCGCAGCCGAACGAGATCCGCGCGTGGATGAGCATCGTCGTCGCCGGCAACGAGACGCGCTCGGTGATCGCGAGCCTGCTCGGCGAACCGGGCGTCGCCGCCCTGCACGACACCAACGGGCGCTGGGACCTGCTCGCGGAATTGCGCGCGGAGAACCTCACGGAACTGTCGAACGTGCTCGAACGCATCCGCCTGATCCGCAGCATCCAGCACACCGAAACCAGCATCCACCTCGCGAGCTACCGCGCCGAAAGTTCCTGAGCGTTGAAGCCGGCCCCCCGTCTTGCGATCCGCGGTCAGTGACGGCGACTCCCTGTCGCACCGATATTTGTATATACATTACGACTTCAGCTCTTGCGCCCGCAAGCAAGCGCACTGACGGGCGCAAGCACACGAGTCCCTCGCACATTCTCAGCCGAACCGCTAACTCAGGCCGGCCTTCACAGAACGCCCACAATCGCAGTTTCTGACTGACGCCAAGAGACTCCCGGACGCTCCGAAACTGCCGCCCGGAATCGGCACAAAAATTCCTTGACGCCTGCGTGTCTCGCTTCTATTGTATATACAACTACACGACACGGAGACGTCACAATGCCCGCCCCCCACTCCCGCCTGCTTTGGCGGGACGTCACGATCTTCGACGGACAACAGGAACTGCCCGCCCCGATGGCGGTACTGGTCGAGAACGGCCACATCGCCAAGCTGTGCCGGACCGGCGCCCTGACCGCCGCCGACACTGACGACGCGCGCGACATGGGGTGCGGCGGCGTGATCACACCAGGCCTAGTCGACTGCCACACCCACCTCGTGTTCGGCGGCAACCGCGCCGACGAATTCGCCCTTCGCCTGGAAGGCGCGGGCTACGCCGAGATCGCGCAGGCCGGCGGCGGCATCCTCAGCACCGTGCGCGCCACCCGCGCCGCCTCCGAGGACGAACTCCTCGCCGCCACCCTGCCCCGGCTCACCGCCCTCGTCGCCGACGGTGTGACCACCGTCGAGATCAAGTCCGGCTACGGCCTCACCGTCGCCGACGAGCTGAAGATGCTGCGCGTCGCGCGGCGCCTCGGCCAAGCACAACACGGCAGCCTGCCCGTGCGCATCGTCACGACGCTGCTCGGCGCCCATGCGCTGCCCCCCGAATACAGCGACGACAAGGATGGCTACATCCGCCTCGTGTGCGACGAGATGATCCCCGCCGCCGCGGCCGAAGGCCTGGCCGACGCTGTCGACGTCTTCTGCGAGGGGATCGCCTTCAGCCCCGCGCAATGCGAGCGTGTGTTCGACGCCGCCGCGCGCCACGGCCTGCGCGTGAAGGCGCACGCCGAGCAACTCTCGAACCTCGGCGGCGCCGCACTCGCGGCCCGCCACGGCGCGCTGTCGGCCGATCACATCGAATACCTGGATGAAGCCGGCGTGCATGCGATGGCCGAAGCCGGCACCGTCGCGACGCTACTGCCCGGTGCCTACCTGACGCTGCGCGAGACGCAATTGCCGCCGGTCGAGGCGCTGCGCCGCCACGGCGTGCCGATCGCGATCGCGACCGACGCCAACCCCGGCAGCTCGCCGCTCTTCATGCCGACGCTGATGCTGAACCTCGCCTGCTCGCTGTTCCGCCTGACCCCGCGCGAGGCGCTGGCCGGCATGACGGCAAACGGCGCCCGCGCGCTCGGGCTGGCCGATACCGGGCGCATCGCCGAGGGTCTGCGCGCCGACCTGTGCGTGTGGGACGTCGCCCGCCCCACCGAGCTCGCCTACGCGGTACAGCCCGGACGCTTGCGCCAGCGCGTGTTCAACGGCGAGATCACGCACGACCGCACACAGGAGCGGCGCGATGAACGCTGACCGCAGCACCATGGCAACCTGGGCCGGGCGCATCGACCCGGAACCCGACAGTCTGCGCTGGCATCAGGTCGTCCGCCCGCTCGACGCCGCCGGTGCGCCCGGCGTCGCCCTCATCGGCTTCGCCTGCGACGAAGGCGTGCGCCGCAACAAGGGCCGTCCCGGCGCAATCGCCGCGCCGGCGGCAATCCGCAAGGCCTTGGCAAACCTCGCCTGGCACCGCCCAAGCCCTGCTTACGACGCCGGCGATGTCGCCTGCGACGACGGCGATCTCGACGCCGCTCAGGCACGCCTTGCCGAGCACGTCACCACCCTGCTCGCCGCCGGCCACTTCCCGATCGTCCTCGGCGGCGGCCACGAGGTCGCCTACGGCAGCTGGCAGGGCCTCGCCGCACACCTTGCCGGCGCCGCCGAAGACACGCCACGCATCGGCATCATCAATTTCGACGCTCACTTCGACCTGCGCGACCCGGCGTACGCGCACTCGTCCGGCACCCCCTTCGCGCAGATCGCCGACGCCTGCGCCACGCGCGGCTGGCCCTTTCGCTACGCCTGTCTCGGCGTGAGCCGCGCCGCGAACACCCGCGCACTATTCCGCCGCGCGGTCGACCTGGAAGTGCTGGTGCGAGAGGACCGCGAGTTCACGCCCTCGAGCCTCGACCGCATCGGTGAGCGCCTCGACGCTTTCGTCGCCGCCTGCGACCACATCTACCTCACCATCGACCTCGACGTCCTGCCCGCCTGCGAGGCCCCGGGCGTCAGTGCCCCGGCCGCCCGCGGCGTGCCGCTCGCGCTGCTCGAACCGCTCGTCGAGCGCGTGCGCGACAGCGGCAAGCTGCGCCTCGCCGACCTCGCCGAGCTGAACCCCGACTTCGACATCGACAGCCGGACCGCCCGCGTCGCAGCGCGCCTGATCCATCTGTTGACCCTGAACGGCTGAAGTCACGGCCGTCTTTTCATAGAAGCACACCGGAGGAGACCCGCATGACCCCGACCCATCGACACGCCCCGCCTGCGCCAGGCCGCAGTATCCGCCCCGCCACGCAGGGCGAGCCGACGCCCCGGCGCCAAGGAGCGCGATGATGGCCGAACAAATCTCGCTGAGCGTCGCGCCAGCGCGAACCCATACGCTCGCCCGCCTGCTGGGCTACAGCCTGATCGGCCTGGTGCTGTTCTTCCTGCCCGTCGACATCGCCGGCCGCTCGACCATCCTCCTCGACCATGCCGCGAGCTTCCTGCTCAAGGAGGCGCGGCCGCTCGTGATCGGCATCGCGCTCGTGCTGATGGGCTACGGCGCGATCCATCCCTGGGTGAGCGGTGCGTGGCGCCACAACGCGGTCGCGATGGCGTTCTCGGTGTTGAAGGTGCTGGGCCTCGCGATCGGTATCGCCTTCCTGTTCAGGGTCGGCCCCGAGGCGGTGTACGCGCCCGGCATGCTGCCCTTCCTGTTCGAGAAGCTGGTGCTGCCGCTCTCGCTGATCGTGCCGCTGGGTTCGCTCGCGCTGGTGTTCCTGATCGGCTTCGGCCTGCTGGAGCTGATCGGCGTGCTGATGCAGCCGGTGATGCGGCCGATCTGGCGCACGCCGGGCAAGTCCGCGATCGACGCCGTGGCGTCCTTCGTCGGCAGCTACTCGGTGGGCCTGCTCATCACCTCGCGCATGTACGCCCAGGGCCACTACACGCTGCGCGAAGCCGCGATCATCGCCACCGGCTTCTCGACCGTGTCGGCCCCCTTCATGGTGATCGTCGCCAAGACGCTCGACCTGATGCCGGAGTGGAACCTGTACTTCTGGGGCAGCATGGCGGTCACCTTCGCCGTCACCGCGGTGAGCGCGCGCCTGTATCCGCTGTCGCGCCTGGCGAGCGAAGGCCCGCCCGATCCGGAACTGCCGCCCGGCCAGAGCCGCCTTCAGGCCGCGTGGCACGCCGGCGTCACCCAGGCGCAGAGCGCCCCGTCGCTGTCCGCCGCGCTGCGCGAAACCTTCGCCGACGGCGTACGCATGACCGCCGCGATCCTGCCGAGCATTCTCGCCGTCGGCCTGTTGGGCCTGCTCGCCGCGAAGTACACGCCGCTCTTCGACGTCATCGGCCTGCTGCTCTACCCGGTCACCTGGGCCTTCGGCCTCGCCGAACCGATGACGGTCGCCCGCGCGATCGCCGCCGGCCTCGCCGAGATGTTCCTGCCGGCGATGCTCCTGAAGGACGCCGACGTCGTCGTGCGCTTCGTCGCCGCCACGGTGTCGGTGAGTAGCGTGCTGTTCCTCTCGGCCTCGATTCCCTGCGTGCTCGCCACGCGGATTCCCATGCGCCTGCGCGACCTGCTGCTGGTCTGGCTGCAACGCACCCTTTTGAGCCTCGCGTTCGCCATTCCGCTGGCCCAGTTCGCACACCACCTCGGCTGGCTCTGAGCGCCATTCCGATCAGACGAAACAAGGAGACCCCGATGAGCAAACTCCGTGACACCGAAATCCGCGCCCCGCGCGGCACCGAGCTCAGCGCAAGGAGCTGGCTGACCGAAGCGCCGCTGCGCATGCTGATGAACAACCTCGACCCCGAGGTCGCCGAGAATCCGAAGGAGCTCGTCGTCTATGGCGGCATCGGCCGCGCCGCACGCGACTGGGCCTGCTTCGACAAGATCGTCGAGGTGCTGCGCCGTCTCGAGGACAACCAGACCCTGCTGATCCAGTCCGGCAAGCCGGTCGGCGTGTTCGAGACCCACCGCGACGCGCCGCGCGTACTGCTCGCGAATTCCAACCTCGTGCCCGCGTGGGCGACCTGGGAGCACTTCAACGAGCTCGACCGCAAGGGCCTGATGATGTACGGCCAGATGACCGCCGGCTCGTGGATCTACATCGGCTCGCAGGGCATCGTGCAGGGCACCTACGAAACCTTTGTCGAGGCCGGGCGCCAGCATTACGGCGGCGACCTCAAGGGCCGCTGGGTGCTCACCGCGGGCCTCGGCGGCATGGGCGGCGCACAGCCGCTCGCCGCGACGCTCGCCGGCGCGTGCTCGCTCAACATCGAATGCCAGCAGTCGCGCATCGACTTCCGCCTGCGTACCGGCTACGTCGACGAACAGGCCACCGACCTCGACAATGCGCTGGCCCGCATCGAACGCTACACGCAGCGCGGCGTCGCCAAGTCGATCGCCCTGTGCGACAACGCCGCCGAGATCCTGCCCGAGCTCGTGCGCCGCGGCGTGCGCCCGGATATGGTGACCGACCAGACCAGCGCCCACGACCCGCTGCACGGCTACCTGCCGATCGGCTGGACCTGGGACGACTACGTCGCGCGCGGCAAGACCGAGCCCGAGGCCGTCGTTGCCGCCGCGAAACACTCCATGGCCCGGCATGTGCGCGCGATGCTCGCCTTCCAGCAGATGGGCGTCCCCACCTTCGACTACGGCAACAACATCCGCCAGATGGCGCTCGAGGAAGGAGTAGAGAACGCCTTCGACTTCCCCGGCTTCGTCCCCGCCTACATCCGCCCGCTGTTCTGCCAGGGCATCGGCCCCTTCCGCTGGGTCGCGCTCTCGGGCGATCCCGAGGACATCTACAAGACCGACGCCAAGGTCAAGGAACTGATCCCGGACAACCCGCATCTACACCACTGGCTCGACATGGCGCGCGAGCGCATCAGCTTCCAGGGCCTGCCGGCACGCATCTGCTGGGTCGGCCTGAGAGACCGCGCCCGCCTCGGCCAAGCCTTCAACGAGATGGTCGCGAAAGGCGAGCTCAAGGCCCCTATCGTGATCGGTCGCGACCACCTCGACTCCGGTTCGGTCGCGAGCCCCAACCGCGAGACCGAGAGCATGCTCGACGGCTCGGACGCCGTGTCCGACTGGCCGCTGCTCAACGCGCTGCTCAACACCGCCGGCGGCGCGACCTGGGTGTCGCTGCATCATGGCGGGGGCGTCGGCATGGGCTACTCTCAACATGCGGGCGTCGTGATCGTCGCCGACGGCACGCCCGAAGCCCACGCCCGTCTCGGTCGCGTGCTGCGCAACGACCCGGGCACCGGAGTGATGCGCCACGCCGACGCCGGCTACGACCTCGCCCGCGACTGCGCCCGCGAAAACGGCCTGGACCTGCCGATGCTCGACGCCGTGAAAGGAGCCTGAGGTGACCGAAATGACCTTCGAGCCGAGCATTGAACTCACGCTCGTCCCTGGTGAGCTGACGCTGGCCCAACTGCGCCTGGCCTACCAGCAGACGATCCGCGTGACATTGCCCGAAGCCGCCTCCGCGCCGATCGAGCGCAGCGTAGCCTGCGTGCGCCGCGTCATCGACGAGGACCGTACCGCCTACGGCATCAACACCGGCTTCGGCCTGCTCGCCCAGACCCGCATCGCCCACGCCGACCTCGAAACCCTGCAGCGCTCGCTGGTGCTGTCGCACGCCTGCGGCGTCGGCGAGGCGCTCGACGACGCAACCGTGCGCCTGATCATGCTGCTCAAGGTGAACAGCCTCGCGCGCGGCTTCTCCGGCATCCGCCGCAGCGTGATCAACGCCCTGATCGCGCTGCTCAACGCCGGCGTCTATCCCGAGATCCCGGCGAAGGGTTCGGTCGGCGCCTCCGGCGACCTCGCCCCGCTCGCCCACATGTCGTTGGTACTGCTCGGCGAAAGCCGCGCCCGCCATCGCGGCCAATGGCTGCCGGCCGTCGCGGCACTCGCCGTCGCCGGCCTCGAACCGCTCACGCTCGCCGCCAAGGAGGGCCTCGCGCTCCTCAACGGCACTCAGGTGTCCACCGCCTACGCGCTGCGCGGTCTCTTCGACGCCGAGGACCTCTTTGCCGCCTCCACCGTCTGCGGCAGCCTCACCGTCGAAGCCGCGCTCGGCTCGCGCGTGCCCTTCGACGCCCGCATCCACGCCGCGCGCGGCCAGCGCGGGCAGATCGACGCCGCCGCGGCCTATCGCCACCTGCTCGAAGAAACCAGCGAGATCGCGCAGTCGCACGTCGCCTGCGGCAAGGTGCAGGATCCCTACTCGCTGCGCTGCCAACCGCAGGTCATGGGCGCCTGCCTCACGCAGATCCGCCAGGCCGCCGAAGTGCTCGCGGTCGAAACCAACGCGGTCTCCGACAACCCCCTTGTGTTCGCGGAGGACGACGACATCCTCTCCGGCGGCAACTTCCACGCCGAGCCGGTGGCGATGGCCGCCGACAACCTCGCCCTGGCGCTCGCCGAGATCGGCGCGCTTGCCGAACGGCGCATCTCGCTGATGATGGACAAGAACATGTCCCAGCTGCCGGCTTTCCTCGTCGCCAACGGCGGCGTCAATTCCGGCTTCATGATCGCGCAGGTCACCGCCGCGGCACTCGCCAGCGACAACAAGGCCCTCGCGCATCCGGCCAGCGTCGACAGCCTGCCGACCTCGGCGAACCAGGAAGACCACGTCTCGATGGCCCCCAACGCCGGCCGCCGCCTGTGGGCGATGGCCGACAACGTGCGCGGCATCCTCGCCGTGGAATGGCTCGCGGCCTGCCAGGGTCTCGACTTCCGCGACGGGCACAAGAGCTCGCCCAGGCTCGAGGAAGCCCGCGCCGCATTGCGCGCGCGAGTGTCCTTCTACGACGTCGACCGCTTCTTCGCCCCGGACATCGCCGCCGCGACCGAACTGCTCGCCGCACGCACCCTGTCCCCCCTCATGCCACCCGCACTCCTGCCCTCGCAGGCCTGAAGCTCAATGCCCCCAACCGATGCACCACCGCGTGAACCTTGCCCGGCCCTCCCATTCATATTGCATGCCGATTGATCCCGGCCGGTTGTATCATGGCGAAATCGCATCAGCCACAAGAGGAATGGCCGTGGCCAGCCCCGCCCCCCGCTACCGCCAGATCGAGGAATTCCTGCTCGAAAAGATTCGCAGCGGCGCATATCCGATCCATCATCAGATCCCGCCAGAGGAACAGCTCGCCCGCGATTTCGGCGTCAGCCGCATGACCGCCAACAAGGCGATCCGCGATCTCGTGCAGGGCGGCTACCTCGTGCGCCAGCCAGGCCTCGGCACTT
Organism: Aromatoleum toluolicum; assembly: GCF_012911005.2. GTDB lineage: Bacteria > Pseudomonadota > Gammaproteobacteria > Burkholderiales > Rhodocyclaceae > Aromatoleum > Aromatoleum toluolicum. The sequence continues at coordinate 1,208 of NZ_WTVS01000012.1, read as the reverse complement.
TCGTCACCGACCGCAAGGCCGAATCCTCGCTGCACGAAGTCCTCAACATCGCCGCGGAAGTCCGCGGCCGCAACAACACGTACAGCAACACGGTGCTGCGCTGCGAAGCCATCGAGGCCGACGACGAAGTCGCCCTGCGTCTCGGCGTGCGCCTCGGCACGCGCGTCTTCCGCACGACAATCGTGCATCGCGAGAACGACATCCCGATCCAGTTCGAGGAGCGCTTCGTCAATCCGAAGTGGGTCCCCGGCTACCTCGACACCGACTTCTCGCGCCACACGCCCAACGAGGTCCTCGTCGCAGCCTGCCCGATCTCCGACGTCGAGCACGTGGTCGAGGCAGTTCTCCTGGACGCACAGACCGCCGCCGCGCTCGACACCACGACCGCCACCCCCTGCCTGCTGATGATCCGCCGCACCTGGTCCGACGAACACCTCATCAGCTACGCGCGGCTCACTCACCCGGGCGACCGCTATAAACTGCGCTCCTCGATGCACTACCGACCCTGAACGCCGCGCACGCCCGACATGGGAACGTGGCCGGCAGCGCACACTCACTCCTCGGTCACCGCCATCACCATCCACGCCACCCCGAAGCGGTCGGAGAGCATCCCGAAACGCGGAGACCAGAAGGTCTTTTCGAGTGGCATCTGCACCTGCCCACCGTCGGCCAGCGCCCCGAACACCCGCTCGACTTCCGCGACGTCGGGCAGACCCACCGTCAGTGCGAACCCCTGGAAACCCGGCTGGCCCGTGCATCGACCATCCGACACCATCACCGCGGTGTCGCCGAAACGCAAGTTCGCGTGCATCACCTTGTCTTCGGATCCCGCCGGCAGGGTGCCCGGCGGCGGAGGATCCGGACTTTCTCGAAAGCGCATCAGCATCGTCACCTCTGCACCGAGCACCTTGCGATAGAACTCGATCGCCTCCTCGCAACGGCCATCGAAGAACAGATACGGCTCAACCTGCATCTCACACCTCCTTGGAGAACGCGACCACGCCCGCGCGCGGCACCTCACGCGATAGGCTGCTCCTCGTGGCCACCTAGCGCGTCGAACCGGACGCTACGTTGCGTTATAGTAAGCCCCCGGGCAACCCGTCTTGACGTGGCTGTTCAGCCGTTCGAAGGCTGCCAGCGATGAGGCAGCAACTCACCAAGGCGGCTGTGAGGCTGACTGGGCAGGCGTGCGAGGACGTTCTTCAGAT
>NZ_WTVS01000129.1 GCF_012911005.2 Aromatoleum toluolicum | reverse complement strand
GCCCGGAGGCCCCCACAGCGCCCGATTCCGCGAACGCGCGCCCCCTCATGGACGCCTGATGGAACACGAACTCAAGACCCTCACCGCGCGCCTGCTCGCCCATCGCTGGCTCCCGCGCAACGACCGGCTGGTGCGCCGCGCGCTGGTCGACGAAACCTTCCGCGTCGAACTCGACCACCGCCTCGCAGCCGTCGGCCTGCAACTTCAGGACAACCCCTACGCCGGCCACGTCGCAGCCGTGCTCACCCCGGAGATGTTCGAGCCGGTCTTCGGCGCCCGCCGCGAATACGCCGCGAGCAACGTCGGGCTCACGCGCGACGAGGTCGCGCTGCTGGTCGTCATCTGGGCGCTCATCATCCTGCCGAAGCGCGAACGCCAGGTCACCCGGCGCGAGCTGGCGGACGACGGCCAGGGCGACATGTTCGGTGCCGACAAGCCGGTCGTCCACGGCGACACGGTCTCCGGCGGACTCCCGGAAGCCTCGCTCATCGCCGACTTCGGCCCGCTGCTGGGCGGCAAGACCAAGGTCAAGAACTTCATGCTCGGCAAACTCGCCCGCCTGGGCTTCATCGAGCGGCGCAACGGCGTGCTGTACGAAGGGCCCCTGCTCGACGTCGCGCTCGACTATCGCGTGCTTGCCGACCGCATCATCCACGGCACGCTCGCCGACGTGCTGAAGAACGCAGGACACGCCGTCCCCGCAGCCAACGCCTTCGAGGCGGCCGAAGTCCTGCCCGACGTCGATGACCAAGAGGAAGACGCCTGATGTTCCACATCAAGCAACTGGAGCTCGTCCACTGGGACTACTGGCGCCGGTTCACCCTGCCGCTCGACGCACAGATCATCACCATCGTCGGCCCCAACGGCTCGGGCAAGACGACGCTGCTCGACGCCCTGCGCACCCTGTTCGCGCTGCGCTGCTCGGGCAAGCGCGACTTCCGCCGCTACGTGCGCCGCGCCGAACGCAGCTTTGCTTGGATCCGCGCCGTTGTCGCGAACAAGCCGGGCACCTCCGGCCGCCGCCCGTTCTTCCCCTGCCTGCACGACGAAGTCACCCTCGCCTGCCGCATCCGCCGAGGCGGCGGCGAATGGACGCGCGATTACGCCATCATCGACGGCGATCAGCCCATCGAGGCGCTGGAACAGTCCGAAGACTGGATCGGCCTGCGCGACTACCAGAACCGGCTCGCCTGGGGCGGACTCACGCCCGCGATCGCCAAAGTGCTCGCGCTCGAGCAGGGCGACACCGACAAGCTGTGCGAATACTCCCCGCGCGCGCTGCTCGAACTCGTCTTCGACGTTTTCGGCGACAAGGAAGTGCTCGACAACTACCAGGCCGCACGCGAGGAACAGAAGAGCGCCGAGCGCGAACTTGCCGACCTCAGCCTCGACCTCGACCGCCTGCGCGCCCAGGCGGAGGGACGGCGCCTCGAAGCCGACAACTACCTGCAGTGGAAACAGCTCGCTGACGAGACGCACGCGCTCGAGGCCGAGATTGTTCCGCGCCTGGAGGCCGCCGAGCTTGCGCGCGACGTTGCCGCCGAGCGTGGCGAGCTTGCCCGCCAGCGGGGCGAATATGCGCTCAGGCAAACCGAGCGCCGCGCCGCCCGCCAGCGCCTGGACGTGGTGCAGGACGAAAAGACGGAAGCGGAAAGCCGGCGCACCACGCTGCGCGCCGAACTCGACGCGGCCGGGACGACCCACCTCGAAGCGCACGACGCCGTGCGCGATCTCGAGAAGCTCATTACCGAGCGCGACAACCTGCGCGCCCAGCTCGCCGCCGAGCACGGCGCCGACGCCGTTGCGCTCGAGGCGCAGCACGAAGCGGCCGAAGCCGCGCTGCGCGAAATGAAGGCGCGCGAGCGCACGCTCGTCGCCGAATTCGAGGACAAGACGACTTCGCTGCGCAATGCCAAGAGCCGCTCCGGGCCGCCGTCCGACCCCGAGGTCGCCCGCTTCCGCGCCGTGCTCGACGCCGAAGGCATCGCCCACTGCGGTCTTGCCGAGATCGTCGAGGTCACCGACGTCACCTGGCAGGCTGCGCTCGAAGCCGTGCTGCGCCCCTACCGTCACGTCATCCTCCTCGAGCGTGAATCCGACCGCCATACCGCGTGGGCGCTCGGCGAGCGCGAACGCTTCCGCCACTTCGTGGTGCCGGAGCGCGAGGAGGCCCCGCCCGCAGTCGCCCGCAGCCTCGCCGAGGTCGCGCGCTTCTCGGCGCCGGCCCCGCGCTGGCTGGCAGATCTGCTCAACCGCATCCGCCGCGTCGACAGCGTCGACGCGGCCCGCGACCTGCCTCGCGAGGTCGAATGGATCACCCGCGACGCGTACCACCGCGAGCGGCGCGGCGCCCGCCACCTGGGTCGCCCCGCCGAATTCCACTTCGGTGAACTCGCCCGCCAGGCGCGCATCACCCAACTCGAAGAGGACATCGCCGGGCTTGATCGCCAGCTCCAGCACCTGCGCCCCCGTGTCGCCAAGGCTGCCGAGGAACTTACCACCCTGCGCCAGCGCCTGCTGGGTCTGCAATCCGCTCAGCTGCTTGCCGCAAAGGCAGAGACCTATACCGAGGCTGAAGCCGCCCTGCCCGCCGCCCGCGCCGCACTCACCGCGGCCATCGCGCAGCGAGCCGACGCGCAGGGAGCACTGGACGAACTCGGCGGCCGCATCAACGGCGTCGTCATCGAAATCGACCGGCGCAACCGCGAGCTGCGCGCCATCGACGGCCGCATCACCGAGCTCGAAACCGGCGCCGCGCCGCGCCGCCACGCCCAGGCGCAGCGCATCCAGCGCCTGCGCTCGCTGCGTCGCGGCATGCCCGCGCACTGGCGCGACCCGGCCGAGATCGCTCTGCTGGCCGAACGCTACGAGAACGCCGCCGCCGCAAGGCGCGAGCGCGACCGCCTGCGCGCGCGCCTAGACGAAGGCGACTGGGTCAAGGACCCGACGGTCATCACCCTGTCGGAGCGCCTCAAGGCGGACGTCGCCCAGCGCGAACGCGACTCCCAAGAGCGGCAGGGCTATTGCGCGACCGCCCGCCGGCTCACCGAAGAGGCACGCTCTGCTTACATCGCCAAGCTGCGCGCCACCGTGCGCCAGTACGGCAAGAACCTCAAGGCGCTTGGCGAGCTCGCCGGCGTCGGCGTGGATTGCCCCGCCCCGGCGCTGGGCGACGACGACCTCTCGCTCGGCCACGCCGGACTCGAAGTGCGCTTCGACTTCGACCGCAAGGGTGCCGTCGGCCTCAACGACGGCGAAGCCTCCGGCGGCCAGCAGGTGATGAAGTCCCTGATCCTGCTGATCGCACTGCTGATGGACGACGCGCGCCCCGGCGGCTTTGTCTTCATCGACGAACCCTTCGCGCACCTCGACGTCGCCAACATCGACCGCGTCGGCACCTTCCTGCGCGCCACGCGCGCCCAGTACCTGATCACCACGCCGGTCACCCACAACGCCAACGTTTTCGCCCCGGCGCAGCTCACGCTGGTCACGCGCAAGAAGAAACCCGGCGAGGACTGGGCGCCGACCATCGGCGTACTGGCGCGTGCACTCGCATGAACATGGAAATGTTCGAGCACTTCCCCTGGCTGCCCTTCCTCGTCGCCATCACCGCGCTCACCATGTCGCCGGGCGTCGACTCCCTGCTGGTGATCCGCAACGCGGCCCGCGGCGGGCTGCGCGACGGGCTGCTCACCAGTCTCGGCATCTGCCTCGGACTGTTCGCCCACGCCACCGTCTCGGCGCTGGGCCTGTCGGTCATCCTGCTCGGTTCGGCAACGTTGTTTGCCGCGATGAAGATTGCCGGCGCGGCCTATCTCGCCTGGCTGGGCATCCAAAGCCTGCGCTCCGCGTGGCACGCGCGCGGAATGCAGATTGCGGTGCAGAGCCGGCAGGCGGTGCCGGCCGCGACCTCGCTCCGCGAAGGCCTGCTGTCGAACGTGCTCAACCCCAAGCCGATCATCTTCTACATGGCCTTCCTGCCGCAGTTCATCGATCCGGCCCACTCGGCGCTGCTGCAGTCGCTCGCGATGGCCGCGATGCATTTCACGATCGCGACGGTCTGGCAGGGCTTGCTCGCGCTCATGGTCGAACGCGCCCGCACCCTTCTCGCCCGCCCGCGCGTCAGCCGCATCCTCGACGGCATCACCGGAGTGCTGTTGCTCGGTTTCGGTGCGCGTCTCGCTGCGACCCAATCCTGAATGGAGCCTGCCGCACCCCGCGCCGCCGGATCGTCCCCGCCACGCAGCCGCGCAGCTGATTCGCTTTAGTCCGGCCTTCACAAACGTCGCGAGGCGCCCGACGGACAGGCGTCACTCTCGACCGGGTTCCTCGCGGAACGCGAGAATGGCCCGCCAGAAGTAAAAAGGCCTGACGTTTTCAGGCGTCAGGCCTTCGACCCACTCCTCCTCGCCCACACGGCCAACCAAATCGCGCTGTCTACACCTGCCCCGGCGGTGGCGCCTGAGCTAGCGTAGGGCGCCGACTACCCTGCAGCGTAGAGGCGGCACGCCGGCAACCTGCGGGGCCGGCGCGCCGACTCCCTCTGCTAGGCCACGACAGCTTCCGTTCGCACCGCAGGAACGGCTCGCACGTCCCTCGCCGCCGGCCTGATCCTGAACCAGATCGCGTACAACGCCGGCAAGAACACCAGGGTCAGAGCCGTCCCGGCGAAGGTCCCTCCGATCAAGGTATAGGCCAGCGTTCCCCAGAACACCGACTGGGTAAGCGGTATGAACGCCAGGATAGCCGCGAGCGCGGTCAGGATGACCGGACGCGCGCGCTGCACGGTGGCCTCGACCACGGCGTCGAAGGGCGCCAATCCCTCCTTTTCGTTGTCGCGAATCTGACCGATCAGGATGAGCGTGTTGCGCATCAGGATGCCGGACAGCGCGATCAGTCCGACGAGCGCGTTGATGCCGAACGGCTGGTTGAACGCAAGCAGCGTGGGCACGACCCCGATCAAGCCCAGCGGCGCACTGGCGAACACCATCGCCATGGCGGAGATCGACCGCACCTGGAAGATGATCGTGATCAGCGTCAGCGCGATCATGATGGGGAAGATCGGCGCCAAGGCGCGATTCGCCTTGCCGGACTCCTCGATGGAACCGCCCTCTTCGATCCGGTAGCCGGCCGGCAGCCTGGCGATAGTGGGCTGAAGCTCCTGGAATACTGCGGTGGATACGTCCGGCGGCTGCAAGCCCTCGGCGATGTCACCGCGCACGGTGATCGTGGGCGTGCGGTCGCGGCGGCGCAGGATGGGGTCTTCCATGCGGACGTCCACGGCGCCGACCTGCGACAGCGGAATTCGCTGGCCGGCCGTGCCGACCAGGGTGAAATCGCCGATCCTGCCCGGATCGAGCCGCGTGTTCCCGGCCGAGCGGGCGGCGACCTGCACCGAACGGATGTCCTCGCGCACCTCGGTAACGGGGATGCCGCTCAACAGGAACTGAAGCTGTTGGGCCACGTCGCTGGAGCTCAGGCCGAGGCTCTGCAGCCGGTCCTGATCGAGCGCGAAACGCAGGGTCGGCACGCGCTCACCCCAGTCGGTGTTGACCGTTCGCATCTGCGACGAGGCCTGCATCACGGTGCGAACTTCCGCCGCGATGGCGCGCAGCGTGTCGGGGTCGGGTCCCGTCACTCGGAAGGCCACGGGGAAGGGCGAGTACGGGCCGAACACCAACTGGGTCACCCGCACGCGCGCCTCTGGCGCCAGGCCGTCGGCCACCGCCTGTCGCAGCTTGAGCTTGAGCGCCTCGCGCGCCGCTTGGTCGTCCGTCAGGACGACGATCTTCGCGAACGAGGGATCGGGCAGCTCCGGCGCCATGGCGAGGTAGAAGCGCGGCGCCCCCTGTCCGACGTAGGCCGTGACGATCTTCGCTTCCGGCTGCCCGGCGAGCCACGCTTCGACCTTGGCGGCCGCCGCGCTCGTCTGCTGGATCGATGTGCCATACGGCATCTGGACTTCGACCAGCACTTCGGGGCGATCGGAAGTCGGAAAGAACTGCTTGTTGACCACACCCATGCCCAGGACCGCGACGGCGAAGGCAGCGATCACGCCCACCGCGACCAGCCACTTGCGCCGGATCACGCCACCCAGCAGGCGGCGGAAGCGCTCGTAGTGCGGGGTGGCGTAGAGGGCCTCGTGCGCGCCCTCGCGCTGCGGGTAGTTCGGGAGCAGCTTCACCCCCAGGTAGGGCGTGAACACGACGGCAACGATCCACGACGCGATCAACGCAATGCCGACGATCCAGAACAGATTGCCGGCGTACTCGCCAGCGGTCGACTTGGCGAAGCCGTTCGGCATGAAGCCGATCGCCGTCACCAGGGTCCCGGCGAGCATGGGCGCGGCGGTGTGGCTCCACGCATAGGCCGCCGCGCGGATGCGGTCGTAGCCTTCCTCCATCTTCACCACCATCATCTCGATGGCGATGATGGCGTCGTCGACCAGCAGCCCCAGAGCCAGAATCAGGGAGCCGAGCGTGATCCGGTCGAAGTTCTTGCCGGTCGCCGCCATGACCACGAAGACCGCGGCCAGGGTCAGGGGAACCGCTGCCGAGACTACGATGCCGGCGCGCCATCCCATGCTGAGGAAGCCCACCAGCATGACCACGCCGAGGGCGACGCAGAACTTGACCATGAACTCGTCGACGGCCGAGCGGATATTGACCGACTGGTCCGTGACCTTGGACAGGCTCATGCCGAGCGGCATCTCGGCGTTGATCGCCGCCGCTTCCGCTTCCAGCGCCAGGCCGAGGTCGAGGCCGTTCCACCCCTCCCGCATGACCACACCTAGCAGCAGGGCCGGTTCGCCGTTGTTGCGGATCATGAAGGTGGCCGGATCCTCGTAGCCCCGCTTCACCTCGGCGATGTCGCCGAGCTTCAGCGTACGGCCCCGCGCCACGACCGACGTGTTCCGGATCGCCTCGAGGTCGTCGATCGCCCCGTCCAGTCGGATGAAGACTTGCGGACCCTTGGCTTCGATCGAGCCGGCGGGCGTCATGACGTTGCGCCCGTTCAACGCCCCGAAGAGGTCGCGTGGCGAGACGCCCAGGGTCGCGAGGCGGTCATGGGAGAACTCGACGAAGATCCTTTCGGCCTGCTCGCCGATGATGTTCACCTTCTTGACCCCCGGCACGTGGAGCAGGCGCTGGCGCATGCTCTCCGCGTCGCGCACCAGGTGCCGGTGCGGCTCGCCCTTCGCTTTCACGGCATAGAGCGCAAAGGTCACGTCGGCGTATTCGTCGTTCACCATCGGGCCGATGACGCCCCGCGGCAGCCTGAGCGCCTCGTCGCCGAGTTTCTTGCGCGCCTGATAGAACTCGTCGGGGACCTCGGCGGGCGGTGTGCTGTCGAGCAGGTACACCGTGGTGAAGGCCAGGCCCGGTCGGGTGAAGGTTTCGGTCCGGTCATACCAGCGCAGTTCCTGCATGCGCTTTTCCAGAGGCTCGGCGACCAGCTCTTCCATTTCCTTGGCCGTGGCCCCAGGCCAGGCGGTGACCACGGTCATCTGCTTGACGGTGAAGGCGGGATCCTCCGCCCGACCCAGCGTCAGGAAGGCGACGACCCCGGCGACGAATATCGCCAGCATCAGGAACAGGGTGACCGGGCGCTCGCGCACGGCGAGGGCGGAGAGATTGAAGGCGCTCATTGGACGCCCCCCACGCTCGCAACATCGGCTCGCTGCCCCCCGAGGGGGGTGGAGGGGGGAATTCGCGAAGCACTGCTTTGCGCCCGCGGAACGGGCCTGCTGTGCAAAGCCGGCCCTCCAGAGCTTACTTGGGGCGGCCCGGCGTGCGCTCGTTGCCGTTCCCCACCGGCCGCCGCCACGCTTGGCGCGGCGTCGCCGTCAGCCAGTCGCACCGGCTCGCCTTCGTGCAGCAGATGCGCGCCGAGCACGACCACGCGATCACCCGCCTTGAGTCCACCAACGACCGCGGCCGCGTCGTCACTGAGGTCGGCCAGCTGCACGGCGCGCCAGGTGACCCGCGGCCCCTGCCCA
>NZ_WTVS01000128.1 GCF_012911005.2 Aromatoleum toluolicum | reverse complement strand
GCCCCGATCCACCCCCGACCCCAATGTCGTACGGGGCGGAGGCAGGCCACTCCCGCCATCCGCGCGCCCCAAGAATCACAACATCCAGGATGAGATCGCCTTCATGACCCACCCCATCGTCATCGCCGGCAGCGGCCTCGCCGGGTACAACCTCGCGCGCGAATTCCGCAAGCTCGACCGCGACACCCCGCTGATGATCCTGAGCCGCGACGCGGCGGGCTTCTATTCCAAGCCCATGCTGTCGAACGCGCTGTCGGCCAACAGGTCGGCGGAGAGCCTCGTCATGAAATCCGCCGACAAGATGGCCGGCGAAGTGCTCGCGACGATCCGTCCGCAGGTCGAGATCGCGTCGATCGAGGCGGCAAACCGCATCGCGGTGCTGACGAGCGGCGAACGCATCGCCTATCGCGACCTCGTCCTCGCCATCGGTGCCGATCCCATCCGCCTACCCATCGGCGGCGACGGCGCGGCCGACATCCTTTCCGTGAACGACCTCGACGACTTCGCCCGCTTTGCCGCGCGGCTCGATGGCGCGACGCGCGTCGTCGTGCTCGGCGCGGGGCTGATCGGCTGCGAATTCGCCAACGACATGCTCGCCCGCGGCATCGCCCCGACCGTCATCGACATCGCCGCCTGGCCGTTGGGCCGCCTCCTGCCCGAAGGCGCGGCCACGTGGTTCCGCCAGCAGCTGGAAGCGGCTGGCGTCACTTTCCGGATGACAGTCTCGGCCACCACCGTCGAACGCAACGGCGACGCCTACCGCGTCACGCTCGACGACGGCAGCGTCCTCGATGGCGATCTAGTGCTCTCCGCAGTCGGACTGCGTCCGCGCACCACGCTCGCCAGCGCTGCCGGCCTGGCCGTGAATCGCGGCATCCGCGTTGACCGCCTGCTCGCCACAACCGACGCACACATCCACGCACTCGGCGACTGCGCGGAGGTTGAAGGCCTCGTGCTGCCTTTCGTGATGCCCATCATGCACCAGGCCCGCGCGCTCGCCGCGACGCTGGCCGGGAAGCTGACGCCGGTCGCCTATCCCGCGATGCCCGTGGTCGTGAAGACCCCCGCGTGCCCGACCGTCGTCTGCCCCCCGGCCGCGAACGCGGAAGGCCGCTGGCAGATCCAGCCCCAACCGGACGGCGACGGGGGGCTCGAAGGGGGCGTCGAAGCGCAGTACCTCGCGCCTGACGGCACGCTGCTCGGCTTCGCCCTGCTCGGTGCCGCAACCGCCCGCAAACAGGCACTCGCGACGCAAACGCCCGCCGCACTGGGCTGACACGGCGGGTGCGCTCCCACGTCCCGGAGCCTCCGCGCTTCGGGTTACAATCTTTCTCTTTGCTGCATTGCGGAGCGCGCCATGCCTGTCGCCAATACCGAAAACCTCAACATCGTTGCCCTGGATCACATGCCCTCGCCCGAGGAGATCAAGGCGCGCGTCCCACTGACCGAAAAGGCCGCCGAGACGGTTCTGGCCGGTCGCCGGGCGCTGAACAACATTCTCGACCGCAAGGACAACCGGATCTTTGTCGTCGTCGGCCCATGCTCGATCCACGACCCCGTCGCCGGCGTCGATTACGCCCGCCGCCTGAAGGCGCTTGCGGACGAAGTCTCCGAGACCATGCTGCTCGTGATGCGCGTGTATTTCGAGAAACCGCGCACATCCACCGGCTGGAAGGGCTACATCAACGATCCGTACATGGACGACTCCTTCCGCATCGACGAAGGCATGGCGAAGGCGCGCCGCTTCCTCATGGACGTGAACGAGATCGGACTGCCCGCCGGCACCGAGGCGCTCGATCCGATCGCGCCGCAGTATTACGGCGACCTCATCTCGTGGACGGCGATCGGCGCACGCACGTCCGAATCGCAGACCCACCGCGAGATGTCGTCCGGCCTGTCGACCCCGGTCGGCTTCAAGAATGCCACCGACGGCGACCTCGACGTCGCGATCAACGCCATCGTCTCCGCCTCGCACCCGCACAGCTTTCTCGGCATCAACGGCCAGGGTCAGTCGGCGATCCTGCGCACGCGCGGCAACCGCTACGGCCACGTCGTGCTGCGCGGCGGCGCCGGCCGCCCGAACTACGACACCGTGTCGATCTCGCTCGCCGAACAGGCGCTCGCGAAGGCCAAGTTGCCGCAAAACATCGTCGTCGACTGCTCGCACGCCAACTCGTGGAAGAAGCCGGACCTGCAGCCGCTGGTCATGAAAGACGTCATCCACCAGATCCGCGAAGGCAACCAGTCGGTCGTCGGCCTAATGATCGAGAGCTTCATCGAGCCGGGTAACCAGCCGATTCCCGCCGATCTGTCGCAGCTAAAGTATGGCTGCTCGGTCACGGACGCTTGCGTCGGCTGGGACGACACCGCCGACATGATCCGCAAGGCGCACGCCGTCCTGAGCGAAGCACTGCAACGCCGGAGCCGCGCCGAATGAATCTAGTCGTGCAGGGCGAGGATGTCGATTCGGTCGCCCTGAAAACCGTCGCAAAGCTCACCGGCGCCAGCGCCATCGAACAGATCACCCCGCAGGCTTTCCGCCTCTGCGGCGGGCATGAGAACGGCGAGATCGAAGCGGTGTGCGCCACCGCCGCGCTCGACTGGGCCTGGGTCCGCCCCGGACGCCGGCTCGCCGATTTCGGCCTCTTCGTCACCGACATGGACTCGACGCTGATCAACATCGAGTGCATCGACGAGATCGCCGACATGCAGGGCCTCAAGGCCGAGGTGGCCGCGATCACCGAGACCGCAATGCGCGGGGAGATCGATTTCACCGAATCTCTCACCCGCCGCGTGAGCCTGCTCGCCGGCCTGCCGGAATCCGCGCTGACCGAGGTCTACGAACGGCGCCTTCAGCTCAATCCCGGCGCCGAACGGCTGATGCGCGGGCTCAAGTCGGCCGGCATCCACACGGTGCTCGTGTCGGGCGGCTTCACCTACTTCACCGACCGCCTCAAGGCCCGCCTCGGCTTCGACGAAGCCCACGCGAACCAGCTCGAAGTGGTCGATGGCAAGCTCACGGGGCGCGTCAGTGGCCCCGTCGTGGATGGCGCCGCCAAAGCCGCCCACCTGAGAGCCGCGCGCGAACGCCTCGGCCTGCGACCGGATCAGGTCATCGCCGCCGGCGACGGCGCGAACGACCTCCCGATGCTCACCGAAGCCGGCTTCGGCGTCGCCTTCCGCGCCAAACCGGTGCTGCGCAAGATCGCCGATTGCCGCCTCGACCACGTCGGTCTGGACGGCCTGCTCAATCTGTTCGCGTAGTACCGGCCGGACCCGCCCGGGTCCGTGGGAGCGGCTGAAGCCGCTCCCACAAAACCGCTCACTCTGCGGCATCGCGCATCAATTGCCTTCCAGATGCGCGAGAATCGCGTTCAGCATCGCCGCGCCCAGCCGCTTGCTGCGCGCACTGCTCCAGCCCGTACGCCCATCGGGCATGTTCGCGTTGTCCTTGAACGGCATCTCCAGCGTCAGCGACACGCAGCCGAAGCGGTGCGCCACCCACTTGCTCGCCAGCGTCAACAGCTCCTCGCCGAAGCGCCCGGGCTTGTAGCCGTGCTCGGTCTGGAAGTCCGGACTTGCCGCCGACAGAGCCGCGACCAGTCGGGCCTGCCGCGCTGCCGACTCGGCGGTGAAGCCCGGCACCTCTTCCGCGGTCGAAAAGAACACGTAGGGCAGCGCCTCGTCACCGTGAATGTCGAGAAACAGCTCGCAGCCGGTCGCCTCCATCGCATTCCGCACATGGAAGACTTCCGGGCTCGCCTGCTCGTCGGGCGTGCGCCATTCGCGGTTCAGGTTGCGCCCCGCCGCGTTCGTGCGCAGGTTGCCGTGGATCGCGCCGTCCGGATTCATGTTCGGCACGATGTAGAGCACGGCCCGTTCGCGGATGCGCCGCGCGACCGGGTCCGCCGCATCGAGCAGTCGCTCGAGCAGGCCTTCGATGAACCACTCGGCCATCGTCTCGCCCGGATGCTGGCGCGCGATGATCCACACCGGCCGGTGTGCCGGCGCCTCCCGCCCGACGACGATGCGGTCGAGCTCGCGCCCTTCGATCGTCGATCCGACGCTATCCACATGCGCGAAGGGCGAGGTCTCCGCCCATCCGACGAGATCGAGGTGGCGCTCGTAGGAATACGGCTCGAAATACGCGTAATAGACGCTGCCGTGCTCCGGCGTATGCTCGACGATCAGCTGGCCGTCCTCGTAGCGTGTCGCCGCGACGCGGAACCAGTTGCGTCGGTCATAGGACGCGACGCAACGGTACTCCGGCCATCCGTCCGGGTACGCCGCCGCAGAGGCATTCTCGAACACCATGCGCAGGCTGCGTCCCGCCGCCCCCTGCACGCGGAAGTGGAACCACTGGCGAAACTCCGCCGCATTGTCCGCGCGCAGACGCAGGCGGATGTCCTCCGGATTGTCGAGGCTCAGGACCTCGATCGCGCCGGAGTCGAAGCTATGGCTGATCTTCATGTCCGCCTCTCACTCGACACGCCGGCGGAACACCAGCGTGTCCTTGTCGGACGCATCGGGCGCGAACGCGTAACCGTCCAGATCGAAGCCCTTCAGCCCCTCGACGTCCTCGACGCGCTTGCAGATCGCGTAGCGGCACATCAGGCCGCGCGCGCGCTTCGCGTAGAAGCTGATGATCTTGTAGCGCCCGTTCTTCCAGTCCTCGAACACCGGCGTCACGACCGGCGCCGCGAGCTTCGCCGGCACCACCGACTTGAAGTATTCCTCGGAAGCCAGATTGACCAGCACCGGCACCGCCCCCGCCTCGCGTTCCTGCGCGAGCAATCCATTCAGGGCCACGGTCAGCTTGTCGCCCCAGAAGGCGTACAGGTTCTTTCCGCGCGGATTCGCCAGCCGCGTCCCCATCTCCAGGCGATACGCCTGCATCAGGTCAAGCGGCCGCAACAGGCCGTACAGGCCCGACAGGATGCGCAGATGCGCCTGCGCCCATTCGAGTTCCGCCGGCGACAGGGTCGGCGCATCCAGGCCGTCATACACGTCACCATTGAAGGCCAGCACGGCCTGCTTCGCGTTGGCGAGCGAGAACGGCGGCGCCCAAGTCTCGTAGCGCGCCACATTCAGCGTCGCCAGCTGGTCGGAAATATCCATCAGCGCGGACACTTCGGCGGGCGACTTCTTGCGCATCACGGCGATCAATTCGGCCGCATCCGCGAGGTAGTCGGGCTGCGTATGCACATCGGTCACCGGCGGCGTTTCGTAGTCGAGCGCCTTGGCCGGGGAAATCACGAAAATCATGGGGATCTGTTCTTCGGGTTGGGGATGGCACATGTTAGCAAAACCTGCCGCGGCCGCCTTCTCCTGGCGCCACCCCGGCAGCGGCGCCCGTATTCATGCCATCCCCGTGCTTGCACGTGCCGACGTTGCTGGTGATTGGACCGAATCGTAGGGCGGGAGCAGCGCAGCGTATCCCGCCACGCGGCGTTTGGGCCGATTCCGACGCCCGGATTGACCGGTTCGGCGGCGCCCCGCGCTGGACGGGATCATGCGATTGCCCTGTCCCCGGGGTTTGACACGAAACCCCGCTTGCGCGACATTTAATGGTTCCCCTTGGCCGGAACCCCTGATGCACGCCTCCCTGCTCGACCGCTCCCTCAAGTCCGTCTGGCACCCCTGCACGCAGATGAAGCAGCACGAGCATCTGCCGCTGGTGCCCATCGTGCGCGGCGAGGGGCCGTGGCTGATCGATGCGGACGGACGGCGCCTGCTCGACGGCATCAGCTCCTGGTGGGTGAACCTCTTCGGCCACTGCAACCCGCGCATCAACGCTGCCCTGCGCGACCAGCTCGAACGGCTCGAACACGTGATGCTCGCCGGCTTCACGCACGAACCGGTGGTCCAGCTCTCCGAGCGCCTCGCCGCCCTCACCGGCCACCGTCTCGGTCACGCCTTCTACGCCTCGGACGGCGCCTCCGCGACCGAGATCGCGCTGAAGATGAGCGCCCACTACTGGCGCAATGTCGGCCGGCCGGAAAAATCGCGCTTCGTCAGCCTCGCCGGCAGCTACCACGGCGAGACCGTCGGCGCGCTCGCCGTCACCGACGTCGCGATCTTCCGCGACGCCTACGCCCCGCTCGTACGCGCCGGCAGCATCGTGCCGACCCCGGACGCCCGCCTCGCCGAGCCCGGCGAATCGGCGGCCGACGTCGCACGTCGCGCCGCAGCGACGCTCGAAGCGCACCTCGCGGCACACCACGCAGAAACCGCCGCGCTGATCGTCGAACCGCTGGTGCAGGGCGCCTCCGGCATGGTCATGTACGACCCCGAATACCTGCGCCTCGCCCGCGCGCTGTGCGACCGCTACGACGTGCACCTCGTCGCCGACGAGATCGCGGTGGGTTGCGGGCGCACCGGCACCTTCTTCGCGTGCGAGCAGGCCGGCATCTGGCCCGACTTCATCTGCCTGTCGAAGGGCATCTCCGGCGGCTACCTGCCGCTGTCGCTGGTGCTCGCGACCGACACGGTCTACGCCGCCTTCTACGACGACGCGACGACGCGCGGCTTCCTGCACTCCCACTCCTACACCGGCAACCCGCTCGCCTGCCGCGCGGCCCTCGCGACGCTCGACATCTTCGAGCAGGACGACGTCCTCGCCGCCAACCGCGGCCTCGCCCAGCGCCTCGGCGACGCGGTCCGCGCCCGCTTCGGCGACCATCCGGCGGTCAGCCACCTGCGCCAGCGCGGCATGATCCTCGCGTTCGACGTCGCGTGCGAACGCCCCGACTTCTCACGCCGCTTCTTCTCGGCCGCTCTCGAACACGGCGTGCTGCTGCGCCCGATCGGCAACACCGTCTACCTCATGCCGCCCTACGTGCTCGACGACGACCACATCGCCCACCTCGTCGCCGGGGCTGCAGTCGCGCTCGCCGAAGCGCTGGCCTGACCGCTCATGCTGCTCGATTCACTCAAGGCCGACCTGGCCGAACTCGACGCCCAATCCCTGCGCCGCGTGCGCCGCAGCCTCGACACGCCCTGCGGCCCGCACGCACGCGTCGACGGCCGCGACATGCTCGCCTTCTGCAGCAACGACTACCTCGGCCTCGCCGCCGAGCCCGAACTCGCCGCAGCGCTCAAGGCTGGCGCCGACCGCTGGGGCAGCGGCTCGGGCGCCTCGCATCTGGTCAGCGGCCACTACACCGTGCATGACGAGCTCGAGCGCCGGCTCGCCGCCTTCGTCGGCTGCGAACGCGCGCTCTACCTGTCGACCGGCTTCATGGCCAATTCCGGGGTAATCCCCGCCCTCGTCGGCCGCGGCGACGCCATCTTCGCCGACCGCCTCAACCACGCCTCCCTCGTCGACGGCGCGCTGCTCTCGCGTGCCGACCTGCACCGCTACCCGCACGCCGATCTCAGCGCGCTCGAACGCGCGCTGGCCGCGAGCACGGCCAAACGCAAGCTGATCGTCACCGACTCGGTGTTCAGCATGGACGGCGACGTCGCCCCGCTCGCGGAGTTGCTCGCGCTGGCCGACCGCTTCGACGCGTGGCTGATGGTCGACGACGCCCACGGCTTCGGCGTGCTCGGCCCCGACGGCCGCGGCGCCCTGCGCGAAGCGGGCCTCGCTTCGTGGCGCCTCGTCTACATCGGCACGCTGGGCAAGGCCGCCGGCGTCTCCGGCGCCTTCGTCGCCGGTCACGCCGACGTGGTCGAATGGCTGATGCAGAAGGCCCGCACCTACATCTTCACGACCGGCGCCCCTCCGGCGCTCGCGACGGCCCTGCTGAAGAGCCTCGACCTCATCGAGCACGGCTCCGAGCGCCGCCGCCACCTCGCCGCCCTGATCGAGCAGCTCCACTCGGAGCTGAAACTGCAGCGCTGGCAGCTGATGCCCTCGCGCACCCCGATCCAGCCGATCGTGATCGGCGACAACGCCGAGACGGTCGCCGCCGCACGCGCGCTGTGGGACACCGGCCTGTGGGTGCCGGCGATCCGCCCGCCCACGGTCCCACAAGGCAGCGCCCGCCTGCGCATTTCCCTGACCGCCGCGCACACCCATCAGGACGTCGAGCGCCTCGTCACCGCACTGATGCAACTGGAGCACGCCGCTTGAGCGCGCTGCCGCTGGTCCTGCTGCATGGGTGGGGCCTCGTTCCGCGCGTGTGGACCGGCCTGCGCGACGCCCTGCCCGCCGGCCTTGCCACCCTCGCCCCAGCGCTACCC
>NZ_WTVS01000127.1 GCF_012911005.2 Aromatoleum toluolicum | reverse complement strand
GGGCGGCGCGGCGCGCGTAACGGGGGCGCCGCGGCGCTTCCTGAGGGGGGGCGTCGGCAACCGCGCTGCCGGACTGTTCCGGGCTCTGCGTGCCCGCGGGTGCATCGGCGATGGCGGCGGTGTCGGGGAAGGCCAGCAGCACCGTGTATTCGCGGCGCAGGCGGCTGTCGCAGAGGTCCTCGATGGTGAAGCGCAGCGCGGGGTCGAAACTCGGCAGGCGGTGCGAAAGCACGAGCCTCGCCTTCGGTCCGCGCCCGGTGAGGTCGAGGCGCGCATTGCGCACCCGCGGCAGGCCGTCGGATGCCGCCGGCAGGTTCGCAAGACGCAGGCACTCGCCGAATTGCGCCGGGTCGCCCTGGAGGATGGGGATCTCGATCTTGAGGGGTTCGCCGATCTTCGACAGGGGAATGGGTTCGCCGAGAACGAAGGCACCGGATGGCGTCGGCGCGAACGCCAGCAGCGCCGCCAGAAGCAGGGGCGCGTAATCACTCGGGTGCAGGCACTGCTGTCTTGTCATCGTCCGTTCTTATGCTGGCGAGAGCCCGGGCGTAAAGCCATATCTTGTATCAAATCTTTGCGGAGCATTGTAACGAATTTGCATTCCCGCTGCCCGCCGAAAACCGCAGATCTTACCCTGAGCTTATGACATCCGGTAATTCAGGTGCGCTCGCGGGTGGACGACGGCGCCGCGCCGACCGAAATGGGCGCGTTGGCGCGCGGGCATCGTCCCGATTCGCGGTAACATGTGATTTTCCATACGTTGCCGTACGTCCGATGCCGCTCTCTCCTCCCAAGTGCGCACGCAGTCCGGCGCATCTGCGCCAGATCACGGTCGAGGGTTTTCGCCGCGACGATGGCCTGCTGGAGCTCGATGCCTGCCTGCGCGACACGAAGGCCGTCGATTATCCGCTCGCGTCCGGAGTGCGACGCGCCGGCGATCCCGTGCACGAGATGCGCGTGCGCATCACGATCGACGAGGCATTCAACATCGTCGACGCCGAGGCGTGTTCCGATCGTGTCCCCTATGAGGGTGAATGCGACACGATCGGGCCCGCCTATGGGCGGCTGGTCGGGCTCAACCTGATCGCCGGCTTTCGCCGCAACGTCGGGGAGATGTTCGCCGACGTGCGCGGTTGCTCGCACGTGACGGAGCTGCTGATGAGCCTGCCGACGGCGGCGGTGCAGACTTTCGCGACTTACCGGCGCGACAACGAGGACACCGTCGAGAAGCCCTTCCAACTCGACCGGTGCCACGCACTGGAGAGTTCGCGCGAGACGGTGCGCCGCTATTACCCAAAGTGGTACCGCAAGCCCGCAACCGACGAGTAGCGGCGGCCCGCCGCGCGGCCGGACGGTTCGCGCGGGAGTTGCGATTCTGCACTGCGCAATTGCGGGTATAATCCTGCGATCTTGCGACCTTCAGGCCCGTTTCGGGTCCGGGTCAATAGGTCGGGCCGGGCGACATACGACCGGTCGGGAGCGGTATGCGTCGGTCGAGGGAGACGGCGTATGTCGCGGAGCGATGCTCCGAAGCGTCCCATCAACCTGTTCGCGGCGTCCAGGGCGTCGCGGCTTCGATCGAAGGGCAATCATGAAGATTCATGAGTATCAGGCAAAAGAACTACTAAGAAAGTATGGCGTCGTGACGCCGCGCGGTTTCCATACCGTGTCGGTGGATGGCGCGGTGAAGGCAGCCGAAGAGCTGGGCGGCAAGGTTTGGGTCGTGAAGGCACAGATCCACGCCGGTGGCCGCGGCAAGGGCGGCGGCGTGAAGCTCGCCCGCTCGCTGGACGAAGTGCGCCAGTACGCGAACGACATTCTCGGCATGCAGCTGATCACGCACCAGACCGGGCCCGAAGGCCAGAAGGTGCGTAACCTGCTGATCGAGGAAGGCGCCGACATCAAGAAGGAATACTACGTTGCTGCGCTGACCGACCGCGCCACGCAGAAGGTCGCGATCATGGCCTCCTCCGAAGGCGGCATGGACATCGAGGAAGTCGCGCACAGCACGCCTGAGAAGATCCTCAAGGAATTCGTGGATCCGCTGGTCGGCCTGACCGACGCGCAAGCCGAGAACCTGGCCCGCGGTATCGGCGTGCCGGAAGCCTCGGTCGCCAAGGCGGTGGATACGCTGAAGCGCCTGTACACCTGCTACATGGAAACCGATGCCTCGCTGGCGGAGATCAACCCGCTGATCCTCGAAGGCAACGGCAACATCAAGGCGCTCGACGCCAAGTTCAACTTCGATTCGAACGCGCTGTACCGTCATCCGGAGATCGTCGATTTCCGTGACTTCGACGAGGAAGATGCCGATGAAATCGAAGCCTCGAAGTTCGACCTCGCCTACATCTCGCTCGACGGCAACATCGGCTGCCTGGTGAACGGCGCCGGTCTGGCGATGGCCACGATGGACACGATCAAGCTGTTCGGCGCCGAGCCGGCCAACTTCCTCGACGTCGGTGGCGGCGCGACGACCGAGAAGGTCACCGAAGCGTTCAAGATCATGCTCAAGAACCCCAAGGTCAAGGGCATCCTGGTCAACATCTTCGGCGGCATCATGAAGTGCGACACCATCGCCACCGGCGTGGTCGCTGCTGCGAAGGAAGTGAATCTCTCCGTCCCGCTCGTGGTGCGCATGAAGGGCACCAACGAAGACCTCGGCAAGAAGATCCTCGCCGAGTCGGGCCTGCCGATCATCTCCGCCGACACGATGGCGGAAGCTGCGACCAAGATCGTCGCGGCGGTCAAGTAAGGAGAGAGTGAATGTCCATCCTGATCAACAAAGACACCAAGGTCATCACCCAGGGCATCACGGGCAAGACCGGCCAGTTCCACACCGAGAAGTGCCAGGAATACGCGAACGGCAAGAACTGCTTCGTCGCCGGCGTGAATCCGAAGAAGGCGGGCGAGAAGATCTTCGACATCCCCATCTACGCCTCGGTGAAGGAAGCTGCTGCTGAAACCGGCGCGACCGTGTCCGTGATCTACGTGCCGCCGGCAGGTGCCGCCGACGCGATCTGGGAAGCCTGCGAGGCCGACCTGGATCTGGCGATCTGCATCACCGAAGGCATCCCGGTCCGCGACATGCTGGTCGTGCGCAACAAGATGAAGCAGAAGGTTGCCAAGGGCGGCAAGGAAACCCTGCTGCTGGGCCCCAACTGCCCGGGCCTGATCACGCCGGACGAGATCAAGATCGGCATCATGCCGGGTCACATCCACCGCAAGGGGCGCATCGGCGTCGTGTCGCGTTCGGGCACGCTGACCTATGAAGCCGTGGCGCAGCTGACCGAAATCGGTCTGGGCCAGTCTTCGGCGGTTGGTATCGGCGGCGACCCGATCAACGGCCTGAAGCACATCGACGTGATGCGCATGTTCAACGACGATCCGGACACCGACGCGGTGATCATGATCGGCGAGATCGGCGGTCCCGACGAAGCCGAAGCCGCGCAGTGGTGCAAGGCCAACATGAAGAAGCCGATCGTCGGCTTCATCGCCGGCGTGACCGCGCCGGCCGGCAAGCGCATGGGCCACGCCGGTGCGCTGATCTCCGGCGGCGCCGACACCGCTGACGCCAAGCTCGCCATCATGGAAGAGTGCGGCTTCACCGTGACGCGCAACCCGTCCGAGATGGCCAAGCTGCTGAAGGCGATGCTGTAAGCGTCGTTTCTTCCGCAACACGAAAAAGCGCCGGCTGGTCCGGCGCTTTTTATTTTCGTCGCGATGTTCGTGACGTGACGTTTGTCTGTGTCGGGTTCGTGCCAATTGTCGTGTCGGCAGGATGCCGCCTGGGGCCGGCGGAGGGTGAATCCCCCGAACTGGCGCTGCCTGCGGGGCGATTTGCTGGCGGATGCCAGGGTGGCATCGTCCTTGCGGTAGCAGGGCAATGCCATTCACGGGACGCAGCACATCATGTTGACGATCAACGATACGACCTTGCGCGACGGCGAGCAGACGGCCGGGGTCGCCTTCACGGCGGACGAGAAGCTGGCGATTGCGCAGGCGCTGGCGGTTGCCGGCGTGCGCGAGATGGAGATCGGCGTGCCGGCGATGGGCGAGGCGGAGCGCGATGTGATCCGCGCGATCGTCGCGCTGAAATTGCCGGCGCGGCTGATGGTGTGGTGCCGCATGTGCGTGGCCGATCTCGACGCGGCGGCCGATTGCGGGGCGGACATCATCCATCTGGCGCTGCCGGTGTCGGACCAGCAGATCGAGCGCAAGCTGGGGCGGGATCGCGAGTGGGCTTTGGCACAGCTGCGCGATACCTTGCGCACGGCCCGCGAGCGCGGGCTGGTGGTGTCCGTCGGGGGCGAGGATGCGTCGCGCGCCGACCCGGACTTCCTGTGCCGCGTGCTGGAGACTGCGCAGGCAGCGGGCGCGGTGCGCTTCCGCTATGCGGACACGCTCGGCGTGCTCGATCCGTTTTCGACCCACGCGGCAATTGCACGCCTGCGGGCGGCAAGCGACCTGGACATCGAGATGCACGCGCACGACGACCTCGGGCTGGCCACCGCGAACACGCTGGCGGCCGTGAAGGCCGGTGCGACGCACATCAGCACGACGGTGAACGGTCTGGGTGAGCGTGCCGGCAATGCGCCGCTGGAAGAAGCGGTGATGGCGCTGCGCCACCTGCACGGCATCGAGTCGGGTGTCGATTCGCGGCAGTTGCCGGTGATCTCGGAACTGGTCGCGGAGGCGTCGGGACGTCCGGTGGCGGCGAACAAGCCGATTGTCGGCGGCTGGGTGTTCACGCACGAGGCGGGCATCCACGTCGATGGGCTGGTGAAGGATGCGGGCAATTACCAGAGCTTCGATCCGGCCGAGGTCGGGCGCAGCCATCGCCTGGTGCTGGGAAAGCATTCGGGGGCGGCGTCGATCGTGAATGCGTGCCGCGAACTGGGGCTGGAGGTCGATGCGGTGACCGCACGCCTCGTGCTCGAGCGGGTGCGCGAACATGCGATGCGGACCAAGCGCAGTCCGGATCTGCGCGAGCTGATGCGCTTCCACCGCGAATGTCGTGCGCTGCTGACCGAAGGAGTGATGCCGTGAATACCCTTGTTGAAGACCTGAAGCACCTCGAGAGCGCGGAGGATTTCCTCAATTACTTCGCGATCCCCTACGATGCCGCCGTCGTGCAGGTGAGCCGCCTGCATATCCTGAAGCGCTTCCAGCAGTATCTCGCGCGCGAGGGCGGAGTCGAGAGCCTGTCTGCCGCGTCGGCCTTCGCGACCTGTCGTACGTTGCTCGCGCGGGCGCACAACGATTTCGTCGCGTCGAACGGCATCGAGCAGAAGGTGTTCAAGGTGTTCCAGACCGCGCAGGGCGAGCACCGCGTTGCGATCGAGGGGCTGCGGCGCAAGGCCGGGTTCTGAGGCTGCTCCCTCCCCTTCAAGGGGGCGGAGGCGGGGTTTCGCGGAGCACCGCTCTGCGCCGCTGCAGCGGCGCAGACTCCTGAGTTGGGGTGGGGATGGGTTAAGCAGACGTGGCGGAAACCCATCCCCCTCCTAACCTCCCCCTTGAAGGGGGAGGAATTTGTTGCCCGAGCAGACTTCATCAACTTGATTGCCGCGTTCGCTTCAAACCATCACGTGGATGCAATCTCCAGCCATCAGCGTTCGCGCTTGTCGGCCGGCGGTGACGCAGCTTCAACAAGGCCGGCCTGAAGTGCCGGCGAGATCGCCCCCGGGCGCAGTCTCAATCCTCGTCGCCCTCCACGAGGTCGCGGCGTGGGACGGTCTGCGGGTCGCACGTGATGGGGCGGTAGATCTCGATGCGGTCGCCCGCGCGCAGCGGGGCGTCGAGCTTCACGAGCCTGCTGAACACGCCGATCTTCTGCGCGGCGAGGTCGATGTGCGGAAACTGCCGCAGGATGCCGGAGTGTTCGATGGCGTCGCGGACGGTGGCCTCGTCCGGGACGTCGATCGTGACCCAGGCCTGCCGGCCGGGTTCGGAGTAGGCGACGCCGACTTGCATGGGGCTCTCCTTCGCTGGTCGTTCCGCTCACGCCGACGCCGGGCCGGGCACGGAGCAGTGGAATTCGGTGGCATGTGCGGCTTGCCGGCGTTTCAGCTCCCACGCGCGCTTGCCCGCGAGGAGGAAGCCGAGCACGGCGAAGCCGCCGGGCGGCAGGATCATCAGCAGGGCGCCGTTCCACGCACCGATCTTCATCTCGAGGAAGGCGAAGTGGCTGCCGAGCAGCGCGCTGGCCTGCGCGAACACGGTGGCGCTGCCGAGGATCTCGCGGATCAGGCCGATGACGGTGAGCGCGAAGGTGAAGCCGAGGCCCATCGCGAGTCCGTCGATGGCGGACGCGGCGACGGTGTTGCGCACCGCGAAGGCTTCCGCGCGGCCGAGGATCGCGCAGTTCACGACGATCAGCGCGATGAAGAGGCCGAGCACCTTGTAGAGCTCGTGCAGCCAGGCGTTGAGGACGAGGTCGACGAGCGTGACGAGGGTCGCGATGAGGACGACGAACACGGGGATGCGCACCTGTGCGCTGACCGCGTGGCGGATCGAGGCGACGAGGATGTTGGAGACGATCAGCACCGCGGTGGTCGCGAGGCCCATGCCGAGGCCGTTGGTGCCGGAGGTCGTGACGGCCATGGTCGGGCACATCGCGAGGAGTTGGGCGAAGACGACGTTGTTGTCCCACAGGCCGTCGCGCATCAGTTTGGCGGCGTTCATGGTTGCACTCCGAGGATTTCGTTGCGATGGGTGGCGAAGTAGTCGAGGCCGCCCTTGACGGCCTTGACCACCGCGCGCGGCGTGATGGTGGCGCCGGCGAAGCTGTCGTAGATGCCGCCATCCTTCTTCACGGCCCACTTTTCGGGGGCGGGTTCGCCGAGCGATTTGCCGTCGAAGCTCGTGATCCACGGGTTGCGGGCGATCTCGATCTTGTCGCCGAGTCCGGGCGTTTCGGTGTGTTTGAGGACGCGCACGCCCAGCACCTTGCCGGCGGGATCGACCGCCATCAGCAGGCGGATCTCGCCCGAATAGCCGCGCTCGGCGACGTTGAACACGGCGCCGGTGACGACGCCGGCCTTGCGTGCGATGTGGATCCTGCGGGTGCTGCCGGCGGCAGGGCCGGGCAGCTCGAGGACGTCCGCGAGCAGGTCGTTGTCGGCACTGCCGGGCGGCAGAACCTGGGCGAGCGTCATCTGCGTGTCGTGCACCTCGGCGGCGGCGATGGGCGCGCGCGTCGCATTGCTGGCGAGCGTGAGCGCGGTGCCGGCGATGAGGGCGATGCCACCGAGCAGCAGCGGCTGGTAGGCGAGCCGGTCGCGCAGCGCGTCGAGCGAGAAGCCGGCAGATTCGTCGGTGTCCATCATGCGCCTCCGGTGTTGTCGATCGGGGTGGGTTCGAGCGCGCGCCCGTCGCGTCGGCGGCCGAGGATGCGCGGACGGCAGTAGCGGTCGATCACGGGGGTCAGCGCGTTCATCAGCAGCACCGCGAAGGCCATGCCTTCCGGGTAACCGCCCCAGCTGCGGATGATCCAGGTGAGGAATCCGATGCCGAAGCCGAAGATGAGCTGTCCCGCCGGGGTGTTGGGCGAGGTGACGTAGTCGGTGGCGATGAAGAAGGCGCCGAGGAGTGCCGCGCCGGAGAGGAGGTGCTGGGGGGCGGAGAGGTAGCGTGCCGGATCGACGGCGTGGCCGATGAGGGCGGGCAGGGCGATGCCGGCGAGCACGGCGGCCGGGATGTGCCAGCGGATGATGCCGCTGGCGAGGAGGTAGAGCCCGCCCGCGAGCATCAGCAGGGCGCCGGTTTCGCCGAGGCTGCCGGTGCGCATGCCGGCCCAGTCGAAGAGCGCCTGCGGGCCGCTGGCGATCGCCTCGGGAACGGCGACGCCGCGTGAGAGTTCGGTCTTGCTGTGGCCGAGCAGCGATGCGGAGGTGACGGCGTCGGGGTGGGCGGGCGCTTCGGCGGTGATGCGCAGGCTGTCGATGAAGCCGGGAGCGCCTGCCGAGAACAGGGGCTGCGGCACGACCCACTGCGTCATCGCGACGGGGAAGGACACGAGCAGGGCGACGCGCGCGACCATCGCCGGATTGAAGAGGTTCTGCCCGAGGCCGCCGAAGACCTGCTTGCCGACGACGATGGCGATGACGCCGCCGAGGAGGCCGATCCACGCGGGTGCCCAGGGCGGCAGCGACAGCGCGAGCAGCCAGCCGGTGAGCAGCGCCGAGCCGTCGCCGAGGCCGCTCCTGCGGCCCATCAGGCGCTCGCAGAAGCGCTCGGCGAGCAGGCAGGCGCCGATGGTGACGGCGAAGAGGTTGAGCGCCGGCCAGCCGAACAGCCAGAAGCCGAACAGGGTCGCCGGAGTGAGTGCGAGCATCACACGCCGCATGACCTGCGCCACCGAGACGCCGCCGTGGGCGTGGGGCGAGGCGGCGAGGGCGGGCAGGGCGCCGT